>JAJEDI010000038.1 GCA_022821585.1 Caldilineaceae bacterium
GGCGTGGCTTGTTGTTGGCGCGGGGGCGTGGCGGGGGCGGAGCCCCCGCACAAGGGAGGGCCGAATAGGCCCGACCGCCCAAATGCAGAGGTCGGTGGACAGAGACGGCGCTTCATGTGTGCGTATCCAACTCACATCGCATACAATGAAGGGAGCCAGTCTGACAAGAACACGCGGAGTAGCCCGATGACGCTGACAAAACAGGACGCACTTGACTATCATGCCAATGGCCGGCCAGGGAAGCTGAAGATCACGCCGACCAAGCCGATGGAGACGCAACTGGACCTTTCGCTGGCCTACTCTCCTGGCGTGGCTCATCCGGTGCTTGAGATTGCGAACAGGCCGGAGGACGCTTTTGACTATACGTCGAGGGGAAACCTCGTGGCGGTAATCAGTAATGGTACGGCCATCCTCGGGCTAGGCAACCGCGGCGCGCTCGCATCGAAGCCGGTCATGGAAGGAAAGGCGGTGCTTTTCAAGCGCTTCGCGGACGTGGACGTCTTCGACATTGAGGTGGATACAGAGGATGCAGCCGAAATGGTGCGTTTTTGCGAACTGATCGCGCCGACTTTCGGTGGAATCAACCTCGAGGATATAAAGGCGCCGGAGTGTTTCCTGATCGAGCAGACCTTGCAAGCGCGGTTGGACATTCCAGTCTTTCATGACGACCAGCACGGGACCGCCATCATCTCCGGCGCGGGCTTGTTGAATGCGCTGGAGATCGCGGGGAAGCCGTTGGGCGAAGCCAGAATCGTCATCAACGGCGCCGGCGCCTCGGCCATCGCATGCGCGGACATTTACGTTGCGTTGGGCGCGGAGAAAAGCAATATCGTCATGTGCGACAGCCGCGGCGTCATCTATGATGGCCGCATGGAGAACATGAACGAGTGGAAAGAGGAGTACGCCAGCGACACTGACGCACGCACGCTTGGTGAAGCCATGGTCGGGGCCGACGTGTTGATCGGCCTCTCGGTGGCCGGTGCAGTCTCGTCGGAAATGGTGCGCTCGATGGCGGGAAACCCGATTGTATTTGCGATGGCAAATCCGGACCCGGAGATTCCCTACCCTGACGCCATTGCCTCGCGCAGCGATACGGTCATCATGGGGACGGGGCGCAGCGACTTTCCCAACCAGGTCAACAACGTACTCGGCTTCCCATTCATTTTCCGGGGTGCACTGGACGTGCGGGCGAAGGCGATCAATATGGAGATGAAGCTGGCCGCGGCGCGGGCGCTGGCCGACCTGGCGAAGGAGGACGTGCCCGACAGCGTGATGAAGGCGTACGGGCTGGACGTTCTCCAGTTCGGGCCGGAATATATCATCCCCAAGCCGCTGGACAGCCGCGTGCTGATGTGGGTGGCGCCGGCGGTGGCGAAGGCGGCGATGGAGACCGGCGTGGCGCGCCGCGATATCGATCTGGATGCCTATCTGGACGAGCTGGCGTTGCGTATAGGCAAAGGTGTGCAGGTCATGCGTACGCAGCAGAGCAAGGCCAGACAGAATCCGAAACGGGTCGTATTTGGAGAAGGCGAGCACCCGAAGATCGTGCGGGCGGCGTATGCGGTCGAGTCGGAAGGCATTGGCACGCCGGTCCTGCTTGGCAATCCCGAAGTAATCCGTATTCGCTGCGAGGAGCTGGGGCTGGACTACCGGCCGACGGTGATCAATCCAAACCAGGACCCCAAGTATCGAGACTACGCGGCCGCTTTTTACCATGAACGCCAGCGCAAGGGCGTAACGTTGGCCAGGGCAAACGAGCTGATGCGCCAGTCTAACTTTTTTGGGCCGGCTATGGTGCTGAACGGAGACGCCGGGGCCTTTATTTCCGGATTGACATACAACTATCCTGACGTGTTACGGCCTGCGCTTCAGATTGTGGGGACGGCGCCAGAGCGCGGCGTTCTCAGCGGCGTCTACCTGATGATCGTGCGCGATCGAATCTACTTTTTCAGCGACGCGACGGTGAATATCGATCCGGATGCCGAAACGCTGGCGGCGATCGCGATCAATGCGGCCGAGGTAGCGCGGCAGTTCGACGTCGAGCCGAGGGTGGCGATGCTGAGTTTTTCCAATTTCGGCAGCACGCGTCATCCTCAGGTCGACAAGGTTCAGCGTGCGACCGAACTGGTCAAGGCGCAGGAGCCGGGCCTGCAGATCGACGGTGAAATGCAGGCGGACGTGGCGGTTGTGCCGGACCTGATGCGCCGCCACTATCCGTTCAGTGCAATTGAGGATGCGAACGTGCTGGTTTTCCCGGAACTGGCTTCGGCCAATACGGCTTACAAACTGCTGCACCGTCTGGGCGGCGCCGAGGCGATCGGGCCGATTCTGGTGGGGATGGGAAAGCCGATCCATGTTCTGGAGACCGGCGCTGAGGTGGTGGACATCGTAAACGTCGCCATTCTGGCGGTTGTTGATGCCCAGTTCCAGGAAGATGGGGACCGGAGCGGGAGCTAGAGAGGGTTGCAAACTCGAGCAGGTTCCCGCCCCTGGTTCTCAGAGATTCCAATCCTTATCGCAATTGGAAACTGTATATGTGACTCCCTCGGCCGCCGCTTCCACCTGAGGCCAAACTTCCTGGTGGATGTCGCGGGCTACCCACTCCTGGCGTAACGCTTCGCTCTCCCAGAATGAGATTACTTCGTGGGAAAAGGGGGGTCGAACCGCCCCCATGGCTTCGAGTTCCTCTTGCGGAAAGGGTGTCATCAACGAGGCGCTGACAAAGCCCGGTTGCTGACGCATTGCCTCCATCCAGACGTCGACAATTATTCTTTCAAGTTCGGCATCGTTGCCGTCTTTGGCGTTGAAATATACGTCGAGTGCGATCATTCCTTAGAATCTCCTGGAGCTATCTGACTTGGTTAAGGATCACAAATTCCAACCTAGCCCAGTAGCTTTAATTCGTCAATTCCGAAGACCCACTGGTGCTGGCTGCCGGTATGTGGACGTCGTATGCAGGCACAATTGCTATCCGTCCTCCAGGCCCTCTTCCTGCCAGCTAGAAGGCGTGTCTACCCTCTACCTGGACTCGCACCCGGTAAAGGGAGGTACTGGCCGTTACGAAGAGGCTCTTCATGTCGTCATCGCCCCAACAGAAGTTTGCGCAGCCCTGAGGCATGTAGATCACGCCGAGGCAGGCGGCGTCAGGGCCAAAAACGTGGATGCCGCCCGGCCCTGTCACGTAAAGGTTGCCCTCGCTGTCGACCTTCATGCCATCGGGTACGCCGTCGCGGTCGCCTGTGACCTCGGCCCAGACGCGGCCGTTCTCGAGTGTACCCTCGCGGTTGACATCGAAAGCACGAATGTGCGCGCGCATCGTGTCGTTGGCGAATAGCTGCGACTCGTCCAGTGAGAAACAGAGACCGTTGGGTTGGTCGAAGTCGTCGACGAGCAACGTCAGCTCGCGGCTGTCGGGATCGAGACGGTACACGCCTTGGAAGTCGAGCTGCTGCTCGCGCGGTAAGCCGTAGTAGTCCATGCGGCCGAAGCCCGGGTCCGTGAAGTAGATGGCCCCGTCGCTCTTGACGACAATGTCGTTGGGGCTGTTTAGCTCTTTGTCGCCGTGGTGCGTTGCCAGTACCGTTACTGAGCCGTCACTCTCCGTCCGTGTGACGCGACTGGTTGCGTGTTCGCAGGTTATGACTCGACCTTCGCCGTCGTAGGCATTGCCGTTGGCCATATTGGTGGGCTGTCGCCATGTTTCGATGCTACCGTCGGGCCGCCAGCGTCGCATGATTCTGCCGGGAATGTCGCTGAAGATGAGGTGGTTCTCAAGGTGGTTCCAGATAGGGCCTTCGGTGAATTCGAAGCCACCGGCGACTTCTTCGATGTCGACGTCATCGCCGACGACTGCGCGGAATCTCTCGTCGCGGATTTCTACGTTCACTGGGTCCTCCGAGAGTGTTGTTCGGGCGGGAGCAATACAGTGTATATGTTGCCTAACTCAAACGATGCCATAGTTCTGCATAAAGTATCCGAAAGACGAATTCTTTGTGCGCGCCGTCTCGTAATCGAAGACCTTCAGGATTTCCAACATGAACTCTATTCTTGCTGTGAATCTGGTTGGCATCAGATTTAGAAACTGTTCCTTTGCAATGTGGTTTGTGCTGTCAACTGGTGATGCCAGTCCTATCCTCTTGCATTCTTCGTCACTGAGGCCGGCGAGGTACCAACTTTCTATTTCTCTGCAAACTATGAGAATTCGAGTGGAAGAGCGAAATTGAGATAAACCCCCTATTCCCGAGGACAGACCCCGGAAACTGTTCTGCAGGCGTTCTTTCCTGTCAGTTACACAGGGAGATTCGTCCAAGTCTGCCACGATGACAAGATCAACCGCGCCATTAGCCTGCATTACTCTGACACTATTCAGGAAATTGTTTACCTTGGCCTTCGTTTTCTGGCTATATTGCCAAAGTTGAACGAAGTCATATACATTCTCAAACATCGGCCGGGCGACGCTCTCGAAAAACCTCTCATCATCGCCTCCCTCAACGAGAACAAATAACCTTCGATCGTTCAAAGTCATACACCAAGGAGATTGTCAACAAAGAGCTCCTCAACACCCAAGTCATTTTCCAGGAAAGTCCTGACAAACTGGCTGTTGGCAGGCTTTACTATTCTGCTGAAGCCGCTCTTGTCGCGGCTGACCAAAAGCACATTTTCAATATCAGTGTACCTAACGACTTCCGGATTGTGCGTGGTCAGAAGGATCTGTCTCTTGTCCGATGCCTCTTTGAACATTTCCATCAGCCCTGAAATCAATTTGGGGTGCAGATGTCTCTCCGGCTCTTCGAAAATGGCAAACCGTTTCTGCTTCTGAAAATAGAGTGCGACGACTAAAGCAATAATATTCACCGTTCCGTCAGATATCAGGAATGCTGGCAATTCATGACCATCATCGAAAGATTCCTGCACCTTTATAGAGACAAATCTGTCAGCCAGTTGTTCAATCTTCAGATTCTCAAGGTAAGGAAGGTTGTACTGGCACAGATTGCGGATGCTCCGCCTAGTGTCTTCATCGCTGAGCAGGTTCTTAAGTACGACGGCCAGGTTACCACCATCTGTCTCCAGCTCTGAGCGCCCGGCGACAGTGATAATCCCTTTGGCTTTCTTCGGATCAAAATCGTAGATACCAATTTCCTTGAACCAGTTAACAAAGGTACCTGCAAAAAGGAAAAGAATGGGCGTTTCAAACAGCAGAGTTCGCTCCGCGATTTGCTCGCCTCCAAATGAAGACAGATGCTCCATGTTCGGTACCGTGGAGTTGACAATTAGCTTGCCCGCAGAGTTTTCGGCAACCGTCTTGGCATATTCGCAGCCGTCTTTTCGAGAAGAAGTGCGTGCCCCAAGTTCATGGTACAAAGTCATTCTATCTCGTTCGACGAAATATCCACTTCCATTTCCATGAAACCTCAACGAGAATTCGTAGTCTAGCGATACAATCTCTTGAGGCGTGCGAATCGAAATAGGGCGAACTGGCTTGGCATCAGTTCGTTTGCCTACATCAACGCTTCTGTCCACCATGTGAGATTTATCTTGAATCGTCACTTGGAAAGATAGAGGCTCACTACTAGCTGATCCGAAGTGGCGCAGATAGTCCACGCCCCCTTGCAACGAAATGGCGTCTTCCAGTCCGTGCGTAGCGATGTCGCTAAGAAACTTGAAGGCCTGGACGAAGTTTGACTTTCCCGAAGCATTCGCGCCCACCAGCAGGTTGAAGTCGTTCAGTTCAACCGTTTCGTCAGCGAAACTCTTAAAGTTGGCGATTCTGATCTTGGAGATAGTCATAGCGTTTGTCCTGCATAAAGGGACGATTCCTTTGGACGGGACTCAAGCAAGGCCACTTCGCAAGCGCACGCTTCCTTTTGGTTCATCTTATCAAATCAAGTGTTCGTAGCATGTTTCTTTTCACTGAGCAAGAAATGCCTTCGGGGGAAATATGAAACTGAGTAGCCAGGTCCTTTGTGTCGGCGAGGCCTCCTCTTTCTAGAATCCAATTGTCAGTTCTTGAGTACTTGCGGCTCCATGTTGGCTTTTCGCGGCGGCCAGCAACAGGGTGCTTATCGTTTTCGTTTGACTCCGTCTTCGGCAAGAAAGCAGGAAAACTGACAATCTTCTCAAGTAACTAGACAAGCCAGGATCACTTGCTCCCCAGAGTTCCTTGCTGTTCCGCGGCGCAGCCTGATAGCCCTCGCTACACCAGTATCTTCGAAGTGGCAGCATACAGCGTCCTTCACCAATTCCTCCAGGTCCTCCCAATCCTCTCCCTGGGTGAAGATACTATGACCGAGTGCTTTGGCATCGTATCCACCTTCAATCGCTTCGGTTACTATAAAGATGATTTCGGACTTGCTCATACTGAGTTCTTCGATTTCGTATCACACCTTGCTTGGGAGCCGGCAGAGAAAAACCAGATGACTTCCCTTGCCATGCCGGGCCCGCCGTCACCCTTTTCATGCGCCCTAATACACGGCTACGCCACGAAGTAGAACACCAATTCAGCAAGTATTTCGCCCGTTCAGTTTCTAATGAGCTAGTCAGCACAGTATAACATGTGTTCTGAACGGGACTGCAAACAACAGAATCTGAACGGGGGCATCCCAGAATTGGGGTGGGAACAGTCTGGCGGGGAATCCGTGACAGCGGTGGCTGGAACTGTTTATCGTTTTAGGGCGAGACGCAGTGCAGGCGCCAGGTCTGGCCGTACGGTGGAGTTCGTGAGTTGCGGAGGGTGCGAGGGCAGGCACAAGGCCGGCACCTACGGGGATCTGATGGCACTGGCGGGACGTGGTCTGGCTGGACACTTTCGATTAGGCACCTGTCACCAATATCGACACCCGGTCGACCAGGCATGTTGCAGGACGGGGGGGGTTGCGGGGGCGGAGCCCCGGCACAAGGGAGGGCCGAATAGGCCCGACCGCCCAGAACTGCAGTGGTTAGTGGTCAGTGGTCAGAGACGGCGCTTATTCTGGGGGAAACTGGATTGGGAACTGACCATGGCTTGCGTGCCTCCAGAGGTATATGAAAGTTCACCCCCATTTTGGGATGCACCCATATGAACCTGTCCCAATATCAGTCCCATTTCCGGCCCCACACCAGAGCGGCCTTCACACTATTTGAACCTTCTGCCGCGCCGACATAGCGCGCTTATGATAAAATACGTGAAACCATTCCACATTCAGCCGCGGTAACGACGCCAGAGCGGCGGGCAAGAGAACGATAGAGATGAACAGCACTGAGGATATGACCTACATTGCGGCGATCACAGATGCGCTGGATGTGGAGATGGCGCGCGACCCAGAAGTGATCATTTTCGGCGAAGACGTGGCCGGCCCTTTCGGCGGCGCCTTCAAAGTAACTAAGCCGCTAACGGAGAAATATCCGCCCGAGCGCATTTTCAACACGCCGATGTGCGAGAACGCATTCATCAGCATGGGTACTGGCATGGCGCTGATGGGGATGCGGCCGGTGATTGAGATGCAGTTTGCCGACTTCATTTCCAGCGGTTTCGACAGCATCGTTCAGTTTGCCGCCACCAATCATTATCGCTGGGGGGCGCCGGTGCCATGGGTGATCAGGGCGCCGAGTGACGGTGGGCTGCGTTCAGGCCCCTTCCACAGTCAGAACCCGGAGGCGTGGTTTACACACTCACCCGGTCTCAAGGTCGTGGCGCCGGCGACCCCGGCAGATGCCAAGGGTCTGCTGGTCGCAGCGATACGCGACAATAACCCGGTCATATACATGGAGAGCAAAATCCTTTACAGATCGGAGCGGGGGCCCGTACCGGAAGGCGACTACATGGTTCCGATTGGTGAGGTCCACGTGGCGCGGGAGGGCTCGGATCTGTCGATCATCACGTATGGCGCTCAAGTGCGGGAAGCCCACTTAGCGGCTTCCCAGCTAGTCGAGGAGGGTGTTGACGCTGAAATCCTCGACCTGCGCACGCTCAAGCCACTGGACACCAAAGCAATCCTCGAGAGTGCGCGAAAGACCGGCAAGGTTCTTATCGTCCACAGCGCCACAGGGAACACCGGAGTCGGCGCGGAGGTGGCAGCGCTTATCGCTCAAGAGGCCTTTGAGTGGCTTGACGCACCGATTCAGCGACTGACGGGTCTGGATGTGCCTGTACCATTCAGCCCGACGTTGGAGGACGCGTACCGGCCCAGTGCACAGAAGATCTACGCAAGCGCGATGGAGTTGGCGGCGTTCTGAACATGGCCAACAACAGTCTGAAGCTGGCAACGCTCTGCTACGTTCAACGGCCCGGACAGACGCTGATGCTGCATAGGGTCAAGCGGGCCAACGACTACCACGAGGGCAAGTGGAACGGCCTAGGCGGCAAGTTCGAGCCGGGGGAATCGCCGGAAGAGTGCGTGGTACGTGAAGTTTACGAGGAGAGCGGGCTCGTTTGCCTCGATCCATCGCTGCGCGGTCAAATCACTTTTCCCAATTTTGACGGTGAGGCCGACTGGTACGTATGGCTCTTCCTTGCCCCAGATTGGACCGGGGAGCTACGCGACTCTCTAGAGGGAAGGCTTGCCTGGATCGACAACGACCGCTTGCTGGACCTGAATTTGTGGGCGGGTGACAGGATGTTTATCCCGTGGCTGTTCGAGGACCGTTTCTTTTCGGCGAAATTTCTGTACGAAGGCGGAGAATTTCAGGGTTATGAGGCCACCTTCTACGAGATAGACGGACGAATCGAGCGCGTGAGTTACGAGCATCGAGACAAGGCCGCGGGGACCGGATTCGTCCCGATTTACGAGCCGGTGGACGATACTTTCTGCTGGCTTTGCGGTAGCGGTGTAACCAAACGTCACTGCAAGATCATATGTACTCAGTGCGGGTTCACACGCGACTGCAGCGATCCTTAGAGATCTGCTGCTGACTCTCGGTGGGTCCCTGTTCTCGGCAAAGGGGACAGGCATAGGCTTGCATCGAGACAGTTTCCAGCGATTTCTCTGTTACCCAGCCAGGGCTTTCTCACCGGCGGCGAGTACCTCCAAGATGCGGTCCGTGTCATAGACACAGCCGCCCCACGTGCCACCGCTCACGGCCTGCAGTGCCGCCCACAGTCGTGTATCGTTAGGGAGTCTCGGGTCGGCGGACAGATCGGGATGCAGTGAACGGCTGTCTAACAGTTCGGAGCCGGCATCGCGCTGCGCGGCTGCGTCCGACCCGTTGCCACTAACTCCACTTCCATTGCTGATAGGCGGGGCCAAGATGTCCAAGCTGCCCTGCAGGTTGACGGTGTCCACTTCGATCTGAATCATATCTCCTTCCCGCACCCGTCCAATCGCGCCACCTGCCAGGGCCTCGGGGCCAATGTGGCCGATGCAGGCGCCGGTGCTGACGCCGGAGAAACGAGCATCGGTGATGAGAGCCACCTGCTTTCCGAAGGGCAGATAACGAAGGGCCGACGTCAGCTGATAGGTCTCCTCCATTCCGCTTCCCATCGGGCCGCAACCCATCAAGACAATCACGTCTCCTGCCTGAACCGCCTTCTCATGGTTGCCTTTGATGGCGGCAATCGCCTCGCGCTCGCTGGTAAAGACCCTGGCCGGGCCAGTCTTGCGGTAGACGCCGTCTGAGTCGACCACTGAGGGATCGATTGCCGTGCTCTTGATTACCGAACCCTCGGGAGCCAGGTTGCCGGTGGGGAAGGTAACGGTACTGGTCAGCCCACGCGCTGCCGCGGTCTTTGGGTCCATGATGACGTCGTCGGGGTCGACTCCATCGGCCGAGAAGAGGCGTTCACGCAGCCGCTTGCGGCGTTCGCTGCTCTGCCATTCGTCGAGCAGTTCATCGAGCGGTCGGCCATGGACGGTAAGGGCGTCCAGCTGCAGTAGATCCAGGTCGCGCAGGTGGAGCATCACCTCGGGCACGCCGCCGGCGAGGAAGGCCTGGACAGTGGGATGGCCCTTGGGCCCGTTGGGCAGGACGTCGACGAGGCGGGGCACATTCGCGTTGATTCGCTGCCAGTTGGAGACGCTGGGGCGGGGCAGACCGGCGGCGTGGGCGACGGCGGGGATGTGTAGGAGCAGGTTGGTCGATCCCCCGAAGGCTGCGTGTACGACCATGGCGTTGTGGAGTGCTTTTTCTGTGAGAATGTCGGCGCAGGCGACTTCGTTTTCGTGTAGTGAAACTAAGGCCCGCGCTGAACGATCGGCTGCATCCCTCCATATAGGTTGACCGGACGGCGCCAAGGCGGCATGCATCAGAGTAAGACCCAGGGCCTCGGCTACAACCTGAGATGTGGCGGCTGTACCGAGAAACTGGCAGCCACCTCCGGGCGAGGCGCAGGCGCGGCAACCCAGTTCGGCGGCCTCTTCCATTGTGATTTCGCCGTGAGAGAAGCGGGCGCCGATAGTCTGCACTTTGCCGGCGTCTTCGCCGTCGCTGGGGGGCAGAGTCACGCCGCCAGGCACCAGCACTACGGGTAGTTCCCGTTGTGCCGCGAGGGCGATCATCATCGCCGGCAGACCCTTGTCGCAAGTGGCCACGCCCATTACTCCCTTTCGGGTAGGCAAAGAACGTATCAGGCGGCGTAGTACGATGGCGGCGTCATTGCGGTAGGGAAGGGAGTCCATCATACCGGTCGTGCCCTGTGAGCGGCCGTCACAAGGGTCAGTGACGAAACCGGCAAAGGGCACCATGCCAAGATCCTTGAGTCGCGCGGCCGCGGCCTCCATTAGAAGCCCGACCTCCCAGTGGCCGGTATGGAAACCGAGCGCGACCGGTGTGCCGTCCGGTGCACGGATACCGCCCTGCGTGCTGAGGATGAGGAACTCCGGATTACGCAGCCGCCGGGGGTTCCAGCCCATGCCGGCGTCCTGCGTGAGCCCGAAGATGTCGCCGCTGGGGGCGTTGCGCAGGAACTCTTCGTCGAGGGGCAGGGAGCCGGTTGGGCCCTGGGCGTTGGTCTGGACGTCGAAGAGGCTGCTGTCGTCGTTGTCTACCGGGATCCGGCTGGAATTGTTGGCGGCCATTGTGTTTTCCTTTGCAAAAATCGTACCTTTTTTTGTTGTACTTATTCATGTTCGTTTGCTTGCTCTTTATAGCACGGCCGTTTAAGATGGACAACCACTAACGGGGCCTTATTTCTTGTAGACGTTCGGAGTATATTGGATGAATAGAGTGAGGAAGCAGGATGCCTTCGGTCTTCTCCTAACCGACCATCTTGCAGGTGAAGGTTGCCATGAGTTTATCGAGAGGGATGACGGCTATCTCATGGCAACAAACAATTTGCCCGCCTACTTTTCGCCTTACACGGAATGGCCTCCCCGACTGCAGCAAGCGATGACATTTGTGCGCGGCCGCGTCTTGGATGTGGGCGTGGGAGCAGGCCGCTTTGCGCTATATCTGCAGGAAAGAGGCCATGAAGTGGTTGGCATCGATGTGTCGCCGGGCGCGCTCGAGATCTGCCGAAAGCGGGGCGTTAAGGATGTGAAGCACTTACCCTTCCACAAGGTTGACAGATCCCTTGGTACTTTCGACACCATTCTGATGATGGGTAACAACTTCGGTCTGTTTGCAAACCCCCGCCGGGCAAAGTGGATGCTTCGGCGCCTCAAGAAGCTAACCAGTCAAAACGCACGTATTGTGGCGGAGTCGCTCGACATCTATGGAACAGACAAGCCAGAGCATCTTGGCTATCATGACCGAAACCGCCAGAGGGGGAGGATGGCCGGCGAGGTTCGCCTGCGCGTTCGCTACCGCCAGATGATCGGCGACTGGTTCGACTATCTGATGGTTTCTCAAGCGGAGATGCAGGAGATCGTGGAGGGTACCGGTTGGCGCGTTGCTGAATTCATAGGCGGAACCGGCGGGCAATACGTTGGCGTAATAGAAAAAGTGGGTTGATCCGGCAGGGCGTCGTTGATTGCCTGCCTCTCAATTGTCACATGAGGCTTTTCTTATGACTCGTAAGATCCTTCTTACCGGTGCGGCCGGTAAAATTGGGAGTTTTTTCCGCAATACCTATGCAGACGCCTACAGATTCGTCCTCACAGATATAGCCGAACCGGAGGATGCGAAGGGCGCTCCATTCACGCGGGCGGATTTGAGCGATTTCGATGCGATTCGACCGCTTTTTGAAGGCGTCGACACCGTGGTCCACCTAGGGGCGGACCCGAGCATGGACGCCAGCTGGGAGAGTCTCTTACCCAACAATGTCATTGCCACCTACAATGTGTTTGAAGCCGCCCATCAGGCCGGTTGCCGGCGGGTTGTCTACGCGAGCAGCATCAATGCAGTGTTAGGTTATCCACGCGATCAGCAGGTTCATACCAGCCAGCCTGTCTATCCCATAAACCTGTATGGCGCGACTAAGTGCTGGGGCGAGGCCTTAGCGCGCTATTATTCGGCCGCGCACGGTCTTTCCTCACTCTGTCTCCGGTTCGGGGCGGTACAGGACCGTGACTCGGAATGGATCCACTGGGATCACGAGTATGTAGAGATCATTCAAACGTTGGAGGACAATGCAAGCTTGATCGCGGCGGCGGTCGAGGCAGGCGACGACGTTCTGTTTGGCAACTTTCACGGCATTTCGGACAACCGCTACAAGCGCCTGGACATGACTGACACGAAGGCGATCCTCAATTACAAGCCTCAGGACGACGCCTTCGAAATGGCGCGTCGCCGCGGAAACCTGTAGCTTGGCCCGTTCTTGCTTTCCAGCGCCGACTGCTTACCCGAGTGCCTTCAGTTCGGCGTCAATAGCCAGCAGCTTATCCTGGGAAAGGCCTGCTTCCACCGCCTCCGGATAGTAGGAGATCTGCTGCAAGGTCAATTGCATTGCCATGGGAAGGTCCGGATGTGATGAGGCACCGGGCATGTGCTTCTCCAGGACCGCCTTGGCCCGCTCATCGCTCAGAATTTCCTGCAGTGTTGAGTGAATGCTGTAGGACACTGGGTATCTCCTTCTTCTTGTTTGAATTTACGGCTGCTGAGCGCCGGTCGTTTCAACGTATACTGCGTAAAGCGACTGGCTGCCTGCCATAAACAGTCTGTTCTTTCCCGCTCCGCCAAAACAGAGATTCGCGCAGATTTCGGGCAGATGGATTTGCCCGATGCGGGTTCCGTCCGGCGCGTAACAGTGGGCGCCGTCGAAGCCAGGCCCGGCCCAACCGGCCGCGGCCCAGAGGTTGCCGTCTTCATCGCAACGAATGCCGTCGGCCATGCCGGGATTCATGTCGACAAAGACGCGGCCATTTTCGAGGCGGTTATCGGGGGTGACGTCGAAGACCCGGATGTGGGACGGGCCGTTTGGATCATGGGAGCGTCCCGTATCCACGATGTACAGGAGGTCCTCGTCAGGCGAGAAGCAGAGCCCGTTTGGGCGCAGAAAGTCGTCGGCTACGATTGTTGCCTCACCAGTTTCAGGGTCCAGACGATAGACGCGGGTGGGGAGCTCCGCCTCGGCGACCTTGCCTTCATAGTTGAGCATGATTCCGTAGCCTGGGTCGGTGAACCAGACGCTGCCGTCTGAGTGGACCACGACATCGTTGGGAGAGCTGAGCCTTTTGCCTTCAAAGCTGTCCATCAAGACAGTGATCGAGCCGTCGTGCTCGGTGCGTGATACCCGGCGGCCGGTGTGCTCGCAGGTCACGAGCCTACCTTGCCGATCGCGGGTATTGCCGTTACTGTGGCGGGAGGGGCTGCGGTAGACGCTTACTTCCCGGCTCTCTTCGGTCCAGCGCAACATTCGATTGTTGGGGATGTCGCTCCAGATCAGACACCGGGCGTCTCCGAACCACACTGGGCCTTCCGCCCAGCGGCATCCTGTGAAAAGTCGTTCGACAACAGCGTTGCCAATTCTGTACTTGCTGAAGCGGTCGTCAAGCACCTCGACAGCGGGGTCGGGGTAGCGAACGACTCCTCCGCTCCAATCCCTATCTGCCAGCGATGGCGTGGACATGTAGATTTCTCCTTATTGAAAGACGGCGAGTAGGCGTCCTGCTCCTGCGGGACATTATCGCAGACCAGCCGCCACGGTGCACAGAATCACAAGGGCCAGAAAATAGGTATCAGAACAGTAGCCAGCCCCCACATAATGACCGTCAACGGAATCCCGATGCGCAGATAGTCGCCGAACGTGTATCCGCCAGCTCCTCTAACGATCGCGTTTGTCTGGTATCCCATTGGCGTCATAAAGCTGGCCGAAGCCCCAAAGGCGATCGTCATCAACAGCGGTTGCGGATTGACTTGCAATGTGGAGGCCATGGAAAGCGCGATTGGGGTGAGGAGCACTGCGACGGCATTGTTACTGATCAGCTGAGTCAGAAGGCTAGTGAAGAGATAGAAAAGTGAGAGCATGACGACCGGGCTGACCTGGCCGGAAACTGCAATGAGTTGGTCCACGAGCAGCTGAGCAAGTCCAGTCTTTTGCATCGCTATCCCCATGGGGATCGTGCCGGCTAGCAGCAACAGAGTTGACCCGTCGAGTGACGACATCGCCTCGTCGGTTCGTAGACAGCGTGTAGCAACCATCAGTGCAGCACCGCCAAGCGCCAGCATGACGATTGGTATCTCCGTCAAACTGGCCAAGAGGATAACTGCCCCCATGATGATAAGGGCAAGGCGGTTCTTCGCACGTCGGACGATTACCGACTCCACACCCTCGACAAGAAGAAGCTTAAAGATCTCGCTCACTGCGTGCAGGCCGGACCGGGTACCCTGCAAGAGCAGGACATCCCCGCTATTGAGGCGTGCATGCCGCGGGCCGACTCGGCGTTGCCCGCCTCTGCGCTGCAAGCCCAGTACATGAACCTGGTGGCTTTCTTCGAATTCCAACTGTGCCAATTGGCGACCGATGGCAACCGAGTCCGGCAAAATGACCGCCTCAACAATTCGGGTAGATGGTAACGCGCCTGCCGACCTCTCGGATGGGGGCGGCGCAAACTGCCCCGGTTCCGACACAAAGGCTGAGTAGGTTTCGATGAAGCGGGCGATGACAGGCGGCGCACCGCAAATGACCAGTACGTCGCCCTCCTGTATTCGAAGCAGCTCGGCCTCCTCCGGCTCAAAGCGTCTGACCAGTCCAAAGCGAGACGGTTGGGGACGCCGGGCGCGATGGGGTCTGCCGTCACGCAGAAGCTCGAGCAGTTCGATGCTGTCCTGCGCCGATTCACCGTCGTTACGCAGCGCTCCGCGCAAATGAGTCAGGCGCCGGTGGTGGCGCTCCGACCTGCGCCGCGAAAATCGGACTCCTGCGGCCTGGCTAAACAGTTCGCCAACGTTCTGGCCGAGAAGTGGGCTTGTTTTTTCTACCAGCAGTTCGGAGACGAAAGGTGTGCTCTGGTGGCGGCCTTCTCCGAGGCTGCCGGCAGGGGACCTGTCGGGCAGCAACTTCTGGCTTGTCAAGACGACGAAAACTCCGCCTGCGACTGTAAATATCAGGCCGAGCGGGGTGAAAGTTAAAAGGTTGAAGCCAGGTCCACCGGCTGCGCGGTAAAGGTCATCGACCAGGATGTTGGTGCTTGTTCCAAGCAGCGTTATGGTACCGCCCAACACGGCAAAATAGCTGAGGGGGATGAGCAGCTTGGATGGCTGAATCCGGAAACGCTGGCTCAGTGAGAGTACGACCGGCGCCATCATGACGACCACCGGCGTGTTGTTCATGATGGCGCTGGCCAGAGGAATGACGCCGCCCAGCAGGATTAGCAACCTACGGGGACTGCCGCCTGAGAAACGGGCCAGGCCAATTGTAACGATCTCCAGCGCGCCTGTACGAAGCAGCCCGCCGCTGATCACGAACATGGCGCCTACCGTCAGCGTGGCGGTGCTGGCGAATCCGGACAAGGCTTCGCCAGAGTCCAGGATGCCGGTCAGGGCAAGGGCCGCGATGGCAAGAGCAGAGGTCGTCTCCGTTGCCAGCCAGTCGGTCAGATAGAGATAGGTCGCCACAACAAGAATGACGACAAGAACAATCATGTCGGCGGTCATGAAGACTGTGTTTTCGGAGGAACGGTGCCTTTGGCGTTTCTACGCTGGACGATGCTGCAATACCGCATTGACTGCAAACAGGTGGAATCAGGAACCGAGGGAAGCTGTTGTCGCAAATCGGTGGCACCAAACCTTCCAGAGTCTGCTCTCCTCATCTGTCCATCTTCGCATAGTTGATTGACAGTATTGCGCAGTCTGAATCGCAATTTCTGAGGGGAGTCGGTAATCAGGATACTGTCTTGCCTATAGTGAGTCAAACCTGCGAGTGCCTTGGAAAGGGGCATTGAGGCAACATCTGCGAATTTCACAGTTGCTCGAAAACGGGTTGACGCCGACAGGCCGCCGTGCTATGGTTCGTGTATTCATTTCACAGATACCCAGCCTCAAGAAGGGCACTAAACTTGCTCCTTGGAAAGGATTTGCGGGAGGGCCGAGATATGAGCTTTTCGAATAGAGATGGCACCCCAACTGACCGTTGGATTGACCCAGTGTGTAAGCAGCTGGAGATGGACGCAAGCCGACCCTTTATCAGGCTGTCTGACGGGAGCCTCATGGCAGTCGCCGGCAACGCTACAATTATCAGCACAGATGACGGAGCCACATGGCAAGCGCCGCGTCCGATGTTCCGCGCCGACGGCCACGACATGCCACCCCCCGGGCCGGGAATCCCGAGAAACGCGGGTCAGTTATTGGCGACTCGCGACGGGGTTCTGGTCTTCGTCTGGATGGACGAGCGGGTACTGAATTGGGACGATGAGAGCCGTGAACCGGGCGCCGACGCACGCGGAGACCTTTGGGCAATCCGCAGCCTCGACGGCGGCGCCACCTGGGTTGATCGCCAGCTTCTTTTCCACGGAGTGTGCGGTCATCCTCCCATCAACATGATTGAAACCGTCAACGGCAGAATTGTTGTAACAAACCAGTTCTATCTGCGCCACCCTGGGAGGAATGTAATTCGTGTCTACTCGTCAGGGGATGGAGGGAAGAGCTGGCGAGGCAGCAACTTCATAGACCTTGGCGGTCATGGTCACCATGACGGCGCGTTCGAGCCGACATTCGTACAGAGGCGGGACGGCACACTCTGGATGCTTATTCGCACGAATTGGGATCGATTCTGGGAAGCGGTTTCCAAAGACGACGGGCTTTCGTGGCGTACGATTCGCCCGAGTTCGATCGAGGCGAGCACGTCACCGGGCTATCTGACCCGTCTACAGAGCGGCCGGCTTCTACTTGTTTGGAACCGTCTCTATCCTGAGGGGTCTGACAGTTCCCCTCGCCGAAGCGGTCAATTGTCGGAAGACGAAGCGAGCTGGCATCGTGAGGAGCTGTCGGTTTCCGTCTCCGAAGATGATGGTGTCAGTTGGTCGGCACCCCGGGTCATTGCCCGTGAGAAAGACGCCTGGATATCCTATCCGTACGTATTTGAGCATGCCCCTGGCCAACTTTGGATCTTGACCGGTCAGGGCGATCTGCGGTTGCGTGTAGCCGAAGAGGACTTATTTGGGAGTTGACGCTGAAGAGCCGATTGCGAGCCACCGGCGATTCCGTCTGTGGGGATACATCATGCCCAATATGAGCAACCGGGACCCGGCCTCAAACCGAGAGGGGCTCGGAGAGAGAATAAGAGAGCGGGCGAACGGACTCGAACCGTCGACATTCAGCTTGGGAAGCTGACGTTCTACCACTGAACTACGCCCGCAAGGCTACTGAACGATGGGTTTCGCATAATCTTCTGCTATGACAGTCTAACCCTTGCGCCTATGATAAGGGTGAGAAAGAGCACTGTCAAATTAGCAAATTCCTCGCTTGCACTAACCATTCATTTCGTGTAAAACTATGATGTGGAGTCCTACGCTTTCGGATCAGGCAAGCCCCCTTGATGCTTCTAAAACACGGCAAAGATCCTTTGGGATGAATCGTTCCGGGCATGGCTTACACTTTATACAACTGACACGGCATTCGAAATAGGAGGAAATGTTAGAATGATTCAGTTTGACTTTGGCCGCCTGGAACGAGTGGAACTGCGAACTGTATGGGTGAGCGAGGACAGCGACTTCGCCACTTGGATTGCGCGCGGCGACAGTCTGGCCCTTCTCGGGGAAACTATAAACCTGGACCTTGAGTTGGAAGACATGGAGGGCTGGGTCTCACCTTACCCGCGAGGAGTTGTCTGCCGGTCACGCAGCAGCGGAGGTTACGTAGTAATCGAAAATCAACTTGAACATACCGACCAGAGTCACTTAGGGCAGTTACTCACTTACGCAGCAGAGTTGAAGGCGGTTACGATGGTGTGGGTGGCCGCTGAGTTTACACAGGAAGATCGAAATACACTCAACTGGTTGAACGAGATATCAAATGACAACATTCAGTTTTTCGGTTTGGAGGTAGAGTTGTGGCGTATCGGCGATTCGCCTCTTGCTCCAAAGTTCTATCTGGTCAGCAAGCCAACCGGCTGGGAAGAAGGGTCGGTCACATCAGATCAGAGCAGTCCCGGCAGTACGCCAACGCCTTCTCCATCCCCGTCACCGGCCCCCATCCCAACTCCTGCACCTGAGACAGACGACACCTCACTGGAGGATCAGCTACAGCAGGTCGAGAATGAACTGCAACTGGAATATCAGCTCGTAGAAAACGAATTACAGATGGAGTACTGGCAGGCTCTGCGGAAGCACTTGGAGGACGGTGGAAGTTTCATCCGGCCAGGTACACCTCGCTCGCAAAACTGGATGAACTTTGACGTTGGGCACTGGCGCCTGCGTATGACTGCCTTCAATAATATGCGTGAAGGTGGAATCGGCGTTCAATTGGTGATTCGTGAGGGTGATGCCGAAGTTTCCTACAATACTCTCTACCAGCAGCGCGGGGAGATCGGTGCGGAGATAGGTGATGCATTGGAGTGGCGCGAACTGCCGGAACATAAGCAGGGGCAGGTGATGCTGCGCAAGTACAACGCCGACCCGACCAACCGTTCACAGTGGCCGGAACAGCATGTCTGGTTCAGAGAAAAGTTGGAAGCATTTGATCGCGCATTTCGCCCGCGCATCTCGACTTTCGGTGCTGCCAATTAGCTGTGCAGGCGACTTTTCGCGAACTTCACTGAAACAGTCAAGATTAGCTTGCCCCTTCCGCCCATTCGGTTCATGCACGCCTGGAACAGAATGGGCGAGTTTCATGCTGGCACAACTTAGCGAGAGATTTCAGATCCTTCCTGGCTATTCCTCTAGAATTTCAGGTATGAACCGTCCATCCGACATAATCCGTCTTCCGTCCACTTCGATTGTGCATCGGGTTGGGATGACGTCGACGTGGTGGTCGGACTTCCAGTCGGCGCCTGTCTGCTTGCCGTACGGGTCGCCGAAAGCCACATGTACACCGGGAAACTTTTCATCCTGGAGCAGATTTCCAACCAGCCCGGTAAGAGCGATGTTGGTACCGATTGCGAACTCCCCAACCCGATCGGCGTTTTCAGCACCAAAGATATAGGACTGGACATCCTTCTCCAAAGATCTGTCTTCACTTTGCACTGACTTCACAAGTCCTTCTTCAACCTCAAAACTGACTGGGGTTTCGAGGATTCCGTAGCGTTCGCTGAAATAATCGCCCAACTCGTCCACGACCAGAACTCCGTTTGCGTTGCCCGGTGAGGTAAAGGTCTCCCCTTCGGGCAGGTTGCCCCATTTTCCTGGTTCGTGGTAGAGCCCGTGACAAGGTATCCAGTTGAAGCTGGGATTCAAGGTGGCGGTAAAGTCGGTTCCTTTCGGGTTCGTGACGCGGATCTCCTCTGCGCTACTTGCTAGCCTGTGCACTCTCATCGTTACGTCGTAGATTCGCTGGTAATCAACTCGCATCCCCTGCATCATCAGTGGAGGCGTGATGTTGATCATGTGGCCGTGGCGGGCGCCGTCCGGATTCGCTTGCATCACAGCCGGCATATAGGCCATTCGAAATTTCAGTTCCCCTGGGCGGCTGCTGGCAGTATAGAAACTGACGTGAGGTTGGAACCGTTCCAGCGACTTACGCAGCCTGTCGGGAATCTCGGTAATGGGCCGATGGCCGAGAGATTCCAGTGTATGCGTTTCGACGGAATCGGCGATTGGGCTTGCTGCATCGGCCAGCGCCTGGCTTATCAGCGAAGAGTCCTCGTCGCCAAGAATGAGCACGCGTTCACCAGGTTGAACGGCCATACAGATGCGCACTGCAACTTCAGCGCCTGGCCCCATGTCTTCGAGAGTGTATGATCCGGTATCGTTCATTGCCTGACTGAACTCCTGGACTTTGTTTTGTATAGGGGCGGCGTTTCTGCAGGCAGCGTAGGCGCCAGACCGAGTGGCAGTCTTGCTACCCTAGAATGACCGGTTCCTCTGGGTATTGGAGCAAAGAAGGGCGCTCACGCTGGGCAAGGGCGATGACTATGGTCAGTGGACCCAAGCGGCCCCAAAACATGGTAAACGCAATCAGCGCCTGCCCCCAATCGTTAAGTTTGTGGGTGAAGCCCAGGGAGTAACCTGCGTTAGCGAAGGCACTAACTACCTCGAATCCAAGTTCAAAGATGTCGCCCTGAGTAAACAAGGACAGGACGATTGTGACGGCCGCGACAAGCAGCGTGCTGACCGTCATGATTGCGACGGCCTTGTTGAGCGTTTCTCTTGGTACGGAGCGGCCAAACGCTACTGCCTGGTTGTCTCCCCCCTTTGCTGTCGCCAAGGCAGAAATCAGCAACACGCCAAGAGTGCTGGTAGTCACACCGCCGGCCATGCTGGCGGGTGCGCCGCCAACGAACATCCAGAACAGTAGCATGAGCTGGGTACTCTGGCTGAGCTCCTGGAGGGGCAGAATGGTCAGGCCGGCCGTGCGAGAGGATATGACTGTGAAGATACTGACGGCGATCTGTTCGCCCAGCGAATAGGCTGCCAGAAAATCTTCGTATAGATGCCGGTCCAGCGCCATGACGGCCAGGCCTATAGCTAGGAGCGCGGCAGTCAAGCCCAGTGTTATGCGAGAGTTGAGGGAGAGCATACGATTTCTGAAGTAGCCTGCTACGTCGTACAAAACGGCTACACCGACGCCTCCCAGTACGATAAGAGCGGACATGACTACGAGAGTGTAGTAGTCGGCTCCGAAACCAAACACTGGTGCGTGCTCGCTGCCTGCGAAGAGGTCGAAACCGGCGTTACAGTAGCTGCTGACCGCGTGGAAAAGCGCCAGCCACAACGCCTCTCCGTCGGGGAGCTCCGTCCGCCAGCGTAGCCAGAGCAACAGCGTGCCAATCGCCTCGATCGAAAGGGTTACGACCAAGACATATAGTGCCAGATTGGCGACACTGCCGAGCCGCCCCCAGTTGCGAGTCCAGTTGAACTGCCGTTCGGCTCCAAGCGACTGTTGAATGAGGAATCGCTCATTCAGCGTAACCCGCCGTCCGACCAGGCGAAAAAGCAAGACACTAAAGGCGATAAAGCCGACACCGCCCACCTGAAGAAGGACCAAGATAATGAACTGGCCGAAGCGGCTGAAGTCCGTAGCCGTCGTGAGTACGCCCAGGCCCGTAACCGTCACGGCGCTGGTGGAGGTAAACGCGGCCTCCATCCAGGAAATCGACGAACCTGAGGTTGTTGCTGCCGGTAATTTCAGGAGAGCTGTTCCCAAGAGAATGATGCCGGCAAAGCCCAATATCAGAAGGCGCGGCGCCTGTGCGCGTGACAGGCGGTGGTCGGGGGGATCTTCTGTTTGGGCGACATCGCTCGCCAATCCCTGCCGGCCAGATCCTGGCTCTCGAACTGCCCTGAGCTTTAGCAGGAATCCAGAGGACATGTCGTCTGCAGGAGCAGGGGGCTCTTGGCTCTTCGGTTCTTCTGTACGACTCTTCATGTCCTCCGCCGGTCACCTGCTGCTATCAACTATTTGGCTGGGAATAATACAAGAGTTGGTTCGGTGACAGCCCAAATGGTAATGTACACCCGTGCAAGTTCCAGTCCAAAAAGGAGATTGCTGCAAGCGAAGCTTTCCATCCAGCCGCGCTGCGCGTCGAAAGGAGGCAACCGTTCAGAGAGTGGGCAACTCGCAAGCTTCTTTGGTCGGACGAACCTGACCCGCGGGCTACGGCCGGCCAGGCCGCAGAGTGCCAATGGGACGATGCTCACAACTCTTTAGCCTAACTTGGTATAAAAACTATTATACGGAATAAAAATACGAAAGCAGCCGCCCTCTCCTTTTGCCTCCGATTCTTGCCATTTCATCTCTGTTCATGTACCCTCACTCCGTATGCGCGGTTAAGAATCTGTCGCTGTTCTAGTCCCGGAATGCTCTGTGCGGAGACCTTCCCTTACATGATACTTTATCTGATACGTCACGGTCAGTCATCCAACAACCTGCTTGCCGAGCAGCTGAAGAATCGTCCGGGTCAATTTCCCTACGAATCCTACATGAATCAGCGGGTGGCCGAGCCACCACTGACGAAGCTGGGGGAGGAGCAGGCGGAGCGGCTTGGGTCTTACGTTAATGGCATGGCGATTTCCCGCCTCTACTGCAGTCCAATGTTGCGCACGATGCAGACGATTCGACCGCTCGCTGAGTTTCTTGGCTGCAATCCGGCAGTCTGGATAGAACTGCACGAGCACGGCGGCGTTTTTCATCGAGCAGGTGCCGACGCTCCGGCTGTCGGCCATCCTGGCCTAAGTCGATCAGAAATGAGTGAAATGTTCCCTAAGTATCGGTCTGAGGGCATAGGGGAAGGCGGCTGGTGGCAGGGAGGCGAAGAAGATCTGGCCTCATGTTATGCTCGTGCCGTGCGGGTGGCGGAAGAACTGCACCGAATGGCAATTGAAGCGGAGGAGGATGAAAGCATTGCCGCCGTCAGTCACGGCACATTTATGGACTGTCTTCTGAAGGCGCTCCTGGGCCGGCTACCGAGCAATGATCTCTACTTCAACCACCACAATACAGGTGTCACGCGGGTCGACTTTTCATCAACCCGAATGTCGGGGCAACTGACAGTGACTGTTCGCTATACGAACCGGGTTAATCACCTAGCTGACGAACATATGACCTATTGAGAGGAGTCATAATTGGCTGATACACGCCCTCGCTTGCTAGCGAGCGATTTGGAAGGCGTTCTCGTTCCTGAAATCTGGATCGCGTTTGCAGAGAAGACTGGGATTGAGCAGTTGCGCCTAACCACGCGAGACGTTTCCGATTACGATCAGTTGATGCAGATGAGGCTGAAGATCCTGAAGGAGCGGAATCTTCGTTTGCAGGATATTCAGGAAGTGATCGCGTCCATCGCCCCTTTGCCCGGTGCAGGCCAGTTCGTCGACTGGATTCGCGAGCGTGCGCAGTTTATCGTTCTGTCCGATACGTTTTACGAATTTGCAAAACCCCTGATGGCTCAGCTTGGCTATCCGACTATTTTTTGTCACTCTCTCGAAGTTGATGCGGGGGGCTCAATTACCGGCTATCGTCTCCGTCTAGACCAGTCCAAGCGCAGGGCGATTTCGGCTTTTCATGGCCTCAATTATCAGACATTGGCATTGGGCGATTCCTATAACGACATTGCTATGCTGAAAAGGGCCGATGTGGGAGTTCTATTCGACCCTCCGGCCAACGTGACTGACGACCATCCCGACCTGCCAGTAGTCCGAAACTATTGTGAGGCCCAAGCGATCATCGAAGACTGGCTGTTGGACAAGGGACAACGGATTGTAGGTAGTTGAGTGTAACGCAATACTAACTGCTGCAGTTTCAGTTTATATGGCTAGAACTCAGGACGAGTCCGGCCAAGCGGCGGCAAAGTCTGGCTCGACGGAGCTGGTCTCCGTCCTTGGCTACATTTTGACCGTTTCTTACCCTCTACTGGCGGTTTCTACAGGCGTCCGGGCGTTGTTTCAGCTCTTCCTGAAGGAAGGCGTAGTCAACTATCTGGCGCCAACTCTGAGTTTTGTGGCAGCAATCTGCTACCTGACCGCGACAATTGGTTTCGCCTACAGGAGGCGTTGGGCTTGGCGGCTCTCGGTTGGCGTTCTCCTTTTTGAGACCTTCCTCACTCTAATAGTAGGTTCCTTAAGCCTGGTCATACCCGAAGTAGTAGGAAGAACTGTCTGGCGGCATTTTGGCGCCGACTACGGCTATTTTCCCCTCTTTCAGCCGGCCATCGGGCTTGTCTGGCTGTTCTGGCCATCGATAATGCGGCAATACGGCCTGCAAGAACGGAAATGAAAGTGAGCCCGACTCAGCAATGTCGAGGTCTGTGTCTAGATGAGTGGTGAGAGCGGTTCGACGGAACACCCGAGGAGGAGCATAGCTTTTCAGGTCCTACGGAAGGCGTATTCGTCAGGGCCTCTCAGTCGTGAAGGTGATGCGGCCCGGTCGACTGTTCAACGATACGTCGGATTCTTCTTCAGAGGGCTGGTCCTTCTTATTGCCCTCGCGATGCTGCTGCCGCTGGCCTATCTGATATTCAGAGCTGGAGGAGTCGGTTGGACTGAGGTCCTGGGCCTGTTGGGCCGCACACGAATGCTGGCCATCATGTGGAACAGCCTCATTCTCGTCTGCGGCGTTACCACTTTGTCACTTCTGCTTGCCCTGCCCTTTGCCTGGCTTACAGAAAGGACCGATCTGCCTGGGTGGAGGATTTGGACGGTATTGGCGATGATGCCACTGGTGATCCCAAGTTATGTGGGCGGCTACACATTGATTGCCATGTTTGGGCCCCGCGGAGTTCTACAAGAGTTTCTCTCTCCCTTGGGCGTGGAGAGGTTGCCTTCGATATATGGATTCACAGGAGCGTTGTGGGTCCTGACGCTCTTTACTTATCCCTATATTTTCATGAGCATACGCGCTGCGTTGCACAGGTTTGATCCGTCGGTCGAGGAAGCGGCGCGTTCACTTGGGTACAACGGGTTACAAACATTTCTGAGAGTGACAATTCCAAATCTGCGGCCGGCAATCACCGCAGGCGGGTTGCTTGTGGCTCTCTACACGCTCAGCGATTTCGGGGCGGTTTCGCTATTGAGGTTCAATAGCTTTACGCGCGCCATATACGTTCAGTATCTGAGTAGCTTTGATCGAAACGTCGCCTCACTCCTGTCATTGGCGCTGATCGTGTTTACGATTATACTGTTGCTGCTGGAAAGGAACAGCAGAGGGAAAGGCCGACCGCGATACTACCGCAGTAGTGCCGGGGTAGCTGCTCCGCGTAAGCGCATAGAACTTGCCCGCCGGAAGTGGCTGGCGCTTGCATTCTGCGGGGCAGTTGTAATGGCTGCCTTGGTTCTGCCTACCGGCGTAATACTGTACTGGCTGCTGCGCGGTCTTGCATCGGGTGAATCGCTTGCGCCGGTCTGGGCGGCCACGCTCAACAGTTTTCGTGCAGGTGCACTGGCCGCGATTGCCGCAGCGATTTTGGGACTTCCCGTAGCCTATGCCGCGGTCAGGATGGGCGGACGACTCATGTCATTTGCTGCAAGGGCAGTGTATCTGGGTTACGGTCTGCCCGGAATCGTTATCGCGCTCAGCCTGGTATTTTTGGGGGCGAATTTCGCGCCGTGGCTATACCAGACTTTGTGGATGCTTGTCTTCGCCTACGTCGTCCGTTTTCTGCCACAAGCCATGGGGGCGATGCAGATTAGCCTGCTTCAGATGAATCCCCGGCTGGAAGAGGCGGGACGCAGCTTGGGTTTGGGCAACCGCGCAGTTTTCAGGAGGATTACCGCGCCCATCGTGCGGCCGGGTGTTCTGGCAGGGATGGCTCTCGTCTTCTTAACGACCGTGAAGGAACTCCCGGCCACCCTGCTCCTGAGTCCTACGGGCTTCTCGACGTTGGCAACTCAGATTTGGTCTGCTACAGATGAAGCCTTTTTTACGCGTGCGGCCGCGCCCGCGCTTGTACTTCTGGCGATGTCAGCGTTCAGCATTTTTCTTGTGCTCATGCAGGAAGAAAAGGAAGTAGTCAGCGGCTAAGGTAGGTCAGCGGCCGCCGTATAAATTCGATTCGAGCCATGAGTCGACGGCAAGAGATGCCACCAGGCCTTCATTTGCAAGGCATTTCCAAACAGTTTGGCACCGGTGACGCCTCCGTTCTGGCTGTCAACGATGCATCCTTGACCGTGGACCGGGGAGAGTTCGTCGCCCTTCTTGGTCCGTCAGGTTGCGGAAAGACATCGACATTGCGGCTCATCGCCGGGTTTGAACGCGTAGATGCCGGCGCCATTGAGATTGATGGAACCTTAGTGGCAGGTGACGCGGTGCACGTACAGCCTGAGAAGCGACGCATCGGCATGGTCTTTCAGGAATACGCGCTTTTCCCCCACGTCAGTGTCCTGGCAAACATTGAGTTCGGGTTACGCCGCATGACGGCGACGGACAGGACTGCGCGCACCCGTGAGATTCTTGAGTTGACAGGGTTGGCAGGCTTGGAAGGGCGAATGCCGCACGAACTCAGCGGAGGCCAGCAGCAGCGAGTCGCTCTTGCGAGGGCATTGGCTCCCAATCCAGCCTTAATCCTGTTGGACGAACCTTTCAGTAATCTGGACGCCGGCCTGCGTGCTCGCGTACGCGCAGAAGTGGGCGAAATCCTTCATGCAGCCAAGACAACTGCGATCTTCGTCACGCATGATCAGGAGGAGGCGCTGAGTTTGGTGGACCGAGTCGCGGTCATGCTGAACGGTAGCATTGAGCAGGTGGCCTCTCCTCATGAACTGTACTCCCGCCCCGCCACTCGCTCGGTGGCCGAGTTCATCGGAGATGCCAATTTCCTTCCCGGAGTTGCGCACGGAGATACGATTGAGTGCGAAATAGGGATTCTGGCTGCGCGCCAGCAGATTAAAGGTCCGGTAGACATATTGCTTCGGCCTGAGAATGTCGAGCTCCTAGCAGCACAGCCCGGCCTGCCTGCGGCCAGAGTCCGACATACGCTCTTTTTCGGCCACGATCAGCTGATAACAGTGCAGCTCCCAACGGGTACCTTTCTCACGGCGCGTTTGGGCCCATCCGACGCATACGTACCGGACTTGCCGCTTCAAGTTGCTGTCCGCTCACCCGTGATTGCATTTCCACGATCAAGTTGATGATTTGCTTTCTTGAAGCCGGTCTGAGGATTAGGCAACGGGCATCAGTTTGAGAGGCGAGCTAAAATGAGCGAAGGAATTGTTCTGGAAGAGGCCCCTGACATTCACGAGCAGTTTCAGGTAACGCCGCCTGCGTTGATGGTGATTTTTGGTGCTTCCGGCGACCTGGCGAACCGTAAACTCCTGCCCGCAATCTATAGGCTTTCTCAGCAGAGGCTCTTGCCTCCAAATTTCATTATCCTTGGCTATGCCCGATCTCCATTGGGCGATGACGACATGCGCCAGCGGGCTCGAACCAGTATGCTGGCCAATCCGGAAGTCGAGTTTCAAAATGCGGACTGGGAAGCTTTTGCCTCGCGTCTGTTCTACATTTCTGGGGAATATGACGACACCGAAGGCTTTATGCGCCTTAGCGAACGCATTACTACTTTGGAGGAGCATTGGAGCATAGGTGGTAACCGACTTTTCTACTTGTCTACTCCGCCTACTGTCTACGAGCCAATCATCAACCGTCTCGGAGCTGCCGGCCTCGTTGAGCCTGCCGGCAAGCAGAGTTGGACTCGAGTTGTCATCGAAAAGCCCTTCGGAAGCGATTTGCAGAGTGCTCACAAACTTAACGATCATGTTCTTTCCGTCTTTAACGAAGACCAGGTCTATCGTATCGATCATTACCTGGGAAAAGAGACGGTACAGAATGTGCTCGTATTTCGGTTCGCAAATGGGATTTTCGAGCCGATTTGGAACCGCAACTACGTGGACAATGTGCAGATCACGGTGGCCGAAAGTATAGGTGTTGAGGGGCGGGGCGGATACTACGAGAAATCCGGCGCGCTCCGTGACATGATGCAAAACCATCTGCTGCAGCTCGTTTCTCTGACGGCGATGGAGCCGCCGATCGCCTTTGACGCCAAAGCTGTACGCGACCAAAAAGTCAATCTGCTTCAGGCAATCCGGCCTTTACAGCCGGAGGAAGTTCCTGAATATGTAGTCCGTGCCCAATACGGTGCTGGCACGGCAGCTACACGTCCGGTCCCAGCCTATCTCGACGAGAACGGTGTCGCCTCCGATTCCACGACAGAGACTTATGTGGCCTGGCGCCTCGAAATCGATAACTGGCGCTGGCAGGGCGTTCCCTTCTATCTACGCACTGGCAAAGCCCTACCGCGCAAGGCGTCCGAAATCTCTGTTACCTTTCGTCGCGCTCCTCATTTGCTATTCGACTCAGCCGAAGGATTCGATAACTCCGGGGCCCAGATTGAAGCAGGGGTTCGCTCTACCGCGCAAGGCCTTCGTTGGAACGGCGACAGTCTGAGTCGGAATGTTCTGACCATGCGTATCCAACCGGACGAAGGGATCACGCTCAAGACGCTGGCTAAGAGGCCTGGCCCTTCCGTGAATCTCACGCCGGTCAATCTGGAATTTACTTACGGTCACAGCTTTGGCGAACCGCCGGACGCGTACCAGCGTCTTCTGTTGGATGTCGTCCTGGGCGACTCCACGCTCTTTACCAGGAGGGATGAGGTGGAGCTGGCGTGGCAGCGTATCACGCAAGTGCTGGATGGGTGGAGAATGCAGGAAGAACTGACGGCAAACGGAAGGAAACCATTCCGTCTGCCCCACTACCCGGCGGGCACATGGGGTCCCAGTGAGGCCGACTCCCTGTTGGAAAAGGAAGGACAACATTGGGTTACCGAATGAGAGAGCCGCAGGTTAACCGCATATCCCTCGGCACTTCCAAAGACTTTACCACTGTTCTCGCCCGAAAAGGCTGTGCGTGACCGCGGCTAGACCTGTGACAGAGACTGAAGGCGGGACATCTTCGAAGGCGATTGTCTGTCAAGAGCGGGCTTGAGAAGTAGCCGCTCTCCACTCTTGTATCTTTAAACCCAACGCAATCCTCATAGTCTGAAAGAGCAAGAACCGGACTAGCCGGAGGTCATGCAATGGAGAGGCCGTTCACGGCTTTTGGAAAAGTAGGCTACGACCGTAGCAGAGAAGGGGCAACGCTTGATGTGTTTCAGTTGGAATCTGGGGCGGCCCGTAAGCCCGTACCGATAGGCACGAAACAGAACAGTCAGGATGAGCTCCAATCAAGTTTGGAATTCAGATACCAGTATCTACATTCGATATAGATTAGGATTGCATCCAAGAGCGAGCTTAAAGTGAGGGGAATGGAATGACCGAAAAAGTTCCTGGATCGCCATCTCATAGCAGGGGAGTTTCCACTAGGCATGGACAAGACTTGGACAGTGGGCAGGTCCTCGGGCTCAGGACTGCTCTTCATCGGTCGGGCAGCGTCATTGTCCAGCCCGGCCAGCCGGATTTCGCCCTAACGGCAACTGGGATGATCGCGGCCGCCTCGTTGATCAGTATTGGGCAGAGGGGTGTCTTCAATATCGCTCTCGCGGGCGGCTCTACCCCCGGCCCAGTTTACGAGTTACTTGCCGAAGATTCCGACATCGACTGGAAGCGATGCCGAATCTTCTGGAGCGACGAACGTTGTGTTCCTCCCGATCATTCGGACAGCAACTTTCGACTGGTACGGGAAACTTTGCTGGACAAACTGCCGAAAAGGCCGGGACTCGTAGCCCGCATGTCCGGGGAGTCCCAGCCCGAGAAGGCGGCGCAAGAGTACGAGTCGACCATTCGCGAATTCGTACAGGCTGACGAAACCGGCATCCCTCGCTTCGACTTGATCCTGCTGGGTATGGGGGACGACGGTCACACAGCCAGCCTGTTTCCCGGCTCCCAGGCTTTGGATGTAACAGACCGGCTTGTTGCGGCAGACTACGTCAGTAAATCCGATGCGTTTCGTCTGACCTTCACCTACCCACTTCTCAATGCTGGTCGTCACGTCCTGATTCTGGTCAGCGGCGCTTCTAAAGCCCCCACTCTGAACAAAGTATTGATGGGCTCTCACCAGCCCAAGGTACTTCCAGTGCAGGGTGTGCAGCCATCCGATGGGCAGCTGAGATGGCTCGTCGATGCTGCCGCGGCTCAGTTTATCCAGAGGTAGTTCGCAGCACCATCGCGTCAGGAGCATCTTGTTGTGAAAATAGTAGCCAATGTCTCCGTACATCCTCCTCTTCCAGAGGCCATCTCTCGGTTGCAGGAACTGGCATACAATCTCTGGTGGACCTGGAATCCGGATGCACAGGTACTATACGAATCGATAGACAACGAATTGTGGGAGAAGGTCAGTGAGAATCCGGTCAAGTTTCTTCGTACCGTGTCGCTGCAACGTCTGCAGGACGCTTCTCGTGACGATGACTATCTGCGAAGGTACAACTTAGTGTTTCAACGGTTCGACGCCTATATGGCGAAGGAGGCCGACACCTGGTTCAAGCGCCACTATCCCGGTAAGCAGAACGAGTTGATCGCCTACTTTAGTGCAGAGTTCGGACTGCATGAAGCGCTGCCGTTCTACAGTGGAGGCCTTGGAATCCTCAGTGGAGATCACTGCAAAGAGGCAAGTGTCATGGGCTTGCCATTAGTCGGGATCGGCTTTCTATATCCCCAGGGCTATTTTACGCAACAGATCAACGCCAAGGGTGGACAGGAAGCGATTTACGAAAAGATCGACTTCTCTGAAGTGCCTGCAACGCAGGCTGTTGATGCGGATGGCAATCCTGTTGTCGTCCACGTCGATCTCCCTGGACGAACAGTCTATGCCAAGGTATGGAAGATACAAGTGGGTCGGGTGATTCTATATCTGATGGATACGGACGTAGAGCAAAATGCCCAACAGGATAGAGAATTAAGTGCCAGGCTTTATGGCGGTGATAGTGAAATGCGTATCAGCCAGGAGTATGTGCTGGGCATCGCCGGCGTGCGCACATTGAGAGCCCTCGGCTATGAACCTACAGTATGGCACATGAACGAAGGGCACAGCGCGTTCCTCAGTCTGGAACGCATCCGTGAGCTGGTACAGGGGGGAATGGAGTTCGACGCAGCGGCAGAGATCGTGCGCTCGGCCAACATTTTCACAACCCATACGCCCGTGGCGGCCGGTCATGACGCATTTCCCCTGGAACTGGTCGACAAGTTTTTCTGGCAATACTGGGGTCAGATGGGCATCGATCGTGAACGTTTCCTGGCACTGGCTCGGCATGAGCATGGGTGGGGAGCGGAGTTCAGCATGACCGTCCTGGCATTTCGATTGAGCGCCTATCATAACGGCGTGAGCGCACTGCACGGGAAGGTCTCCAGGCGGATGTGGGGGCATCTGTGGCCGGGTACACCAGAAGAACAAGTGCCGATCGGCCACATTACAAACGGGGTGCATACGGAATCATGGCTGGCTCCGGAGAAGCGTGCGCTGTTCGACAGCTATTTTGGAGAAGAATGGCTTGAGGAAGTGGATTGCCCCGGCGCTTGGAGAGAAATCGAGCGTGTGCCCGACCAGAAATTGCTGGCGGCCCATCAGTCCTGCAAGGAAAAGCTGGTCGGCTTCCTGCGCATGCGTCTGAAGAGGCAGCAATTGCGTCTTGGAGAAGGTCACTGGAAGGTTGCGAGGCTCGACAACGTCTTCGACCCTAATGCACTGACCCTGGGCTTTGCACGCCGGTTCGCCACCTATAAGCGTGCGACGCTCATTTTTCATGACAAAGAGCGCCTCAGACGCATCCTCAACGATCCTGACCGCCCAGTACAGATCGTATTCGCCGGCAAAGCTCACCCTGCCGACGACTACGGCAAGGCTTTGATCGAGCGAATTTACCGGTTAAGCCAAGAGCGGGGCTTCTTTGGCAAGATCGCCATCATCGAAAACTATGACATAAATGTAGCCCGCCACTTGGTCGGCGGGGTGGACGTCTGGCTAAATACGCCTCGCCGTCCCCTTGAGGCCAGCGGAACAAGTGGTCAGAAGGCGGCGATCAATGGGGCGCCCAATTTCAGCGTCCTTGACGGGTGGTGGAGGGAGGGATACGACGACGAAAACGGGTGGGCGATTGGTGAAGAACGGGAGTACAAAGACGAGGAAACTCAGGATGAGGCCGACGCATTGAGTCTCTACACGATTCTGGAAGATGAGATCGTGCCTGAATACTACGATCACCGCTCTGTGTGGACAGGACGGATGCGGAAGGCGATTGGGTCCTGCGGCCCGAAATTTAGCATGCGCCGGATGCTGGCGGAGTATACCCGATCGCTCTATGTACCGGCCATGTCCAGCAGCAGGTCATACCGCGACAACTTCGGGGAATCTGCACGCAATTTGTCGCACTGGAAGCAGTATATACGGAGTGAATGGCAGGCCGTTTCCGTGGCAGTAACGGATCTTCCTCCTCCGCAGGCAATGACCGGTGATCCTATAGAGATAGAGGCCCGGGTCTGGACGGGACGGCTCTCTGCCAGTGACATTGCCGTTGAACTGGTTACATTCGCCGCCTCCGACGGCGAGGAGAGAGTGGCGCCGAATTCGGAGCAGCATCACCCGGTCGCTCTTCAGTCACTTTCCATGCAGTTGGTCGAGCCGACGAACCAGGATCTCGGAAGCGATCTGCACGATAGCAGCGTTCAGTACCGAGGGATATTCGTTCCGGAGGAAACCGGCAAGTACAGTATCGGCGTGCGAGCGCGTCCCCACCACCCTGCCCTCATTCATCCACTTGAATTGGGGTTGAGCGTCTGGGCCTAGTCTATGAAAGGTGGTTGGCAGTGAACCGCACGCTTTTGTGTTCGAGGGAGACACAAACGGCAAGGAGGCACTGATGCGAATTTTGATCACTGGAGGCACGGGCCTGATCGGATCCGCCCTGTCGAGGAGTCTGGTCGAAAGCGGGAATGAAGTCACGATTTTGACAAGGTCGGCTGGACGACGGCAGGCCCAAGCGCCGGAAGGCGTCAATTACGAGGAGTGGGACGGAGAGACGGTAGCTGGCTGGGGCCAGCAAGTGTCCCAAGTGGACGCTATTGTCAATCTTGCAGGTGCAGGAATTGCCGAGGGCCGCTGGACCCCGGCCAGAAAAGAGCTGATAAGAGGGAGTCGAACCAGATCCGGTCAGGCGCTCGTGTCAGCAATTCAAGACTCAGGAACGGTTCCAAGAGTGCTGATTCAGTCGTCGGCGGTGGGGTATTACGGGCCCGGCGATGATCAGGTAATCACCGAGGAAGCCTCACCAGGTTCAGATTTCCTGGCGAGTGTCTGCAAAGACTGGGAGGCATCGACCGAGCAGGTTGAATCATTGGGTGTACGGCGCGTTGTCATTCGGACAGGAGTTGTGCTCAGTGCACAGGGCGGCGCCCTGCCCAAGATGACGCTTCCCTTCCGACTGTTTGCCGGTGGGCCTCTGGGCAGCGGTAGGCAGTATTTCCCCTGGATCCACATTGACGACGAAGTGGCCGCCATCCGTTTCCTTCTGGAAGACGAGCAGGCATCCGGTCCATATAATCTCGCAGCTCCCAATCCACCTACCAACAAGGAGTTTGTGCGCCACCTTGGAGGAGTAATGGGAAGACCTTCACTGATGCCGACTCCATCTCTTGCCTTGCGAACCCTTTTCAGCGAGATGTCGACTGTGCTGTTGGACGGCCAGCGGGCAGTCCCGCTACGTTTACAGGAAGCCGGTTACCAGTTCGCTTTTCCCGATCCCGTTGCAGCACTGCGTGATCTGCTTTAAGATGTGCTCAGGATGAAAGGATTGATCTTGGTGAAAATCTTCGATAGACGCGTATGCTTTGAAGTCAGGTTCACTGTGGGTTAACATCGCATGCGGAAACAAGCGGCTGAGCAGCCAGGGCAAACACAGCGCGTCAAGAGAGACGAATCGCGAAGTTCTAGAACCGAAGGCTTCTCCGAGCTTTCGTCCTCAAGAGTTCTCTGGGCCGGAATAGCGTTCAGTGGGCTTTTCACTCTTCTAATCTGGGCGCTGGACTATCGCCTGGCAGGAATCGAGCTTCTGCCGGATACCGGCTACTCCTGGTACTACTGGAAACTGCCTACCCCTACTTTCTGGACGCGGGTGACCTCCTGGGGGTTTTATCTTGCCCATCAGCTAGTTATCTGGGCGATCATTTACTATGCTCAGGTTCTCAGCAAACATCGCTATACGAAGGGTCTGCACAAGGTCAATGTTTGGGCACTGGCTGCCAACGCCTTTTTCATCTTCCTTCACCTGATTCAGACGCACCTCTGGTATGACGGGCTTGCCCAGGACACCTCTATTTCCAGTAGCCAGGGCGCCGTCATTGTGATGCTCGTCTGGATCCTGTTGATGGAGAACAATCGGCGGGGCCAGTTTTTCGGCAAAAAGGTTCCCTTTCCAAAGGAGGTCGTTCGCTTTGCCCGCACCTACCACGGCTACTTCTTCGCCTGGGCGATTATTTACACCTTTTGGTATCACCCCATGGTCTCTACTTCCGGTCACTTGATCGGATTCTTCTACATGTTCCTGCTGTTGCTTCAGGGCAGCCTATTCTATACGCGCATACACACAAACCGGTGGTGGACATTCGCACTGGAGTTTACCGTATTGGTTCACGGGACTCTTGTTGCTGTCATGCAAGGCAATGGCCTCTGGCCCATGTTCTTTTTCGGATTTGGAGGCATCCTGGTCGTAACGCAGATGAATGGATTGGGACTGTCGCTGCCGAGCCGTCTGCTCATTCTTGGCGGATACGTCGGCTCGGCCCTCTTCGTATACGGTAATATGGGCTTGCACAGGCTCAATGAAGTGGTACGAATTCCTCTCATCGAGTATGGTTCCATGTTTGTACTGGCCGGTCTGTTTTGGCTAGGACTGCGAATCGCGCGGACAGTACGGCGCATGAGGCACGCGTAGCGGGTCCGGGCAACTCCCCCTGCCGTACTAAACATGAGCGACCTTCAGCGGGACCTTTCAACTGGCGACAAATCCTCCGAAGAGTTGAAGCGCTCCTCAGGACACGAGGCAAAGCAACGAAAATGGCAAATCTGGCTGCTGGCATGCCGGCTCAGGACCCTCGCTGCTGCCATCGCACCGGTATTGGTTGGGACCTCGCTCGCGTGGGCTGACGGGCAGTTTTCGCTCATGCCTGCGCTGGCCGCTGCCGCGGGCGCACTCCTCCTACAGATTCTTTCGAATTTCGCCAACGACTACTTTGATTATGTCAAGGGCGTCGATACGCGAGAGCGCGTTGGCCCCACCCGTGTGATGGCGGCCGGCCTACTAACCGCCAGGGAACTGCGGCTGGGCATGGCCGTAGTTGTCTCCCTGGCAGTTTTGGACGGCGTTTTTCTGACTCTTGTTGGCGGCTGGCCGATCCTGGTTATAGGTGTGGCGTCGATTTTCGCCGCTCTGCTCTACACGGGAGGCCCCTTTCCTTTTGGCTACCATGGGCTTGGAGATCTGTTTGTCTTCATCTTTTTCGGTCTTGCCGCTGTGGGTGGAACTTACTACGTGCAAGCGGGAACCCTGCATTTAGCCACTCTGGTTGCGGCCGCACCGGTTGGCTTTCTGATCACCGCAATCCTCGTCGTTAACAATCTGAGAGATATCGAGACCGATGCCCGGGCAGGCAAACGCACGCTGGCAGTCCTGATCGGCGCAGGGAATACAAGGCGCCAGTACCTTGCATTGATCATCCTGGCCTACTCTGTTACCTTCCTGCTCTGGCTGGAATTCAGTTTTAGTCCTGCCGTTCTGTTTCCTCTCATCAGCCTGCCGCTGGCCGTCCGCAGGGCCTCCTCCGTCTATTCGGCCCAAGGGAAGGAACTGAATTCAGTACTGGCAGCGACCGCGCAGCTATCACTGCAGTTCAGTCTGCTGCTGTCGTTGGGAATACTCCTCTGAAGATGCCCGACTTTGATGTAATATTCGTTGGAACGGGCCATAATTCGCTTGTGTGCGCGGGATATTTGGCCAGGGCCGGCTACCGCGTCGGGATGCTTGAGCGACGTCCTGCCGTTGGCGGCGCGGTGGTCACGGAAGAGGTTTTTCCCGGCTATCGCTTCGACCTAGGAGGAAGCGCCCATATACTGATACACCACACTCCAATTGTTCGCGACCTCAACCTGCAGAAGTACGGCCTCAGCTACATCGACTTGGATCCCCTCTTTTTTGCACCCTTCCCAGACGGTGAGCGGATATTTGTGTGGAAGGACGTCGAGAGGACTTGCGACAGCATCGCGGAAGTTTCATATGAAGATGCCGAGAACTACCGTGCCTTCAATCGGGACTGGGGGCCGATGGCGGAGGCCATGGTGGAGACCTTTCTGCAGGCTCCGACCCCCTTCAACGTCGCCAAGACCCTGATTTTCCAGAGCGAAGTTCATAAGGACCTGCGTTTCCGCCTGCCGGCAGTACTTGGTAGTTACGGACGGCTGCTTCGCAAGGCGTTCGTTTCTCCTCGCGTTCAGGCAGTCATCGGTTGGATGGCGGCACAGTCCGGGCCGCCGCCTGGTGAGCGAATCAGCGCCCCTTTTGCACTTTGGCACCCCATGTATCACCACTCCGGGGTTAAGAGGCCGCGGGGCGGCTCAGGCATGCTGACGCAAGCACTGGCGCGCATGATCTCATCGCACAGGGGTACGATCGAGACTTCTGCCGCTGTTGACCAGATCGTTGTGAAAAACGGGAGAGCAGTCGGCGTTCGCACGGTTGACGGTGAGATTCACACGGCCGGACGGGCTGTTGTTTCCGGCGCTCACATCCATACGACCCTTGAGCTCCTGGCTGGCCAGGTCCCCTCGGCGCGGGTGAAGTCTTCGAGGAGACCAAAAACTGGAAACGGGTTCGGCATGATGGTGCGGTTTGCCATGAGTGAGCTGCCAGACTACAGTGGCGTCGAGGGAACGGACGACGGCCCTCCCCTCCCAGAGCACAGGGCCCTGCAGTTTATCTGTCCAGACCTGGATTACCTGGAGCGCGCCTACGGGGACTATCTTTCAGGTCGTCCATCCGCAGATCCGGCCCTGATCGCCATGACCTTTTCCGCTGTCGATCCAACCCTTGCGCCACCAGGAAAACACGTGCTCTTCTTGTGGGGACAGTATTTCCCCTATGAACTGGCAACCGGCGAAAGCTGGGACGACGTTGGCGACAAAGTGGCAGATCGGATGCTGGCTAAACTGGCCGAGTATGCCCCTAATGTGGCTTCCTCCGCAGTCGGCAGGCTTGTGCAGACGCCGCTATGGCTGGAACGGGAGTTGGGACTGCTGCGCGGGAATGTCATGCATCTTGAAATGTCAGTCAGCCAGATGCTCACTTTTAGACCTTCGATTCGGATGAGCAACTATCGAGGACCGGCAAAGGGTCTCTACCTAACGGGAGCAAGTACACACCCAGGCGGAGGAATAATGGGTGCTGCCGGCAGAAACGCGGCCGCCGTACTACTCCATGACCTGAGCCGCAAACCGCTCTTTCCGGGAAGGTGAGGGCTATTGCCGTCCTTCCTTTCTCTCTAGCAGTGGCTAAGCGAAGGACCAATGCATTGTGAACGCTCCATCAAGGTGATAGAATCTGCGCATGGATTCCCAACTGGCATCGGAAGACGAACGCACGACGATCTATCGTTCCCGCAGCAGTGGCGAGGACGCTGTTGGATATATCTGCGGGGATGTGATCTTCCGTTCACGCTGGGGTCAGTGCATCAGGATTGGTCGATGCGAACGGGATGACGCTGGCTGGCGAATCTTTCGCACAACTCAATTCGACGAGAAGGAGCTGGGCAGGGTTTTGACCGGGGGCGTCATCCATAGTCATGGGCTCTTCCAGGGAGGAACTCTAGGTTGGCTCGAACCGGATGGTACGGTAATCCAGGGCGGATTCATTTTTGCCGAAGAGGAAGTTGGTCGCGTTGAGGGTCCCCGGCTGCAACCGGCCGCGGCGGCGTTGTTGTTAATATTTGTTCCTGAAGAAGATGAAGCGAGTCGAGAAATGGGGAGGAGGGTCTGACTATGGGGTTATTATTGCTGTTGGATGTCAGCTGTCACTACATGAATTAATCAAATGAACACAGTTCATACAAACCGCTTGACCTTCAATATCCGTATCTCCGGGAGCACAGACGGAGTCCCTCTCCTTCTACTCCACGGTTCACACGCCACCAGCCGCTGGTGGGAACCATTCTTCGCCATTCTGCCAGACTCCATCTATGCAATTGCACCTGATTTAAGAGGCTGCGGCCAGAGCACGCTTTCACAGGACGGCTATGAAATCGAAGACCAGGCCGAAGATGTCGCCGAACTGGTCCAAGCCCTCTGCCTGTCGGACTTCGATCTCGTAGGACACGGCAGCGGGGGCGCCATCGCCATCGAATACGCTTTGCGCTATGGCCGAAGGTTGCGGAGCCTGATTCTTGTCGACAGCGTGCCTATCGAAGGGGCTTTCACACCGCTACAAGGGCTACAGCTACTCTCTCAGATGCGAGACGATCGCACTATGTTGCAGCAGGCCCTCTCTACGCTCTTCCCCTCGGCTCCTCCTCCGACTATGTCAGAGACGGAGTTTGAAGGCTTTTTTGAGCAGCTGGTGGATGATGCCGCTGCCATGGCTCCCGCCGCCTTCACCGCAGTGGCAGAGGCGTTGGGGCGCTGGAATCGTGTGGAGGAGGCGCACAGGTTGACACTACCGACACTCCTACTGCTGGGAACAGAGGATGTAATCGTCGAAAGAGATGCTGCCACGCGCTCCCTCCTTGCTATCCCCGGGGCGTCCAACCTCGAAATACTGAGGGGAATCGGCCATAGTCCCATGATCGAGTCACCTGTAGTCCTTGCCGAAAGGATCATCGACTTTATAACTGAGGACTTTGAGAGCTTTGAGGAAGCCCGAGGATATGCACACGAAAGTGCGGGGTCCTCTGACGAGGTAGAATGATCACGACTAGAGCGAGCCTGCCTCTGGCGCGCAATTCACAGCAAGAACAGATGACTGGACAGGCTCATGCAATCGGAGAACGGGCAGGACCTTAGGGCCCACTGGGATGAACGCTACCGCAGCGGACAGACGCCATGGGATACCGGAATAACGCCACCGGAAGTTCAGCGATTCTGGGAAGAGCAGCCCAAGCCGGCTGCTGGGGCTTTTGCTCTCGATATCGGGTGTGGCACAGGGTTGAACACGCTCTTTTTGGCGAGGCAAGGACTATGCGCAATTGGGTTCGACTTCTCAGGGCAGGCGCTGCAGCTGGCAGTTCGCAGGCGAGATTCCACAGGCCGTCACGTACTTACTGATTCGGGAGGCGATGCCACCTTCGTGCAGGCGGACGTCAGCAGACTTCCTGTAGACAGGTTGGGGGCGGTATATGCACTGGATATCGGCTGCCTGCACAGCCTACCGGATGAAGTTCGGCCCGCATACGCTGCAGGCGTAATCCGGGCATTGACGTGCGGCGGACACTTCCACCTTTACGTATTCGACAGGAACATCTCTGACGGGCCCGGGGCCAAGGGGATGCGTGAAGGGGAGGTTGCAGCGCTATTTGACAACAAGCTGGAGATTCTGGCTGAGGAGATTGGCGTCTCTTCCACCCTGGCTTCCCGCCCTTCACGCTGGTTCCTCCTCAGAAAGACCTCCTGAATCCTTTGGACAGAAGAGCACACCAGAAACGCGGTATCAATTCCCGGAGGCACCGGCCGGAGAGCCTCGCTCAGGGACATTCGGTCCTGGAAACCGGAGCTGACCCTCCTCCATCGTCAGGCTGTGGATTGTCGGGGCTGAAGGACGTGTTCGTCTCAATCAACGGAGGACGGTCGAAAATGCGCCGTAGTTCTTCAGCGATATAGTCCCAGTCTACAATAAATACCGACATTTCCTGCCGCCAGCCAGGCCTCATGGCATCGGGTGGTCCCAATACAAGCCCCTTAATGTCGGACTCGCCTAAAGAAAGACCAAAGCGGGCGAACTTCACCGTGTCCCACTTGCCAATATCGGTGTCAACTGAATAGCGAAGAGCGTCATAAAGCCTAAAGGCGCGGGGTAGCAGGTTCTGATCAACGAGCTGCTTTCGCAACGCCCACACGACACGCTGTTGCCGTCGAGCACGTTCCAGATCTCCCCCGCCTGACCGCCGGCTACGCACATAGCTGAGAGCCTGCTCACCATTCAAGAGGTGCTCGCCCGGCGGCAGATTCAAGAAGATGCCTTCTTCAGGATAGACCTCATAGAGGTAGCAGTCTACATGAATCCTGAGCCCTCCCAAGGCATCGATCAGGTTTTCAAAGCCTTCAAATCGAAACCTGACGTAGTTGTCGATCTTGATGTTAAGCCTGTCCTGCAGAATTCTAATGAGCAGCCTGGGACCGCCGCCTCCCGGCGCGTCCATTTCTCCCAGATAATCTATAACGTTAATACGATTGGACAGATGCCCTGGGATTGGGTCAATGTACATGTCTCGTGGGAAAGAGACGATGGCCGCTTCGCCGAGATCGGGGTTCATCATCATGAGGATGATTACGTCAGTCCGCCAGTTGGGCTGATTCGGTCGCTGATCGCTGCCCAATATGAGCACGTTGGTGGTGCTGGCCAGGTCGGTAACTACCGGGGTCGGTTGAGAAGTGGGGGTTGCAGTTGGCGCGGCAGTCGGCGTGGCAGTGGGAACGGCGGTCGGGGTTAGCGTGGCGGTCGGAGGATCTTCCCTGGACGACTGCAGACTTTTCTGCGGCGGTGTAGAAGCGGATACCTCGGACTCGCCGGCATTGCTGCCGGCAGGGGGCCCTTCCGAAAGCGCCTCGCGCGAATGGGAGACCTCGGTCTGTTCAGCGTCTACCGGATCACTATCGCTGTTGACGATGAAGAAGCTGAGCAAGATTGCGCTGCCAAGAATCAGCAGCAGATATGGTCGCACAAAGGCGGGCAGAGTGCGACGGACAGTAGTTCGTGTCTGCTTCAGAGGAGTTGGAAGATTGCGCCGCAGTCTCATGGATGAAAAATTGGTCGGACAAACGGGACGGACCGCATGCGCCTCGTCCTAAACCTTGATGACAGTTCCAGGGGAAGAGAGTCGACGATGAGTGAGAATCTGGAAGTCAGACCAGTTCCATCTCCCCCTTTCTCTTTCCGCCACTGGGAGTTAGCCGCAATCCTATACTTCCAGGTCAAGTAGCAGCCGGCGAAGAATATCCATGGCCCGATTCCCTACCCAGGCATTGGTCAGGCGGTCTGCACCACCGAAGGGGAAGCGTGCCACTTCGGTGCGGTCGGGGCCGGCGCAGCCAATCCACGTTTCGCCGCCCTGATTGGAGTGAAACGTCTCGTCCGGCCGGCCGCTGGTAATCACGGCCAGACCGTGGGACACATTGCTTTCTTTGCGCAGTTTCAGGGCAAGGTCCCGAGCAACATCGCTCGCCGGCGGTCGGTCCAACAGTTGTCGAAAGGGGGGATTGTCCTGATTTGCTTCCATGATGCGAACGTTGTCGTCGGGACTGAATCCGCTCTTCATCCGTTTAGCAATGGCCCCGCCTGAAACCGTTTCCAACATCGCTACGCTTGCGTCAGCCCTGTGTAACAGGCGCGCCAGGACGGACTCAACCGTTTCCTCGGGCGTCGTACTGTATATGTAGCTGCCGATAACATTGCGCACCTTTTCTTCCATCTGGTCGAGAAGAGCTTCGGCTTCGTCGGCGCTTGCAGCCCTGGCGGCGATGCGAACGTCGGCTTGCCCCAGGTGCGCGGCCAGTCCCATCGTCGGGTTGTCACTGTCCATCAGGTGACCCAACTCGGCGTCGAGGCTACTTTCGCCAATTCCTACGGTTCGCAGAATGCGCCGGCGAATGACACCTATCCCACCTGTCAACTCCTGCAGAAACGGCAGCACAAGGTCATTCATCATGCGCTTCATTTCGCGGGGAACGCCGGGCATGGCGATGACTTTCGCGCCTCTCCCGTGCCGTCGATCAGAGGTGACAAATCCAGGAGCCGTGCCAACCGGGTTTTCCAACACGGTGGCTGCTTCAGGAATCTGGGCCTGGCGCAAATTGTTGTCGCTCATGCGCTGGTAGCCCCAGCGTGCGAATCGCTCCCTGAGCTTCTCTTCGATGTCGGGATGGCGTTCCAGAGGACAGCCCGTGGCATTGGAGATGGCGTCGCGAGTGATGTCATCCGCGGTCGGGCCGAGGCCGCCAGTGACAATGACAACGTCGCTGCGGGCTAAAGCCATTTCCAGTACGCCGCGCAGACGCGGCTCGTTGTCGCCGACGGTGGTCTTGTAGTAGAGATTAACGCCAATCTCCCTGAGTTGCTGCGCGATCCAGGCGGCGTTGGTGTCGACGATGTCACCAAGCAGGATCTCCGTCCCGGAAGTTACCAGTTCACACGAAACGCTTTTGGAGTCTGTCATGTTAGTCTTCTGCACTCTATTCTGTGCGATCAAAATCGCTGCTCTGTTCCGACTTCAGATTGTCGCGCTGTTCATTCTGTCAGAGCATGAGTGCGGCCTGTCCTCGAATGCTCCTCACGCGGCTTGCCAGGGCAGAATTCCCTTCTCGACTGAAGCGTTCTTCAAGTCCTTTCATCGCTTCTACGAACTCTTGCGAGAGATCGGAGCGATGGTCCTGGAGCAGGCGGCGCATTGTGCCCTCATCGGGGGCGGACAGAAGGCGATTCAGGAGCCTCATTTCGGGCGGCATCTGCTCCTCCAAAATTGCGACCGCCTTCTCGTATATGGTTCGCAGCCTTTGGGCGGCGAATGCGGCGTTGTTCTGTTCAGCCTGCCTGATATTCGAGGCGAGTACGGCGAGGAACATCTCGTTTATCTGGTCCGCATTTTCCTCAAGGGCGGCGTCGGTATCCGGCGCCTGCAAGACTTCCTGCAGGACAGCCTGCACCTGCTGTGCCGCAACCTGCTGGCTCTGACTCCGTTGCTCGCCAATTTCTACTACACGCTCGCGTATGGCAATCAGTGCAGAGCGCTCCTCGGGGTCGGAGGAGTTCTCCAAACGGTCGGCGAGTCCGAGAAGGAACTGGTAATCAGTGAGCCCGGCAGCCGCATTCAGGATTGCGGTAGCAACTGCCTCGCCGTTCTCTCCTTCCTGCCAGTAGCTGAGCAATTGGGATAGAAGTTCTTCGCGAGTCGTATTCGGACCGATGCGGGAGAGCGCCTCCTGGACCCGTTCTTCCAGAGCTTTGAGCTCCTGACCGGCTTCGGTGGTCTCAAGGAGAGAGCTTCGCAGGCTAACGAGCGCTTCGTGCTGCTCGGTCTGGCCCTCGGCGGCAACGGCATTGATTACCTGGCCCAAGAGGACGAAGAAACTCGAATCTATCAGCGCTTTATTTCGATCCGCTACCATTTTCATCGCACTCTCGTCGCCTCCCAGGCGAACGAGACTGCCGATCAACTCCGATTGTTCGCGGCGGCGCCGTAGCATCTCCGGAGTGACGCCTTCAAATCCCCAAAGTTTTTCGATCAGGGAGTCCCATTCAAAGAACTGCTGAGCCTGGAACATGTAGCCTTTGCGCTGGTCGGAAGGGAGTCGGGCCATCAGCGCCTGACTCAATTCGCCAATCATTTTCTGGGTTTGCATGTCGTCCAATCTGGCCTGGCCAGGGACAACAACCCCCAGGAAATCGTGCTCAGGGTCGTGGACCATCAGCGGCACACTGAGCGGACCGCCAGCTCCGCAAGCGTTGCAGACCGCCGTGTTGATCTGCCCTGCCAATACGAGCCCCTTCAGTTCGGGATTTGCTCCCAGGTCGACAATTGTAAAGACGGCCGCTGTGTAGTTTGCCCCGCAGCTTGGGCAGGTGACCTGTGCGCCTGTCGGTGGGAAGAGCAGGTCGATTTCAGGCTGTTGGCCCGGCTGGCCCTGTGCCGCGTCTTCTGGCTGGGTCGCCGCCTTATCGCCGTCCTGGATTGGCGGCTGGTCGTCGGGAACCGGTGCTTCGGCGTCTGCCTCGGGTTGACTTTTTTCGTCGCGCCTGGAGGAGGAAAACCCCTTTGGAAGCTCGATTCCGCCAGGCGATTGCGAGGGAGGTGGGCTGCCCGGGGTCCAGATTTCGCTCATGATCTTCAGTCCAATTCCTCATGGAAACGCAGCTTTGTCCGTAACGTCATCTTAACCAAAGCAGCCAATCCCCAGCGCCGTCTTGTGAGTGCGTCAACAAGCCATGCCTGGTGGGTAGACCGCGCCGCCAACCGGCGCCGTTTCAAGTCAGACAGACCCGGCTCTGCGGCCATAACGCCAAGCGGCGCCAGAACACCGGCTAAAGTTTTCGCCAATTCGACGAATTCTTCCAGGCCCGGCATCTGTTCCGGTTCAGGATTCTCCACCGCTGCGCCGAGAGCGGCCCCAAGCGGGAGCAATGCGGAGAGTTCGTCCGCGTCGATCAGATGTCGTACCGCAGGCACCACCTGATCCAGCGTCGCCAGAACGAGCCCGTCGTCTAGCTGCATCGACAGGCTCAGTGCTCTGGCGAAGCTATGGGCGGCGGCGGTGTGCTCTCTCCGCCGGAGGTGCAGGAAGGCGTCCACACGAAACGATTGCACGAGCCCAGCGCCGTCCCCTATCGAGAGGAATAGCTCCTGGGCCAACCGGTTGTGGCCGCAGGCCTCTTCCACTTCGCCGCGAGACTCTTCCAGCGCTGCCAACTGTGCCAACGCCCGGCCGTGACCGGCGGGATCATCGCGTTCAGCGGCACGTTTTGCGGCACCGGCATACCTGCGCGCCGCCAAGTCCAGCTCACCTCTTTTCTGGCAAGCTGAACCGTCCTTCAGCATGCGTATCACTGCATCTGAAGGTTGCAAGGACGGACGATCGTTTACGGCCACCTTCGGTACTTGAATGTGAGTCTGCGTATCGATAGCCAACCCTTAGAATTCTATCGAATCAGGAGCAATTGGCCTATTCTGATTCTGAGCGCGCGTCAAAAGGACGAAGTCTTTGACGCCCTGGTCTTTCACTCCTCTGAATTCGCCGCCTGCAGAAGGTCCTGTTCCGCCAAAATGGGGACGCCCAACTGGTTCGCCTTTTTCAGTTTGCTGCCGGCCTTTTCTCCCGCAAGCAGAAAGTCGGTTTTTGCGCTGACGCTGCCTGTTACTTTTCCGCCCCAGGCCTCGATACGGGCTTTGGCCTCTGCCCGGCTCAATGTCGGGAGCGTCCCTGTAATCACGAAGGTCTTGCCCGAGAATGGTTGCGCCTGCGCTACAGGCTCTTGTTTCCGATCGGGATCTGCGAGACTCACACCGAGGTCGGCAAGCGATTGCACCAGGAGCTTGTTTGGTTTCAGTCTGAAGTAGGAGACCAGGGCCTCGGCGATCTTGGGGCCCACCCCTTCGATCTCGCTGAGGGATTCCAGGTCCGCTTCCATGAGTTCATGAATTGAGTCAAATTGAGACATCACCAGCTCGGCAACCACGTTACCGACAAACCGAATCCCCAGAGCGGTTAGCAGGCGCGTTGCGCCTCGGGACTTGCTGTCTTCGACGGCAAGTTGCAAGTTCCCTATGCGCTTTTCCCCATAGCCTTCGATCTCTTCCAGCTCTACCCAGGGCAGCCGGTAGATGTCGGCCAAGGTCTTTACATAGCCCGTGTCGACGAACAGCTCCGCCTGTTTGGAACCCATGCCCACAATGTCCATGGCTCCTCTGGAGACAAAGTACTCGACTTTTCGTACCAGTTGGTCGGGGCAGGCATTGTTGACGCAGTAGGTAGCAACTTCTTCCGGCGGGCGCTCCAGGGGCTCCAAACAGGAAGGGCAGTTGGCAGGCATGTTCCAGGGCCGTTCTGTGCCGTTGCGGAGGTCCTTGATCGGCCGTACTACCTTAGGGATTACATCGCCTGCGCGCTTGACAAGGACGGTGTCGCCGATGCGTATATCCAGCTCTTCGATGTAGTCGACGTTGTGGAGTGTGGCGGCCTGCACGGTCACGCCGCCTATAGAGACAGGCTCCAGGACGGCGTTGGGGGTCACTGCACCCGTGCGCCCTACTTTGACGCCAATGTCCAGGAGCTTTGTCGTTGCTTCCTCACCACCGGACTTAAAGGCGACAGCCCAGCGAGGGTCCTTGCCCGTAAAACCCAATTGCTCCTGATGGGCGAGCAGATCTACCTTTACAACCATGCCGTCCAGGTCGTAGGGCAATCTCTCCCTGAGTTCATGCCAGCTGCTTACAAATCCGACAAGCTCTTCCCACTCACTGTCGTCGAAGCGTCTGGACTCGTCACAGACCGGAAAGCCGAATGCTCGCAGGTGCTTCAAAGAGTCCCAATGTGAAGGAGGCGATTGGTCGAGGCCCTCTTCGAGGAAGATCTGATAGGTCCAGAGCTTTAGGGGACGCCCGGCGCTGATGCCGCTGTCCAGCAGTCGCAGGGAGCCAGCAGCGAAGTTTCGCGGATTGGCATATGTGCGCTCGCCCTTCTCGGCTTGCTCTCGATTGAAGGAGAGGAAATCGCTTTCCTCGACATAGACTTCGCCGCGTACAATCAGGCGTTCAGGGGGTTGCATCCCGCTGCGGCCATTTGCTTCAGTAACTGGAATTTGAAGCGGCAGTTGATGGACGGTTCGCAAATTGGGAGTTATGTTTTCACCGGTCTCACCGTCGCCGCGCGTGGCCCCGAGTGTAAACTGTCCATCGTCGAACTGGAGAACGACGGTCAGGCCGTCAAATTTCGGCTCTACCACATAGGCAAGGCGGGCCTGCTCGTCCTCAGGCAGAAGACTCAGAAGGCGGTCACGCCAGCGATGAAGGTCCTCTTCGCCGAAGGCGTTTGCGAGGCTGAGGACGGGGACCTGGTGCTGCACTTTTTGGAAGCGGTCTGCGACCGCCCCGCCCACGCGCACAGTTGGACTGTTGGGATCACTCAGTTCGGGGTTCTGTTCTTCCAGAATCCGAAGTTCGCGAAAAAGAGAGTCGAATTCGGCATCGCTGATTTCGGGGGCATCGAGAACGTAGTAGCGGTACTGATGGTGTGCAATTCGGTCTCTCAGCTCTGAAATCTTATTTCCGATCTGATTAAGTCCTTGCGAACTGCCCTGCGAAGTAATCGTCATTGGACGTCGACGAGGAAGAATTCGGAGGCACTCCAGCCAACGAGAGGGTTCCCATCTTCATCCAACATACCGGGCACTCGCATTCTATACCAAAGGTACCCATCAAGAGATACCGGATAGTCGGCGTGTTCCGACTCCGGATCCGCCGCCAGGACCACCATAGTCTCTCCTTCTTCAACGGTCTGAATGAATTCTCCAGCCCGGCCCGGCCCGGCACGCAAAAGGACACCTTGGCCGTCTGTGTTGGCGACGGTCACGTTGGCATTGATGGGAAGAAGAATAGGCGTGGGGGTAGGTGTTGGGCCCGGGGTAATTGTGGGCGGCTCAGGCGTCGGCGCGTCGGCAGCAACCTGTTGTACCGTCGGTTCACTTGGAGCAACCGTACTGCTCGCCGAGGTTCCCATTAGACGGGTGATGCCCAGCCAGATCAGCCCAGCGATCAGCACCAGGGCGAATCCACCAAGTACCCAGACCGGACCCGTCCTTCCCAGTTTACGAGTGGGAGGCGGTGCGGCCGCAACCTGGGCTGCCGGCGTCTCGTCGAAGAAATTGTACTCCGTTTCCAGACGGGGCTTATCTTCCGTATCAGAGTCCGGCGCGATGTTCACCCAGTTGGCGTCCGCAGACTCGGTTGAGTGATATTCATAGGCCTGCTGTCCGAAACTGTTCTCGATCGATCCCCCTGCGGTCTCTTCGGTCAAGACCGGTTCGACTGGAGCGAACTCCCATTCAGCCGGTTCGTGTGACGGTTCAGGGATCTCCTGTCGGTATTCGGAGTCCTGCGAGGCTCCGGATGCACCGCCTGCAGAGAAGACTGGTTCCGCCGGCGCGGGAGCTGGCTGTTCCGACGCCCCCGTGCTATCTGAATCCGTATCTGGTGCGAAACTTGGTTCGGAGTCATTCACGGGAGCCAAGGGGCCGTCAGAAATCGGTTCGGCTTCGCTGGCCCTGGAATCCTTGTCATCCGACTGAAAGACTGGCTCTTCGGTTTCGCTTTCTGGTCGCCGGGTATCATCATTCACTTTTGGCTCCTCCCGGATCTATTTCGCTTCAGCAGTGCAAGCAGCTCATCAAGCGGCCTGGTGTTTAAAACGTTTTCTGCTCGCAGCCAGGCCCTCCTAGCCGTATGAATGCCGAATCGCATGAGGTCCAGCTGGGCAATGCTGTGTGCGTCGCTGTTTATGACCAAGGAGCAGCCCAAGCCAACGGCCATACTTGCATGGTCGGCGGAGAGATCCAGCCGTTCGGGATTGGCGTTTATTTCAACAGCCGTCCCTGTTTCGGCGCAGGCCTTGAGTACCCGCTCCAAGTCGATTTCTGAAGGTGGACGCCGACCTAATAGCCTGCCGGTTGGATGCCCCAGAATGTCAACATGTGGGTTGTTGACCGCCTTCAGACAGCGCTCGGTGATTCGCTCACGATCCTGCCGCAGTCCGCTGTGAATACTGGCCACAACTATATCCAGAGCGGCGAGGACCTCGTCAGGCAGTCCCAACTCTCCGTCGCCCAGAACTTCGACCTCGGTGCCCTGAAGCAGCCTGAAGTCGATCCCGTCGGCGGCATACCTGTCGTTGACCTCATCGATTTCGCGGCGCTGCTCGAGGAGTGCCGCGGCGTCAACGCCTCGGGTCACTCCCAAGCCGACACTATGGTCGGTAACCGCCCAGTATCGATAACCCCGGCTTCGGGCAGCTTCGGCCATCTCAGCAACAGGGGACTTCCCGTCGCTCCAGGTCGTGTGGCCGTGAACTTCGCCTAGTATATTTTCGCCAGCAATCAGTTGGGGAAGCTGGCGACCGGCTGCGGCCTCTATCTCGCCATCGCCCTCCCGCAGCTCCGGCGGTATCCACTGCAGTCCGACGAAATCGTACAGTGACTCTTCGGAATCGAAAACCTGCCTACCGCCGTCCACACCAGATTCACCGGGAGACCCATTTCCAGCTCCGGAACCGGCATCACAGGCGGTTAGCCCGCCCTCACCAATTTTCCAGCCAATTGCCTTTGCTTTCTCCGCAACAGCTGTGAGGTGGCTCTGGCTTCCTGTCGCAAGAAAGAGGGTGGTTCCCCAGTGGTCTCGTTCAACGAGCCGGAGATTGGCCTGAGGTCCATCAACAAGCGACACGGTCACTGCGTCAGGCTCGCTTTGGACGACCTCCGACACCTGCGGCAAGGTCGTAAATGCCTTCAGCGTCGCTGCCGACAGGCGGCTGACTGCCAGGAGTCTTATTTGGCCGGTTGATTCTCGCCAGCGACGCAAGCTTCCAACGACTGAGATACGTTCAACGGCTCCCTGGCCACTTACTGCTCTCAACCCACTCAAGAGACTTTCTGCAAGGGGAAGAGAGTTGCCGATTGGGGTTCGATCGTCGGACCTGCGGCCGAGCAGCTCTATACTCTTCAGGATCCGCTCTTCAGTCTTGGCTCCGAAGCCCTTGAGCCCGCGTAATTTACCTTCCTCAGCCGATTTCTTCAAGGCCTCAACACTGGTTATGTTCAGTTCCCGCCAAAGGCGCTGGACGGTCTTGGGGCCCACGTCCGGTACCTGGAGCATGGCCACTACGCCTTCCGGAACCTGCGCGGCGAGGTCGTCATAGTAAGGCAGGGCTCCTGTATCCAGGAGCGTCTGAATTTTCTCGGCGATCGCTTCTCCGACTCTTGGCAGATCTCGTAGGGCGCCGGCCGAGGCGATCTCATTGATATCGTGTTCAAGACCGTCAATGGTTCGGGCTGCATTCGTATACGCCATTACGACAAACCGGCTCTCCCCCAAGATCTGTAAGAGATCGCCGGTAGCCTTGAATACGCCGGCAACTTGCTTGTTGCTCATCGGGGGTCGCTGTGTTGCTTCGACCACTACTTCAGCCTCCTATTGGAGTCAACAGATATCAGAATTTCGTCGCAACTTTTAGGTTACACTGATCATCTGGATCAACGCAAATGAAGTATATAATTCAGGACAAACGCACTGGAATCTGAAGTCCGATTCCATTCAAATCTTGTCGAGAGCCGAGCGCGAGCCAATGTAGCTCCTCTTCAGTTTGCTGTTTCGCGACCAGAAGACGCGGCGGGACCGGCCCACAGTCGCCAAATTTACTCTGAGATTGCGCCAACGTGCTCTCATTCGTACAGTTTTCCATGTATATATTAGTCCCGCAGGGGAATCTCTTGGGACTTTGATATTTTGACCCAATTGATACGCAATCATCCTGGTGTTGGAAAGCGTTCAAGAGGGTCTGGGAGTGGTTGGGAGGGTGAATTCCGTTTTGTCCCGGGACTCACTTGCCTGATTTCGAAGACGGTGTATCGCCGCGATTCAAGTATCCTCACGATTTTCTGCCTTATCTCGTTGCAATTTGCCTTGGGTAAAGTCCTGTCAGGACGATCCGAGTCGATTCAGGTCGAGGGATTGTGTTCTTTTGCGCCCGTCTGCCTGGAATTGTAGACGTTTACCACCAGTTCTGTTGCGGCTTTTCGAAGTGTCCCTTAATTGGGGGCGTTCTGTCAGAGGAAGTATATCACGGATTTGGTGTGTTTTTGCGCGCGATTTTGGGGATCTTTCGATTGTGCTGACTGCTCTACCAGGGGAAGTGTAAACAGATCTGTGATGCGTTCCTTTCCTTTCCAGGTCGCGGATTAGCTTACGCAGCAGCTTCTTCTCCAGAAGGCCTTTGACCGCTTCTCAATCAAAATCAGATGCAGTACTCCCGGGCATAAAATACGGTGGACGGGTTGGCAAGACCATGACGACGAATAGACCGTGAGAGCCAACGTGCGATAAACATGAGACGTTGTGTGTTTCGCACATTCCTCCTTTCGCTTGTAGAATGGCCGCAAAGTTGGGGCTGCAAGCAGCTTACGGCTGGCCGTGCGAACAGCCCAGAGAGCCCCCACGGGCTCGACGCCCGCGCACCAGAATCGGGAAGCGCCATGGCTACCATTCGATTGAGCAATGTTACCAAAGAGTTCGGGGTTCCTCTGGGGCTTTCCCGCGGTTCGGTGATTCCCTGGATGGGGAGGGCCGGGCCTCAGGTACGTGAGGGTGAGGACGAGCCAGCCGAACGCGTTCTAGCGCTGGACGAGGTAGACCTGACGGTGCCCGACGGCCTGACGATGGCAGTCGTGGGCCCTTCGGGATGCGGCAAGAGTACGCTTCTGCGAGTCATCTCAGGACTGGAAGCGGACTACAGCGGCGACCTTTTCTACGACGACCAGAATATGATGGACGTACCGCCGAGAGACCGCTATATCGGTATGGTCTTTCAGAACTATGCGCTCTACCCCCACTTTGAGGGCCACGGGAATCTGTCCTTTTTCTTCCGGATGCGCAAGGCGCCGGACGAGGAGACTGAGGAGCGCATACGGATCACATCGGAGATCATGGGGATTGGCTTCAATTCGCTGCTGCAGCGTAAGCCGGGCACCCTGTCGGGAGGGCAGCAACAACGGGTCGCGATTGCGAGGGCTATCGTGCGCAGGCCGCGTGTCTTTCTATTCGATGAGCCACTGTCCAACCTGGATGCAAAATTGCGTTCGCAGACACGGGTCGAAATCAAGCGGCTTCTGCGCAGGTTTTCGATTACCGCCCTATACGTGACGCACGATCAGACCGAGGCGATGGCGCTTGGCGACCTGGTGGCGGTGATGCGGGCAGGGCGGATCGAACAGGTTGGCCGGTTCGAGGAGGTTCGCCGGCAGCCGGCCAACACTTACGTCGCCGGTTTCCTGGGTATCCCGCCGATGAGTTTGCTACACGGGGCGGCAGTGGAAGAGGGCGGGATCGTCGCCGGTCAGGGTTTGAGGATTGTTCCGCAGGCCTCGCAGCTGCGGGAGCTCAGATCCGGTCAAAGGGTGACAGTAGGCGTTCCGGCCGAAGCTGCCAAGGTTTTCGTCGATGATGGCCTGTCAGAGTCAGAGGAAGGCGGAGCTCCGGCTCCAGCCAACTGCTGGCAGGGGACGGTGGAGTCTGTTGAACCGGACTATGGCAGGCAAGTCCAGTTCATCAGCTTCCGGTCAGGGGAGCACCGCCTGTTGGGCCAGGCAGATGTACGAGAGCCGATTGCCGTCGGCGAGAAGATTGTGGCACGGTTTGAGGATTCAGGACTATATTTTTTTGACGATGAAAGCGGGGAGCGCATAGCCTGAATTCCGGCTCAATTCACTTCCAGCCTATCGGGGACCGGTTCTGCACCTTTCACGCGCATGTACTGGCTCGTATAGAGGTCATGGTAGAAGCCCTCCAAGGCCAGGAGTTCCTCGTGCGAGCCGCGCTCGATAATCCTATGATCGTTGACGACCAAGACTTCATCGGCATTGCGGATGGTGCTGAGGCGGTGGGCGATTACGAAGGCTGTGCGGCCCTCGAGCAGCCGGAGCAGCGCCTGCTGTAGTTGGACTTCGGTACGGGTGTCCACGCTGCTGGTTGCTTCGTCGAGGATGAGAATGCGAGGATCGGCGAGGATGGCGCGGGCGATGGCAATGAGCTGGCGCTGACCCTCGCTGAAGTTGTTCCCCTGCTCCGAGACCTGAGAGTTGTAACCCCCAGGAAGCAGTCGAATAAAACTGTCGGCGTTGGCCAGTTCTGCCGCGGCGACGACCTCTTCGTCGGTGGCGTCGAGCCGGCCGTAGCGGATATTTTCGCGCACAGTGCCGGAGAAGAGGAATGTGTCCTGCAGGACGATTCCCAGCTGTTTGCGCAGCGATGCCTGCTGAATGTCACGAATGTCGTGACCGTCGACGCGAATGCTGCCCTCGTCAACATCGTAAAAGCGGCTCAGCAGACTTATAATCGTCGTCTTGCCGGCGCCGGTGGGACCAACCAGAGCGATGGTGGCGCCGGGTCTGGCATGGAGACTGATGTTTTCCAGGACGCGTTCCGGTTCCGGCTCATCCTTGAGATCCGGGGGCGCGGCCGCTCCCGGGCGACGGCCGTTTCCGCGTCCGTAGGAGACGGGGACTGCAGGCGGCTCAGCATCATAGCTGAAGCTCACATTTTCGAATTCCACTTCGCCCTCTATCTCTTCGAGGGGCGGCGCACCCGGCCGATCGGTCACGGTGGGCTTCACATCCAGAGTCTGAAAGATGCGCTCTGCGCCAGCAAGTGCGGACTGGAGCTGGTTGTAGAGCATGGCGATGCCGCGCATTGGGCGGAAGAAGTTCATAATGTAGATGATGAAGGCCGCCAAGACGCCAACTTCGAGGGTGCCACCGATGGCGAGCCAGCCGCCAAGGAGGGCGGCGACGGCGACCGTGATGGTCATCATCGTTGTGAACATCGGGCCCAAAGCGGCGGTGATAATGTCGGCGGTCATTCCGGCTTTGCGGTACCTGGAGTTGACATCGTGGAAAGCGGCGTAAACCTCTTTTTCGCGGGCGAATGCCTGGACCACGCGGGCGCCGGTAATGTTCTCCTCCATCACGGCGTTCAGAGCCCCGAGGTTGTGCTGTACGGTGCGGAAGGCGGCGCGGCTGCGGCGGGTCACCTCGCCAGTTATGATCAGCATCAGCGGCATGAGGACGATCATGGCCAGGGCAAGCTGCCAGTTGAGAAGAAACATGGCGACGAAGGTGCCGCCCAGAAGAAGGATGTTGGAGGTAAATTCGATGAGGCCATTGGAAAGCGTGCGGTTTATCGCCTCCGAGTCATTGCTGATACGACTCATCAGATCGCCGACCTGGTTGCGGTCGTGGAACGCCATCGACATTTCCTGCAGATGGCTGAAGAGGCCGGCGCGAATATCGGAGACGAATCGCTGGCCGAGGACGACCATGATCAGACCCTGGACGGCGGATGTGCCGGCGGCGCCGACATACACAGCGATGATCTGCATGACCAGGATGCGGAGTCCGACGGCGTCGCCGGGCTCGATGTAGAGATCGATTGCGCGGCCGAGCAGCATTGGACCGATAAGCCTAAGTACCGTGCTAATGGTGACAAAGAAGGCGACTATCAGCAGTTGCAGGCGGTAGGGCCGCAGATAGGCGGCCATGCGCATGAGCGTGTGGCGCGTGTTGCCGGCGGCTTCTCCGGTGAGCATGCCGCCGCCGCCAAAGCCGAGGCGCATTGGCTGTCGTTGGGGTGGTCGGGAAGCAGTCATAGTAATCAGATTCGGGCAGTTCCATGGCCAGGCGGTAAGGTCCAGCCGAACTCAAGCCTCTTCAAACTGGGAGTAGTAGATCTCCTGATAGATTTCGCTGCAGGCCAGAAGCTCTTCGTGTGTGCCCTGGGCTGCGATCTTGCCGTCGTCGAGGACGAGGATGAGATCAGCGTCGACGACGCTGCTAATCCGCTGTGCGACGATGAAGGTAGTCGTGCCCTCCATTTTTTCCGCTAGCGCCTCTTGCAGCCTCAACTCAGTGTCGAGGTCAACCGAGCTGGTCGAGTCGTCGAGTATGAGGACGGACGGTTGCGTCAGCAGGGCGCGGGCGATGGCAATGCGCTGCTTTTGCCCGCCGGAGAGATTGGCGCCGCGGGCCTCGACCATGCTCTCGTATTCATCCGGCATCTGCGTGATGAAGTCGTGGGCCTGGGCGGCTTGCGCCGCGTTGACAACCTCTTCCATGGAGGCATGGGGGCGGCCATAGGCGATGTTCTCGCGCACGGTTCCTGCGAAGAGGGTCGTCTGTTGCAGGACCACGCCTATTTCCTTGCGCAGCTGGATCGGCTCCCAGTCACGTACGTCCACGCCGTCAATCTTTACAGCGCCACCTTCGGCGTCGTAGAAGCGAGGGATGAGATTGACCAGCGTGCTCTTGCCAGACCCGGTTGCGCCCATCAGGGCGACTTTCTGTCCTGAAGCTGCGTGCAGCGAGATTCCGTCCAACACATCTTCACCGATCGGACGAACGTTGCCGTTCCTTGTGCGGGTCAGCAGTTGCCCGTTGGCAGGTGAAGCGCCTGGCTTGCCCTCATGCGGGGAAGGCCGGCCATTGCCGGCGGCATCGGATTCCAGGCCTCTTCCGATGCGTGAACCTGAATAGTGAAACGAGACGTTTTCGAAGGTGATCGCCCCTTCAGGTTCGGTGATGACGGCCGGCGTTGGGGGCGACTGGATGGCGGGCTCTGTATCCAGAACTTCGATGACGCGCTTCGACGATGCCTCGGCCCGGGAGATCATGGAGAGGATGTTGCTCAGAAGCAGAAGCGGCGACATTCCGATGAGCATGTAGTTGCTGAAGGCGACCAGTTCACCGATAGTGAGGCGTCCGCCGATGACATCGATGCCGCCCCGCCAAATGGCGATGGTGGCGCCCAGGTTAGTGAGGACGAGAAGCACGGGCATTACCAGGGCAAGGTATCTGCCCACCTTGATGTTCTGCTCCATGTAGTCGACGTTATCGCGGTCAAAGTTTTCGATCGCATGCCGCTCACGTACAAAGGCCTTGACAACATGGACGCCGGCAAGATTCTCCTGGACCAGGGTATTGAGCTTGCCCAGCTTCTGCTGCACGATCGTAAACAGAGGGCCCACAGCGCGCAGGAACCAGAAGATTACGGAACCCGAAATGACGAGCATCGTGACCATGATGAGGCCGAGCCGCCAGTCGATGACGAGCATCATGGCGAGACTGCCGACGACCATGAGGAGCGTGCGCAACAACAGTGCCATGCCGGCGCTCAGGAACATGCGGGCAACGTCGACGTCGCTGGAGACGCGGGTCATGAGTTGGCCTGTTTGCATGCGGTCGAGGTTGGCGAAGGAGAAGCGCTGGATGTGGCGGAACAGGTCGTTTCGGAGGTCGAAGGCGATGCCCTGCGAGATCTGGGCGCGGGCGATTCCCTGGCCGATGGTGGTAGCGGCGCCGAGGATGGCGGCGAGCAGCATGATGCCGCTGCCCTGCCAAACGGCCGTCATGTCGCTGGCGCGAATGCCCTGGTCGATGATGAACTGAACCATGCGCGGGGTCACGAGCTCCATCAGCACGGGCAGGATGGTGGTGACGATGCCCAGAACGGTCATCCACATATAGGGGCGCAGATAGCGAATTACTCTGGCTAATCCACTCATAGGCAGGAGTTTTGTGGAGTTTATGAGCGGCTGGCGGCGACGGAAATAGTGCCAGCGTACTAAAGCGGTTTCGTGATTATAGTTTGAAGTGTTGAAGAAATGCAAACGCGACAGACCAGGGGCAGTTGGCTCAAGAAAGGCGGATGTTTAAGGCGTGTTCTGAAGTGTGCTGGCTGTCGCAAGGGGGATTATGCGAGTACTCACGAGAGATTGTCTGAACTGTGATTTTGGGGTGATTCAGGGGATTAACCGTGATTTGGGGGGATTTAAGAGATTAACCGTGATGGCGGGTGTCTCGCTGACATAGGAGATTCGAAACTAGCGTTTACAAGAGTTCGTGAGAGTTTACGAGAGAGTGAGGGGAAATTGGGGTGGGGGTTGGTTGCCGGGGTTGGTGGGGGTTGGCTGGGGTGTTTTTGGGGTGAAGGCGGGTGGGTGGGGCGGTCGGGGGGCA
>JAJEDI010000018.1 GCA_022821585.1 Caldilineaceae bacterium
ACAGGATTTCGCCGAAGTCAAAGAATCCCTCAAGCCCGACAAACCCTCAGAAATCTTCCTCAACAACAAAGGGCGCCGCCGCTTCGGCTACCACAACCTCAAAATCAACCAACAGTTTCTCAATGAAATAGATGACGAACTCACCGAATATGACCCCCGGCAGTCCAATCTCGCCGAGATCACCGGACTGTTGGAAGACCTGCAAGAGGAAATCGAAGACACCCTCTCCGCTCTCGCCCGTAACGACGTCGCCCCCTTCGACCCCCTCACCGGCCAGTCCATCACCGAACTCCCGGCCGGCGTCCGGACCCGCTCCAAACTCGACCGTCTCATCCACGACGAAGTCAAGCCCCAGGAACGCCTCCAGGAGCAACTCCGCATGATCACACATCTGATGCGCAAAGCTGAAGAGCTCGCCCAGGACGAAGACGACAAGCAAGAACTGAAACTTGCACCAACCTACGGCCAAGAACCGGAAGTGGCGCCAACACACGGGCCAGAACAGGAAGTGGTAGCCACCTACGGCCAAGAACCGGAGGAGGCAGAAACCTACGGCCAAGAACCGGAAATGGCGCCAACATACGGGCCAGAACAGGAAGTGGTAGCCACCTACGGACAAGAACTGGAGGAGGCAGAAACCTCTGGACAAGAACCACAAGAAACAGAAACCTGCCGACAAGAACCGGAAGAGGCACAACAGGGCAGCAAAAAGCTACAATATATCAAAGAATCTCTGAAAGCCAGCGGAGTCCCGATCGAATCCGTGCCAGCTCAGTATCGCTGGGAATAAGATCGACACAAAGAAATAGAATATATCTTCATGCCTGTTCACCCATGTGCTACAGCCGTATGTCCCTACCCATCACTCGCCTCAATTGCCCCACATCTGCCCCATTCACCACCCTTCCGGTCCCAAATCTGCTGGAACAGCCCCAAAAAACGCCCTGGCACGCCCTCCCTGGTCCACAAACCCCTCGCGGATCCCCCAACTCACCGCTTCCAGGGCCTCAGACCTGCCAACCCGCACCCAAAGTCAAAATTCCCCCCATTCTCTCACCGATCTCTCGCAAACTCTCGCACCTCACTCACCCAGCCTCCCCCACTGACCACCGACCACTGACCACTGACCACTGACAACTGACCACTGACAACAGCAGTTAGCCAATCCTATGATAAGATGCCCTCCAATGACTCACCTCAACTGTCCGCTTCACATCCACCGGGAGGGGTGCAAATATGGAAAGCAAAACACTGCGATATCTTGACGATGGCAGCATCGAACTTTTCGTGACCGAAGTCGGCGACCCCGCAGAAGGCGAAATCCAGCTCACCGGCGGAGCCTGCGGCATCTGCTCCTGGGACATCGTCACCGCCAAACTGGGTTCAGCCATGATCCCAATGGCCCCCCCGGGCCACGAAGGCGTTGGCTACGTTTCAAAGATCGGCCCCGGTGTGACCGGCTTCAAAGAAGGCGACAGAGTCGCCGGCGGCGGCTTTGCCACTGTTCGCAATCTGTCAAGCGCAAGAGTCTATCCAATCCCCGATTCCGACCTGGCCGACCAAAACTGGATCGTGGAACCGGTCGCCTGTGCTGTCACCGGCCTCGATCAAACCAACCTCAATGCTGGCGAAACCGTGGCCCTGATCGGTGCCGGTTTCATGGGCCAACTCCTCCTTCAGGGCCTCCTGCACATGCCCGTCGGCGAACTCATCGTCCTCGACATCGTCGACGCCAGGCTGGATCTGGCCCGCCAACAGGGCGCATCAGAAACGATCGACATCTCCCAACACGACGTAGACGACCTGGCCGCAGACCTCAAGGCCCGCGGCATTGACATCGTCGTAGACGCCTCCGGCAGCCAGGGTGGGCTCGATCTCTCCGCCGATATCGTCAAGAGCGGTGGACGCATCAACCTCTTCGGATGGATAAAGGGGCAGAAGGCCTACTTCGACCCAAGCCACTGGCACTTGGGCGGTTTCACAATCGTGAACTCTTCTCCATCATCAAAAATCCGCAACACCTTCCCGCCCGCCATCAAGCTCATCGACACCGGCGTCTTCGACCTGCGTCCGCTCGTGACCCACACCGCCTCCCTCGGCGGCTACCCCTCTCTGATGGAAGAGATCCTGGCCGGAGACCGCTCCTACGTGAAAGGCGTCATTTCCTTGGACTGACCCGTTGACGACAGAGTGCCCATGGACTGGAACTGCCTTGCCTGCGAAACAGTCCTCCAGTTTGAATTGTATGAGTCGGAGTCGAAAGCAAGATGAAGCCCGTCGAAAACGAGCTACCGGTGTCAGAGAACAGTTACACTGCTGTGGATCGCGACCGGACCCTTAATGTTCCTGGGAAAGAAAGCCCGCCAAGTGCACCGAAGCATTCCGTGATCGACTGTGATATCCACAACGAACTCTCCACAATCGATCAGCTCATGCCCTACCTTGCCGACTACTGGCAGGAGTACATCCGTATATCCGGCTACCCCGGCCCGTCTGGAGGCGACTACCCGCGCGGCGCACCGATTTCGGCCCGACCCGGCAGCCTACCCCAGGGCGGCGGCGCCGCCGGCTCCAGCCTGGAGCTTGTCCGCGAACAGGCCCTTACGCCATTCAACACCGAAATCGGTATCCTCAACTGTGCCTTTCGTGCCCAGAGCGTCAAACAGGAGGACTTGGCCGTCGACCTGGCGACAGCCGTCAACTGCTGGCAGATCGACGAGTGGCTTACACCCGAACCGCGCTTGCGCGGTTCCCTTGTCGTCCCCAGCCAGTCTCCTGCCCGTGCGGGCCGGGAGATCCATCGTTTCGGAGAACACCCGCAGTTTGTCCAGGTAGTTCTGCCAGTCCGCTCTTTCATTCCCTACGGCAATCGATTCTATGATCCACTCTACGCCGCCGCAACCGAACGCAACCTCGTTATTGGCATTCACTACGGCGGGTCCCCGGGCCACCCCCCCAGCCCTGTGGGCTGGCCTTCGACCTACCTCGAAGAGTATGCGAACATGGCGCCGGTCTTCCAGTCCCAGGTGATCAGCCTCGTCGCCGAAGGTGTCTTTGATCGTTTCCCCGACCTGCGCATTGCGCTCATCGAGGGCGGTTTTGCCTGGTTGCCTCCGCTGATGTGGCGGTTGGACAAGGAGTGGAAAGGCTTGCGTTCGAATGTACCCTGGGTCAGACGTCCGCCGTCAGACTACATTCGCGATCACATTCGCCTTACCATTCAACCAGTCGACACGCCGCCCGACTCCGGCTCTATTCTTCAGGCGATCGAGCAGATGGAGTCCGATACAATGCTCATGTTCGCGACCGACTACCCGCACTGGCACTATGATCGCGACGAAGAAGCCTGGCCCGCATGCCTGCCTGAACCCCTGCACGCAAACGTCTGGTCTGAGAACGCCCGCGCCTTCTATCGATTCAATGGAGGACCTTCATGACAGTCGAGCTGGAAAAATCCCCGCAGCCGCATGTCCCGCAAAAGGCCGGGCTGGCCGTCATTGACGCCGACATCCATAACTTTGATGTGCACATTGACCCGGTTTTCAGGCAGATAATCACCGACTACCTCTCGCCGGATTGGCAGGATTTCCACGGTATGTTCGGTCAGCGCGCCCATTATATGCGCGGCCTCCATGGCGGCTCCTACCCCCGCTTCCATCGCAATGCCGCCCGTGTCGATGCCTGGCCCCCAAACGGGCGCCCTCCAGGCACCGATCTCGAATTCATGCGCCTCCAGCTCCTCGACGCCTGGGACATCGAGTACGGCGTCCTCAACCCCCTTGCCGGCGCCGGCGGCCAGTTGAACATGGAATACGGTGCCCAACTGGCCCGCGCCGTCAACGACTACCAGGTAGCCGAATGGCTCGAACCCGAGCCGCGGCTGCGCGCTTCGATTCTCGTCAACTATGAAGATGGGGAACTGGCTGCACAGGAGATTCACCGCCGCGGCAAACACCCCGGCTTCGTGCAGGTTCTCACCGTCGTCCGCACCAATGAACCTCTCGGCAAGCGCAAGTACTGGAAGATGTACGAGGCCGCCCTCGAATACGACCTGCCAATCGGCATCCACGTCGGCGGCCAGGGCGGCCATCCGCTCACAGCCGGCGGCTGGCCCTCATACTACCTTGAAGATCACTGCGGAATGCCCCAGGCCTACCAGGCCCATATCGCCAGCTTCATCTGTGAAGGCGTATTCGAACACTTCCCTGGGCTTCGCATCGTCATAATCGAAGGCGGCTTCGCCTGGGTCCCCGCCTTCGCCTGGCGTATGGACAAGACCTGGAAACGGCTCAAAGCCGAAGTGCCCTTCCTCAAAAAGGCGCCCTCCGAATACATCTTGGAACACTTCTGGTTCACGACCCAACCGATGGAAGAGCCGCGGCAGCCGCGTCACCTTGAGCAGATTCTTGAACACCTGGACGGCGGTAGCAGGCTCATGTTCGCCACCGACTACCCCCACTGGGACTTTGACTCCCCTGACCGCGCACTGCCGGGTACGCTCCCGTTTGAACTCAGACGAAACATCATGGCCGAAAACGCGCGCCGGTTCTACAGGCTGCCCTAGCGCAACGGCAGGACCGGCGCCGCCTCCGCTGCCGCACGCGATCTGCTATTCTTCTGTGCCCGCCCGCGCGTAACTACCCGGTGCTGGGGGCGTGTAGTATCTGCCGGGCACCACCCCTTCGGCAAGGATACGTTCCTTGATCCTTGTCTCCTCGGCCTCATACTCCTCCGTAAGCTCGACGCACTCCGCCGCAAACCAGGAGGGCACGACGACCACGCCGTCCTCGTCCCCGACCAGTACGTCGCCTGGACACACCAGGGCCCCACCGCACTGGATCTCCACATTCTCCTGTGCCGGTATCGCATAAGGGACGCCGCCGCGCGGCGTTCGATCTCGGGCATATATGATCAGCCCGAACTCCTCCTCCCTCATGACGTCCAGGTCGCGAATACTGCCGTCGGTGACGATGCCGTCGGCGTTGTTCATCTTCAACTGCAGCGCCTTGACATCACCGAAGATACATGGACGGGAATCGCCCATCACGTCACAGACAAGCACGTCGCCGGGGCCGCAGCGAGCCATGGCCAGGTACTCCGGGGACTGCTCGCCAACATCCACTCTCGCCTGCAAGTCTGGGCGCGGGGGCAGATAGCGCAGGGTACGGGCGCGAGCCGCTAGCCTCTCGCCCGGGGTCCTGAGCCTGACATTTTCCATGAAAGAAAAGTAGACTCCCGAGTGCCTGAGAAGAATGTCCCAAACATTTGCGGTGGCAACATTCTTGTAGCGGTCGAGGATCTCCTGCGGGACTTCTACGGACGCGTAGGTGCTCTCGCTCATTTTTCGTTTCTCCTCTTGGTATGAGAATTGAGTTGGTATCCACCTGCCGGCAGTTCGACAGGTGGCTGTCGCGGGAGAGAAGGGGGAAGCCATCCTCCCTGAACACTGACCGCGAAGCCGGTCGCAATTGGCGTTTGGTAACTTCAGCCTCATGCCGCCCTGGCGCGGACCCGAAATCGCGGCCCTGATGTCCGGAAGTTCGGACTCTTGAGGGCACCTACATTCCAAGGCAATTATAGTCGACTATAGTTGCCGAGTCTACCTGAGAGTAGCGTGCCGGCGACTCAACCGCGTTCGTTAGTCAAGCCTTCTGTTGAATTCCAAACTGCGATGGTTCGACTCACACCAGTCCTGGTACCAGGGCTCCCCAGAGGAGCACTCTGCTCCTGCGCCGTTATCTGGAATCGACCATATAATCTGTTCGGACGCCCCCCCGCCTGTTGACGCTGCGGGTTAGCGAATCGGGTCGCGTTGTGCTAACATGCGCCTAGTGTATTCCCTCAAATTGGACCCCACCTTGGAACAGTTTTCAGATAAAAAGGAGAAGGTCAGATGAAAGGCAACAGTTCGGACATTCTGTCACGCCGCAGCTTTCTGCGCCTGTCCTCATTGGGCATTGGCGCGACCGCGCTGGCTGCATGTATGCCCGTGGCGGCGCCTGCCGGTGGCGACTCCGGTGGAGATGCCGGTATGGCCGAGCCAACTTCGGTCTCGTTTTTGACACAGGGGGGAGGCGAGATCTCTTTCCTGCGCTATGAGCCCTTAATTGAGGACTTCCAGGCTGCTAACCCAGGCATTACGATTGATCCCATTTGGGAGCCAGGCGGCGCCATTGAGATTCAGACCAAGCTTTTGACCCTGATCGCCGCCGGCGACGCCCCCGACTCCTACTGGGCCCACAGCTACACCAACTCCGGCCAGGCCGTGCGTAACATCCAGCTCGACGTCAACCCCTTCATTGACGCCGACGCCGACATCAGCGGCGACGACTTTCTCCTGGCCGCCTACAAGGACTTCCAGTACGAGGGCAGGCAGATCGGCTTCCCCCGCGAGACGACCAGCACGGTCATTATCTACAATGCCGAGCTATTCGACGCTGCCGGCGCGGCCAGACCCTCGGCCGACTGGACGTGGGGCGACTTCATGGAGAGCGCGGCCGCAATGACCCAAGGCGAAGGTTCCGAACGAGTCTTCGGCACTGCGGACTGGCACCGCAACCGCAATACTTGGATAAAGATGTGGCAGAAAGGCGGCGACGTTCTCAGCGAGGACCGCACTAAGTTCACGATGAACCAGGAGCCCGGCCTGTCGCAGGTCGTCGAAATCCAGGACTGGCACCAGGACGGCGGGATTCACGTGCCCGCAACCGTAACCGAGGCCGGCGGCTTCAGCACGGGTGATCTGTTCACGACGGGGCGTATCGGCATGTTCCCGCAGTTCTCCGTGTTCTCCAACGTAATGAGCTCTGAGTTTGAGTGGGACATCGCCCATTTCCCGGTGGACGAAGGCGATACCCGGACCACGCGTGTGGCCTCCGCCGGGCACAGCCTGTATGGTGGCACTGAAAATCCCGATGAGGCCTGGCAGTGGATGAAGTTCCTCGGCGGCGAGAATGCCTTTCGCCACTGGGTCGAGGCCACCGGTCTGAACGTACCATCCTTGAAGGTCGTGGCCGAGAGCCTGCTCGAAACCATGGCAGACGTTCTCCCGCCAAGCGCGCAGATCATGCTGGATGCGTTTGAGTATGGCAGACCGGAGCCGGTTGCCGGTGACTGGATTGGGGTGCATCGTGAAGTGCAGCCTGCCCTCAACTCGATCTACGGGATTGAGAAAGCAGATGCCCAGGCGACGTTGGACGCAATTGCCAGCCGTGTCGAAGAGCTGGCGGTCTACGTACCGGGTGTATAAGGTAGACAAACATGATGTTGGCAGTCGCAGCATGACTGCCAACATCCATGACCTCTTGTCCCTGCGATGGGCATCCAGGAAGTTCCCGCTGCCAAAATGAAGAAGAGGCGCACTCTGCTCTGGTCGGAGGCCAGGGACGGCTACCTGTTTATCCTGCCCTGGGTCTTTGGCTTCATCATCTTTACCGCTGGCCCGATGTTGGCGTCGCTGTACATCTCATTCACGCGCTGGGAAATCGTCACCCCTTCAGTCTGGGTGGGCGGTGCACAGTATGTGAAGCTGTTCAACGACGACCGCTTCTGGCTCAGTCTCTACAATACAAGCTACTACGTGTTTGTAGGCGTGCCCCTGCATCTCTTTTTTGCATTGCTGGCAGCACTCGCCGTCAACATGAACCTGCGCGGCATCCACCTCTTCCGCACCGCCTACTATGTGCCCTCCCTGACGCCGGTAGTGGCCAATTCGATCCTGTGGGTATGGATCTTCCACCCCGAGTGGGGACTGGCCAATGCCTTTCTGCAGTGGATCGGCCTCGAGGGTCTCTACTGGCTGCAGGACCCGCGGCTGGCGAAGCCCGCTCTGATCGTGATGAGCTTCTGGTCGATCGGCGGCCAGATGGTTATTCTTCTGGCAGGGCTCAAAGGGATCCCGATGGAGCTGTACGAGGCCGCGGCCATCGACGGGGCCAACTGGTGGAGTCGATTCTGGCGCGTCACGCTGCCACTGCTGACCCCTGCCCTGTTCTTCAACCTCATCATCGCCATCATTGGTGCCTTCCAGGTCTTCACGCAGGCCTATATCATGACCGAGGGCGGTCCAAACTACTCGACGCTTTTCTATCTGCTCTATCTCTTCCGCGCCGCCTTTGAGAACTTCCGCATGGGCTACGCCTCGGCGATGGCTTGGGTGCTGTTCATTATTGTACTTACGTTTACCGCTCTGCAATTCATGCTGTCGGACCGCTGGGTCTTCTATGAAGGCGATGTGCGCCGCTAGACCGCTCATCTTGTACTGCCGATGCTATCTGCTAATAGCCGTACCGCAAAGGAACTGATATTCGCCGGGTTCTGGTATGTGGTCCTCAGTTTATTCGCTTTGGTACTGGCCTTACCCCTGGTGTGGCTGCTGTCGACTTCACTGAAGACCGGCGGGCAGACGTTCCTGATGCCGCCAAAGTGGATCCCAGACCCGTTTGTGTGGTCCAACTACCCTGAGGCCTTTAGGGCTGTGGCCTTTCACGAGTACTTCTGGAACACGATCCGCATCGTCATCTTTGCCACGATCGGCGCTATGCTGACGGCCTCGCTGGCGGCTTTCGCATTTGCCCGTCTGCGGTTTCCTTTTCGTGAGACCCTGTTTATTCTTGTACTCTCGACGATCATGTTGCCTTCTATCGTCACCCTGATCCCTACATTTATCGTATTTCGCACCCTCGGTTGGATCGATACCTTTCTACCGCTGATCGTGCCCCTCTGGTTCGGAGGCGGCGCCTTCAATATTTTCCTGTTCCGACAGTTCTTTATGACCATACCCCTTGAGCTGGATGAGGCGGCCCGCATCGACGGGGCCAGCAATCTCCGCATCTACTGGGGCGTGATTCTGCCGCTCTCGAAGCCTGTGCTGGCAACGATTGCCGTCTTTGCCTTTATCCACAACTGGAACGACTTTTTTGAACCCCTGATCTACCTGCAGAGCCCTGAGAATTGGACCATGGCGATCGGCTTGCGTGGATTTCGCGGCCTCTACCACACCGAGTGGAACCTGATGATGGCGGCGTCTACCGCGATGATCGCGCCGCTGCTGGTTCTGTTCTTTTTTGCCCAACGTTATTTCGTGAGTGGCATCCAGATGAGTGGACTGGCAGGAAGATGAAAAACAAGAACGGTTTGGTAGTTGATACGGACATTCACCCTGGAGTGAACGCGGATCGGGTGCAGGCACGGCTGCCGGAACCCTGGCGTACGCGCTACGCTTCCGGGAACCGCGGCCCCGGCAACTTGGGATGGTGGAATCCGATGGGTGTCGAGCGGTCGGATGTCAGGATGGATGACGGCCGGACGATCCATGGAGACCCGATGCTCTTGCAAGAGCATTTCCTCGACAAGTTTGAGATCGACTACGGCGTACTGCTTCCGGGCGGCGTGTTGCACACGGCCCAGTCGCCGGAGCCCGACTATGCCGCCGCGGTGATCAGCGCCGTGAACGACGTTTATGCCGAGGAGTGGTTGCCCCAATGCCCCCGTTTGCTTTCCTCGCTCGGCGTCTACCCGCACCTGCCGGAGATGGCGGTGGCGGAAATACACCGGTTGGGCGACCATCCCCAGTTTGTGCAGGTCCAGCTACCGAGCGCGTCGCGTATCCCCTGGGGTCAGCGGATCTTTCATCCGATCTACGAGGCGGCAAGCGAATACGGGCTGGCAATCGCCATTCATCCCGGCTCTGAAGGGGTCGGGTTGTCCGGCCCGCCCAATGCAGCCGGGTATCCCACCAGTTATTTCGAATGGCACACCACGCTGGTAAACAGTTACATCGCCCATGTGACCAGCATGCTGGCCGAAGGTGTGTTCGCCAAATTTCCCGCTCTGAAGTTTGTACTGGTCGAAGGAGGCATCTCGTGGCTGCCGCCCATTCTGTGGCGGATGGACAAGAACTGGAAAGCGCTGCACTCAACCATCCCCTGGCTGAATGAGTTGCCCAGCGAGGTTGCAGCCCGCCACATACGCGTAACCACGCAGCCGCTGGAGGAGCCTCCGAATCCAGACCATTTCCACGCTATGTTGGAAATGTTTCCGGCGGAGCAGATGCTGATGTTCTCAAGCGACTTCCCCCACTGGGACGGCGACGCACCCGACTTTGCCTTGCGTCAATTCCCCGATCACCTCCGGTCCCGTATCATGGGCCAGACTGCGGCCGAACTCTACGGCCTGGAACCAGGCTAAGGAGTCGTTTTGCAGTCGACCATCGCTGCCCTGACACGGACGGCCCGGTACACGGCGCTGCGCGCAGAAGGCAGGGTTTTGTACGTCACCCTGAACCGCCCACACGTCCTGAACGCCCTCCACCCTCAAGCCCATTTTGAGCTGGCGCATATATTCGATGCCTTCGCCGCCGACCATGATCTATGGATTGCGGTCGTGCGCGGCGCCGGTGAGCGCAGCTTCTGCGTTGGCACCGACCTGAAGGTCCGCGCCGAGAAGGGACGGGACGAATACCCCCCAAGCGGCTTCGCCGGCCTGACGCATCGATTCGATCTTGACAAGCCCGTAGTCGCGGCGGTGAACGGTCTTGCATTAGGAGGCGGCCTCGAGATCGCCCTGGCATGCGACCTCATCGTTGCGGCCGATCACGCCAGGTTCGGTTTTCCGGAGCCGCGGGTCGGGCTGGCCGCCATGGGAGGCGGCGTTCATCGACTGGTGCGGCAACTGCCCGACAAGGTGGCGATGGGACTCCTGCTCACAGGAAGGCAGTTCAGCGCGCATGAGGCAATGGCGTACGGCCTGGTGAATGAGGTGGTGCCCGCGCAGAAACTCGATAGCGCGGTGCGGGCCTGGGTTGAGGATATCCTGGCCTGCGCGCCGCTGGCGTTGCGGGCGACCAAGCAAGTGGCGCGCCGCAATCTTGATCATGTTACTCTGGAAGAGGCGATCCGGGCCGAATACCCGGCCGCACAGAAAATGCAGGCGAGCAAAGACGCAGTGGAGGGGCCGCGCGCTTTCGCTGAGAAACGGGCTCCGTTCTGGCAAGGTCTGTGAGACATGAATCTGATATGGTCGGCTGTTCCGACTAGCTCTGCAGCGGGACAGATCAGTTGCACAGCTCGCCCGTTCGCTGCCGAGATGAAGCATGGCTAGAGAGTCGATTCGACGCGCTGGCAGGCTACTCGCCGACACCTGGTTGGCTGACGAAACCGTCGAATTCCCTGCCCAGCTACTGCCTGCAAACCGCGACTCTGCCTATGCAATACAGGACGAGATGGCGCGCCTGCTGTCGGGCGATCCCTCCTACCACGCGGCGGGCTGGAAGGTTGGGGCAACCAGTCCTGGAGTGCAGAAGGCTGAAGGCTACGACGGACCGATTCCAGGTCGGATATTTGCCTCGACGATTCACAAGAACGGCGCGTCCATTCCGCTGTCTCGCTGCCGCGACGCCAAAATCGAGGCGGAGGTGGCGTTTCAGTTCGATTCTGCCCCAGTCCGGAAAATAAGAGGATTTACGCTGGAGAACCTGGCTGGGATCGTAACCGCAGCGCCGGCCTTTGACATCACCGGCACCCGTTACGCTTCCAATTGCCGCGTTAGTTGGGACGGTAGGCAAAGGATGCTTGCAGGAATCGCCGACAACGGCAACGGAGGGGCGGTCGTCATCGCCGAAGGAACTTCATCATGGGGCAGCGTGGATTTCATGCATCTGCGCGTGGAGCTACTCGTCAATGACGGCGACCCGGTTCCAAATCTCTGGGACCAGTCACGGGGCCACCCTCTTGAAGCACTGGCTTGGACGGTGAACGAGGTCTACAATAGGGGCTTCACACTGACACCGGGTGACGTCGTGCTGACCGGTTCATTGACTGAGCCCCACACCGTGCAAGCGGGCGATCGTGTGGACTGCCATATGCCAGGCCTGGGCAGTCTCAGTTGTCAATTCAGCCGGGCGTAGATATCGCCGCTGGGTTCGTCGATCTCCATTTCTTCCAGCCGGCAAATCATCTCATCAGGCGTTAGCCAGGCCATTTCGATTAACAGCTGTGATTCCCCCTGACTCCAGTTGTACTTGTAATTTCCGAGTTTTTCCAGGTGGGCGACACAAGCGATGGCGTCGGCGCTGGCTGCAGGAATGTACTCAATCGAGAGCAAAGGCAGCGGCCTGCTTAGTCCCTGCAGAACTGCCAGCTCCGAACCTTCGACGTCGATCTTGCAGAGGTCGGGCAATCCGAAGCGGTCGATGAGTGTGTCCAACGTAGTGACCGGTATGGAAACAGAGTCCTCCCACCTGACCCTGGCAAAGGACGGCGAACGTCCAACCTTTTCTCTCCACGCGCCTGCGGTTGTCGAAACGGTGGGTGTGCGCCGGCTGATGTGCAGCTCAGTTTCACCCCCTTCACTGCCAAGTGCGGTCTCGACAAGGGTAAAGGCAGGATGACGGCCATAGATCTTTTGCAACAGGAGGGAGAAGAGCGGCTGGGGTTCGACGGCAACACAGGCCGCACCCAAATTGAGAAAGACTCCGACACGATTGCCGACGTGCGCGCCGACGTCGAAAACAAGCGCGCCCCGGCCAATGAACTGTGCATAGAAGCGGCGGTCGCGGCGGGCCCGCCCAGGCTTGCCGTAGTAGATGAGAAGGGATCGCGCGAGGCCCCAGAGGCTCCAGAAAGATGCGGCCGGTATCAAGGAACGGAGTTCTTACCTCTCATGGTCCTGGTCGTCGCCCTGGTTGACACGGAGTTCGGCGCCTGGCGGCTGAACAGGCTCCAGGCGGGCGGCCCAGGGCAACAAGGGGAATAGGAAGTCGTGGCGCTGATCGAGCTCGGTTACGCCGTGCTGAAGCTGGCCGGGTGACATCGGCTGTTGGTCCGTCGCGAAGAAAACGGTGGTGCTGCCGCGACCACGGCAGGCGTATACAGTGGCAAAAAGTGTGCGGAGCGTTTCTTTGACCTCTGAAAAGGCAGGATCTCTGTTGCCAAGGTTCATGGCCAGTAGCCCGTTATCCCGAATGCGATCGCGGCAGAGAGTCAGAAAGTCCGGTTCAGTGGCGTGCTTCGGGGTGACTCCGTGGTCGCAGAAAATGTCGAGAAACATCAGATCATAGGTCGACCTGTCCTGACCGAGGAAGTCGCAAACATCGGAAACGATGATCGAGAGACGTTCGTCGGGCTGGCAGCCAAAATAGCGGGTCGCGGCAGTCACGACAGGGGCGGCGATTTCAACGCAGACGAAACTGGCGCCCGTCAGATGGTGGTGGAGCGTGGTGGCGAGGCATCCTCCACCCAGACCGCTCAGAAAGACCGATTGGGGAGAGGGTTGCCAGATCAAGGCCAGAATCATCGCCTGGGTGTAGGAGCTCTGGAGGCGTAGCGGGGCGCGCAGGTTCATGGCGCTCTGGATCCAGTCCGTGTTGGCCGCTTTTGTGTCCAGCATCCACAGTACGAGGCGCTGGCCTTCCCGTGTGACTACTACGTAGTACTGCCCCCATTCTTCGGAGTAGAGCGTGGTCTCACGGCTTTCAGCCCAGCGTTGGGCGTTACGTTGCAGGCGGTCTTCATTGGCTCGCTGCCAAAGTGCGACAGGACTCTTATGTGCCGGGCTCTGTGTGTTCATAGACTGACGCGGACGCCCCGGAATGGTACGTACCGAAGGTCGGACCTTGTTTAGATGGGCATACTGGGTCTTCTCTGGCTACCAACCGGTAGGCCGGCCGAACTGAGACACTCGAAGTCGGGGTGCCCTACAATTTCCGCCAGAAAACAGTGAAATTCAAGTGAATCACAGTGACTGCCAAACTGTCAAGGCTTCTCAGACCTCAAGAGCCTACCTTTTTCTTCATCGGAGTAACGACAGGTCAATCTTCATCCCAACGGGTCTTTCCTTTGTGGATGGAGGCTTTGGGCCGGCCGGAAGTGAAGCTTTCTGGGATCGATCTGGAGATCCATGCGGCTCCTGAGCGTTATCGAGAAGTGGTTGCCGCCATTAGAGAGGAGCCGAAGGCCCTGGGGGGCTTGGTCACAACCCACAAGATCGATCTGTTGGCAGCGGCAGCCGACCTGTTCGACGGTCTGGGGCCCTATGCTAAGGCGACGCAGGAAGTATCCAGCATTGCCAAGGACGCCGGCATGCTGATCGGCCGTGCAACGGATCCGGTCGCAGGCGGGTTGAGCATGGACGCCATCCTCGGCGAGGGCTACTTCGGCCGCACGGGCGGAGAGGTCCTGATGCTGGGCGCTGGCGGTTCGGCGGTTGCATTGACGCTGCATATGATGCAGAAGGCCAGGCCGGTCGACCGTCCACGGCGAATCGTAGTCGTCAACAGGTCCGGCCCTAGACTGGCTCGACTGCAGGAAATGGTGGAGCGGACCAGCGTTGAGGGCGGACAGGACATTCGGTTTAAGTTCATTCAGAACAGTGACGCTGAACGCAACGACAAAATCCTTGCCGGGCTGCCGCCGGGCAGCGTAATCGTAAACGCGACCGGAATGGGCAAGGATACGCCAGGGTCGCCCTTGACGGACAAGGCCCTCTTCCCCGCAGACAGTGTCGCCTGGGAACTCAACTATCGCGGCGAACTTGATTTCATGCGCCAGGCCGGGGCGCAGGCAGGCGCCCGCGGCTTGACAATTGCAGACGGATGGGACTACTTTGTTCACGGCTGGTCACAGGTGATTTCGCACGTGCTGCACGTGGAGATTGACGCAGCGATGTTTGCGCGTCTCTCCCATCTGGCAGCGGTCGTCAGGTAATGCGAAATCAATCCGTTGCCCGAGTGCTGGAAACCTTCTTTCTACCCTCAGTCTGCCGCCTGAATACCGACAATCCTCAGTTGGCCCCTCTGTGGCCGGACATTTGAACCAATCTTACCTGCGCCACGGGAAGGCCAGAGTCGGCGTGTTGACGTATCGATCGGTAACGATCTCCAGTCTGGCCCCGCAGCCGGGCGCGATGCTGACTTCAAATGAGTCGTCTTCTACTTCGACCTTCTCTCCATCTAATGTCACCGAACCCAGTTGGTGCTCGGCGTAGGCGCCACCCTGTACGGTGACACGGCGTGAAGATACGTGGCTTGTGTTGACCAGCGTTACCGTCACTGTGTCGTCTGTCAGGCTTTCGACGAGCGCGGCCACGTCGGCGGGGACGCCGGCGCGTCTACGATCGGGGTCGAAGTAGCGCAGGCGGCAGTGGAGAGGGCCTCCGGTGCGGCCAGTCGGGATCCCGCCCAGCATGAGCCTGGTCAGGTTTTCGGTGACTGCCGGGTTGATGTGGTTCATATCGTCTGAAAGGCGAGTATCGGGCGTGGCCGTGTCCGCGCGCATGACTTCCAGATTGTGTCTGAGCCTGTCGAAATCGGACAAAAGCGCTTGCTCGGGAAAGTTCGGGTTGCTGCCGCCCAGGTACTGTATCCAGGGATCTCCGGCGAGGAGGTCGCGGTGGTCGGGGTTCATGGACCAGTAGTAAACTTCGAGAGCGCCGGAAGTGAATGGTTCGTCTTGGAAGTCGTACCAGTCCTCTTCACCGAAGTAATCGCCGAACGCGTTGGGGTACATGAGCCGGCCGTCGATCTCACGGGCATTTCCATTGACGTGATCGATAACACCGCGCCACGAACTGGCGTAGCGTTGGTCGCCGGTGAGTATGGTTGCGTTGCCGAAGCCGTGGATGGCGCGCGTGTGGAAGTAGGTGCGGTGGGCCAATTCACCCGTCTGGGGAACGGTGACGGTGAAGCCCCACCCGTAGACGCCGCCGTACCACCGGCCTTCACATTCGCTGCCGATTACGTTGTCGAGGCCGACGTTTGTGGGGATGATGCCGCCGTTCTGTTCAGTCCTCTCGACCCACTGATTGACGTAGTCGAGGATCCATTGGCGGTACTTGTCTTCGTGAGAGATCATGAAGGCGTTGAGCGGGAGGATCGTTGCGGCCATGTTGATGGGATGGTCTCCGACAACGTCGTTGTAGTCCTTAAAGTGGGCGACCATCTCTGCGTAGCTGCGTTCGCCGTGGCCGAGGCGAAACCGGCCCTCGACTTCGATGGGGTCGCCGGCCCAGTCGAGACCGGTGGCCTTGCGGAGCAGGGGGCCTCGGCTGCCGTTGAACATGCTGCGGATCAGCTTGTGCTCGGGATCGTAGTTCTTCGCTATCGGGTCTTCGTCCATGTAGAAACCGGCGAATCGGCGGCAGCGGCGCTGGAAGTCAGGGTCGTCGGGGTCGGAAAGACCCTGAAGAAAGAATGCTGAGAAGCCTTCGGCGTTGTGAAACCAGTCAAACATGACCGGAAACTCTTTGAAGTACATGCCGTCTCGCGCCATGGGCACCTCTACGGTCTTGGCTTCGGTGTACTGCTGCAAATGGCCTTCCCAGCCGAGCTTGTAGAGTTCCAGGATGTCGTCGTCCGCCCCGAGGGCGTGAAGAATAGTCCAGTTGAGGATATTCTCGGCTGCGTCGTCGGGGCCGTCGTCGCCCCCCCAGCGCGGCACGCAAAGGAGGTAACCCCGTGAGTCGAAGTAGTGGTCGAAGAATGCGCGGCAGCCTTCGGCCAGTTCGCGCAGAAGTCTGCGCTGCAGGAGGGCCCAGTGGGGTGGGGGCAATGGTGTGTTGATGTTGAGTACGGTCGTCATTTGGCAGGACTCTCTGGTTTGGTGTTAAGGGCGTTTATGTCCGGTCTGGCGATTGGGGAAGGGTAACGGGTACAAATACATTTGACCAGGGAAGGCCGCGAAGAAAGCAACCTGCTGGACCGTCAGAGGTAAGTGACGGACTCCCTGGTGCCGGTCACGGGCTCGTCGCTTGACGGCTCTTTCCTCTCCAGAAAATGGCTAGCGCTATCACGGCGGCAACCGTCCCCTGCACGGAAACGGCGAAGCGAGGGCCGACCGATTCGGCGAGCGAGCCGGTTACCAGCTCTCCCGGAAGGCCGATGCCTTGGCTCAGGGCCACGGTGCTCATGGCTCGGCCGCGCATCTCATTGCTGGAGGATGTAAGCAGAATGACATTGCGCATTGTATAGAAACCGGCCTGCCCGACCCCTGCCAGGAACTGCAACAGCATCGCCAGATTGAATAGCGGCGAAAGAGCGAAGAGAGTCCAGGCAAGACACTGGAGCATCGTTCCGGCCGCAAAGATAGAGTAGAACGACATGCCGCGGCGCAGACGCTGGGTCAGAAACAGCCCGAAAAAAGAGCCGAGGCTGAAGCTTCCGTTTAACATACCCAGCCCAATCGCGCCGCGTTCGAACACATCCCGGGCAAAGACCGGCATCAGGCTCAGCGCGGGAAAGACCAAAGTGTTGATGAGGGCGGATACGACTACAACAGTCAGCATCGGCCGGTTGCTGCGCAGGTATGCAACACCCCCTCCGATCGACTGCATGACAGTTTCGCGGGCCACGGGCGTGATCTGCGGCACATGAAGACGACCCAGCCAGGTCAGCAACACCAGGTTGAGACCCGTCAGCACGATAAGAGCGCTGAATCCGGCAAAGGCGCCAAAGTAATCGAGAAGCCAGCCGGCCAAGTAGGCCCCCGCCCCCAGCAGGACGCTGTGGGTCAGGCTCTCCAACAGCATGGCGTCGGCGGTCAGCCTGTTGCCCAGAAGGTCGGGCACAAGCGCGGCCCGGGCCGGCGCGTCGACAGTCCATGCGGCGCCGATTACGAACGCGGCAGCAGTGATTTGCCAGGCGTTAAGCCTTTCTCCTTCAAGTAGGAGAAGAAGCGAGAGGCAGGCCGCAAAGATCACAACCTGGCTCAGGACCAGAGTGGTCCGTCGTCCCAGCCGGTCTCCGATAAAGCCTGCGAATCCGCCGAAAGCGAGCTGTGCGGCGCGGCGCCAGAAGGTGAGCAGGGTCACCGCCAGGGCCGAGTCGGTCATGTCCAGGACCACGACCCCTGACACAACGACCCAGATAGAATATGTCTGCCACCAGAGCACGCTGCTGAGCAGAAGATGCCGGTAGGTCGGTCTTGCCAGAGGAGCCAGCAGGCCGGCACCGGCCTGCTCCGGGTGCGTCAGTCTGCGGCTCCGCTGGCGGCCCAGAGCGCGCCCTGGCGCATCATCTGCTGCATTGCCGGACGAGTGAAAGTATCCGACGTGTGACCCAGCGTAGTGTAGAAGACGCGTCCCTGGCCGTATGGTTTCACCCAGGCCATCGGGTGTGCCTTTTCGGCCCACTGAGCACTGGCTAGGATGTGAATGCCCGGATCCCAGGCGGACATGTAGATTTCGTCCTCGACCTCAAAATCGTCGATGCCCTGCATAACCGGGTGCAGCGAGTCGGTCACGTTGACCGTAAAGGTCAGGCCCGGCGGATGCCAGTTGGCATGGCCGCCAAGAAGGTCGGCAGCCTTGCCGCCGATCCACCAGCCGGTACCGTGTACGCCGACCAGTCCTTTGCCGCCGGCCACAAAACGGAAAAGCCCTTCTTCCTGATCGCCGGTGAGCTCCGAATGATAGGTTACGGAGCCGTCGTCGTGGCGCTCGGAGCGCGTGAACCCGCTGCCGAGTACGCAGGTGTCATAGTCGGCGAGGCCGGAAGACGTAAGAATGCTTTTGTCTTCGGTGACCGTGACGTCGATTCCGGGGTCTTCACCGAGGAAGCCCCCTATGACCTCTGCGCTGGCGGCAAAGCCGTGATTGGTACCGGAAATGATGAGGACGTTCGTCATGTGTCTGCCTTTCTGGTGACTTACCGGGTGGCCGCCAGCGGGGGCGCGCGTGCCTTGTCGGGTGGCTATCTTGGAGGACTCTGAAATCATAGCATAGGCAAGGGAGAGGAAAAAACAGGCAAATGGTGGTAAAGGATGCGTCCCAAAAAGGGGGTGAACTCTCCTGGTCCTCGGGTAGCGACGAAGCCGTTCTCAGTCCGCGATCAACTCTGAGGCAGCCAGAGAGATTTCTCTGACCACCAACCACCAACCACTGCAGTCCTGCAGTTCCGGGCGGTCGGGCCTATACGGCCCTCCCATGTGGGGGGGGGCCCCCCCCCCCACCCCCCCCCGCCAACCAAAAGCCCCCGCGGCCCGGGGG
>JAJEDI010000020.1 GCA_022821585.1 Caldilineaceae bacterium
GGTGCAACTGTTGTTCAGTTAGAAGGTTGCGGGAACCATCTTAAAGCTACCAAGCCCCTCAGTTCATCGCCTTGCCTACCTTTGTATCAGAGAACCCAGGCCAATCCCAAGGGGTTTGGCTAGAATTCTTTATAATTCCCAAATAAAATATCGACCGACATAAACCGACTTAATCCGACTTATCACGCGCTTTTACGTTCAAACACGTCCCACCATGTCAGAGTTCGTACAACTCTCGTACAACGCACGTAAACAGTTGAATGGGCCCGCCAGCGCTGAGGAGGCCCCGCCACAGCCCATCACACAACCTGAATGAATTGCAGCGCAGACAACACGAAAACGCTCGTAAACTCTCGTAATCTCTTGTCCAACACACAAATGTGAAAGCCTGCGTCCCACCTTCCAGACACATAGTCATCTATGAAAAAACTGCTCGCATCAGCCCCCAAGGCAAAGGAACATCATCTGAATTTCGTCATTTCATCCGATGCCGGACTGCTCCTGACCTCCACCCTCAGCCACTCTCGCAGACGGACAGGCGCCCAAACCGGCATTCCTGCCCAACGTTTCCAAGCCGGTTGGAAAACTGACGATCTCTGGAGAATTCTTTCCCATTGAGATGCGATTGCCTCGGGGGACGGGGCCGGAACTGGTCCACCTCAGACCAGAATTGGGCCAAATTGCCTGGTCTTGACTACACGAATCTGGGCTCCGTGGCGTATGCTTCCTTCACTGCTCACACACGCCAGACAAATTTGACTGGCGTGCTTTTCATGCTATACTCACGCCAGTTACGCCCCGCCGCACCCTTCGCCCCCGAAGACCGGAAAAGGTGCCAATGTAGTGGTACTCTAGGCAATCTGCCATTTGCTGGGCGGGTGCATTCCCTACGATTGTCAAATCTAACGACCGAGACTTAACCCTATGGCGACAGCGGCTGACGTATCCAACGTCAGTACCGGGCGCATCGCAAGCCCGCTCTCCATCCTCGGCGCGATCTGGGGCTCCTACTTCTTCCGCAAGTTCCTGCGCGCACTGGCCACCATCTTCATTGTTACCACCATCATCTTCTTTTTGGTGCGCCTCCTGCCCGGCAACCCGATTGAAATCTATGTCAACCAGCTGGTTGTCACCTACGGCTTGCCTGTTCACGAGGCCAAGGATCAGGCCGCCGCTCTGTTCGCCATCGACCTGGAACAGCCGGTAATTCTCCAATATTTTTCTTACCTGCAGAATCTGGCGAGGGGAAACTTCGGTCAGTCAGTCCTCTCACCGGGAACGACTGTTACCGAAGTAATCTTGCGCTTCCTCCCGTGGACACTTTTCAGCGTTGGCCTGGGTCTCCTTATCAGTTTCACAATCGGCGTTCTGTTTGGTGTCATCATGGCCTACCGCCGCGACAGCTATCTTGATCACGGCCTGACTGTCATTAGCTCTGTCATCAGTTCCGTCCCGGACTTTCTTATCGGCCTGCTCATCGTCGTGTGGTTAGGAGTCCAGTGGAAGATCCTGCCGATCGCAGCCATGCGAGGCGCCTACTCATCCGGCATGGTGCCTGGTCTGAATCTGGAATTCCTTCTCGATGCACTCTTCCATGGAGCTCTGCCAATCTCTACCTACGTGCTGACCAGCGTCGGCTTTTGGATGCTGAGCATGAAGAGCAACACCATAAGCACGCTTGGTGAGGACTACGTTACGATTGCCAAAGCGCGCGGCCTGAAGGAGTGGCGCATTACCACCGCCTACGTGGGCCGCAATGCCATCCTGCCCCTCTTTACTATTCTTACAATTCGCATCGGCTTTGTCGTCGGCGGTTCCTTGCTGGTCGAACAGATCTTTGAGTATGGCGGTATCGGGCGCATGCTGGGCCAGGCTATCAACCAGCGCGACTACACATTGATGCAGGGAATATTCCTGATCATTACTTTCTCAGTGATATTCGCCAACTTTTTTGCCGACGTCCTTTACGGCTGGCTCGACCCCCGTATCAAACTGCAGGACAATTGAGCCTGAACAAGGTGCGAGTAAACCCACGAAGTGTAGGAGCGGATAGATGACGGCCCAAGTGGCGGATGGCCAGCAAACCGATAGCATCTTCGTCAGCGCATGGAAAGGATTCCGAACTGGGGTACGCCTCCTTGCCTACAATCGGGTTGGGTTTATCGGTTTCCTCGTCGTGGTCTTCATGGTCCTGCTGTCCTACGCCGGCCCATTAATCATCGAACTGGATACCAAGACAAAGATCGACAGGATCTACATCACGCCGACCCTTGAACATCCGTTGGGCACCGATCATCAGGGCCGCGACATCTGGTCCCAGATCGTCAACGGCGGCAAAGATGTTATCTACGTTGCCTTTCTGGCTGCCCTTATTTCAACGGTAATCGCGGTGGTTTTTGGCACGCTTAGCGGTTTCATTGGCGGTTGGCTGGACAGCGCCATCATGTCGGTCACTGATATCATACTTACCATTCCTCAGTTCCCGCTCTTGGCGGTCCTGGCAGCCTTTATTTCCCTGAACAGCTTGACCCTGCTGGGGATCCTGATGGGTCTGCTGAACTGGCCGACCCTCTTGCGCGCACTGCGGGCCCAGGCCCTCTCCCTCAAACAGCGAGATTTCATTGAGGCGGCCAGGGCTCTGGATCTGGGCGTTATGCATATCGTCCTGCGCGAAATGGTCCCCAACATGATGCCCTACATTGTAGTCAGCTTCGCCCTGGGCATGACCTTTGCCGTCTACCAGCAGGCGGGACTTGTCTTCCTCGGCCTGGTGCCGATAACCGCTGGCAACTGGAGCGTGATGATTCAGCTGGCGTGGGTTCGAGGAGCGATCTTCTACAAAGACAGTGTCTGGTACATTATGGCGCCGATCGTCGCCATCGCGATTCTTCAGCTGGCAATCATTTCCATGACCCGCTCGCTCGAGCTCGTATTTAATCCTAGACTGCGAGCCAGCGAGTAGGCATCTGTTCGCTGGATATATATGAGTCAGACTACTGATCTCTCCTGGCATCAGGAAATCGAAGAAAACGGCAGCCAGCCACCGCTGAGCCTGCAGAACGTTCACGTCAGCTATCGCACACGCAAGGGCAGCGTCCAGGCGGTCAGAGGTGTCTCCCTCGACTTGCAAGCAGGTGAAAGCCTGGCTCTGATCGGAGAAAGTGGCTCCGGCAAGACGACCTTGGGGCTGGGAATCGTACGACTCCTGGTCGAAACCGCGGAAGTCAGCCCGGGCAGGATTATCTATCGCCGTGATGGCCGTGAGTTGGATGTGCTTTCCCTTGCCGAAGGTCCCCTGCGCGAGTTCCGCTGGCGCGACTGCGCCATGGTCTTCCAGTCTGCCCTCAACGCATTCAATCCCGTGCTGAAGGTTTGGGACCAGGTTTGGGATACGGCGAAGGCCCATAGGTGGAACAATCGCGAGGAGGTTCGCGAGCGGTTTCTTGATCTGCTTCGCTTTGTTCAGTTGGACCCTGACCGTGTAATCAACGCCTATGCCCATGAGTTGAGCGGGGGCATGCGCCAGCGAACGCTTCTGGCCATATCACTTCTGTTGGACCCGCAGATTCTGATTCTGGACGAGCCGACAACCGCTCTGGACATCCTCACACAGAGGACAATCATCGATTTGTTGCGCCGGCTGAAGGAAGACCTGCACTTTACCATGCTCTTCATCTCGCACGACCTTGCCATCGCCGCTGAGCTGGCTGACAGAGTTGCGACGATGTACGCCGGGCAGGTCGTCGAGCTGGGGCCGGTCGAGGACATCTTCTATCGCCCGCGTCATCCCTACTCGCTGGGTCTGATCCGGGCCGTGCCTACCGTAACCGGCGGTTTTGAGGAACTCTCCTCGATACCCGGTTCTCCTCCCGACCTGATCAATTTGCCGACCGGTTGCAAATTCCATCCACGCTGCCCCTTTGCCAGCGAACGCTGCAGCAGCGAAGAGCCGGAGCTGGAACGGGTCGGCGACAATCACTACGCCGCCTGCTGGCACACCGATGCCGTGCAGGAGGACATCGAGCGCAGCGGGCTGAGAGGCATGAGGAGTACGCAAAGGGAACGTGCTCCCGGCCAGTAACCCTGTACGGAGATAGGGGGGCGGCCAGTGGAGGCCGCACTAGATGACGCCGATTCTTGAACTACGGAATGTAACGAAGTATTTTGGCAGCGGCCGCGAGCGCGTGACGGCCGTTGACTCGATCTCCCTGGACATTGAACCTGGCGAAATCGTTTGCCTCGTCGGTGAAAGCGGTTGCGGCAAGAGCACTACCGGCCGCATGGTCGTCGGCCTCCTGCCGCCGTCCGAAGGGCAGATTCTCTACCAGGGACAGGATATCGCGTCAATGGAAAGGGCCGATTATCAGCAATACCGGCGCGCGGTACAGATCATCCATCAGGATCCCTACGCCTCACTCAATCCAACCCAGACCGTGCGCCAGATGATCACCACCCCTCTCTTGCGCCACCAAACGCAGGCAACAGGTCAGAATGGAGCGGGCAGTGGCCGCAGAGGTCGCCGTCGTGACGCGGGGCGGCGGGCTGCCGAACTGTTGGAAATCGTCGATCTGACGCCGGTATCGGACTTTCTCGACAAGTATCCTCACCAACTCAGCGGTGGTCAGCGTCAGCGTGTATCGGTAGCCAGAGCCTTGACCGTGGAGCCGAAGTTCATCGTCGCCGACGAAGCCGTCTCAATGGTGGATGTGTCGATTCGAGTGAGCCTGCTCAACATGCTCTACCGGCTCAAAGACGAGTTTGACGTAACCTTTCTCTTTATCACGCACGACCTGGCGCTGGCGAAATACTTTGCCTGGGAAGGGCGAATCACTGTCATGTACCTGGGCCGCATAGTGGAAGAAGGACCGACGCCCCGTCTTATCACCGACTCGCGCCACCCCTATACGCAGGCGCTTCTGGGGGCGGTTCCCGAAGCCGATCCGGAGTTGGCAAAGAAGAAAGTCCACATCGAATTGCGCAGTGCCGAAATTCCCAGCCTTCTGAATCTACCTGCAGGTTGTACCTTTCATCCGCGCTGCCCATACTTTGTGCCGGGGGAATGCGACTTAGGAGTTCCCGGGTTGGAACGGATCCCGGATGGCGGCAGTGTAGCCTGCCCCGTTCGCATGGAAGAACCGAGCCAGATTGTTTGAAGGGAAGAATCGCCGCCGGCCTGCCGCGTTATGGAGTGTAGAGACACAGTAGGAAAGACATGGATCCCTTTCTTGGTAGAGCGGCTTTTCACATCGGGTTCTACATAGCCTTCGTTGCCGGCGCGCTCCTGATCTTCCTGGAGAAAGGGACCGCCGAATACGTGATCACCCAGTTTACACTGGGAATCGGGCTTGTATATCTACTGTTGGTTGTAATTCTTGTGCAGTGGGGGAAGAAAAGAGAGAGGTAGGCATAAACGGCAGACGCATTCACTGTGCTCCTGCGCGAGTCTCACTCTTCATCTCCCTGGATTGTCACTATCTCAATTGTCCTAAGGAGGATACACAATGAACCGAAGATTTTGGCTTGTTATTGCTCTGATTGCGGCCTTGGCCATCAGCGCCTGCGGCGCGCCGGCGGCCGATATGGGCGGCGGCGAGGCGGCTCCGGCTGCTGCGGAGGAAGAAGCGGCTCCGGCGGGAACTGGCGTGTCTGAGTTCCATCCGGCCTGGCCCTACGCACCGCCCCCCACGGGCCACTTCAACACCTGGGTCACCAATGGTATGACCCTGGGCATCTACCGCGCCCTGATGGAACCGCCTTTGTTCATGTTCCTGTGGGCCGACGGCAGCTGGCTGCCGGTGGCCGGAGACTCCTGGGAATGGGTCGACGACGTCACTTTGCGCGTAAACCTGATCCAGGGAGCGAGCTGGAGCGACGGCAGCGCCTTCACTTCGCAGGACGTCGTCGACACCTTCTCCATTTCCCGCCTGCTCAGCCAGACCGTCTGGCGCTTCCTCGACGACGTACAGGCCGTGGATGACCACACCGTCGACTTCGTTCTCAGCGGTCCGTCCACGACCGTCCCCCGCCGTGTACTGCGCGAGGTACATATCACAGCCTCTTCGGTCTATGGCGACTTCGCCCAGCGCACCCGCGATCTGGTCGAGGCCGGCATGACAAATGAGGACGACGAATGGAAGCAGTTGCTGCAGGAATTCAACGAACTGCGCCCGGACGAAATGGTCGTTCTGGGGCCGTATGCGATCGACCCTGCCAGCATCACCGAGTCCCAGATGATTCTCAACAAGGTCGAGACCTCCTACTGGGCTGACACTGTGCGCTTCGACCGCATGCTCAACTACAATGGTGAGACGCCGGTGGTTACACCGCTCGTCCTCTCTGGCGACGTCGACTATGCCACGCACGGCTTCCCGCCGGCGACCGAGCGCGAGTTCATGTCTCTGGGTTACCGCATAATTCGCGCCCCCATCTACGGCGGCCCGGCACTCTATTTCAACCACACAATCTATCCCTTCAACGTCAAAGAAGTGCGACAGGCCCTGGCCTACGCCATCAACTTTGAAGAGAACGCCTATATCTCACTGGCCGAATCGGGTGTGGCGCAGGAGTGCATGTGCGGCTTCTCGGACAACATCACGCCTCTGTGGCTGAGTGACGAAGCCCGCGCCAGCTTGGATCCGTACAACCAGGATCTGGAGAAGGCGGAGCAGATGTTGCTCGACATAGGTTTCACTCGCGCCGACGACGGTGTTTGGGTTGACGACACCGGCGCCCGCATGGAGTGGGAGCTGACCGCGCCGGCAGAGTACGCCGACTGGTCTGCCGCAGCTGAGAACGCGGCCGAGCAGTTGACTGCCTTCGGATTCCAGACCAGCTTCCGCGGTGTCAACTTCCAGCAGCATCCGATCGACGTGAATGAAGGCAAGTTCCAGCTCGCGATTCGCGGCTGGGGCGCGGGCAATCCGCACCCGTCCTTCTCCTATGAGAATGACTTCAGCACGCACAACGCCGCCGCCACGGGCGTAGGCGCTTCGGGCGCCGGCAGCATCGAGCTTCCGGGAATGTCCTTTGACCTGAACGTCAGCACCGACAGCGTTGGCGATGTCGACCTGTGGGCGCTGACCAAGGAAGCCGGCTCTGGCGGTGACGCCGCCATGCAGATCGCGGCCCTTGACAAGATCGCAATGGCCTATAACGAACTGCTGCCGCAGATTCCTCTGTGGGAGCGCTACGGCAACAACCCGGTGCCCAGCCGCTTTGCCAGTGGTTGGCTGCCCGAAGGCGACCCGATCTACGTCAACAGCCCTTACGCCGACTCCTTCGTCGTAATCCAAATTCTGACCGGTCAGCTAGGCCCGGCGGAATAGGCGATACGGCAGAGCTGGTTTTGTGGTAGAATAAGTGTAGTTAGGGCCGGCACCCCCGTGTCGGCCCTACTCTTTCAACACCGGCGCACAGTCAGGCCCACCGACAAGAATACCGGATACAACGCCTGCGCCACGAGGGAGAACAGTATGAACACAGATTTGACCCAGGACCAGATAGACTTCTATCGACAAAACGGGTTCGTGGTCCTTCACGACTTCCTCACGCCAGAGGAATTGGAGACCTGGCGGCAGGCGGTAGACGGGGCCGTGCGTCAACGTGGAAAGCAGAAGATGTTCAATCAGGAAGTGGACGAAGACCAGGAAGAATCTTACTACGACTACGTCTTTGTTCAGCGTATCAACCTGTGGCAGGACAGTCTGGACGTTCGGCGGCTGATTCTGGACCCCCGCCTGGGCAAGATGGCCTCAGATCTGGCCGGGGTGGAAGGCGTACGCATCTGGCATGACCAGGCGTTGATCAAGCAGCCGTGGGCCAACCCCACCGGCTGGCATCTTGACAATCCATACTGGTCCTACTCGTCCCGCAAGACGCTCAGTCTCTGGGTCGCTCTCGACGACGCCACGCTGCAGAACGGCTGCCTCTACTTTCTGCCCGGCAGCCACAAGACAGCCACTTACGACAACGCCGGCATCGGCGAAAACATCGGCGACATCTTCCGCGTCTACCCGCAGTGGAAAGACATCATGGCGGCCCCCGCCGAGATGAAGGCCGGTTCCGCCTCCTTTCACAACGGACTTATCGCCCACGGTGCCGGCGCCAACATGACCCCGGGCTGGCGGCGGGCCATGACCTGCGGCTTCATGCCGGACGGCTGCACGTTCAACGGCATACAGAACATCCTCAATGATGAACAGTTCGCCAGTTACGAGATTGGCGACCTGCTAGACGACGACCGGCAGAACCCCCTTATCTTCCACCGCTCCAAACCCTATGAGGAGAAACTGGCCGAGCGATTCGCTAAGAAGCAACAGACATGAAAACACCGGTCGCGGCCTCGGGCCAGCCTTGATCATCCTGATTGCCGCTCGGCACTCAACTGCCAACTAAATCGAAGTGAAGTGTCCAGGATTGATTGTATCTGAAATCGAGGAAGCATTTCTCGAAGAGTATCATCGTGATAAAGACAGCTAACCCGCCAATAGAAATCTGAAGGCACAGGAGAATCGTTGAAAGCCTGCGGTTTGCAAGTATTGTATCTGCCCGTACACCGGAAGAGTCCGTGAGCTATGGCTAGCAAAACTGATGCAGAAGTCGCGCCAAAAAGCCCAATTCTGGCGCGACTTCTGCAGACTTGACGCGACATTTGTACACGTAGCGCGACATAACGCGACCTGTACCCGGGCAGTTGCATCGGATTTGTACAAGGCTTTACAGTGCTGCTCTGGTCTGGTAAGGTTGCCTCTTGTGGGTCTTTTGAGCCCCCGCGAATTGGGTACAATTTCACTTGATTCAAGCCCTGCGTCGATTGACAGTTTTTCCCCGCTATGCTAGCATTCCCGTCATTCTTTTTTCCCTCCCGTTGCCCGTCGACTATACGAATTTACTCCACTCTGAGGAGGATGCTCCGTGCTGAACGTAGCAATTATTGGAATGGGGAACATCGGCCGTACGCATGCCGGTGTCTACCAGGGCAGCGAACGCGCGCGTTTGGCCGCAGTCTGTGATATAGACAAGAGCATTGCGGACGCGGCCGCAGATCGCTTTGGCGTACCAGCCTACTACAGTGTCGAGGAGCTACTCGACAAGGTCGAGTTGAACGCAGTCAGTGTCACCACTGCAGGGCCTGAGAATGGCGGGCATCACTACGAGCCGGTCATGCAGTGCTTCGATGCAGAGCTGCATGTATTATGCGAAAAACCGATCTCCAACAACATAGAGCATGCCCGCGAAATGGCGGCCATGGCTGATGTGAACGGGCTCTACTTCGGCATCAACCTCAACCATCGCTTTGTGCCGCCGGCAGCCAAAGCCAGGCAGTGGGTCGAGGAAGGTAGGTTGGGGGAACTCCTGCTGATGAACATGACGATGTGGATAGGCAACCCGAATGACACCTCGCCCTGGTTTCACATTCGCGCCCTCCATCCCCATAGTCTCGATATCATGCGCTACTTCTGTGGTGACGTAAAGCGCGTCCATGCCTTCTTCAACCAGGCCCCGGGCCGCGTCTGCTACTCGAACGCCCAGGTAAACCTGGAATTCGCTAACGGGGTCGTCGGACACTTGACGGGCAGCTATGACACCAATCCGCGCCACAATCTGGAACGTTGCGAAGTGATGGGGACGGCCGGCCGTTTTGTGCTCGACAACCTGTACCAGGAGTTGACGTTCTACCCCCGCCAAAGCGAAGAGCTGACCGTCGTGCGCAACAGCATCATGGGCGGTCTCAGCGGCTTTGACGCCACGTTCACCAACCGCATCAATCGCTGGATCGAACAGGTGGACGAGGGCGTACCGCGTGATGAAATCGAGGCCTCCGGCCGCGAGGGGCTGGCCGTGCAGGAAATCATTGAGGCGGCAATCCGTTCCCACCATAGCGGAAAAGCGGAAGAAGTTCCTGCCGTCTGAGGACTTTGTGAGTCGCTGAATGTGCGATGAGCCTGAGTGCCTTGTTCTGAATTCCGGCCGGGTCGAGCTGGCGCCTATGAACAACTGGATAGGGAGCAAGAGCTGAAGTGAAGAATTCCTCAGAATCTCATGAGTTGCTGGAGCAACTCAATCGTGATGGCTACATTCTTATTCCCAATGCGCTGTCCCCGGAACGGGTAGAACAGTGGAAGACGGTCCTGTACGCACTCTACGACCGCGGTGCCTATGAGATAAGTAACGGCGTGGGCAACGTTGCCTTCGAGAAGTTACTTGCCCTGGAGCCGGAGCTGGCTGGGGAGCTTGTGGGGCATGAAAGTGTTGCCCCGTTCCTGCATGCAATAATGGGTAAGCAATGCCAATTGCGAAGCCTGCGGGCCCACGTCAACCCTGCCGCCTATTTGCAGGAATGGCACATGGATTTCTACGACTACTACTATCAGGAAGAGAAGGCGGAGGCACAGAACCCCACGCACGGCCTCTGCGTCAATTCCACCTTCTACTTGACCGACAACACTCCAGAGCGCGCGCGTCTTACTTTCGTCAAGAACTATCTGGATCGCCCGGTACCGGAGGAGTTGGTCCCTTTCCTGCGCTACACTGAAGATCGGAGCGACCCATTTCAGCGCTGGTGCGACGATCAGGAGCTGGAGCATCTGCACCCGATGGCCGGCGACGCCGTCGTCTTCTACAGCCACGTTCCCCATCAGGGCGCCAAAATAGGGCCGGATCCCGAGGGTGAAATCCGCGCCAATATCGTGCTCCACTACCAGCAGAACCCGATGTTTCCTGGAATCAGGTTCGTCAGCAATCCCCAATTCACACTTGAGACACTTGGCTACGCAGGCACCTTCCCATTTTCCGAGCAAGATTAGCGGCAACACCGTTTCAGTTCAGACAGAACGAAAGGAAGAAATCGATGAAACATTACAGAACGGTCCTCGGCCTGATTCTTCTGATATCGCTTGTCCTTCTGGCAGCTTGCGGTGCTCCTGCCGACGGCGGGATGGCGGCTGACGAAGCCCCGGCTGCAGAAGAGGCGGCGTCGGATGATGAAGTGGTCGAAATCGAGGAAACCGAAGAAGAGGCGATGGAGTTGAGCGGCGAAATCGTCGTTAGCATCGCTTCCAACGACGTCCAGACTTACCAGGCCATTGCCGACGCCTACATGGAGTTGCATCCGGACGTGAACGTCCTGATTGAACTGAAGGCACCCGGCGTCGATGCCTATCTGCAGTGGATTCGCACGCAGTTCACCTCGGAAGTGCCGCGTGTGTCGATCATCGAGTCACCCCATCTGCGCGAATTCGCGCAGGAAGGGCGGCTGATCGACTGGGGCCCTTACCTCAACAAGGAGAATCCCTACACGGGCGAGAAGTGGGAGAACAGCTTTGAAACGTGGGGGCTGAATCTGGTGCGCGATCCCAACACCGGCCAGATGTTCACCATGCCCTACATGTCCGTCCAGACCTTCTGGCTGTACAACAAGGCTCTCTTTGAACAGGCCGGCATCACCGAAGTTCCCCCGCAGCCGACCTGGGACCAGTTTGTCGGTTGGAACGAGAAGCTGAGAGACTCGGGCGTCATTCCCATCGCAATGGAAGGCACGACCGAGCAGATCTGGGGCGGCGGCCGCATGCCCTGGCTGATGCGTTCGGCGATGGACCAGTATCACCGCGACGAACTGGAAATTATTCAGTGCCAGGAAGGGGACTGGTGCTTCCGCGAGGGCATTGACGATGTGTGGACATACGATCCCACCGACGTGCGCAATGACGATCCGGACCGCGTCTCCGTCAACATCGCCCGCCATCTGGCCGCCTTGCGCGACGGCTCAATCAATTTCAACAATGAATGTACAGTCGAGATGATGACGAATATCGGACGCGTCTTCCAGACTGCGAACGGGTTTGTCCCCGAAGGCTGGACCGGCATGGCCGATGCCTATCCGCTCTTCCTGACGCAAAAGGCGGCCATGCGCATGGTGCATGGCGGCATCTATACCAGTTTGCCGAAGGACATTCGCGCCCTCGCCCAGGGCGAATACGGCGGTAAAGCTGAAGTAACGGAAGAAGACTCGGCCGCCGCGGTCGAGTTTGAGTACGGCCGCTTCGCCTTCCCCAACATCGAAGGCCCTTGTGTACAGGGAACTGCACGCGCCAATGAGTTGACTCAGGGCTACTTGGCGCTGCCGGTAAAGGACCGCGTTCAGAACGACCTGGAAGTTGATTTCGTCATGTTCTGGACCAGCCCGCAGGGCATGCAGATCTTCCTGGAAAACAAGCTGGATCCCGAAAACCTGCAGGGTGGGATAGCCGGCCCGCCGTTGATCAGAAACGTGAAGCTTCCCGGCGAATGGGAGGAAGTATTCGCCCAAAGCGTTTTCGTCGGCAACTACGAAAAGCCCGGCGCACCCGGCGATGCAGTAGCGCGCGGCTTCTTTAAGTACGAGGAGACGAAGCGCGAGTGGTCGATCATGGTCCAGGAGTTCTTCGAAGGCAAGATAACGGCCGAAGAGTTCGCGGCAAGCTACCAGGCTCTGCTCGAGGACAACTTTGACGGCTTGCTTGAGTACCTCAATCTGACGCACGAGGATCTGGACAGCCCCGAGAAGCGACCGCCAGGTTGGGTCGCGGCCGGCCCATACTAAGAGGTTGGGCTACACCTCCACCGTATGCCGAGGGGAGGACGCACTAGCCTCACCCAACGAAAGTCTATGGTTTCGTTTACGCAGCACGCGTCAAGCAAGAGACGATCCCATCAGCATAGATCAGGCAGGCCGCTCTCAAGTGGGAGCGGCTTGTCTGGTGCGCGCGCAGCCGGTCATAGGGTTCCGTTCAAACGCGCTGCTGTCGCGATCGCCCTGGCCGCAGCGTTTCTCTTGGTCGTCGCTCTGCCAATTGCCGCGCAGTCACCGGAAGGTCTGTTGTGGAAACGTGAGTGGGCCAGTCGCGTCCAGGCCGTCGCCATTTCGGAGGACGGGGGTCTCATAGCTGTTGGCAGCCGGGACAATTCCCTGAGGATGTTCGACGGTTCTGGCGAACAGCTCTGGCTGTTCGAAGCTGAGAACAGCATCCTCGGCGTGGACATGTCGCCGGACGGGCAGTGGCTGGCGGTAGCCTCTGAGGACCGCTTTGTCTATCTGCTCGATGGCAAGGGCAATCAGCTGTGGAACTACAAAGCAGCCCGGCCAATGAACAATGCTGCCGTAGCCAGAGACGGGTCCCTCGTCGCGGCGACTTCCGATGATCTATCGGTCTACGTTTTTGACCAGGGTGGAAACCTGCTCTGGCAGGAGGAATTGGGCATTGGAGTCCGGGCTGTTGACGTTTATGGCAGCGGCGAAAAGGCCCGCGTCGTCTTGGGTTCCGACGACGGCCTGATCACGATTTACAATCGTGAAGGCAGGGATTTGCTCCAGGCTTGGCTCGATTACAGCGTAGTTTCCGTTTCCGTTACGCCAAATGGCGCCCGCATCCTGGCAGGCGCGGGTGACGGCTCCGCCATTTTGCTCAACGGGGCAAATGGCAATCAGATTTGGAGCTTCAAGACCGAAGATACCGTCAAGAGTGTCTCACTGGCTAGCGACGGGTCCATCGCTCTTGTCGGCTCAGAGGACGGGAGTGCCTACCTGCTGGACCGCGACGGCCTGCTAACGCACCAATTTCGTCAGGATTCCGAGGTCCTCAGCGTCGCTCTGGCCAGTGATGGCAAACGCCTTTCAATCGGTACGGTTTCTGGCGCCGCCAGGATCTACGACCGGGCAGCTGCCTTGAGCGGTGCAGCCCGTTCGTCAGCACAGCGCCAGCGCACAGTTTTCGCAGTATTCGGCGTTATCGCCTTGCTCGTCCTCGCGGCAGTCTGGGCCGCCCGCAACACAGCGGCGGGGCAGCAGGTCTGGCAGCGCAGCGCGGCCGGGCCTCTGGGTGTATTGCAGATTATGTGGAGCGCACGCCTCTCCTACATTCTGATCCTGCCGACTCTTGCCCTCCTATTGACCTTTAACTACTATCCCGCCTTCTCCGGCCTGTATCACGCCTTCACCGAATGGAGTCCTGGCGTGCGTACCGAGTGGGTAGGTTTGTCGAACTTCCACTCCTTAACGGAGAATCGCTTCTTTCTTTCAGGATTCCGTAACGCGGCTATCCTGGTGGTCGTCTCCGTCGCAAAGACGATGACAATGCCGCTCCTGGTGGCGGAATTCATTTTCAACCTGCGCAACAGGTTTTCTCAATACTGGTTCCGCACCCTCTTTGTCGTGCCGATCGTGCTGCCTGCCGTGGTGGAAATCCTTGTCTGGAACAACATCTACGACCCTGCCATCGGGCTCCTCAATGAGACGCTCAAACTGGTTGGACTGGAAGAGCTCACGCGCGTCTGGTACGGCGACGCCAGCGTTGCCCTCGGCTCAATCATCTTTATAGGCGTCCCTTGGGTCAACGCCTTCGCCCTGCTGATCTTCTACGGCGGCCTCATCTCCATCTCCAACGAAATTATCGACGCAAGTCTCGTCGACGGGGCCAGCACGTGGAGGCGCTTCTGGAGCATCGATTTGCCCCTTCTAATGGGCCAGGTAAAGTTGCTCCTGATTCTCAACTTCATCAACGCTGTCCAGACCTTCGAGCTCGTCTTCCTGACGACCGGCGGCGGGCCCGGTGCTGCCACCTACACGCCTGCGCTTGAACTCTATTACAAGGCGATGCGCATGGATCGCATGGGGATTGCCTCTGCAATCGGTATGATTCTGTTCATGATTATTCTGGCGGGCACCATAGTGAATATGCGCTTCGTCAGTTCCTCGACCGAGTATGAGGCCTGAAATGGTAACGGTGCGAGACGGTGAAGGAGCGGAGGGGGCAGCTACGGTTGGGGCGCAGGCGAAGAGCGGTGATAGGGCAGGCCAGGCCATGCTCTCGTCCCATTCTGCCTTGGCAGTCCTCAGGTTGAGCGGTGGGCAGGCCTTGCTCTATGCTGTCTTACTCATTCTTCTCATCGTTACCTTCGTCCCTATCGTTTACCTGATTGCTCTGTCGCTCAAGGACAACGGTCAGATCTACGGGCGTTTTTGGTCAATGCCCGATCCCTACCGCTGGGAAAACTTTGCGCTGGGTTCGCTCGCCATCTGGCGAGCGGTTCTGAACTCAATCCTGACGTCCGGGAGTTCAACGGCGGCGACCGTCGTGCTCGCCAGCCTCAGCGGCTATGTCTTCGCCCGTCATCGCTTCCCCGGCAAGGAGTTGATCTATACTGGCATTCTCGCTCTGCTGATGATCCCGCCGATCCTTACTCTGATTCCCGCCTACGTTCTCATTCTTAATATGGGCTTGGAAAACACGTATTGGGCGCTCATTCTGCCTTGGACATCAGGCGGGCAGGTCTTTGCGCTGCTGCTTTGCCGCAGCTTCTTCGCCACGCTGCCGGAGGAGTTCTTTGACGCGGCGCGCATCGACGGCGCCAGCGAGCTGCAGAGTTTCGCTCGGATTGCCGTACCGCTTTCCGCGCCGATCCTGGTGACTGTGGCCGTCGTCAGGCTCGTCACCACATACAACCAGTTTATGTGGCCGCTGGTGGTCATCTCCAGCCCTAAGAAGCAGGTCGTGGCCGTGGCCCTGACCCAGTTCACTTCCGAGATCGGCGTCACCGATCTCGGTCCACAGATGGCCGGTTACATCCTGGCATCCATTCCCCTGATCGTTCTATTCTCCTTCGGCATGAGACACTATGTGCGTGGTCTGACCGCCGGAGGATTGAAAGCCTAGCCCCACCGACTCCCCACAAAGTAAACCCGAGGTTTCACATGGATAAAGTACGAATCGGTGTCTTGAGCCATGCCCACGGACACAGCAACGCCTACTGCCGCATGATGCAGGACTTCGATGATGCGGAGTTGGTTGCTTGTTGGGACGACAATGAGGAGCGCGGTCGCGAGGCCGCCGCCGCGTTCGGCATGGAGTACCGCGCTGACTCCCAGGCCGTCACTTCCGATCCAGGTATCGACGCGGTAATAGTCGCTACCGAAACGAACCGCCATGCCAAGTTCGTGGAGCAGGCCGCAGAGGCAGGCAAGGCGATCCTCTGTCAGAAGCCGCTGGCGACGACACTCGATGACTGTGACCGGATCATCGAGGTCGTTCGCCGCACCGGTGTCAAATTCAGCGTCGCCTTCCAGATGAGGCAGGACCCGGTTAACCGTAAAATCAAGGAGTTGGTCGACGCTAAGGCTGTCGGCGACATCGCGGTCGTACGGCGCCGGCACTGTATCGGCGTACTCAATAACGAGGGCTTCTTTACCGGGCCCACCCGCTGGCACGTCGACCCCGTCTCCAATGTGGGGATGTTTTTCGACGACGCCATCCATGCCGCCGACTGGTTCTACTGGACATTCGGCCCGGCCAAGCGGGTTATGGCCGAAATCGACAACTTCGTAACAAGCGTTGCCCCGGACGACAACGGTATCGCCCTGTTCCGTTTCGAAAGCGGCGTCTTAGGAACGTTGTTCAACGGCTCCACGACTGTAGCTGGTGTAAACACGACCGAGATCTACGGGGCAGAAGGCACGATCATTCAGGACTACGGTGACGCCCCGTCCACGTCGGCACCGCGCCCCCCTGGCGCTGCCCCTTTACGAATGATTCGACAGGGCGACAGCGCGTGGCAGGAGTTTGACCTGCCGATCCCGGCGACCCAGGGTGAACGAATCGCGGCGGTCCCGCGACCATTCATTGACTATGTTCGGGGCTTGAGCGACGAGCATGTGAGCGCCGAAGAGGGGCGCAAGTCGGTGGAGATGGTACTTGGGGCGTATCGTTCTGCGCGCGAGGGAAGGCGAATCGCTCTTTAGAGGCAGTATGCCCGGAGCGAACGTCTCTCATATGAGGGGCAGCAGCGTCTCGGCCGTTTCCTCCACCAGCCAGCTGTAGAACTCTTCAGAAAGAACGCCACTGCCGTGGTCCTGGATGAACTGTAGCTGCTCCGCAGTCAGTTCCTGCTCCGCGGCCGCGACTGCATTTTGGTATGGGTTGGCCGGTGTGCGATCAAGCGGCGCCACGAACTCTACAGTCAGCGCACCGTCGTAACCGATCTCCTTCAACGTACTCACAATCAACGGCCAGTTGAGCGCACCCATGCCGCAGGCCATGCGGTTGTTGTCGGCCACGTGAAAGTCGACCAGGCGCGCCTTCGAACTCTTTATCGCCTCGATCATGTCGGCTTCTTCTATGTTCAGGTGAAACGTGTCGATGCAGACACCGCAGTCCGGACCGACCTCCTCGGCCAGGAGCATGGCTTGATCGGTTCGATTGAGAAAGTTTGTCTCGAAGCGATTGAGAGGCTCCAGCGCAATGCGTATGCCTTCCTTCTGCGCATGGTCATAGACCTCTTTCAAGCTTTCGACAGCCCACGCCCACTCCTGTTCAGGCGTATCCATCGGCGCGACCTTGCCGACTTGAGAGGGCACAATTGTCATTTCATGGCCTTCCAACTCCTTCACCATGGTGATGCAATCGTTGAGATAGCTGATCGAACTGGCGCGCACAGTTTCGTCGGCGTGGATCAGGTCCCGTCCCTCAAACATCAGTGAGACAGCTCCCCAGCAAGCGATTCCGTACTCTGCCAGCAGCTTGCGTAGTTCCTTTGTATCGAAGACATCAGGCTCACCGCTTAACTCGATGCTCTTGTAACCGTAGCGGGCCAACCTTCTGACCGTTACATCGATCGGTTCTGCACGCATCCAATTGTGCATTGACAGGTGCATAGAAACTCTCCTGTAAGCTGTGGCAAGTGTTTGGCGGCGGTCCGGGTAGGAAACTAACGTATGGGCTACTCGGTCGGCCCTCCTCAGCCCATGCCTACCCAGTCGATTTCACGATCTGCTTGCGTCAGTAGGATAGTACTCAGGTCGCCTACGTGCTGCTGCAAATGGCGAATACTGTAGATCTGCAGTTCCATTTTGTTAAACGGCAGCCAGTGGAAGCCGGACGGGGCGCTCAGATCGACCGTGGGCAAGGTGCTGGATACGAACGATCGCAGATAATCAATATAGGCCACGATCTCTTCGGGGCTGTAAGGCCGATCAGCTTTGGGCTGCTCATGAGGAGGCCACGGCGTCGGACCGAGGAATTGGTACCCGTCTCTTGCATTTTCCCACAACGACATTTCATCTTCTGAAGGCTGCATATAGAGGTCCACGTAGAAGAGCGCGTGGTATGCCACTCGCCAGAAGGGGCTCGACTGTCCTGGAACATTCCACAGTTCCTCAGGGCAGGTGTTGACGGTCTGCTCCATCATCGACAAGGCGGCGTGGAACTGCGATGCGACCGTTTTCGAAATCTCCATTGGAAAAACTCCTATCACTCTAGGTCATGAAAAGAATCAAACTCAACTCTCTCGGTCAACTTTGAATGAAGCGTCGCCCACATACATCCGAGGGAATACGTCCGAAATGACATTGCCGACACGTGCAACTGAGCCAAAAGCAAGACTTACAGTCGCTTCGTCATTTTCGCCAAGACATCAGGGAGTGTGCCCGGTCATTCGCTTGGTTTGTTCTTGATCAGGATTGAGCCGACCACGGTGGAACTCGGAATCAGCACTCGCTTTTCCTCTGAGTCCAACACAATATGCATCAGCGTAATGTCGGCCACGACTCCGGTTTCTCTGCCAATGGTAACGTTTTCACCTAGCCCTACAGGCCGAAAAATCGCCAGGAAGACCCCTGCAACGGTGTGCCCCATGACGGTCTGGGAGGCAAAGCCGGCGACCAGCCCTGCGAAACTTCCCATCGTCAGCGCTGCCACGGCATTGTCAGTCACCACAGAGACCAGGAACGAGAAGATCAGACCATATCCCAACAGTCGTGCTATGACCCGCAGCGTTCGGGCGACATCCTCTGATGTCCGCCTTAGGGAGATGGTGTATACCCACTTCGTTCCGGATTGGACGGCGACATGCCCCAGAAACGCGACCACGACTACTGAGATCGCGTTCTCGTACGGCACCAGGAAACCGAAGAAGGCATAATCTTCCAATTTTGAAGTAAACGAGAGTATAGCCAGAAGGCCAACTATAGCCAGAACCGTCGTAACCAGCGGCCCTACCGGAGAAGATGTGGATTTGGGCTGACCTGTGCTGTCTAACATCGTGCAGTTGCCTCCTGATGGCCTCATACTTCTCGTCGTCGGATTCCCCGGTCTGTAACGCTGTCGCCCCTCTCCAGAGCCATGCCTGCTTCTAACTCGGAACGGCTGGCAAGGCGCGAACTAATGCATTTGAGACCATCTGCCTCTTGGCCTAAATTGGATCAGAACTGGTAAGTGTCAAGGATAGTAACAATGCTGTTTACTGTTGTCAAGAGTACGAAGGTAGCACTGGAATCCGATAACATACTACTCAGAATGTTACCGCTGTGGCTGAATCACGCGTGGAGAAAAGCTGCCGACCTGATGGCTGAAAGTGCCATTGATCACGGAAACGGTCCAGGCATTCAGAGAGTCTTCGGACTGATTGAAATGCCGAGATGAGTCCATAACTTCGAATTAGAGGCTCCGGAAGAGGATCAAAGAGATTCGAATAGGCCCCGGCCGTTTCCGACACGGTCGACGTGAGACGATAGGCTGCCCATCTGGACAAGATGCGACAAGGCTGCTAGGCTACGTGGCATCGGGTCCGACACCGCTAAGCGCCGAAGGAGTGGGATGGAGGAAGCTTCCCAAGGTGGGCTGATTCAGAATGCGATCTACCGCTTTGCGCGTACATCCAAGATTCGCTACTTTCGGGCAGAGCGTACGCGCTCCGGGATCGAGTTTCTCTACCCGATCAACGTCAGCGGTTCGCGAATCGTTGACACTAGCAGTAGCGGGCGCGACTATGTGATTCTCTATCTGCTTACGAAGTGGGGCAAGCTGGCGGCCGGAGGCTACTGGCTCAATCCGCGCAAGATCTTCGAAAAGGCTTACGTCACCGACGCTACGCTCGCAGATCTCATCCTTGTAGCAGAAAGAATTGAAGACCTGCCCGATGCCCACCTTCTCTTGGATGACGTTCTCAATCGTGCAGATGTAGAGGTGGACCTGGAAGTTTGGGGAGGGGCACTGGAATGAGCCTGAGCCAAACTGACACCAGCGAGATTACTAACAGAGAATTCCGATGAACAGATCAGACAAGAACGTCTCCACTCTGTCCACTGACCTAGAGGAGGGGACCGAATTGAATCTGGATTACGGCAAGTTGCGAGCCATTGGCAATGGAGATGCCGCCGTTATCCCTGTAGCTGTACAGGACTACGAAACAAGGGAAGTTCTGATTCTTGCCTACGTCAACCAGGAAGCTCTGGCATACACTCTTTCTCACGGCGTTGCCGCCTTCTGGAGCACATCGCGCAATGAGTTGTGGGTGAAAGGCGCAACCTCCGGCGACACGTTGGAACTGGTTGACGTTCGCGTCAATTGCGAACAGAACTCACTGTTGTATCTTGTACGCCCTCTCGGTGCAGGCGCTTGCCACACAAGGGATGCAGACGGCATTGCACGAAGTGGTTGTTACTATCGTCGCATTGAGCGGATATGCATCAGTAACACGGGTCCCGAAAAGCAGAACGCCCAGTCCTGGCGACTTGCTTTCGTATGACCCAACGGCATAGACTCTTCCCATTCATCAGCGCTCTGCCCGTCGCTGTCGATGGAATCTAACCCCACACTTTGATTGAGGACCACAATGAGTCGTTTGACACTAGGAATTCCAAAAGGCAGCCTGCAGGAATCAACAATTGCCTTATTTGCAAAAGCCGGCTACCAGGTCTATGTACGCGGCCGCTCCTACGCTCCATACATTGACGATCCTGAAATCGGCTGCCTGATGTTTCGCGCCCAGGAAATAGCGCGCTATGTCGAAAGGGGCGTCCTAGATGTCGGTCTTACTGGCAAGGATTGGGTACAGGAGAATGAGGCGGATGTTCGTGAAATTGAAGACCTCGTGTACAGCAAGGCAACCAACCAGGCCTACCGCTGGGTACTGGCGGTTCCGGACGATTCTGACATCCGCAGTCCTCAGGATCTGAAGGGCAAGAGAATTGCAACCGAGCTTGTGCAGGTTACGCGCCGCTACCTGGAACGTCATGGGGTCGAAGCAGAAGTCGAGTACTCATGGGGCGCGACCGAGGTCAAGGCGCCGCTGCTGGTCGATGCTGTCGTGGAAGGCACAGAGACCGGTTCCTCGCTACGGGCGAATCGGCTGCGCATCGTCGACACCGTCGCCGAGTCCACGACAAAGCTGATCGCCAATCATGACGCGTGGGCCGATGAGTGGAAGCGCCAGAAGATAAGGAACCTGTCAATGCTCTTGAAAGGCGCGCTGCAAGCCGGCGCCAAAGTCGGCCTCAAGATGAACCTGCCCCGAACCTCTCTCGAAGCCATCACTGCGCAACTTCCGGCACTTCATACGCCGTCTATCACTAACCAGACCGACCCGGACTGGGTCGCCCTTGAGGTGATCATCGACGAGAAAGTCGTTCGCGACCTGATCCCCGATCTGAAGCAGGCAGGCGCAGCAGGTATCATAGAATATCCACTGAATAAGGTTATCTATTGAGAATCAGCTGGAGAAAGTTCACTTCCGCATGTAAGGAACGGCCTTATGCCAGTAAAGCAGTCAGTTTGTGTCCCAATCCTTCCCCATGACACTATGTCACAGGATCAACTCTTCGCGGAGATCGCCGGGATCGGGTATCCGGCGATTGAAATCTGGGGGCGAGGCGACGATTTCATTGGCTTCTGTGAGGCCGCCGCCAGCCACGGTCTGCGCGTGGTCAGCTTCAGCGGGCACAACTCGCTCCCAGACGGTCTCAACAATGTTGCCAACCATGACAGGATCGCGGATGAGTTACGCGAGTCGATCGACATAGCCGCCGCCAACGGTGTTGACGGACTGATCTGTTTCAGCGGTAACCGTATTCCGGGAATGAGTGAGCAGGAGGCCATCTCCAACACTGCCGCCGGTTTACGCCGCGCGGCCCCGCATGCCGAGACAAGGGGAGTCAATCTAAATCTGGAACTGCTCAACTCCAAGGTGAACCACGCAGGCTACCAGTGTGATCGCAGTGCCTGGGGGCTGGAGGTAGTCCAACAGGTAGATAGCCCCAACGTAAGACTCCTCTACGACATCTATCACATGCAGATCATGGAAGGCGACGTGATCCGCACGATGGTGGAAAACCTGGACGCCATTGGCCACATTCATACAGCAGGCAATCCCGGGCGGAACGAATTGGATGACAACCAGGAGTTGAACTACCGCGGCATCTGCCGGGCGCTCAGCAGCGCTGGCTACGTCGGCTACGTCGGCCATGAGTTTCTCCCGCGCGGCGATGTGGTCGATGCGCTGCGCCAGGCCTTCGAATTGTGTAACGTCTGAACGTCAGCGCATACCGTAGCCTCGTCGTCGGACGAAAAATCCTGCCCCCCTACTTCCTTTTCCCGCCCAACAAGGAGCCGAAATGCCCCGTCAGCCCCATGTAATCTACATCCTGTCAGACGAGCACTTTGGCGGCGCTATGAGCCACATGGGCGATGCCAATGTACGCACGCCTAACATGGACCGCCTGGCCACAGAAGGAGTCAGCTTCGACCGCGCATACGCCAACTGCCCAATCTGCACGCCTTCACGGGGCACGATTTTTTCAGGTCGGCACGCGCATGCCGGCCCCGTGCAGTACTTCTTCGATGTATTCAAGGCAGGCGCACCGAGCACCGCAACGGCTCTGCGGGCAGCCGGTTACCGCACCGCCTACTTCGGCAAGTGGCACTGCGGCGTAGTGCAGGATCAGGAGCCGCCTGTCGTAAGGGCCGAAAGGGATGAGTACACGCGCTGGCCTCACCGCACACCGGAATACCATCGGGCCGGGTTCCAGGATTGGTATGGCTTCGAGATCAACAACGCCCCTTTCAAGGGATTCTATTATCACGAAGACGAGGCCAATCCCCGCAAGATGGACGGTTATCAGACGGACTTTCTCACCGACCTGGCCATCGACTATTTGGAGTCTTACGATCGCGACGAGCCGCTCTTCCTTGTTCTCAGTGTGGAACCGCCTCATTTTCCCCTCGAAGCTCCGGAAGCGTTTGAGCGATTCGACCCTGCTGCGCTGGAGACGCCGCCCAGCTTTGCCGACTCGCCGGAGATGCGGGCCCAACTCGCCACTTACTACGCCATGGTCGAAAACCTGGACTGGAATATCGGTCGCCTCAGGGAAGCACTTGACGGCCTGCCGGAATTCAGGAGCAACAGGTTGACGGTCTATTTCTCCGATCACGGAGACTACATGGGAACGCACGGGGCTATCAACCGCAAGGAGAATCCCCACGAGAACTCGGTCCGCATCCCCGCCGTATTCCACTGGCCGGAGCAGATTCCGGCCAAGGGAAGGAAAGAAGGCCTCCTATTCAGCCTCGTTGACCTTTTCCCCACTACGCTCGGTCTGCTGGGGCTGGATATTCCTGTCCACTGCCAAGGGCTCGACTTCAGCGAGGCGTTGCGAGGGCAGCAGGACTTTGTCGGGCCAGAGGCAGTCCTGATCGAAATGTCAGGCAACCCTCGTTGGAGCCTGGATTTCCTGGACTGGCGCGGACTGGTAACCTCGCGCTGGAAGTACGCCTATTACGAGACGGGCCACGAGCGGCTCTTTGACCTCGAGAACGACCCCTTCGAGATGAATAACCTCGTCGAAACGGACGCGCAGACCTGTGCGGAAATGCGCGTTAAGCTGCTGCAACTCCTGGCAGAAAGCCGAGAACCATATTTCGATGTCCTGATCGAACACGGCGCACCTGTGGAAGGACCGGTACTGGACGTTGGGGAGCGCTATCAGAAGGGCAGGTTGGCGCCAATCTGGCCGGACTTGGTGCGGCGTTACGAACCGTGACCGGAACAACCAAATGGACCTCCCGGCCGAACTGCCCTCCTGCCTGGAAGATTGGAAGACCGCAGAAACAGTAGCCTTCGCACTCCTGGGGAGTTACGCACGCGGCGATGCGGGACCTCACAGCGACGTGGATATTGCGCGCTTCGTGAACGACGACCAGCACGATGAGGAAGCTCGAACTTTACTGGTCGGAGATAAGGAAGAAGGTGGTGTTCGGGGCGGCAACGCCAGGGCACCGAGCTGTGTTCGATCCTGGCTGGTGGTCCGCAGCACCGTTACGCCGGGCCAGGTAGAGAAATGGTTTACTGAACCTGAGCAGGCGATAAACATCATTGTCGGTCTTCGCGACGGACGCGCACTTTGGGATCCGAAAGGTGTCTTCTCGGACATTCAGCAGCGTGCTAGGGAGTTCAAGTGGACTAAATCGCATCAGGAAAAGGCTGATCAGTTGGCAGGCAAGGAGTTGGTAGGCTGGATCGAAGAGGCCCACAAAGGGTTGGAAGGACTGAGACGCAATGACGTTGGGCGCCTTCTGAACGCCCGCTTCGGGTTGTCCTGGGGCCTGGCCTGGGTGATGCGCCTGCATTTGGGTGTATTTACTACCAGCGATAACACTTTTTTTGAAGATGTAATCCGTGCTGTCGGCTCTGAGCGCAGGTGGGCCCAGTTGTTGCGACAAGCCTTTGGTACGGCGTCTGGAGGCGGGGAAGACTTTGTCTCTCTACGCGAAGAGGTAGAGTCAGGGCTCCTACTGTACTGCGAGACTTTCGAACTCCTTAGAGAAGCATTGCCCCAGGACGACTTTCCACTCGTCGAAGCGACGGTCCAGCGCATTTGCAGCGAACTGGAACGCGAAGCATAAGCGACCCTTGAAGATCCAGGATGTCCGACATATCGAAAACGAGAGTCGCATTTGAAGTCGCGGTTGCACTTTTCACTTAACTTTCGGTACACTGTGCGGCAAGAAGGTGTGCTGATTCTTTTCGTCTCCGGAGTATCCTCATTTCACACATGGAATCGATTTGCAATGCGATGGGAGAGACGCTCCGTCAGCGGCCCCATGCGAACTTGATGCGGACATTGGAACTGCCGGATTTTGAGGCCAACACGGGCCAATGCGTACGACCCTGTCAAGGACGAACCCGTTACACGCTCGCAAAGGAGATGACCCAATGCTGACTCAACAACAGGTAGACTTTTATCACGAGCACGGTTACCTACGCATTCCCGAGGTGTTCACGGTGGAGGAGACGCAGGAACTATCGAATGAAATGGACCGCCTCGTGGAAGACTGGGCATTTACAAGCCCAGGTTGGAACGGCCCGTGGCGCCTAGCGTATATGGACCCGGAAACTGAAAAGAAGTCCAAATTGACCGCGATGCACGATCTGCATTTCTATTCGGTAGCTTGGATGCGGGCTGCCACGAATCGCAGGCTTTCAAAGGCGCTCAGTCAGCTTCTGGGCGGCAACGTTGAGTTGCACCACACAACCATGCACATCAAGCCCCCTCAAACCGGGCATCCGTTCCCCATGCACCAGGACAACCCTTTCTACGGCCATCAGGACGGCCGATTCATCGATGTGCTGGTTCACCTGGATGACACCTTCCATGAAAACGGTGAGATTCGCTTTCTGGACGGGTCCCACAAGATGGGCCATCTTGATCACATAACTGAGACCGAAGACGGGCCTTGCTCTCCCCACTTGCCCACGGACCAGTTCCACCTGGAGGAAACGGTGGCAGTTCCTGCCAAGGCAGGCGATGTCGTACTGTTCTGCATTGATACGGTCCACGGGTCGTACATTAACCAGACGAAGAAACCCAGGCGGCTGGTGCGTATGGGCTACCGAGACCCGCAGAACCGACAAGAGTACGGCCAGAGCATGGGGCGACCTGGAGTGATGGTCAGCGGTTACAGAGAGCGTCAAGAGGGCGATGAGTTGCTCCCAATTGCCTGATACGGGGCAAAGTAGATCTTTTCCAGCCTCTGAAAAGATGCGCTGCACCGCCATCTGACCACTAGACGACATAAGAGCGCTGCTGCATTGCGAACGGCAGGCACAGGATCCGAGCACACTAAAGGGAGATGACCCAATGCTCACACAAAAACAGGTTGCCTTCTATCACGAACATGGCTTCTTGCGTATCCCTCACGTGTTCACGCCGGAAGAGACCCAGGTTCTTTCCGACGAGTTGGACCGGCTTGTCGAGGACTGGGCATTTACCAATCCCGGCTGGTCCGGTCCATGGCGCCAAGCCTACATGGACCCGGTAACTGAAAAGAAGTCCAAATTGACGGCAATGCAGGACTTGCACTATTACTCGGTTGCCTGGATGCGGGCCGCCACCAATTCCAGGCTAGCCGAAGCGCTGAGCGAACTACTGGGCCCAAATGTGGAACTGCATCATACTACACTTCACATCAAGCCTCCGCAGACGGGCCATCCGTTTCCCCTGCATCAGGACAATCCATTCTACCCCCACCAGGACGGTCGCTTCATCGATGTTCTTGTGCACCTGGACGATACGTGCCACGAAAATGGTGAGATCCGCTTCCTCGACGGCTCGCACAAGATGGGCCATCTGGAGCATATCACCGAGACCGAAGACGGCCCCTGTTCTCCACACCTGCCAACCGACCAGTTCCACCTCGAAGATACAGTGCCGGTTCCGGCAAACGCCGGCGATGTTGTTGTCTTCTGCATAGACACGGTCCATGGCTCCTACATCAACCAGACGAAGAAGCCCCGTAGGCTCGTGCGTATGGGCTACCGCGATCCGCAGAATCGCGAGGTGGCCGGCCAGAGAGTAGAGCGGGCGGGCATGATCGTTAGCGGCTATCGCGAGCGCAAAGAGGGCGATGAACTGTGGCCGACGAAGGCTGCCAACGCCTAGTCCTGTGGGCGCGAAACTTCTGAGAGTCGTTGCCGCGTGATCTATGACACACTAATCGTTGGCTCCGGGTCGGCGGGGAATATCCTTGCTGCCCGTCTGACAGAAGACCCGACCCGGCAACTGCTATTGCTTGAAGCAGGCCCCGATTACCTTACGAGGGAAAGCCTGCCTGCCGACATTCGACTGGGCTACGGCACGCCGTCCGGAATCATCGCTCAAAGCCACGACTGGGGTTACACGGGGTTGGCGTCACAGATGCGCGACGACATGCCGGTCCCGAGAGGCAGAGTGGTGGGCGGGTCCAGCGCTGTGAATGCGCAGATCTTCCTACGCGGGATACCGGAAGATTTCGCCGCATGGGCCAAATTGGGCAACGACAGGTGGAGCTTCGACCGGGTACTGCCGTACTACTGCAAACTCGAGAACGATCACGACTTTGGCTGGGCGGAACATCACGGTTGTGAAGGGCCCATCGGCGTTCGCAGGTATCCTGAAGAAGAGTGGGGACCTGATCAGCGTGCCTGGGCTGAGGCTTGCCGTCAGGCCGGCTTTCCGGAGTGTCCGGACGCCAACAAGCCAGGATCAACCGGCATAGGCCCTTTTCCTCTCAACAACATCGCAGGCGTGCGCCAGAGTACGGCAGTGACTTACCTGGCCCAGGCCCGGAGACGTCCCAACCTCCGTGTGCTGGCCAACTGCACCACGCGAAGAGTCCTGTTGGAAAACGGGAGAGCAGTCGGTGTAGAAGTGGCGCGGGAAGGCCGGTCGGAACAGTACTACGCAGAAGAGACTGTGCTATGCGCCGGCGCGATCGGGACTCCTCAGATCATGATGCTGTCGGGGATCGGACCGGCGCCGCAATTGGAGGAAGTTGGAGTTGGTGTCTATCACCACCTCCCCGGCGTGGGCGGCAATCTGCGCGACCATCCAACAGTAAATTTGAACTGGGAGTTGCTTTTTGAACCGACTGGGCTCTTTCACTGGCACCAGGCCGGTCTACGCTACACGGCTCAAGGCTCGGACGTGACCAACGATATGATCGTCTACATTGCGGCCGTGCCGGAAAACTGGGGCGACTCCGGCAGTTTTCTGTTCGTGCGTCCTACTGTCAATTTAGCAGTTGGGGCAGGTGAGTTGCGGTTGCGCAGCAACAGCATTGGGGACCAGCCCTTTCTCAACTACCGGTATTACGAGGAACAGTTTGACCGCGAGCGCCAACGGGAAGCAATCAGGCTTTGTACCGAACTGATCGAAGAGCATCCAGCATTTCGCGGCATCCGCGGAAGCGTTTTGGAGGGTCCAGAAGACGCACTTCATGATGATACGGCCCTGGATCGCTGGATTCTTGCCAATGCCGACACCGGTCACCATACGTCAAGTACCTGCAAGATGGGGCTGCCTTCCGACCCGCTGGCCGTTGCGGACCAGTCAGGACGTGTGTTCGGTATCGAGGGCCTGCGAATCGTCGACGCCTCGCTCATGCCGGACAGCGTGCGCGCAAACATCAACGCAACAGTGATGATGATGGCCGAAAAGATTGCCGCGGAGATAGCTGGAGAGAATTGAGGGCTGCCGAGGGATACACGAAGGCCAGAAGGCAGTTGCCGGTTGCTTCGTTCAGACCCACCAGTGCTACCTCCCCAGGAACAGATTGGAGTCTCAGACATGAACTGTCGTATTCTCATCACCGACTATGCATGGCCGGATCTGGAAATAGAGAAGGAGGTCCTTTCTGCGGTTGGAGGCGAGATCATGGTGGCCGGAGAGGGAACGCCCGGCGAAATCATCGCTCTTGCCCCCCAAGCAGACGCCATTCTGACATGTTGGAAGGATGTACCGGCTGAGGCGCTGGAAATCGCGCCCAACTGCAGTGTGGTCAGCCGCTACGGCATCGGGCTGGACAACATTCCGATAGGGCGCGCTACCGAACTAGGCATGTTGGTGACCAATGTTCCTGATTTCTGTCTGGAGGAGGTTTCTGATCACGTCATGACCCTCTTGCTGGCGACCGCGCGTCAACTTTTGCCACTGGCTCGTACGCCTGAACGCAGTGGATGGACACGTGAAACTCCCCGCCCGATTCCGCGAGTGAGAGGCCAGACGCTTGGGCTCATCGGTTTTGGGAATATCGCCCGAGCTCTTGTTCCCAAGGCACTGGGGTTCGGACTACGAGTCGTCGCGTTTACGCCGCGGCTTCGATCCGAAGACGCGCCGGACGGGGTCGAGGTGACAAACGACCTTGGGCAGATGCTTTCTGAGTCCGACTATGTGTCAATCCATTGTCCACTTACCGAGGAGACGGCTCATATCATTGATGATGCCGCGATTGCCCGGATGAAAAGTTCGGCGTTATTGATCAACACGAGTCGAGGTGGTGTCATTGATGAGGAGGCTCTGATCCGGGCGCTCAAAGAAGGGCGCATCGCAGGGGCTGCTCTCGATGTCACAGATCCTGAACCGCCTGCTGCGGACAATCCACTTCTGTCACTGGAGAACGTGATTGTCACACCGCATGCCGCTTTCTATTCGGTTGCGGCCACGGCAGAGCTGGCGCGCAAGGCGGCGGAAAACGTTGTCACCGTTCTCCGCGGCGAAGTTCCCAGGAATCTAGTCAATGCGGAGGTGCTGGGCCGGGAGAACTGCCGTTTGCCCAGCTAGGGGTGTATACAGTTAGGCCCGCCGTCTAACGGATTTCTGCGGTTACCTCATTTTCCAGACCGAGGGTGTCCAGTTCAGGGAACTGGAGTACGGCCAAGAAAGAGTCATTGAAATCGCCCCGCCCGGACAGTTCATGGTACTCCACTATCTGGGGTAGCGATTGGGCCACCTGCCGCTCTCGGAATGAAAGCAGTGCGATTTTTGCGCCCTCACCGGCCGCGTTGCCTACTGCCTTGATTCTGTCAACGGGAACGGGGGGCACCAGCCCGATGATGCGGGCGCTCTGGGGATTGATGTAGCTGCCGAAAGAACCGGCCAGAAAGATTTCAACAAGCTCATCGGCTTCGACGCCTAACTCCTGCATCACCACGTCGATGCCCCCGGCAATTGAACCCTTGGCAAACTGTAGTTCGCGCACGTCCCGCTGCGTCAGGACTATAGGCTTGCCGCCGCCCGACTCTTCCGACCACGCGAGAACAAATGAGCGCCGGCCCTCTTCGTCGGCGATGATTCGTCGCGCCAGTTCGGGAGACACGATTTCGGCCGCCTCTTCCGCTTTGACGAAACGTCCCGATGGTAGCATCAAACCAGTCAGCCGGAGTTGAGCGACGGCGTCCAACAGGCCGGAACCGCAGAGACCAATTGGCGGCACATCGCCGATCACCTGGAGCTCGATCCCCTCTGGATTGATGGTTACGGCTTCAATTGCGCCGGTACTGGCACGCATGCCATCCTGGATCTGGGCCCCCTCAAACGCCGGTCCGGCGGGCGCGGCCGTTGCCACTGTACGAGAGGCGGATCCCAGGATTATTTCTCCGTTAGTGCCTACGTCGACAAGCAGCCGTACGCCTTCATTCTGCGCCAATCCGGTTGCCAACAGGCCGGCGACCAGGTCGGCACCTACATATGCGCCCAGATAGGGGAGGCAGTGCACCTGGGCCTGCGGCAGGATATCCAGGCCAATCTCTTGCGACGATGTTTGAACCATATCCTCGACAGCGGGGATAAACGGTTCGAGACCTATGGGTTCCGGGTCGACGCCCAGGAACAGGTGCTGCATCGTGGCATTGCCGGCGGTCACGACTTCATACACTTCGTGTGGCGCCACATCCCCCTCATCCAGGAGTTGTGATATGAGGTTGTTTAGCGTGCGCAGGATGACTCCATTCAGCTCGGACAAGCCATCTTCGTGGAGCATCGTATAGCTGATTCTCGAAATTACGTCGGCGCCCTGTACAGCCTGGCCATTTAGCGAGGACCGGACTGCAACCGGGGCCCCGCTATTCAGATCGATCAACATGCCAACGACAGTCGTGGTCCCGATATCGAAGGCAAGTCCGAAAAGTCGGTCGCTGGTATCGCCTCCTTCAACGCTGACCAGTTCGTGGCCGACCACTACTGCAGTAATGTGCCAGTCGCTGCGCCGCAAAACAGCGGGCAGCTGACGAAGCAGGTTCAGCGAGGCTTCGACCGCATACCCTTCCGGCTCGAGCGCGTCTCGAATGCGGCTGAAGTCGCTGCGCTGGTCTTCGAGCGTTGGCGGCGTCAAGGTCAGGGGTATCTTGTAGACGTTTGGATTCAGAATGACATGGCGGTCAAAGCCCATCAACGCTGCTTTGGGGTTTCCCATCAGCCGAGGAACGTGGCAGACGACGTCGGAGTTTGCTTCACTGCGGCAGGAGAGCCGCCAGCCGTCGGCCAATTCTTCTTCGGTGAAGATTCTGCGGTCGGCTGCGGTGGCCCCGTTGTTACCGCGGAGGATTCGGACCTTGCATTTTCCGCAGGTCCCCTTGGCGCCGCAGGTGCTGTCGATGGGCAGGCCGATCCAATTGGCGGCGTTGAATATCGTCATGCCGGGGGGCACTCGGGTCACCTTGTCGTGGGGACGGAACTCGATGGAGACCTTTGTGGTGCCAGAGGGCGCAGTGGTAGTCATTGGAGCGACCGCAGATGCATGTTCGTAAGGTACAGAGCGAAGGCTAACCCGATGCTTGCTGCCGCTTTCGTTCCGACCGAAATGCCTGAATCAGGTTTCCCGCATAGGCGTCGTGCCCCATGAGCAGGTCGGCAGCGTAGATCGTGTGGCGGATTTCCGCCTCCAGAGGATTGGTGATGGCTGAGGTCAGACCTGCCGCTATCGCCATCGAGAGGAACGCGGCGTTAACGGTCGGACGCCATGGAAGGCCGAACGAAATGTTGCTGGCTCCGCAAGTCATATTGACGCCAAGCTTCTCGCGAATCAGGCGGATTGTCTCCAGTGTGACTAAAGCGGCGTTGTCATCGGCGCTTACGGTCAGAGCCAGAGGGTCGATTATCACGTCTTCAGCAGGTATGCCGTGGTCGGCGGCACGCTCCACGATTTGTGTTGCTATGCGAAGCCTCTCCTGCGGATCGTTGGAGATGCCGGTATCGTCATTGGCGACGCCGACGACCGCCGCGCCGTACTTATTGACCAGCGGCAATACTGTCTCCAGCCTTTCCTCCTCGTAGGTGACCGAATTGACCAAGGCCTTGCCTTCATAGACAGCGAGGCCTTCCTCCAGCGCTTCAACGACTGATGAGTCGATAGAAATCGGCACGTCTACAGTCTTTTGAACGGCCTGAATCGCCTGGCGGAGGATTTCCGGTTCAACTCCGTCCACGGGCACGCCAGCGTTCACGTCGAGCACATGTGCATGCGCTTCTACTTGCCGGCGCGCGTCGCGACAGACCATTGTCATATCGCGTTCGATCATCTGCTTTGTCAGGACTTTGCGACCGGTGGGGTTTATGCGTTCGCCGATGATTACAAAGGGGTGGTCAGAGCCAATGACGACAGTCTGCTTGGCGGAGGAAATCACAGTGTTCATGAGGAGTTACTCTTCATGCTGACCGGATTTGACCATGAGTTCCTCAACGGCCTGGACAGCGCTGGCCAGTGCTGTCGCGCCCTCACCGTCGTCTCCCCCCATGCTGACGTCGTAGCCCATGTCGACCATGAGTTGCTTAGCCAAGCGCACTGCGGCACTGGCATCCGGGGCGAAACCGTCGGCGCCAACGCTATCGGCATACTCCTGTGTAACGGGAGCTCCTCCAACCATTACCTTGACGGAGTCTCGCAGACCGGCATCTGACAGCGCGGCAAGATTCGACTTAAAGAAGGGCATTGTTGTGGTCAGGAACGCAGAGAATCCCAGGAGCTGGGGTTGGTGTTCCTGTGTGGCGGCGACCACATCCTCCGGCTTGACATTGACGCCCAGGTCAACGATTTCAAAGCCCTCCCCCTCCAGCATTATATTGCACAGATTCTTGCCAATGTCGTGCACATCGCCCTTGACAGTCAACATGACGACCTTGCCTATCGGCTCCGCTCCCTTGTCAACCAGCAGAGGACGTAACAGTGCCATTGCGCCCTGCATGGCACGCGCTGCGACCAGCATTTCGGGCACGAAGTATTCGCCGATTTCAAATAGGCGGCCAACTTCCTGCAAAGAAGGAATAAGTGCGCCAAAGAGGATATCGAGAGGATCCATACCCAAGTCGATACCTTCTTGCGTTAATTCGACAACCTCGGCGGCTTCACCAACTAAGGTGTGCTCGTACAGCCCTTCTTTGATTTCTTCTTCGCGGCTCATGGTGCAGGGCTCCTATTGGTGGGGATTGTCGATGCACGTTTCCACAATTGCCTTGAGGTTGGCGACCGGCGCCTGCAAGGGAACGGCGCATTCAGGGGCGATAATGTCCACACCGGCGTCGATTGCAGCTTGCGCTTCGGCGCGTGCCTCCGCGGGACCGCGGGCGTACAGTGTGATCGGATTGTTGACGTTGCCAGTCAACTTCATTTTCCCGGCAGCCTTTTCGACCATCAGATCGGGCGCATTGGCCGACTCGAAATGATAGCAAGCAAAGCCTGCTTCGCTGAAATATTCAACCCGGTCCAGGGTCCTGCCACAACAGTGCAGAATGACTGGCGCGTCAACTTGGGGCACCAGTTCCTGGTGATGGGGCAGGAGGAAGTCCCGGTACATTGTGTTTCGCACGAGGTCGCCGGTGGCGTGGTCCGCCCAGACGATGGCGTCTGCGCCGGCCTCAAGTTGGGCCGAGGCATAGACGAGAGGGACGGGGGCCAACGTTTCCAACGATTTGCGAACGCGGTCCGGGTCCATGATGGTGTCAAACAGGAACTCCTGCGTGTTGTAGCAGTGATAGGAAAGTGTCCATGGCCCCATGACTTTGCCCAGAATCATGACCTCGTCGCCAAAGTGTTGTTTGAGCAGCCGAATGGCATCGACGGAACACTTGACGTATTTGTCTTCCAGGAACGAATCGGGGAACCCTTCCGGCAGCTTGATCTCCACATCGCGATCAGCCCAAGGCGAATCTGTCGGGTTGGGCATCATATCGGTATCGGACCAGTCAACCTGACAGCCGAGTGCCATCGCCTCTTGTGCGATGCTGAATATCGGCATCACGCTGTCGAATCCCATCACTTCATGGGCGCCCGCGGCCAAGGTCGCCATCGGTTCGGGCTCGATGTTGGCATGGGGGAAGTGGGCACCGGTAATGTCCATCAACTCGTAGGTGATCACGGACACAATGCTGGCCGCCGGCGGCCTGTCCACGGGTTCGCCGTACAGTCCAGCCAGAAAACGCTGTTTTGAAGTCATCTGTCCCATGGCTTGCTCCTTTCAGCGTAGCTTACGGCCCTGTTCGTGCACCAATGAAATGGATGGTTGGATTCGACGTTTCTTACCAGCTGTCCGGATCCAAACCCAGAATTCGTCCTTCCTGGCAGATGTGGGCCCAGGTCGTTTCGTCGATCTCGATGCCATCTTTCTCTTTGCGCTGTGCTCTGCGAAATTCTGGCTCGCCCGGCGCCAGAATCTCCTTGAAACCCGGCGCGAGTCGGCTGGACTTGACGTGACGGAGCAAGCCCTCAACTTCATCGTAGTAGGTAGAGAGCTCTGTAAAGTGCTCGATGTTGTAGACGGTAAAGAGAACGCCATTGCTCCTCATGGTCCGCGAGCCGTCGGCACAGCCCTCACCGCTGAGCGCGCCACCCAGCAATTCTACCACAAGACCGAGGGCGAAGCCCTTGTGTGCTACCACGCCTCCCAGCGGCAGGATGGCCCCGGGCGGGTCGGCTCTGAAATCGTTTGGTTCGGTCGTTGGATTGCCTTCGGAGTCAATCAGCCATCCCTCAGGCACCTGACTGCCCTGATTGATTGCGACTCGAACCTTGCCTTCGGCTACAACGGAGGTTGTCAAATCGACAAGGATCGGGTCTGTGTCGGGGCGCGGCGCGGAAAACGCGATTGGGTTAGTGCTTAAGCGACCCTCCAGCCCGCCAAACGGGGCGATCTGGTAGCCAAGCCGACCGGCATTCACGAATGCCAACGCGATCATGTTGCCCTGACGAGCCGCTATCAGGGGGTATGCACCGGCGCGGCCCACGTGACTGGTGTTGCGCAGAGTAACGGTGGCCAGACCGTGCTGGCGGGCTTTCTCGATCGCCAGATTGATTGCGAAGGTGGCGCCCACCTGGCCCAGAGCTCCGCCTGCATCCACGACAGCGGTACTCGGATAGTCGCGCACTATGGTAGGGGTTGCCTGGGGTTGAAAGCGTCCCTCACGAATCGCACGCGTGTAGTCGTAGTAGCGAATCGCGCCGTGGGAGTCGTGGCCGAAGAGATTTGACTCAACTAGATGGTCAACCACGGCCCGAGAGTCTTCGGGCGTGCAGCCTGAAGCTTCAAAAAGTTGATAGCCGACTTCTCGCAATACAGAAGGTTGAATATTAGGCATGATGCTCCTATTTTACTCCATTTTCGGATAGTTGAACGAATTTTGGGGAGCCGGAAACGAGTTGACTTCAGCGGCGACGTGTGGTGCCGAGGTAGAACACCTAGACGACTTCCTCCGTTTCATCTTTGCCGATGACCTCGCCGCTGTCGCGGGCCATTTGCGCCCCCAAATGTAACCGGGCCGCGCCCAAATCGGCGCTTTTCAAGTAGCTTTGCACTTCGCTTAGGGTAAAGCTCTGCACCTCTTCGGGAATTGGTAGAGCCGGTTGCAACGGATCGGGAATGACTGGCACCATGCGAGTAACGGGAGGGTACTGGCCGTTGCCCTCAGAGTCTGTACGAGGGGCCAAGTGGGCAAAGAGGACATGAGACAAGATGTCCGGGTGGCTTATTAGTACAGGGGAATGCGTGTTGCATATCACTTGACGCAAGGGGGCTTCATCATTTTCCGTCGATGAAAAACTGGTAGTCAAGTCCTGTAGAATGTGTGTCAAGTCCTTTAGTCGGGAAGGGTGAACGCTGTTTTCGGGATCCTCAAAACACAGGAGACCGCCGTGCTCCGGATCATTCCTCAACGTAACCAGAGCGAGCGCGCGCAGCGCGCCGTCTGAGAGAGAGCGCGCCGAGAATCTCCGTCCGTCTTCGGCTTTCGCACAGAGCACGGTTCGACCGGCCTCGTGATCTTCATCCACTTCGACCTGCAACGCATCTGGCAGTTGTCTTGCCAGATCGCTAGAAACGTCGGTTAAGAGCCTTGGATTGGAGGCCTTCATGCGAGCCAGCACGTTGGGCAGGTTTCTGCCGCCGTCAGTAATTTTTGCGGGTGCCGTCGCGGAGCTGGGCTGCCGCAGAATCTCCGGGTCGAGTTGTAGAAAACGCCATGCACGCATTTCTTCGGCAGCGGCGAATGCATGTGGAAACTCTGTGTTCATTGCTCCGCTCAACAATGTTCGTCCTGCCTTTGCAGCCTCGATGTCACGCCTGCCGCTCTTGCCGTCCTGGTGCAGGACCAGAGTCGTCTCTTTCTTACTCTTATGTGTGGAAATGAAAGGAGACGATCGTCCACCGGTCATCGCCGGAATCCAAGGGCCGCCGGTCTTCAGGTTGTTGGCTTTTGTCCAGCTATCTCTCTGGCGCGGGATTGGAGCCAAGAACTCATGGTCGACGATCAGCCGTTCCCGTCCCCGTGGGTCCGGGCGGCGGACAATCTCCAATTCATAGCGCATGCGGGGAAACCTGAGTTCCTGGCAGCTGCCCCATTCATCGCGCACTTCCTGATCGACCAGCATTTCAATCGCCAAACGGATTCGGTCCGCCGACCCACCTTGCGGACGAAGAAGAAAGAGCTCGCCAACGTCACCCCGCAATTGGTGAAACGTAGAACCGACATTCGAGCCGGCCAGGCGTCCGAGCAAGCGGAGAGCACAAAAGAGGTTGCTCTTGCCCACTCCGTTGGCGCCGACGATTACCTGCAGAGGCGACAGATCCAGGGAGAATTCCTGAAACGTTTTGAAGCCATCGAGTTCGATACGGGTAATCATCGGACTTCCCACGCCAGTGGTAGGCCTCCAATTCCGGCCGTCGGCGACAATAGTCAGACCTGTGTCGTACAGGCCCGCCGATTTTGGCAATTATACCACAAATCGCCCGCTGCGCTCCGCGAAATTCCGAAAATTCGTTTCAGTGCCAAGACTGTATGATATTGTATCCGGGGTTGTAAGTGGCGGCCGCGAGATAAGTCTCATTGTACAGATGACGTTGGCCTGTCTTTTTCACTTCCGCACTGCCCATAGTTGTATTTCTCACAGACGCTAAGGGGGGTGACATTCCCATGTCACCCCCCTTTTTGGCTGCCGAGGCTTCTGACGCACATCGATCTGCACGCACTGGTATCGGCTCCGCGCTTTTCTACGGCGCCGGTGATGCCGCTACTGCCGCAGGTTCTACCTAACCAGCAGAAGGGATATGTAGCTTGCGCCCGACATAGGTAAGGTGCGGATCCTGGATATCGAAATCAATCACCGCTTGCTGGCAGCCGCCCGCATGAGGATTCTTGTCCGTGCGGACATACGCCATTTCTGAAATGCGGTGGCCGTCTGTGTTTTCGACCCAGAACCACCAGTGACCTTCCCGGGGTCCGGAAGCTTGAAGAATGTGGGTGTACTGGCCGCCCTCCGAAGAGCTTTTTCGTGCCACCACGTCCCCGTCCGGCTGCCAACTGAAGGCCACTCGGTAGTCATCGACCGGATGGCCGTTTAACCGCACAGTACCCAGCGCCCGAGTGCTTCCGGCATTGGCGCCGCACCGCACCAGGTTAGCTCGGTTTACAAGGTTGTTCGTCGTCCTCAGGTCATGAAGTGAAGCACCATAGGCTTCGGCAATGCTCGCAAGTGTTTCGCCGGACCTCACGACGTGCCCGTAGACTATTTTGGTGCCCGCAGGCTTCTGAGGCAAAGGTTTTGCGGCCACGGTCTGAGTCGCCACGGGCAGCCCTACCAAAGGAATCTGCAGTCTGCGCCCAACGTATGTCTGGCTGGGGTCCTGGATGTCGAAATCGATCACGGCCCTTTGGCATTTGCCCTCATGGGCATCCTTGTCTGTGTGGACATGGGCCATTTCCGAGATGCGGATACCCGCGCTATTCTCGATCCAGAACCACCAGTTGCCTTCGCGAGCGCCCCCTCCAAGAATGTGGCTAAACTGGCCTCCTTCCTGGCCTCCTCCTCCTGAAACTGCCATGGCAACGACAGTCTCGTCCGGACTCCAGCTGAAAACGACCCGGAAACCGTTAGCCGGTTGGCCATTGACCCGCACTGTGCCTTTCGCTTGCGTGCTGTCGGCATTGGACGTACAGCTTACCAGTTGGGCCCGGTTTCCGAGGTTGTTTGAAGCCCGCAAGTCGTCGACCGAAATGCCGTAAAGCGCTGCGATGTTTACAAGGGATTCGCCCGGTCTGATGATGTGGACGTAAGTCTGGAGAGGAGTTGGGCGTTCTGCTGGGGCTGCGGTCACCGGCTGGGGAACCATCACCAGCGACAACAGTAAAATGAACAAAGTGGCCAAAGAAGCTCGTTGCGGCCGCCAAGTCGATCTGGCAGGCGAAATATCTGCAGCGATCACGATATTCCTCCTTTGTGGTTCATTCTGGACTTCTTAGGAACTGCTCTTCGTTTTGTCTCGTACTGACTTCCCTTTCCCTACGGTTTGCAGTAGCTGCAAATTCAAACTGTTGTTACTAATCCGGGATATAAACCATTTTGCTTCGTTTGTCAAGGAACCGATTCGCGCGGGTGCATCCCAGATTTTTTGAGAGGCAGAAGGGAGTTAGACTTGAGGTAGGAGAAGCGGAGAGAAGAGAAAGAGGGGAACGAGATGAAACGAGAAGAGGCGAAGGCGAAATTCATGCGTGGTGCGGAGGAGATGTTTGA
>JAJEDI010000028.1 GCA_022821585.1 Caldilineaceae bacterium
CGGCCCCGAAGCAGTCGAGGCCTATCTCGATGCCCTCGACAACTTCATCTTCACGCCGCAGCTCCCCGGCGTCCTCGAATGGTTCGGCGAGATCAAGATCCTCTGGGGCGACGTGCTGCGCTGCGAGGTAAGCGTCGAAGAACAGGTCGCCATCGTCGACCAGAAGACCGACGAAATCCTGGCCGCACACGCCTGATACCTTCCGCACAACAGTGGATAGTGGCTCGCAATAACGCGCGCCACTATCCACTTCTCACTATTCACCACTCTCTATCCTCCTGGATCGCCGATGCAGACCCCCAGGACAGTTGCGCCGAATATCAGTTGGGCCAGGCTGAGGCCGCACATCGTCGGCTGGGCCTTCATCTCCCCCTGGCTGGTCAGCTTCAGCTTCCTGATGGTCTACCCCTTCATCGCCTCCTTCGTCCTCAGCTTTACCCGCTACCAGCTGATCGGCGAGGCGCAGTTCATCGGCTTTGAAAACATCCAGCGCATGCTCTTCGAGGACGAAAGGGTCGCCGACGCCCTGCGCGTCACCTTTACCTATGTCCTCCTCACCGTCCCCGCCGGCACCGCCATCAGCGTCCTCGTCGCCATCCTGCTCAATCAGAGCGTGCGCGGCATCCCCTTCTTCCGCACCTCCTTCTATATGCCCAGCGTCATCGGCGGTGTCGGCCTCGCGCTGTTGTGGACGACCATCCTCGCCAAGAACGGGCCTATCAACGCCGCGCTCGGCTTGGTTGGGATCGAGGGACCGAACTGGCTCTTTGATACCGCCTGGGCGCTGCCTTCCCTGGCGCTCAAAGCCATCGCAACCGCCGGCGCCGCCATGCTCATCATCCTCGCCGCCCTGCAAGGCGTGCCCCAGCATCTCTATGAAGCCGTCGAACTCGACGGCGGCGGCGAATGGGCCAAATTCTGGCACGTAACCCTGCCCCAGATCTCGCCCGCTATCTTCTACAACGTCATCGTTACCACGATCGGCGTCATGCAATCATTTGTCGAGGCCTTCATCATGACCAATGGCGGCCCCGGCACCGCCACCCTCTTCTACGGCCTCTATCTCTATCGCCAGGCCTTTGAGTTTTACCGCATGGGCTACGCCTCCGCCCTCGCCTGGATGATGTTCCTCATCATCCTCGCCCTGACCATCGTCAACTTCCGTGTCGCCCGCTACTGGGTCTACTACGAGGGTGAGGAGTAGTCGCGCCGTGTCCGTGCTGACCGCTTCCTGGACAAAGAGCAAGACCACCCAGCGCCGCCTGCGCGACCTGCTCGCCTATACCTTGTTGGCCGTCGGTTTTCTCTGGTTCATCTTCCCGCTTTTCTGGGTGATTATGAGTTCGCTCAAAACCTTTGAAGACTTCAATCAGATCCCGCTGCGCATCTTCCCTTCCGAACTCTACCTGGGAAACTACCCCAGCGCCTGGAACAGCGTCCCCTTTGGCCGCTACTTTATCAACACCGCCATCATTGTCTCATTCTCCGTCGTTGGCGAACTGATCAGCGCCTCCATCGTCGGCTTCGGCTTCTCCCGCCTCAAGTTCTGGGGCCGCAATTTCCTTTTCATGGTCCTCCTCAGCACCATGATGCTCCCCTTCTGGGTCGTCATTATTCCCCGCTTCCTCCTCTATAGAGATATCGGCTGGGTCGGCACCTGGCTGCCCCTCATTGTGCCCAGCTACTTCGCCAACCCTGTCTACGTCTTTCTCATGCGCCAGTTCTTCATGACCCTGCCGGCCGAGCTGGACGACGCCGCCAAAATCGACGGCTGCAATGAGTTGGGCATCTTCTGGCGCATCCTCCTGCCGCTGACCAAACCGGTGCTGGCCACCATCGCCATCTTTTCCTTCATCAACGTATGGACCGACTTCGTCAAACAGGTCATCTACCTCAGCCAGGACAGCACCTACACCGTCGCCATAGGTCTCGCCTTCCTGCGCTGGCAGATCGCCCAGGGCGACCCCGTGCCCGGACTGCTGATGGCCGCCACCGTCTTCACATCGCTGCCCATGATCGCGATCTTCTTTATCGGCCAGAAATATATGGTGCGCGGCATCGCGCTCACAGGACGCACCGGCACATGATCGAGAATAGATACCTGCTTCTGGATACCGCCCTCTGGGCGCAAGCCGATCATCTGACTGTTACCCCTGGGCAGGCGCGCAAAGCAAGCCAAAACCCTCTCTTCGGCGAAGACCTGCCCTGGGAAGTCCGCCACGACAACCTCTACCCCAACGTGATCTTCGACCCGACCGACAACCTCTACAAGTGCTGGTACAACCCCTTCATCATCGACGTGGCCACTTCCGATACTCCGCCCGCACAGCGGGAACGCGGCGCCTATCGCGCTGCCCTTGACCGCGCCAGAGCCGCCGAACACGTCAGGAAGCACCGCGAGATGGGCGTCTGTTACGCCGTCTCCACCGACGGCATCCGCTGGGACAGGCCCGAGCTCGACCTGATCGAGTTCAACGGCTCCACCTGCAACAACCTCGTCATGCGCGACGTCCACGGCGTCGGCGTAACCCTCGACCCCCACGATCCGGACCCCGCCGGCAGGTTCAAGGCCTTCATGGAGGGCGGCACAGCCAGGTCGCCCGACGGCCTGCACTGGTCCCCCATCCAGCCCTGCCCCGAGGTCGACGCCCGTTGGGATACCCACAACAATCTCTTCTGGGATGAACGCCACGGCAAGTATGTCGGCATAACCCGCCTTTTTGACGGACGCCAGCGCACCGTCGGCCGCACCGAAAGCGAGGACTTCAAGACCTGGACGCGCGCGGTCGAGGTCCTCAGCGCCCTGCCCGACGAGCCGGACCGCCAGACCTACGCCCTGATCGCCTTCCCCTATGCGCAGCTCTACCTCGGCCTGCTGATGATGTTCGATACCGAGACAGACCTGGTCGACTGCGAACTGGCCTGGAGCCGTGACACCGTGCAATGGGAGCGCATCTCACCGGGGACGCCCCTGATCGAACGCGGCGCGGAGGGCAGCTTCGACTGGGGCTGCGTCTACGCGGCGGCCTACCCGTTCCTCAAGGACGGGCGCCTGCAGCTCTATTACGGCGGTAGCGACGGCCCCCACACCGACTGGCGCTCCGCCTATCTGGGGCTGGCCACGCTGCGCCCGGACGGGTTTGCCGGGATGACGCCGGCCAGCAAGACGCAGACCGCCTCACTCGTCACGCAGCCTGTACGGTGCAGCGGACGTCAACTCCACCTCAGCGCCGACGCCGACAGCGGTCAGGTCAGAGCGGCGCTCGCCGCTGTCGATGGCAAAAGCCTCGCCGATTCAATCCCGGTCCAGACCGATGTTACCGATCTCCCCCTGCAATGGCGCGACGGCCAGGACCTGGCCGCGCTGGTGGGCCAAGATATTCAGCTTATCTTCGAACTGCGGGAAGCGACGCTCTATTCCTTCTCTTTCAGCGATTAACCCCTTGTCCATATAGCGGGCAGTCTGCCGCCCGCGCCATCCCGCGAGATGCATGCCGCCATCAGCGGGTGATTCTTGCACCATCGCCACCGAATATAAGGAGATACTCATGGGAACGAGAATGGAAGGCAAAGTCGCCATCATCACCGGCGCAACCCTGGGCCTTGGCAAAGCCGGCGCGCTCGCGCTCGCCCGCGAAGGCGCCTCCGTCGTCATCTGCGACCGCGGCCGCACGCCGGAGAACTCGCAAAAGGTCCTCGCGCAGGCCGAAGGTCTCAGCGGCGAGATCGCCTACAAGCGCTGCGACGTCATGATCAAGGAGGACATCACAGCCCTGGTCCAGTTCACCGTGGAGCGCTATGGACGCGTCGATGTTATGGTCAACAATGCCGTCATCGACAACCCGGGGGGCCTTTTGGAGGAAGTCACGCTCCAGGACTGGGAGGACGGTTTCATGTGCCACGTGACCGCGCCGCTTCTCTTCTGCAAAGAGGTGGTCCCGCTCATGATCAAGCAGGGAGGCGGCAACATCATCAACGTCTCATCCGGTATCGCCCTTGCCGGCAGTCCCAGCATCTCGTCCTACGGCCCGGCCAAGGCCGCCATGATCAATTTCACCCAGCATCTGGCGGTTACCTATGGCCCCGACGGCATCCGCGCCAACACGATCACCCCCGCCCGTATGCTCACCGAAAAGAAATACGAGATGCTCGCCAACAATCCGGCCGCGGTCCGCACGCAGAAATTCGCCTACCCAATGGGCAGCCCCGCCCTGCCCGAACATGTGGCCGAAGTCATGCTGTTTCTGGCTTCAGATGAGTCCGTCGCCATCACCGGTCACAACCTGATCGCCGACGCCGGCAACACGGCATTCGGCCCCGGCGGCATGATCGGGCGGCTGGAGAAGGATCTGCGCGCCAGGTTGGAGGCCCAAGGTTCCGAGTGGCTGAAAGACGAAATGTAAACGTCAGATGGATCGCGCCCGAAATGTGCGCGCGGGAGGAACCATGGCCCTCATCAACATCGCATCAGACAAGCAACTCTTTGCCGACAACTACCTGATCGAGAGCCTCAAGGACGCCAGGCAGGTGATGAACCCGGCCAAAAAACTGGAGAGCAACCCCATTCTCTGGCCGGAAAAACCCTGGGAAGGGGATTACCTGGGCGTGAGCGACGTCTGGTTCGACCACGCCGACCAGGTCTTCAAGATGTTCTACCGCCCCGCCACGCACAGAGCCTACCTGACTCCGGACGGCACGCTGGCAGCCGACGCGCCCACAGACGACGACCCGATTACCGCCTGCCTGGCCCTCTCGGACGATGGCATCAATTGGGAAAGGCCGGACCTGGGCCTGGTCGAGTATCAGGGCTCAAAAAAGAACAATCTTCTTCCCGAAGATGCCTTCATGCCCTACTTCTTCCAGGACCTGCACGAAGAGGACCCGCGCAAACGCTACAAGGGCCTGATCCGGACCGGTTCGACGACCACCACGATGACGTTCGACCTCTACTACTCGCCCGACAGCCTCAACTGGACGCCCTGCGAACACAACCCCGTCATCGACACTGCGCCCCGCATCGGCCGCTGGGGGCCGACCAAATTTATGGGCTGGGACCCCATCCGCCAGGTCTATGCAGCCCACATGGAGAACTGCCACCACCGGCGCTGCCCCCATGACAAGCGCCTCATCGGCCGCGCCGAAAGCCCCGACATGGTCCACTGGAGCGACCCGGAAACGATCCTCATGCCCGACGAGCAGGACCCGCCCGACACCGAATTCTACGTCATGCCGGTCATCGTTTACGCCGGACTCTATGTCGGCCTGCCCTGGATCTTCCGCACCAACGACTCCACGCACCACCCCGAGCTGGTCTTCAGTCGCAACGGCATCCACTACGAACGCAACTACCGGGAGCCGTTCATCCAGCGCGGCGCGCACAGCGGGGAGTATGACGCCTCCTGTGTCTACAACCTCGAGCCCCTTGTCCACAACGACCGCATCTACACCTATTTTACGGGTTCCAACTGGCGCTCATATCGTACTCTGTTGGAGCTGGGCGATCGCGGCGTCGGCGCGATCGGCGTCGCCGAAACGCCGCTCGACGGCTTTGTGGCAGTGGAGGGAAAGAAGCGGGGATACAGCGAGATGGTCACGCGGTCCTTCGGTTTCGCCGGCCGCCACCTGCGCCTCAACCTGCAAGCGCACCTCGCCGATGACGTCCTGCCCAACGAGTGCGAGGTGCGGGTCGCGCTCCTGACGCCCAATCACCAGCCACTGCCCGGCTTCGGCTTCGAGGACGCCGACCCCATCACGACCACCAACCAAGCCCACCTGGTCTCGTGGCAGGGACGTACCGACCTGAGCGAACTGGCCGGCGGCCCGATCAAGCTGCATTTCTATTTCAGAAACGCCAAACTGTTCGCCTTCCAGTTCGTAGACCCCGCCGAATAGGCGGCGGGCAGAATTCAGTTCCAGCTGCCGATGAAGTCTTCGAAAGTGAAATCGGCCGGCATCTCGTTGAAAAAGTAGCGCATCGGCCGCGCCTGGAAACCGGGCGCGAAATGCTCGTCCACTGTGAAGCGGTCGGCGACGCTCAACAATTGGCGGCCTACCCCCAACGTACTCTCCTGCAGGCAAATCTCGACCGTGCTAGCCGTTGCTTCGACGATCAGGTTGTTGTAAGAGACCGGGCGCGGCTACGGGCGTGTTTCCAAATCGCCGCCAGGCGGGTCGTCCGGACCCCGCTCCTGCGCCCAGATTCTCCTCCGCCTTCCGACCAGGGTTTCAAAGTCGGTCCGCAGCTGCTCCAACCGGGCCGGCGGGGTGACCTCTCGCAGGGCGAGATACCCTAGCTCCATGAACTGCTCGCGGCTGACCTGCATCGTTCGTTCCCCCTGTTCGCTTCCGTTCAGTGCGGCCGAAAACTTCTGCGACCCCATCTGCCCGGCACTTGCAAAAGCCTGAGTTGAACAGGAAGCCTCGGCAGTCTATTCTACCGGGGCTCTTATACTACTGCGGCGTATTAGTCCAGCGATTCCCTCTGCGCCTAGCGCGTCTTTCTGGCCAAGGCGCTCATCCCGTTCCTGCAGAGAACAGACACAACCCCAAAGGCAGTCGCCACCTCAGGGCTCGCCAAGTACTCTGGCAACGCGAATCCGTCAAGCTGCCTGACCGCTCCCCGCCATCCAGACGGCGTCTGCTTGGACGAATGTGCCTCGCCTCAGCAAGATTCGCTGGGCCAGGCTGAGACCACTCTTGGTCGGCTGGGCTATTGTCTTAGGGCAATCTCGAACCTGAGATTTCCGGCTACGTTCGCCCACTTGGTTGACATAATGGCAAAAGCAGGTGCCGTCTAGTCGAAAACAGGCCTGTCCGTACTCTTTTCCGTCCGGAAATGGCAGAAAATCCGCTGTTGGAACAAAGCTCGCGATTGGCCTGGCTGGGTGCATCCCCAAGAGGGAGAACGTTGTCAGAAACCACCCCATTTTGGGACACACCCACCTGATTTTCGGGAGTTGACAGAAGAATTTCAACCATATATTGTTATAATGACACAAAGGCCGAAGCGTTGAAGCGAATGAACGTTCGCTAAACGCTGCATTAGAAAACCAGAGACGAGTCAAGAGAGCGAATCCCTTCTAATCTTTAGAGCACAGAACATGTAGCAGGCGAAAACGCAATCGCTGTGCGACCCAATCTTGCAGAGGGCCGCGCGGCGTGCCATAAAATCGGGCGAGACGCAGTTTCTGCCGAGATCGGTGCGACGTTCGAGCAGCAGACAAGCACCATTGCGATCGAGAACGGAAGCGGACGTGACAAAAAGGGTCAACACCAGTCCCATTGTATCGCTCAGGATGTGTCGTTGGCATCCGCTGAGCCGCTTGCCGCCATCCAGGTCTCGTACTCCTGTGGGTGTGTAGCCAGTCGTGACCGTCTGACTATCCAACGGCGCCACGATGCCCGCAAGATGGGAGACTGTATCGTCCTGCCGGGTACCTGTATCGCCCGTCCTGCTGGCGCACTTCAGCCCGTAGCATGTCATGAGTCTGTGACAATGACCATCCCCGGCTACTCGACTGAAGAAGGCATATGCGCTGCCGGCAACGCGGTTAGGTATTCGGCAGCGTGCGCCCTCAGACACACGACCCACAGCCAAATAGAAGACCTCGTTAACGACCTGACGCACATTCAGTCTGCGCGGTTTGGCCGCTGGAATTGGAACCTGGATCCGATTCCAGCAGCCGTCGGCCCAATCTGATGGGAATCGTTGGGTATTCACAATCACACTGCTTTCCATCATTTGGCCGGCAACTGTTACCTTTCGAACAACCTCTGAAGGCAGTTACGTGGGGAAATGTAACGCATTTCCATCCTTTCAACACAGATCCCAAGGAGGAAAAACCGATGACAAGCAAGTCAAGCAGACGTGATTTTCTCAAAGTGTCCGGTAGCCTGGCGGCGGGTGCAGCCGTGGCGGGATGCGTGGCCCCCGTCGCGCCGACAGCGGGTATGGAAGATTCCGCCCCTGCCTCCGAACGTGTCGCCCTGCGGTTCCTCAATAAGTGGGGTTCGGGCGCTCGCCGTGAGCTCATGAACGGCTTCCTCGACCAATGGGCCGAAGAGAATCCGCAGATCGGCATCATCTTTGAACCGGTTGCCGACTTCGATCGCCGCATGCCTATCCTGGTCGCCGCAGGTGAGTGGGGCGACATTATGCTGTTCAACGATCTCAAACTGAGCGCCTTCCATGAGATTGCCGCCGATCTCACTCCTTACTTCGAGGCAAAGGGCCTTCCCTTCCCCGGCGAAGAGGGCAGCGAAATGATCCGCATCCCCAAACATGTCGGTTACGAGCCGGGCAAGGTAAAGGCCGTGCCCTTCCAGCTCAATATCGTCATGTCCGGCATCAACAAGGACCTCTTCAAGGAAGCCGGCGTCCCCATGCCCTGGGAACACGATCATAACGGCGACAAGTGGTGGGACTGGAACGACTACCGCGAGGCCGCCTGTGCCATCAACGACCTAGGCGAAGACATCTTTGGCTCCCAATACAGCGCAGGCCATCTCGAGCAGGATGGCTTGATGAACTGGAGTGTTTCCAATGGCGGCCAACTCATCGACGTCGAGAACAAGAAGGGCTCCTGGAACACGCCCGAGTTCATCGAAGGCCAGAACTTTGCAGTCGACATGATCTGCCAGGACGGATGCATGTTGAACGTAGATGACTATAACGGCCATGGGACGGCTTTGGGCATTAATCCTTGGGTTGCCGGCGTCGTGGGCATAACTTGCCGCGGCGATCTGGCATGGGCAGCCCAAAGTGAGGCCGATCTCACCCAGGTAGCTTGGGTTCGTTCCCCCAACACCGGTAAGAGCGCCGGTCTTGGATCCATGCACTTCCACATCGTTACAACCCAAAGCCAGCACCCGGAGGAATCTTTTGATTTCATCAGGTACCTGGCTAACTTCGACAACCAGAAAAAAATCGGCCTGAGTGGTCAGGCTGAACCGGTCAACGCCGGCGTATGGCAGGACGCAGACTACCAGGCGACATGGGGCGGACCCGAAGCGGTCGAGGCCAGGCTCGATGCCTTTGACAATTTCGTCTTCACGCCCCAACTTCCGGGCGTCCTGGAATGGTTCGGAGAGATCAAAATCGTTTGGGGACCTGTCCTGCGCTGTGAGACATCAGTGGAGGAGCAGGTGATCGTGGCCGACCAGATGACTGACGAAATCCTGGCGGCGCATGCCTGATAGTTTCTAGACAGCAGTGGATAGTGGCTGGTGAGGAACGCTCGCCACTATCCACTATCCACTTTGAAGACAGATGCAAACCGCCATGACGATTGCGCCGCGCCTCAGCAGGATTCGCTGGGCCAAGCTGAGACCACACCTGGTCGGTTGGGCCTTTATCTCGCCTTGGCTGGTCAGCTTCGGCTTCCTGATGGTCTACCCCTTTATCGCTTCCTTCGTCCTTAGCTTTACCCGCTATCAGTTGATTGGCTCCCCTGAGTTCATCGGCTTCCAAAACATCCAGCGCATGCTGTTTGAGGATCCCAGAGTTCGCGACTCACTGAGGGTTACCTTTACTTATGTCCTCCTCACCGTTCCCGCCGGCACGGCCATCAGCATATTGGTTGCGATATTGCTCAACCAGAAAGTGCGCGGCATCCCTTTTTTCCGCACCTCCTTTTACATGCCCAGCGTGATCGGCGGCGTCGGCTTGGCCTTGCTATGGACGACGATCCTTGCCAAGAATGGCCCCGTCAACACGTCGCTGGCGTGGATTGGAATAGAGGGGCCGAACTGGCTCTTCGATACGACTTGGGCGCTGCCATCACTGGCTCTAAAGGCCCTTGCCACCGCCGGCGGCGCCATGCTGATTATCCTCGCTGCGCTGCAAGGCGTGCCACAGCACCTCTATGAGGCGGTCGAACTCGATGGCGGGGCAGAATGGGCCAAGTTCTGGCATGTGACCCTGCCCCAGATCTCGCCAGCCATCTTCTACAACGTCATCGTGACTACAATCGGAGTGATGCAGTCATTTGTGGATGCGTTCATCATGACCGATGGCGGCCCCGGCACCGCCACACTGTTTTATGGTCTGTATCTCTATCGTGTGGCTTTTGGATTCTTTCGCATGGGTTATGCCTCAGCGCTGGCCTGGATGATTTTCCTCATCATCCTGGGGTTGACCATTCTCAACTTCCGCATTGCCCGCTACTGGGTCTACTACGAGGGCGAGGAGTAGGCACAGGGTTTCTCGGCCCACCAATCTGGGAGAGGAACGACTTTGTCAGCCTTAACGTATTCTTGGAGCAAGAGCAGAACAACCCAGCGGCGTCTGCGTGACCTGCTGGCCTACCTCCTGTTGGCGGTGGGTCTTGTCTGGTTTATCTTTCCGCTTGTCTGGGTTGTCTTGAGTTCGCTCAAGACCTTTCAGGATTTCAATCAGATTCCGGCGCGACTTCTGCCTTCCGAACTCTACCTGGGCAACTATCCGCGCGCATGGAACAGCGTTCCCTTTGGCATCTTTTTTCTCAATACTACCATTATCGTCGCCCTTTGCGTCGTCGGTGAACTGGTGAGCGCTTCCCTGGTCGGGTTTGGATTCTCCCGCCTCAAGTTCTGGGGGCGAAATTTCCTCTTCATGATCCTGCTCAGCACCATGATGCTGCCGTTCTGGGTGACCATCATTCCGCGTTTTCTGCTGTATAAGGAGATCGGGTGGACCGGAACTTGGCTGCCTCTCATCGTGCCCAGCTACTTCGCAAACCCCGTCTATGTCTTTCTCATGCGCCAGTTTTTTATGACCCTGCCGTCCGAATTGGACGACGCCGCCAAAATCGACGGCTGCAACGAACTGGGCACCTTCTGGCGTATCCTCTTGCCGCTGACCAAGCCGGCGCTGGCCACCATCGCCATCTTTGCATTCATCAACGTGTGGACCGACTTTGTCAAACAGGTGATCTACCTGAGTCAGGAAAGTAAGTACACTGTCGCCATTGGCTTGGCCTTTCTGAGATGGCAAATCGCGCAGGGCGATCCGGTGCCAGGATTGCTGATGGCAGCCACTGTGTTCACCTCATTGCCTATGATTGCGGTCTTTTTCATCGGTCAGAAATATATGGTGCGCGGCATCGCCCTGACGGGCCGGACCGGAACATGAACAATGACAAATACCTGTTGCTCGATACCTCCTTGTGGGCGCAAGCTGATCATCTGAAGCTGAAACCAGGGCTGGCACGCAAAGCAGGCGAAAACCCTCTGTTCGGCGAAGAACTGCCTGGGGAGGTTCGCTACGACAACCTGTACGCCAACGATATCTTCGACCCGACGGACAACCTCTACCAGTGATGGTACAATCCCTTCATTTTCGATGTGGCGACTACGGATACCCCGACCGTACAACGGGAACGCGGGGTCTATCGCGCCGCGCTGGCCGATGTCGACGGCAAAGGCTTGGCCAATTTGACTCCGGTCCAGGCGGATGTCACCGATCTCCCCTTGCAATGGCGCGCTGGTCAGAACCTGGCCGAGCTTGTGGGCCGGTAAATTCAGCTTATCTTCGAACTGCAGGACGCGACGCTCTGTTCCTTCTCTTTCAGCGACTAACCCCTTGCTCGCATAGCGGGCGGGCTGCCGCCCACGTCATCCCGCAAGATGCACGCCGCGTTCAGCGAGTGAATCTTGCAGCATCGCCACTGACCATAAGGAGAAACTCATGGGAACGAGATTGGAAGGCAAAGTAGCCATCATCACCGGCGCAACCTTAGGGCTGGGTAAAGCCGGCGCGCTGGCGTTCGCGCGCGAAGGCGCCTCCGTCGTCATCTGCGACCGCGGCCGAACGCCGGAGAACTCGCAGAAAGTACTGGCGGCGGCGGAAGGTCTCAGCGGTGAGATCGCCTATAAGCGCTGTGACGTCATGATCAAAGAGGATATCAGCGCCCTGGTCCAATTCACCGTGGAGCGCTATGGGCGAGTCGACGTGATGGTCAACAATGCCATCATCGACAACCCGGGCGGGATGTTGGAGGAAGTCACGCTCGAAGACTGGGAAGACGGGCTCTTCTGCCACGTGACAGCGCCGCTTCTGTTCTGTAAGGAGGTCGTTCCGCTGATGATTAAGCAGGGCGGCGGCAGCATCATAAACGTCTCATCAGGCAATGCTCTCTTCGGCAGCCCTAGTATGTCATCCTATGGCCCGGCCAAGGCCGCCATGATCAATCTGAGCATGAATCTTGCGATTTCCTATGGCCCTCAAGGCATCCGCGCCAACACGCTCACCCCCGCCCGCATGCTCACCGAGAAGAAATACGAGATGCTCGAACAGAATCCGAGCGAGGTCAGAAGACAGAAAATTGTCTACCCTCTGGGCAGCCCCGCCTTGCCGGAACAGGTGGCCGAGGTCATGCTTTTCCTGGCGTCGGATGAGTCGGAGGCCATCACCGGCCATAACCTGATCGCCGACCGGGGCGTGGCGGCATTCAACCCGCTCGGCGTACCTGGCCGGCTGGAGAGTAATCTGCGCGCCGAGTTGGAAGCGCAAGGCTCTGCGTGGTTGAAGGATGAACAATAAAATTCAGTTCCAGCTGCTGATAAAGTCCCCCAGGGTGAAATCGGCCGGCATCTCGTTGAAAAAATAACGCATCGGCCGCGCCTGAAAACCGGGCGCGAAATGCTCGTCCTCCGCCTGCAGTTTGTCGTCCAGGATCGCAAACCGTCTGTGGAGGGCCGCGGCCTCCTCTACTGTGAAGCGCTCCGCAAACTGCGGCCCCCAGTTGATCGAGATCGAATGTGAAGAGCGCGCCCGCTGGCGGTAGTCCTCGGTGATCCCCGCCAAAGGATCGGAGTCTGCCCCACTGTCCGCGTTCTCATGCTTCACAACCTGGAGATGCAGGACCGCCTTGGAGAGATAGATCGTCAGGACCATCTTGCCGTCTTCACCTACGCCCGGCTGCAGCGCTTCGAGCGCGTTAAAGTAGGCGTCGGCGTTGCCGTTCAGTGCCTCCCGCAACGCGATCTCGGTCAAGTCCTGCAGCGCCGCGCTCCTCCCGTCCCACTGCCTGAATGACGCCCGCCCCCCGGGCGAGAGGAACTCGGCGAAGGAGATGTCGGGGTAGTAGGGGAAGATCGAGTGCCCCCCGTGGATGGTGCGGCGCGTCTTGGGGCTGTAGTTACTGCCCCAGTGCAACATGTAGTTGATATACACGACCGCGTCGCCGGCGTTCAACTCCACCGGGATGCCGCCAGGCACGGTGCGCCGCGGGTCGGCCGACAGCGACCTGTTTTCGTCCTCCGTGTTGAGCCGCAGATGGCTGCCCGGCACCACCCAGAGCACGTCATCGTCATACAGCGGGATGTTCCACTGCACGTACTTGGGCCCGTTCTCCCGCAAATCCTTCTGCAGACCGGCCAGCGGCGCCATGTCGATCGGGTGGATGTCGCGATGCCACGCAGCCGGGCCATGATCGCGCACCGGGCTGCACATCAGCATCATGCCGGCCACCGACACCGCCTCCGGGACGCTCAACAGCTGGCGGCTTACCCCCAGCGTACTCTCCTGCAGCCAGACCTCGACCGTACTCGCAGTCGCTTCGTCGATCAGCCTGTCGTATGAGACCAGCCGCGGCTGCGCATTCGTTTCCCAGACGCCGCCGGGAGGGTCATCCGCACCCCGTTCCCGCGCCCAGATCTTCCTCTGCCTCCCGACCAGGGTTTCGAAGTCGGCCCGCATCTGCTCCAACCGGTCCGGCAGGATCACCTCCCGCAGCACAAGATACCCCTGCTCCATGAACTGTTCGCGGCTGACCTGCATTGTTCGTCCCCCTATTCTGGTCAGTACGGCCACCGAACAAGAAACCCCGGCAGTCTACTCTACCGGGGCTCGTACATATCTGACGCACATCCGTCCAGCTGTCATTCCGGTGCCTTGCGCGTCTTTCTGTTCAGGGCGTTCGCGCCCTGGCAACAGAGGTCGGAGACTATCCTGAAAAGGTCAAGGCTGTATGCCACAACCAACACGGCAATCCCCAATACAGGGCTCGCCAGGAGCTCTAACAACGTGAAACCGACAAGATCGCCAACCGTGCTCCACCATCCAAGCGGCGCCCGCCTGTCGGAATCGACGCGTCTGAATAACGGCGGCGCGTAGCGCGTCATTGTCTGACGCTGCGCCGATCTGTAGACTGTCTCCGGCTCTTGATACATCATTGCCTCTTCAAGGCGGGCCATACACGGTCACCGCCTCCGCTGGCAATATATCACAGGCTCGAAGCGCTGTTAAACGGCCAAATCGCTGGTGCGCCCAGATGTCTGGGCAAACGTTGTTTGAAGCAGAATCCTCACGATATGGTGAGAGACAGGACAGAGGGCGAAGGGCCGACGATTAGGCTATGTGTCCATTTTTGTCGGTTGAAAAGACATGCCGCAGTGGTGCAACCCCAACTGATTGACATCAACCAGAATGGAATGTATATTGCTCCTAACAAGCACAAAGACATCGAGAACTGTTAAGAGAATAAGGTGGGTTGACGACATGATCACACCCAACTTGCTGTCTTCCCTTCGTTCTCTCAACTTCAGTTGATTTGTGGCTCTTCTAAGCGAGTCACTGCTCTAACAGCAGGTGCGAAAAAGATGATTTGGAAACTCAAATGTTCGGTCGAAAAAGATGGCGAGTGGTACGCTTCTTATTGTGAAGATCTGGGCATAGCAAGCCAGGGGGAGACCGTACAGGAGGCGAAGAAGAATCTAGAGGAAGCAGTTGAGATGTTTTTTGAAGACGCTTCACCTATCGAAATCTTGAGCCATCTTGGTCTTCTTGAGGCGGAATCACCTCTCGAAATTCAACGCGCTCCTCACCAGGAAACGCAAGCAACTGAGTGGGAGCTTGTCGTTGCCTAGACTGAAACTGATGTCAGGGCGCGATGTCTGTAAAATACTTTCGAGACATGGATTCTCACAGGTCAGACAGAAGGGCAGTCATATACAAATGCGCAAGGAGATTGAAACCGATCTTGGGAGGGCCAGTATAACCGTCACAGTGCCGGATCACCGAGAGATCGGCTTGAAAACTCTTTCAAGAATTATCCTCAGATCACAACTGCCCCGTTCCCTCTTTGAGAGTTAGTACCAAGCCTCGCATTGAATCAAAAACAGAAGCGCTTGGCGGACATTCCGCTAGGCGCTTACATTTCATTAACTAAAACATACACTCAAGCTGAAAAACTACAATTGATGTTTCGTCGCTGAGGACGTGCAGCTAAAGTGCCCGCAAGATGCCCAAATCGCGAGAAGCAAGAACTGCCCTTCTCTCACTCCTCACTCCCCTTTACTCTCTCCTTGCCTCCCTAAACATCCTCCGCCTGCAACCTCTCCAGCAACTCGCTGTACGCCTCCCGGTCCAGAGGCAGCTCCACCGCCTCGCCTGTGGCGCCGCTGTAGATCATCGCATTGGCCAGCTCCAGCGACTTCAGCCCCTCTTCCCCGTTGCAGCGCGGTTCGCCGCCCTCGCGAATCGCGCGGTGAAAATCATTATAGACGGCCGCATGCCCGTGCTGCTCCGGCTCGTCCTCGACACCGGCGTCGGCATCAGCTGGCTCCGTGCGCACAAACGGCTCGGGGCTGTCCGTGATCAGCTGGCGCAAATCGGTCTCGTAGCGCTCATACTCGATGCGGTCCTGGTGCAGCACGATCTTCCCCCCCGTGCCGGACACCTCAAAAGTGCGCGGTCCGCTCTCAGTCGTGCTGAAATAGATGGTGCCGTGCGCATCCTCCGGCCACTCAAGCAGCGCGGTCGCGGTGTCCTCGGTCTGAATCGCGTGCAGGCGCGTACAGGTGGCCGCGTAGACCCGCTGCGGCGAGCCGACCAGATGGCAGACCAGGTCCAGGTCATGCGGCGCCTGGTTCATCAGCACACCGCCGCCCTCGCCTCGCCACGTGCCCCGCCACCCACCGCGCAGGTAGTAGGCCGCCGTGCGCATCCACGGGAAGATCCCTGTCACCCGCTGGATGCGGCCCAGCTGCCCGCTGTCGATCAGCCGCTTCGTCGCCCGCACGTGCGGCAACTGGCGGTACTGGTAGTTCACCGCCAGCACGCGATTGTTGGCCCGCGCCGCCGCGATCATCTCGTCCGCCTCCTTGACCTGGATGGCGATCGGCTTTTCCACCAGCACATGGCTGCCGGCGTTGAGCGCGTCGATCGCGATCGGCGCGTGGAAGGGATGGGGCGTGATGATCACCGTCACGTCCGGCTTGGTCTCGGCCAGCATCTGCCGGTGGTCGGGATAGAAGGGGCAGCCCCACTCCTCGGCCCGCTCCTGGCCCGGCTCCGGCGCCACGTCCGAGCCGCCGACCACCTCAACGTCATCGAGGCTGAGCCCCATCGAGTGGGAACGGAAAATCCCCGCGCCCATACCAACCACGGCGTGGCGCAGCTTCGATCCTTGTGGAGAAGGAGAGTTCGACACGTTGTCTTCCTTTGCTTGTTCGCTTGTACTCTGTGTGAAAGGTGGGAACACCGGTGCGTCGTGGATGGGCACGGCCCGGTCGGGCTGGGACAGTGACCGAAACCGGCCACTGCGGTTCAGAAATGCAGCATCGCCTTGACAACCTGGTTCTCCGGCTGGCTCCAGCCGGGAAATTCGTCGATTAGCTCTTCCGGCGGCGCACTGTGCGTAAGCCAGGGGGCCAAATCGATAGCGCCCGTTTCCAACGTCTGGACGACGCGGGCGAAGTCGGCGCTGGTGGCGTTGCGGCTGCTGATAAGCGTCGTCTCGCGGCGGTGAAACTCCGGGTCGGGGAAAGTGATGTCGTCCTGCACCAGGCTGATGAAGACAACGCTCCCGCCCTGTTCGATCAGGCCCAGTGCGTTCATCATCGAGCGTGCGTTGCCGGTGGCGTCGAAAACTGTCAGGGGCAGGTCGCCGCCGAACACCGCCCGCAGCTGGGCCTCCGCGTCCCCGCGCCCGTCGATCAGATGCTCCACCCCCAGATTTTCCTGCACAAAGCGCATCCGGTTCTCGTCGATCTCCATCACCGCCACATCAGCGCCGGCCAGGCGCGCAAAGGCCACCGCGGTCAGCCCGATCGGACCCGCCCCGATCACCAGTGTCGACTGTCCCGGCTCCAGCCCGGCCCGGTCCGCAGCGTGTGCGCCGATGCACAGCGTCTCGACCAGGGCCAGGTGTTCCAGCGGCAGCGTCTCCGAGCGGTGCAGCTTGTCGATCGGGACGGTGATCAACTCGCGCATGCCCCCATCCATATGCACGCCCAGCACCCGCAGATGGGCGCAGCAGTTTATGCGCCCGCGGCGGCACGCGCTGCACGCGCCGCAGTTCAGATACGGTTCGACCGCGCACCGGTCGCCCGCGCGCAGGCTGCTCTCGCTATCCGGGTCGAGAGCCACGATCTCCACGCCCAACTCATGGCCGAGGATGCGGGGATAGCTGAAATAGGGCTGCCGCCCGCGAAAGGCGTGCAGGTCGGTGCCGCATATCCCCACCCGGTGCACGCGCACGAGCGCTTCGCCCGCTCCCGGTTCAGCCGGCGGCGCGGTCTCCGTCAGATGCAGGCTGCCGGGTTTCTCCAATATGACGGTTTTCATCGGGTCTTCTTGAAGTGGAGTGGCTGACAGCAGCGGCCGGGGAATGGAGTCGGCCCGCCAGGATTTGCCATCTGTTTAACCGCTTGCCACCGGCCCGGCGGCGCCCACGACCTCTGGTGTGGCCGCGGCCGCGGGGCCGTGTCCGTTGCCCAGCCCCTCTATGTCGATCTGTCCGTCCTTCAGATACAGGACATAGTCCACATAGTCGTCCACAAGGCTGTCGTGGGTCACGATCAGGAAGGTGACGTTCTGCTCGCGCACGATCTGCTGGAAGAGGCTCAGAATCTCCCGCGCCGTCGTACTGTCCAGCTCGCCGGTCGGCTCGTCCGCCAGGATCAGCTTTGGGTCGTTGGCGAGCGAGCGCGCAATGGCCACGCGTTGCTGTTGCCCGCCCGATAACTCAAAAGGCCTGTGATGCATCCAGCGCGTCAGGCCGACCAGGTCCAGGCAGTTCACCGTCTTATCATGGCGTTCACGACCCTTGACGCCCGACATGCGCAGGATCAACTCTACGTTCTCGAAAGCGGACAGGCTGGGCAGCAGCCCAAACGACTGGAAGATGAAGCCGACCTGCTCGCGGCGCCAGCGCGTCAGCTGGCGTTCACTCCACGAGTGAATCTCCTCGCCGAAGATGCGAATCTTCCCGTCTGTCGGTGAATCCAGGCCGCCAATGCAGTTGAGGAGCGTGGTTTTGCCGCTGCCGGAGCGTCCCTTCAGCGCGGCGAAGGTCCCCTGTGCAATCTGCAGGTTGACGCCTTTCAGCGCCGCGACTTCCAGGCTGCCCGTCTTATAGACGCGCCAGACATCCTCGGTTTCGATGGCCGTGTTGGGGTATGGGTTGTTTTCCATCTCTGTTCCGGTGTCCGATCCTTCGTGACCGCGCGCAACTGATCAGCGCAGTGTACCGGCTGTTACTCACTCTTTTTGCGGCGAAAGCGGCTGAAGAAGCCGCCGATAGCGCCGGACTGTTGTATCCGTCTGGCCACCGCTTCCTCTTGGGCGACAAGCTCCGGCGCCTCTGCATTCTCGTTCTCCACCGGCCGGATCAGGATGCCCTCATCGGTGATGTCGAGCATCGCCCGACCCTGGATCGAGAACTGCTGCAGGACATCTTTCGGAATCTGCAGCCGCCCCGAGCTGTCCAGCACGACCAGTTCCTCAAAATGCTCTTCATGCTCCTCTACGATGCCGTCGCCGCCGCTGTTGAGCGACGCTTCGTCGAACCGTTCGACCGTGCGCACCTGGCGCCGCGTCTCACTGGCCAGCATCCCATCGCGGATGGCGACCACCCGGTCCACGTGGCGGGCGATCGTCGGGTCGTGGCTCACGATAATCGTCGTCAGCCCCAACTCTTCGTTTAGCGTGCGCAGCGTCGCGTAGATCGTCAACGCCGTGGCCGTGTCCACCTCTCCGGTCGGCTCGTCTGCCAGCAGGAGCGCCGGCTTGTTGGCCAGCGAAACCGCGATGGCCACGCGCTGCTGCTCACCGCCGGACAGTTCACGCATGTGGTGCTTCTTGCGCTCCCCCAGCCCGACTCTCTCCAGCAGATCCTCGGCCCGCCTGCGTTTCTCTCTGCCCGCGAAACCCGCCAGCGTCATCGGCAACTCGACGTTTTCGACCGCGTTCAGATAGGGCACCAGGTTGCGCGCGCTCTGCTGCCACACAAATCCGACCTGCTCCCGCCGGTAACGGTTGATCGCCCGTTCCGACATCTTCAGCAGATTGAAGTCTCCGACCCGTACCTGCCCCGCAGTCGGCCTGTCCAACCCGCCCAGAATGTTCATCAGCGTCGACTTGCCGCTGCCGCTCACGCCAACGATCGCCATCAACTCGCCGGGACGCACCGACAGATTCAACCCCTGCAAAGCGACCACTTCCAGATCGGCAACCTGGTAGATCTTGACCAGACCTTCGCAGAGAATAAATGGTTCAGTCGTTGTCATCTCTCAATTTCCAAAATCCAGAAATACAACTCTTTCGCGCCAAACGCAGTTACTAAAAACTGACTACTAAAAACTAGAAACTGCAGTTCAAACCGTTTCACCCAGCTTGATCGCCTGGAAGATCTTCATGCGCATCAGCAGCGTGATCAGCACACCCAGCGCGGCCACAAACAGGACCCCGAACAGCGCATACACTCGCGTGATCGCCGGCCACGCGATCCCCACCAGGTACGGCGGCGTCAGGTCCGCGGCCGTGTTCCCCACCTGCAGGTAGGGGATGAACTGGTTGCTCACCGATGTGCCCAGCAGTGTGCCCGCGCCAATCCCAACCAGGATCAGAAAGGCCAGCTCCCATGCCAGGAACATCGTCATCTGCCCCGAGGACAGGCCGATCGAACGCAGCGTCCCCAGCTCAATGAAGCGGCGCCGGAACGAGAACAGCGTGTACAGCAGAAAGCCCAGCACCGTCAGCAGCGCCGCCGCCAGAAAACCGACCGAAAGAACGCCGAACAGCCCCTGCCGCTGCGGCTGCTTCTGCTCGTCCGCAATCCGCAGCCGGGCCGAATAATAGTTGATGACGTTGATGTCGTACTGCCGCAGCTCGCGCGTGAGACCTTCGTAGTCCGTGCCCGGCTCCGTGCGCACCAGCACATCGTACGGGAACTGTCCCCCCATCCGCTCGAACAGATAGTCGAGGTTGCCGACAACCAGCGGAGCGTCGGCCTCCGGGTACCAGGTCGGGAAGTAGCGGAAATCGCCAACGATCGTCATCTGCATCTCCGCCCGCAGCCCGTAGCGCGCCGCACCGACCAGGATCGTATCACCGACCAGCAGATTGTGATCGCGCATGAAGTCACGATGCAGCAGAACACCCTCGGAGGCCAGGGCCAGCGAGTTCATCAGCGAACCGAGTGACGCCGCCGCAAAATCTCGCCGCCAGTAGGCCGCCTTGGGAAAGTCGAGGCGGTCAATGCCGAAGACATGGGCATCCCGCCAGCGTCCGTCCATATGTACCCGCGCCTCGAAACGGGCAAAGCGGGTGGCGGCACTGATGTTCGGAGAGCGCAAATGTTCAGAAACCGGCACGAAAGTCCAGCTCGCCGTCTCTGGTGCACCGTCCGACGAGGACGACTCCTCGCCGCCGCCGCTGCCGGGGAAGCCGCCGCCTCCGGCTGAAACCGGCGTGTCGCCCAGCTCCGCCAGCCGCCCATCGGATCCTACCCGGTAGTAGGCGCGGTCAAACATGTGCCCGTCCAGCGTCTGCGCCAGCGATGTGGTGAAAGCGGACAGACTCAGCGTCAGCACCAGCAGAATCATCGGCGCCGTGTACATGCTCCTGTTCCGCGCCAGCTGGCGGCTGGCCAGCAGCACCCCCACGCCGCCGCCCTTGGATGCAATCCACGCGATGATCTGCATGAAATACGGCAAGATCCGCAGCGTCACCAGCGTCAGCGCGAAAATCCCCAACGCCGGTATCAGAAACAGCAGCGGATTCTGAAAGATCGTGTCATCCGTCACCGCGCCCGGCATGCTGATGCTGCCCTGTTCCTGCAGCAGATAGATGCCGTATCCGGCCGGAATCAGCAACAGGATGTCCAGATAGGACCGCTGCCACCACGGCGGCCGCAAGGTGCGCGCCATCTCCATCTTGTAGGTCACGATCGTATGACGCGCCGCACCGAAGGAGGGCAGCGTCTGTGCCAGAAATGCGATCAGGACCGCGCCAATGCCGAACTGGAGCGTGGACTGCGTCAGCACCAGCCGCAGGTCCGATTCGATCGTGAAATCCAGGAAGCTGCGCGTCGACCCGATCAGCCTCGCTACCGAGAAACTGAGCGGCAGACTCACCAATAGCGCAAGAATGCCCAGACACAGCGCCTCCAGGCCCGACATGCCCGCCACCTGCCCCACCGTCGCCCCGCGACTGCGCAGAATCGCCACCTCATTGCGCTGCCGGGACACCGCCAAACCGACCACCAGGCTGATAAATGCCAGCAACAGACCGATGATCGGCACGCTGAACGCGTAAAGCAGCGTTGTCAGCAGCCCGCTCGCGCGCTGATAACGCCGCAGCGCGTCCAGGGGCGAGATGCTCAACTGGCTGTTCGCCATCAGCGCCGACACCTTCTGCTCCGCCCTGCGCCCGCGCACCAGCAGACGGCCTACATCGCTCGAGGTCACATCCGAGCCGTCCATCACCAGGTACCACAGACCCAGGTTCACGTCCTGCGGGTAGACGGGCGCAACTCGATTGTGATAGCTCTGCTCTGGGATGACAAATAGCGTTTCCAGCGTCGACGGGTTGTAGAACCAGACGTCGCTGCCCAGGTCGGCAGGCTCCCACACGCCCGCAACCTTCACCGGTGTCTGGTAGCGCTGGCTGTCGCCATTCTCGGCGCGGATGCGGCGGAACAACATGTACTCCTCGCCCACCTGCAGCCCGATCTCGTCCGCCAGCTCCCGGTTGACAAGTACCTCGATCGCCTCCTCCGAGTCGGACGGCGAGACCGCAGGGAAGGAGCCCTCGATGATATTGATCGCCTCTTCAAAGCCGGAAATGAATCCCAGATTCACCCATTCCAGCGGATCGGTTGTATCTGCATACGCGATCTGTTCCGTGGGGAAAAGGCGGAAGTTGTCCGTCTTGAAGTAGCGGATCGTCTTCTTATGCGGCAACCCAAGTTCGCCCGCCGCCTGCTCGGTGAGGTAGATGTCCAGCGGCGCGATATCTTCCCACTCCTGCGGGCCGTACGTGGAGCCCAGGTAGCGGAACATGTACGCGAACGGAGGGCGCGAGTAGGTCTCATTGATGCCCGTTTCCGTCAACTCCTCCTGCAGCAGCCGGTAGTAGACCGCATCGGCATAGAGAGGAATGCTCATCACGAGCACGATCGAGGAGATCAGCCCCAGGACCAGGGCAAGAGCCAGCCACTGCTGGGCGAAGATACGTTTTATGGCGACAACGATAATCGCCGCGATGCGCAAAATAAATTTCATGACCGCAGCGGAGAGTGGTATGGGGTGTCCTGCCGTCCTCTCTCCACGCTTTGCTCTCCGGTTCTATTGTCCGACTACAACCTGGCCCTCTTCCAACCCCTCTTCGATCTCCACCCGATCGGGGGTCTGGATGCCCACCTTCACATCGACCCGCCGCTGAATGTCGCCGTCCTGGACCACGACAAACCGCCTGCCGTCAAAGACGCGGATCGCCTGCGGCGGCAACCAGAGGACGGAATCCTTGTGTTCGAGCTGGACCCGCACCTGCACCAGATCGCCCAGTTCAAAGCCCGCGTCTTCCGCCAACTGATCGATCGTGATGCGGGTGGATTTGTCCGGGTCGATCACTTCGCCGCTGCCGCCGCTCCCGAACGGGTAGGGCAGCCGCCGCACGAAACCGGTCAGAATTTCCCCGGGCCGGCCGACAAGTGAAATCTCCACCGCCATCTCTTCGGCCAGCTCATTCATCTGATCGCTGATCAGATCGGCTTTGACCTCCAGGTCATGAATGTCCGCGATCGAGACAACCGAATCAAAAGCGTTCACCGGGCGGCCCCCAGTCAGCGAAACCGAAAGCAACTTGCCGTCGAAGGGAGCCGTAATCGTGGCGTCGGCGATAGCGCTCTGCAGCTTCTCGACCTGAAGTTGCGCCCGCGCCACGTCATTGATCAGGAGCGGATCTACGCCTTCGGTCAGCTGCTCCAGCGAGAGTTCGGCCAGCTCAACCTGCTTGCCCTGCACCGATATCGCGAAATTGTCATCCGGACGTTCGGTTCGCAGATTGATCAGCTGCAGCGCGGCGATGTCCAGGTTGATCTGCGCCCTGCGGATCTGAAACTCGAGATTCCTCTCCGCTGTGTACAGCCGCGACTGCGCCCGCTCCAGGCTCAACTGCGTGGAGGTCAGCTCCCGCTCCAGGTCATCGATCTCCAGGTCCGCGATGATCTGGCCGGCAGTGACGAGGTCGTTGCGCTTGGCGTAGACGTTGCGGATGCGGCCGCCCGTGCGGAAGAACAACGCCTCCTCGATCACCGGCGCCACGCGACCGCTGAACGTCCGTTCGCGCATGATCTCGCCCACCTTAACCGAATACGTAGGCTTGACCGGCACCACCGATGTCGGGATCGGGGTCGGCGTAGGCTCATTGGCCGCGATCTCTGCGCTGCGGCCCGCCGGCAACAGGGCGCAGCCGGCCAGCACCAGGCTGAGCACGATAGGGAGGATTGCACGCCCCATACCCGCACAAAGAGCCAGGGCGGCCCCTGTCCTGCGGGTCAGACGCCTGGCAGAAGGCAAACAGGCAGCATATCTGACTGCCAGCACGCGCCCACGCCGGGATTCCATTCGAAGGGAAGGCAGACAGTTCATTGGCTCATTTTTTCTTCTCTGATACACAGGATTGGTTCCAAACGCAGAGATGGGGATGCACAAGGCACAGCAAGATCCCTGTCCCTTGTCGACGGTCTGTCCCCGGTCCCGCAACAGCTTGCGATTTGACGGCGACGAGAACGAAAGGCAGGCTGAGGAGCAGTGTAAGCGTATATGACATCTTTACGTCAATTGACAGAGAAGTATAAACGTCCGATCCCAAACTGGCAAACTGAACGCGCTTTCGGGGCTGTTCCATTCCTCCATCAGCCCGCCCCTCCGGCGACAACAAGGCCACGGTCAGTTCCCATTCCAATCTCCGACAGCGGATGCGTCCCCTCTGACTACTGACCACTGACCACGGCAGTTGCCGATAGCATTCCCCGGAGTGATGGGATAGAATGCCTGACCAGACGGCTTCGCGAAGTTCGATCCACCCGCAGAACTATCGGCTTTCCGCATCCCCGCCAGCCGGGGCGTATCCAACACCGCTGAATTTAGACTTTGGAGGTAGCAAACAATGCCCCGTCCATCATCGCGCGCACACGGAGAGGCGGCAGCGCAAACAACATCCAAACGGCCCAATGTCATCGTCTTTTTCACCGACCAGCAGCGCTGGGATTCAACCGGCGTCCATGGCAACCCGCTCGATCTGACACCCAATTTCGACCGCATGGCCCGGCAGGGCACACACCTGCACACCACCGTCACCTGCCAGCCCGTCTGCGGCCCCGCCCGCTCCTGTCTGCAGACCGGCATGTACGCCACCACCACCGGCTGCTTTCGCAATGCGATCCCTCTGCCGCAGGATGCGCGCACGCTCGCCCATTTCTTCGGCGAGGCCGGCTACGATACCGGCTATATCGGCAAGTGGCATCTTGCCGACAGGGGCATCACCGGTCCTGTACCCGAATCAAATCGCGGCGGCTACAAGAGCTGGCTGGCGTCCAACGTGCTGGAGTTCACCTCCGACGCCTACGATACCGTCATGTATGACAACGACGGCGAAGCCGTCAAGCTGCCCGGCTACCGCGTCGACGCCCTGACGGACGCCGCCATCCGCTACATCGACGACCATCAGCAGGACCCGTTCTTTCTCTTCCTGTCCTATATCGAGCCGCATCATCAGAACCATCTTGACGACTATCCCCCGCCCGACGGCTACCGCGAACGCTACGCCGGCCGCTGGACGCCCCCCGACCTGCTCGCCCTCGGCGGCTCCTCCCAGCAGCATCTGGGCGGCTATTGGGGCATGATCAAACGGCTGGACGAGGCATTGGGCCGCCTGTTCGACGCCCTCAAGAGTCTCGGCCTGGACGAGAACACAATCGTCCTCTACACCACCGACCACGGCTGCCACTTCAAGACGCGCAACGACGAATACAAACGCTCCTGCCATGAAGCGTCGGTGCGCCTGCCCACCGCAGTGACCGGCCCCGGCTTTTTCGGCGGAGGCGAAGTGCGCGAGATCGTCAGCCTCGTGGACCTGCCGCCGACCCTCCTGGACGCCGCCGGCCTCGAAGTGCCGCAGCAGATGCAGGGCCGTTCAGTGGTTCCCCTTGTCAGCCGCCAGTCGTCGGACTGGCCGCAGGATGCCTTGATTCAGATCAGCGAGTCCCACGTGGGGCGGGCGGTGCGCACGCACCGCTGGAAGTACTGCGTCACCGCGCCGGATAAGGATGGCAGGCAGCATGCCGCCTCTGATCGTTATGTGGAGCAGTATCTGTACGATCTGCAGGCGGACCCCTACGAGCTGACCAATCTCGCCGGCCTGGAGTCCCATCGCCGCGCCGCCGACGTGCTGCAGGAGCGGCTGCTCCGCCTCATGCGCGAAGCCGGAGAGGCGCCGGCCGCGATCGACCCGGCCCCGCCGCGGCCCAGCAGACAACGGATTGTGACAGAGGAGGAGGCTCTTTCTTAGAGAGGGTTAGCGGCCGCGAACTGCTGGCCGCTCAAGTATCAATCGATTTCAACCCGGCCGCGCTGGCTGCCGGGTTTTTCTTTATGCCGCGCCGCATCCGCCTCGCAGCGTGCCAGCGCCGCGTCGATCAGCGCACGGCAGGCCAGCAGCCCCTCCCGCCGCGCCGCGTAGGCGTGCGTCCAGAAATCAGGTGGCAGACCCAGATCGTTGTGCCGCAGCTCCTCACACAGGCCGGCCATCCCTTCCAACAGCCACGAGGAGAAGGTAAAGGCCTCCTCGCGCTCTGCACGCGGTTGGCGGGGCGGCGGCTCCCCCTGCGGCTCCGCGGACGGCCCCGACACCGCACCGTTCTGTTCGCTGCCGTCACTGACTGGAACTGATCCGTTTTCGGCCATGCTTCCATCCCTGCCCAGGCGCACTCCGTCAAGCCGAAGCCGCCGCACCTACCTTCCCGGCTGTCGGCGCCCGTTCTGCCCCTTCCACCGGCTCATTGATGATCAAAGTACGCATGACCCGGTAATCGTGGCCGCCGAAGCGGTACTTGTACTCCTCATCGCCCTGCAGAAAGTCGAATACCTCGATGCCGCGCGCGATCGCGTGTTGGATCACATAGCCCAGCAACACCCAGCCGGGGCTGTACCCGGCCCACTTTTCAGTGTCGTAGCCGGAGTTGTAAAGCAGCAGTTCCTTCTTGTATTCGAACGCCAGCAGCGCCGCCGCATTTTCACCGTTCAGAGAAAGAAAACTGAGATGGAGATGGCCCGCTTCGAGCATGCGGCCCGCCATGACGCGGAAAAAACGCTCCATGTGCGCCGTCATGAACGACTCCTTGTCCGGGCGGCTCATGCGCTGTAAACGCAGAAACTCATCCATCGCCCCCTGCAGCTCGTCCATCGACTGGATCAACGTAAAGCCGACATCCAGCTCCCGTTCCACCCGGCGCTGTTTGCGGCGAATCTCGTGGCGCTGCTTCTTGTCGATCTGCATCAGATAGTTTTCATAGCGGTCCGGGAGATGCACGTGCGGCGCCACATCCTCCTGGTCGACCTCCACCCGCAGACCCGCCTTCCGGAAAATCGAGGGCAGCGCCTTGTAGCTCAGACTGTCCTCCGGCAGATTGCACAGGTCCAGATAGTCCCACGCCGGCGCCTCATCGCTCTGCAGCCAGTCCAGCAGACAGTAGTAGACCTCCTTCTCCCAACCGGCCGCAATCACGATATCCAGAAAGTCGCTCACCTCCACACAGCCGACCAGTTTCAGGCTGCGCTTCCCTGCCCATTTACCCTCCGTGTGTTCACTCAGATAGAAGGGCGCGATCCCAACCAGCCCGGACGGGCCGGTAGAGGGGCTCGCAGCGTCAGCCGGATCTTCACTCTCCCCTCTCGACTCTTCACTCTCGCCTCGATAAAACGCCAGAATCCACAGATCGCCCGCCCCCAACTGCTGCCACCAGACCGACTGCCATGCATGCGTCAGGAAGAAGGTGTCGTAGCGGCTGCGGGCCAGCAGGTCGTTCCACTCCGACGCCAGCGCGCTGAATCCATTGGGATAAGCGGTTGGACCATAAATGGTCACATTAAGTGAACAGGGTGGTACCGCATCGCGGTCTGCATCCTGCGCAGACGCCTCGCTCCCCGGGGCAATGCCGTCTCTGTGATGGCCGTCGCGCCGCAGCCGGCGCGCCACCGCAGGCACGTCCGGCGCCGGGGATTTCGTGATAAGCATAAGCTCCTCTATCTGCTTGTCTGAACCTTGTCTTCTGGTATTGAGGGACGCTATATGATCCGCGCATTCCACTACGAATATCGTAGTGAGCACAGCCATTCTAGTCCAATTGGTGGGGATTCGACAAACCCAAGTGACCGGCGCGGGGACTGGAAAGTGGGCGCCGGCCTCTACGGTGGAGGACCTCCGCTCCCGCGAAATCGCAGATAACCGATGGCGACCACAACGATCAGCAGGAGGAAGACAAAGGTCTGCCCCTGCGCAGTCTGCGAAATGCGCACGAACCGCTGCCACACCGTGACCTCCGCGACCTGCGCCGGCGCCGAGGATGGGCTGGACCGTTGGATGATCGATGAGGGCGTTGAAACGCCGACTGCGATCATCGTACCGCGCGCGGCCACCGCCGGCGTCGCGCTCGCATCCGCTTCCGGCGTCTGTGGGCTGGAACCGGGCTGCGCGACCGCGCTCTCCTCTGTCGGCGAAGAGGTTGCCTCAGGCGACGGCGAGGCGGGCGGTTGCGTATTGGACGCGCCGCCCGCGCTTGGCGCGGCCGCGCTCCCGTAGCACACCAGCAGCTGCACATCGTCCAGGAACATCCACGTGCGCAGGCCGTTGCCGTCGTTAAAGACATTGAAATAAAGATAGTACGACCCGCCCAGGTAGGGAGTCAGATCGACCGTCATCGTCTCCCAGGCCGCGTTCTCCGCACGATTGCGATAGAGGATCGCCTCGGTCGCCAGAGACGATGTCAGCAGGATCAGCTCCTGGCGGTCGGACGCCAGCGCCGGGCTCAGCGTCGCCGGCTCCTGGCTGCGCGAAAGATGGTTCCAGCGCAACGACGCGCTCGACGCACCGGCCGGCAGTTGGATCAGCTGGCGCACGGAGGAATAGGATTGGATATTCTGCGTGCCGCTCCCCGGCGGGTTGCCCAACCGCAATGACAGGGCGCCCCCGGACGGCTGGCTGGCGAGAACTGGTGGGTTCGGCGATTCGCCCACGGCCCAGTTGGAAAAGCCGTCCAGCACGCTTTCAAAGTCACCGTTGGTCAGCGAATCGCTCGCGACACAGCCGCCCGGCACAGGCGTCGTCACCGGCTGCGGTGTGGCGCCTGGCGGCGGCGTACCGCTGGGCTGGGGCGCCGCGCTCGCCGGCGGCGTCACAAACGGCGTCGCGTCCGGTTCACACGCCAGCAGGCTCACCTCGTCCAGGTAGAGCGCGGTGCGGCCGCCGCCGCCGTCATTATGCACACCGAACTCGATGCGCAGCGTGCGCCCCCGAAAGTGCGTCAGATCGATCAGTTCGAACTGCCACGACTGCTCGTTGGAGAGCCGCGCCCACGGCTGCGCCAGCCGTACCCCGGTTGTCGCTTCGTAGATGTTCAGCAGCTGCATGTCGCTGCCGGGCGTATCTTCGTGGCTCGCCCAGAAGTGAAAGCTGAACGTGAAATGCTGCACCGAATCGGGCAGCGCGATGTCCTGGTAAAGGTTATCGCTGGCCTCCAGGTTGGCGCTGTCCACGATCCCCAGCCGCAGCGAGCGCTCACCCGCATACGCTCTCGCCGTCGAGTAGCTCGGCGGCAGCGCTGACCCCGCCAGGCCCCACTGCAGGTCGGTCGCCTCGAAACCGCCGTTAATGATCAGCTCGCTGCAGCCGTCAGGCGAAAGATGGGCCGCGCCCACCTCACTGTCACCAGGAGCCGGAGGTGGCCCCTGCGCCCTTGTCGCCGCCGTCCCCAGCCACAGCACCAACGCAACCGCCAGCAGCGTGCACAGAAAAACAACCCCGCGCGCGCCCCACACCTTCCTCATTACCCCTCGCATCCTGTCCACCTGAAAAACTACCCCGCCCCGGCACGTACGTTCCTCCTGTTTCTGCCAGGAACCCCAATTGTAGCACGGCCCCCAAATCATGAACAACGGCCGCGCGATAGGGGGTGCATCCCAGATTTTTGGCGGGTTTCGTCTGACCGGAGGTGAATTCAGTCTGGTCATCTTAAAGGACCCACTTGACGGACAACAATTTGGGATACACCCCGCGATAGGGTGCTTCCCAAAATAGGGGTGAGCCTTCGTATACCTCTGGAGGCAACCAAGTCACGGTCAGTTCCCATTCCAGTTTCCGCCAGAATAAGCGCCGCCTCTGACCCCTAATCCCTGTCCCCTAGCCCCTGCAGTTTTGGGCGGTCGGGCCTATTCGGCCCTCCCTTGTGCGGGGGCTCCGCCCCCGCAACGCCCCCTCTCCTACAACATGCCTGGTCGACCTGGTGTCGATATATGTTACAGGTGCCCAATCGAAAGTGTCCAGCCAGACCACGTCCCGCCAGTCCCATCAATTCCCCGTAGGCGCTTGCCTTGCGCCTGCCCTGTGCCCGCTAAGAGCCGGATCACAATATCGCCCACCGCCGCCGCGCATTCCCCTCCTGACCCTTTTCGTCCCAAATTTATAATGCACCTCGCCCTCACGGGTGAGTTGATATCAAGGCGCGCAGGGCCTAAAATAGGTTGCCTGGGAAATCCCGTAAAGAAGTAGAATGTTCCGCTGGCAATCGGGCTGGCAGATATCATCAGATATGAGGAGATATACTATGACCGCGATGGAACAAGTGGATGTGGAGGCGATTCAGCGAGGGCTTGAACTGTATCATGAAGTATCGTTGCGCGGCCGCCTTCGAGGTATTGCCCATCCCGACGATCAGTTCGGAGCGGAGTTCAAGGGCTGCCGGCGTTGTGAGCAGAAGAGGACGGATCCTGCCCCTGGCTACGATCCCGAACGGCACAAATATCCTGTTCCCAATCCCGACCTTTGGAAAGAGGATTCCGATCCTTGGAAAGACGATCCCGAACTGGCGCGTTTACGAGCGGCGATAGATGCCCGCTACGCTGCTCTGTTCGTAAAGCCCGATGGCTCGCTCTTGCCGGTGGACGAGTGCTACCCGCCGGACGACAATTGGGCGGAAGGCTCACTCGGCTTCTGCGATTCGTGTCGGTCTGAATGGGACGAGATGGAGCGGTACTGGGCCGACCCCGCTGTGCTGGCCAGCCTGTGGCTGGAAGCGACTTGGCGTCTGGAATACCTGCTAGGTATTAGCGACCACGAGGTATGGGGAGACACTCGGGTGCAAAATGAGCGGCGCGAACGGCGAGAACGGTTGATTGAACTCGCTAACAGCGGCGAAACGCTGGCGGAATCGTGGAGGCGTGAGAAACGGAAGCGCGCCCGGAAACCAAGACAGCGGAACTGAACCGAGGCCGGCACGTGGCCGGCCCCCTTTCCACGTAGTCTGAGTAAATCAGTCGGAATCCCTTCCCTCCCGGCTCAAAACGCCCGGTATGCCACTTGACCTGCATGCCGACAGGATTCCCCTCTCCAACTTCAGAACGCAACTTTGCTATACCAGAATCCTGAGGATGAACGGTATCCCCGCGGAAGCGTTCAACCACCAACTAGGCAACCGGTCGACGTTGGCGAGTTCGTTGCCCAGTACTTGGTGAAGACAGACGTGGCGGGACTATGAATGATTTGAACCTGAAGGATGAAGCGCCGTACACTTTGCCGTCGTATGGGAAAGTGATCAGCGTGAGTTTGGAGACTGTGGAGACTGTGCAGAGGTTGCAGTGGATGGGGGCTAATGAAGCGAGGGGAGGTTGATCGGCTGGTGTATAATCTCTTTGGGTTGGCGGAGGATGAGAGTGGGGCCGTGGAGTGAGCAACTACATGACAATAGGAATATCAAAACTGACAACACAAGACATCGACGCGGTCGATGCGTTAATGAAGCGTCATGCCAAATGGCTTGGATTCCTTCCTCGAGAAGCTCTTCGTAGCTATCTCGAAAAGGGAGGCGTATATGGAGCCAAGACTGAGAAAGGAGTGCTCATTGGGTATCTCCTATATGCGAAGAATCGACGTCGATTTCGTCTGACCCACCTCTGCGTAGCAGAGGAATTCGGTAAACAGGGACTCGCAAGACAACTCGTTGACACCTTGAAACAGTCAGCTACTTCCCAAAAGGCAATAGAACTTCACTGTCGTCGAGACTTCCCGGCGCATTACATGTGGCCCAAATTGGGATTTATCCCTATTGGTGAGAAACCTGGCAGATCTTTGGCCAAACAGCCTCTTAATCACTGGTACCTTACACTGGCCCCGAACGACCAATTGAGCCTGTTTCAAGCAAAAATAACGGATGAAACTCTTGACGTCATCATTGATTCCCAGGTTTTCTTCGACTTGGAAGAACCAGAAAGTGACAGATCACGGCCATCCAAGGCACTGGTTTCTGACTTCCTGATTGATTCCCTAAATCTCTGGATAACCGATGAACTGTTCGTCGAAATTGACAGAAGTGAAGACTCAACAGGACGTAGAGCATCCCGACAAAGAGCCGAATTTCGGAAGATAGAATATGATCCCAACAGTGTTGGACATTTCGAAGGGGGCTTATGCAGGCTGCTTCCAACCAATACCTTAAGTCAGTGGTCAGATATCAGACACCTAGCGAAAGCAGCGGCTTCTGATGTAGATGTTTTCGTAACGCGGGACCAAGCACTTTTGAATAAGGCAGTGGGAATTGCCGATGTGACAAATCTTCACGTATTGCATCCAACCGAACTGATTATTAGGCTCCACGAACTTTCCGAAAGTAAATCTTACATATCAGCACCCGTTTCAGGAATTACTCTTGAATGGCGTCGACTATCCTCCAGGGATCATCCAGATGACTTATTTGATCAATTTCGAATACAGGGAGAGCGGAAAGGAGTTTTCAGGGAAAAAGTGAATTCTTTTCTCGCGAGGCCTGATCAATTCGAGTGCCAGTTGCTCTGGTGGGGGACCGATGCCATGGCACTTCGGGTTCGTTCGAATAGTTCTGGAGGAATTCTCTCCGTTCCTTTTGCTAGGGCGGCATCTTCTGGCGACAGATCCCTATTCGAGCGTTACTTGATTACGGACACAATTTACAGAGCGGTGGAAGAGGATCACAATATGGTGGAATTTGGCGAAAACTCAGTTCCTCCCAGTCTGAAGGCACATCTGCTGGCCGCAGGGTTTACAAAATGCAGCGAAAGTTTCGTGAGATTCTGTTTTTCACGCTGTCTTGACCGACAAGAAGCATTTGCTGTTATTTCCGGATTATCGCCTCCATCAATTGAAAATTATCGGAAAATGCCCGACATAGAACTCGAACGGCACTGTTCCCCTATGAGTTTAGCGACCGAACAGAAGTACTTTCTGATACCGATTCGTCCCGGCTACGCGATCAGTCTCGTTGACATCCATCAGTCAGCTTACAACCTCTTCGGGGGAGAGATTAATGTATTGCTGAGTTGGGATAACGTCTACTACAAGAGGAAAACCCACCATCATGTTCTTAAGCCACCAGCTCGAATTTTGTGGTACGTGAGCGGGAAAAAGCAAATCGTTGCTGTCTCCCATCTTGACGACGTCGAGGTAGGTCCTCCAAAGGCACTGTTTAGAAAATTCAAGAAGCTAGGGATACTGGACTGGCAAGATCTTTATGAAATGTGCGATTCAGATACAGAAAGAGAGATCATGGCGCTGAAGTTTTCACACACATTTCCCTTTCCACATCCGATCTCATTAGCCGAGTTTCGGTTGATCTGTGAGAAGGACGGGGTGAGACCATGGGTTCAATCTCCGCTACAAATCCCAATGACAACCTTTCAAGAGTTATTTCAGATTGGATATTCGGCCCGGTCATGAGCAGGATGTCGCAGCCGTTACTTTTTTCTTTGAAACCCAACTATGCGGAATTGATTTTTGAAGGTCTCAAGAAGGTTGAGTTGCGAAGGCGTATTGCTTCCAACATGGAGAACCGTTACGTATTTGTCTACGTGTCCAGTCCGGTTAAGCAACTCCGAGGCGGCTTTCGTGTAGGGCAAGTGTGGAGCGGGGACCCAGAAAAGATTTGGAACAGGGTATCCGAACTCTCTCAAGTAACTAAACAGTATTTTGACATCTATTACGCAGGGCGAAACGTTGCTTATGCGTTAGAAATCACGGATGTCTGGGAATATGAAAACCCGACTGCTCTAAATAGGCTAAGAGAGTGTTTTCCAAATTTCATTGCCCCACAGTCTTGGCGGGTTGTTCGTCCTGAAGAACTTAGATCTTTTGGGAACATGAAATGCAAAACAGGGAACACGAACAATCACCTGGCTGCTTATATCGATTTCATAGTCTGACAGCAAGCCGCGCAAATATGGCAGAGGGACCGATGTGATCGTGACCTGCCCCCCAAGAACTGGTCCAGGTATAATGTTAGTAATGGGCCGTAGAAAGGGGGAAAGATGGCGAAGAAGAGACATACGCCGGAGCAGGTGATCAACAAGCTGAGAGAAGCTGAGGTGGCGATAGCCGAGGGCA
>JAJEDI010000098.1 GCA_022821585.1 Caldilineaceae bacterium
ACAGGGAGATAACGAGCGCATAGATAGCGACCGATTCACAGAAGGCGAAACCGAGCAGCATGTTCGTCTGCACAGTGTTGGTCACTTCAGGATTGCGGCCCATCGCTTCCATCGCTTTGGCGCCAATCAGACCGATGCCTACACCAGGGCCAATTGCGCCCAATCCGATAGCAAGTGCAGAACCCAGTTCCTTTGCGACTTCAACATCCATGAGTGTGAACTCCTTTTTCTTTACTGCAGTGATTGGTGGTTCGTGATCAGTCTTGCGAGTGGCACCGGGAGCAATCCGGTCACTGGCAACTGATTTTAATGGTGATCGTCGTGGCTGACGGTGGCCATGGTGAAGAAGGCCAGAGTCAGCAACATGAATACAAGCGCCTGGATAAATCCGATGAACAGTTCCAGCCCGTAGAATATGCTGGGCAGGAGGAAGGTGACGAGAAAGGCCATCACGAGCAGTACAACTTCACCGGCAAAGATATTGCCGAAGAGACGAAACGAGAAGCTGATAATCTTGGAGATTTCGGCGATCAGTTCGAAGAAGCCGACCACAGCGCCCATTCCGTCCTTGAAGGGGTTCTTAAAGTACTTGGTGAAGTAGCGCATCCCCAATGCCTGGACGCCGAAGAATTGGGTCATGAAGACGGAGATGAGGGCCAGGGCCAGGGTCATGTTCAGGTCTGCGGAGGGGCTGCGAAACAGGGGGACAAGGACTGGTTTGCCTTCTTCGGCGGCGGCGGCGACGGCGACGGCTTCAGCCCCCACCATTGCGAGCTGGTTGCCCAATTCGGCCTGTGCGTGGCTTTCGGCGGCACTATGGTAGATGCCGATTGAGCCAAAGCCGGGCAGCAGGCCAATATAGTTGCTGATCAGAACAAAGATGAAGATGGTGATTACCCAGGGGAAGAATTTGCGGCTATTAGCGGAGCCATGGCCGGCGATGCTCTGGGTCAGGTTCCACATTCCTTCGACCATCATCTCTACGATGTTCTGCCAGGCGCCGGGTATTTCCTTCATTCTAGAGACGGCGAAGACGGCCATCAGGATAATGATAAGGTCGACCAGGAGGGTGGTCAGCAGGCCGTTGGTGAACCACTTTGGTCCGTGTTCGAGCAGGGCTTCGGCCGCCAATTCGACGTGGGGAGGGGGGGCTTTAAAGACCGGCACAACGCTCAAGACGAGCAGCACAATGATGCCGATGGTGGCGTTGCGAATGCGTGCATTCAAGACTAAAGCTCGGAGAAGATTCATGGATTAAATCTACCCTCCTGTTAACGGCAGTTCTTAGCGGACGGCCACTAACGCTGGCGCAGGTGGTCGTTATGAACTACGAGAGTTGCCTGTTAATCGTTCAGATCGCGACGGCCCGCGGTCTCGCTCGGTCGGGGGGGGAAGACTACAGAGGGGTCGCCGATTTTTTGGAAAAGTCAGCTATCAGTATAAAGGGGCGCGGAAGGATTGCGCAAATTTTCACAGCGTTGTTGAAGCAACAGTTTTTTTCGAGTTCGCCGCTTTTGGTCGGGAGTCGACTACGCGAATTCAGAGTGCTTTTGCAGCAAGCGGAAGGTGCCAGGGCTGGCTGCTGAGGCGGGCTGTCAGAGGCTTATTTTTTCACAGGACGGAGAGTTTGTCAGAGATCATAGATGCTGATGACAGAGGCGATGATGAAAAGAAGAACAGTCGTCCCAATCAGCATTCTATTCTTATGGATGAGTTCGTTCCAGGTGGGGGGCGGCAGCAGATCTGTGGTCGGATCCCTTTTGGCGCTTTCGGCACCGAACAGTGCCTGGCGCAAATCGGCAATACTGGCGGGGCGCTCATCAGGATGCATGGCCAGCGCCTGGAAGACGGCCCGTTCCGTTCGCGTGGAGATGGCCGGATTCAGCTGCCGCAGGGGATCAAGCAGGCCAGATTTGAGGAAGCGCTCTTTGGCATCCTGCGGGGGCGTGCCGGCGAGAAGGTGATAGAGGGTGGCGCCGACGCTGTAGATATCTGTGCGCACATCGGTGTGACCGGTGTCGCCTCCATACTGCTCGAGGGGCGTGTAGGCTACGGTGCCGCGCCCCTGGACGACCGTCACTGTGCGGGCGTCGTCCGGTTGCAGGATTTTCACCAGGCCGAAGTCCACCAGTTTGAGTCTGTTTTCGGGCGTGATTTTGATGTTACCAGGCTTGATGTCGCGGTGGAGCACGGGCGGGTCCTGGCTGTGCAGATATTCGAGGGCGTCCAAGAGTTGGGTGGCCCAAAGCAGGACCTGGGCCTCGGAGAGGTGTTTATTCTGTCTAAGCGCTTCATTTACGATCTCTTGCAGATCACGGCCTTCGATGAAATCCATGACCAAGTATTCACGCCCGTCCACGGAAAAGTAGTCCGAGACTTTGGGGAGGTTGGGATGATCGAGCCGGGCCAGGACACTGGCTTCCTGGTAGAACTGTTCAATCGTCTGCCCCAGGTCGAGGTCGGGACCGCGCTGGTCGATGAGGAGGGCGGGCAGGATTTCCTTGATGGCGCAGACCCGGCCATCCAGGCGCAGGTCATTGGCCTGGTAGACCGCGCCCATCCCGCCCTGACCCACCAGGCGAACGATTTCATAGCGTCCGCGCAGGATCGAATCCGAATCCAATACTGTAGCCAAAAGACACCTCTGCGGAATTTCAGGACTTCCGGAAAGAGACTGTTTCCGGGTGAAAAAAGCTGCCGCCCGCCGCGCGCCCGTTGGTGAGGCGTGGCCGCTGTGCGTTGCGGCAGTTTGCTGAACTTGGCGCGACGGTGCGTCAATGGGATAGTTTTCTACAGCCGAGCTATGAGGCTGTTTTGAAAAAGTGGTTGACGTATGAAACTCGCTTCGATATAATGAATTCCTCCCTCGGCATAGATTACGCCAAGTTTGCCGAAAAGCTGTTGCCACAGTCGTTGGGGGCTCCGTTACAAGGAATCATACTATAATAACAGTCGGAAGAATGTGCAAGTGGCGCAAATACTTACCTTGCATGCTATTTTTATGAGGAATGGAAATGACGCCAGAGGGTCCCAACGCTGAACAGCAGTTTTTTGAATCACGGAGTGCTCGACCCGTCGACAGGCATCGTGAGACGGCAATGCTTATTCTTCGCCACGGCAACCAGACCGGCCAGGGCTGGCCCCTCAGCCGTACCACGCCCTTGATCATTGGGCGCCACGAAGAGTGCCAGGTAACGCTGCCAGACCGCCAGGTAAGCCGGAACCATGCCCGAATTTTCTGGGACGGTTTAGGTTATTCGATTGAGGACCTGGGCAGCAAGAACGGAACCCATGTCAATGGCTTGGATATTGCCGACAGGTCTCACAGTTTGTCCGATGGCGACGAAGTGCAGATTGCGCTGCGTTTCAAACTGTCCTTTGTCGACGACGAGGCGACCACGCCCCTGACGCTTGACTCTTCCGAAGAGGATGGGGAGTCCGAATCCGGGCTCCGTATCGAAGAGGAGACCCGCCAGGTGTGGCTGAACGGGTCGCTGTTGGAGCCACCGCTGAGCCTGCATCAGTACCGGTTACTGAGTGCCCTCTGGCATGAGGGAGGCGGAGTCATGACTCGTGAACAGATTGTTCAGGCGGTCTGGCCGGAGACCAGCGGGGCGGGTGTCAGTAAGCAGGCCATCGACGCTCTTGTGCGGCGGTTGCGGGAACGGCTCAACGAGCACGACGAGAGATCCAACTTCATAGTAACAGTGCGCGGCCACGGTTTCCGGTTGGAGAATCCCTGACCGTAATGGCGGGACGTGAAAGGTGAGGCGCCCTTTCCAGTCGTTCCTTTTCCTTCTCTGCGCGCCCAAGGAGCGACGACTCAGGGCTGATGAATGTCTTGGCTGCATTGCGTCCTACAAATTCTGAGCGCGGCGCAGAAGAAGATGGGGCGCAGGTTCCTGAAGGCGGGGCCAGCGAATCGAACTCCTGGAACAGTTTCTCTACCGCCGCTGAATTGACCACTTTGAAAGCCGCTCAAACCGACCGGGCGCAGGATTCACGCCGGTTTCCAGTTCCTCCTGATTCGGAGACCGGCGGAGGGCCATTGGGCCTTTACATCCACATTCCATTTTGCGCCCGGAAGTGCCCCTACTGCGATTTCAATACCTACGCCCGTCTTGAACCACTGTACGAAGCGTATAGTGAGGCTCTTTGCCGGGAGTTGGGCCGGTGGGCAGCGCGCCTCGACGGCCGGACTGTACACTCCGTCTTCGTGGGCGGCGGCACGCCGACGGTGTTAAGTTCGGGCCAGTTGAGACGAATTCTGGAACTGGTCCACGACCGGTTTGCACTGGCAGCCGACGTTGAAATCAGCTGTGAGGCCAATCCGGGCATCGAGGACCGGGGGCAGTTCGCCGTACTGCACAGCTTGGGCGTCAACCGGCTGAGCATGGGGGTGCAGAGCTTTCAGGAGGAGGAGCTGGCCTTTCTAGGCCGCATCCACGACGCGAAGGATGCCCTACGCGGCTATAACGCGGCAAGAGATGCGGGCTTTACAAACATCAATCTTGACTTCATATTCGGGTTGCCGCGGCAGTTGGTGGAAGCCTGGAATGACAGCCTGGACAGAGCCCTTGACATTGCGCCGCGGCACATCAGCCTTTACAGTTTGATCGTTGAGCCGGATACCCCCCTGGCGCACTGGGTGGAGACCGGTCAGACGCCTGCGCCGGACGATGACGCGGCGGCAGAGCTGTATGAGACAGCGATGACGCGCATGGGTGCGGCCGGCTACACACAGTACGAGGTGTCAAACTGGGCAAGAGGCTTGGGTTTTGCATGCCGGCACAATCTGCTCTACTGGCGCAACCAGGAGTGGGTTGGCGTTGGGCCGGGCGCGCACAGCCATTTGCGCTTCCCCACCAGGTTGCGGGGAGAATTCTCTGGCGACCTACCATTCCGCTCTGGCGACTCGAGTGACGGGGTAACCGGTTCAGGCGGGCCCACTGTCGCTGTCCGCTGGTCCAATCGCAAGGCGGTGCAGGGCTATATCAGACAGGTCGAAGCCGACGAGAGCCCGGTGGATTTTCATGAAGAGATTTCGGCCCAAGTTTCGATGGGCGAAACGATGATGCTGGGGCTGCGGCTCGTGCGCGAGGGTGTGCCGTTTGCGCGTTTTGAGGCGATGCACAGCGTGCCTTTAAGCGCCGCTTTTGGCCCCAGCCTGGACCGACTACAGGAAGAAGGCTTGCTCAAGTCGGATGGGGAACGAGTGCACTTGACCTCCAGGGGGTTGCTGGTTGGGAACAGGGTGTTCAGCGAATTTGTTGCATGAGCACGGCGTATGCCAAAGTCTTGCCGACCCCCACTCTTGTAGACATGGCAGCGTGATAGGCCACTTAACCCGTAAACGGAACGAAGAGGGAGTATGCCGGTGCTGGAGGCCATTGTATTTGACTTTGACGGAACGATTCTGGATACAGAGACGCCTGATTTCCAGACCTGGCAGGAGGTGTACCGCAGCCACGGCGTCGAGTTGCCCTTAGACGTCTGGCTGCAATGTGTAGGCGGGGGCACAGGCGAATTCAGGCCTGACAGTTTTCTGGAGGGTTTGCTTGGCAGAAAGATCGACCGAGAACGCGTACGGTCAGAGCGACGGAAGCGGTTCCTGGACCTGATCGGCGTCATGCCGATCATGCCGGGCGTGCTGGAATTGATCGATGCGGCGGAGCGGCGGAGGGTGAGGTTGGCGGTGGCCTCAAGCTCGGACCGTAAGTGGGTGGTGTCGCATTTACGCCGACTGGGGCTTCTTGCGCGTTTTGCTGCTATTGTCACCGCGGATGATGTCGAGCGGGTCAAACCTGACCCGGCCCTTTACCGACTGGCGGCGCAGAAGTTGGAGGTAATGCCCGAGCGGGCGATCGCGATTGAGGACTCCTACAATGGGATGCTCGGGGCGAAGCGGGCGGGATTGCGGTGTGTATCGGTGCCGAATTGCGTTACACGCGATTCGGACTTTTCGGGTGCGGACCTCCGCCTGGACTCTATCGCCAGCATTGCGCCGGATGATCTGATCGCCTCATTCGATCATCCGGACAGCGACCGACAGGCGCCCTGAACAAGATTGCAGCGCTGGAATCACGCAGGTTCATTTCGAGACAACGACGCTTTATGACCCGCGCCATCTATCCCGGTAGTTTTGATCCCTTCCATTTCGGACACATGGACATTGCCCGCAGAGCGGCCGGCCTCTTCGATGAGCTGCTCGTGACCGTCTTTGACGCACCGGCCAAGCGGCTCCTGTTCTCCACGGAGGAGCGCATAGAGCTGGCGCGGGAGGCGCTCAAGGACGTACAGAATATTTCGATTGTGTCATATAGCGGACTAACGGTAAAATGGGCACAGCGACATGGTGCGCGGGTGATCGTACGCGGGATTCGAAATGTGGATGATCTATCGTTTGAGTCCCGCATCGACATGGCCAACCGACAGATGGCGCCGCAGATTGAGACGTGTTACCTGCTGTGCAGCCCAAAGTATGTTTATCTCAGTTCAACGATTCTGAAGGAAGTGGCCAGCCTGGATGGCGATGTATCCCACTGGGTGACGCCGCATACTGAGCAGGCTTTACAGCAGCGGTTTGCGGAGCGCAAGCGGTAACGGAACCGATTCCGGTCTCCCGTTTCTGGTGGTTGCCGGGAACTGTCAAACGAGAGTTCAAACTGATCATGGAAATTTTACAACTGGTGGATCAACTTGAACAGACGCTGAACAGAGGGTGGCGAGTGCCATTTTCGCCGTCTCTGATTGTAAATTCGGAGGAGTGTCTCCGGCTGATAGATCAGATGCGTATCAGTATTCCGAGCGCCATCAAGGAAAGCGAACGCATGATAACCGAGCGGGATCGCATCCTCAGTGATGCGCAGGCGCGGGCAGAGCAGATCGTAGCCCACGCCGAGCAGCAGGCGATCCAGATTGTTAGTGAGGACGCGATCACGGACCGTGCGCGGGAAGAGGCAGAGAGAATAATTGCGCATGGACACGCCGAGGCGATCCGCCTGGTTGATGAAGCTGAGGTTTACGCGCTGGATGTGCTATACCGGCTTCGAGACAAACTGAATAACTCGCTACACCAGGCCGAGAACGGTATCCAGGCAATCGAAGCCAGCCAGGCGCCCCAAGAGCAGACCCCTTTGGAAGAGGGGGAGGATGAATTCGAATTCGCTCCTGCAATACCAACTGATGAAGATGATGAAGAGTGGCAGGAAGAGACATAGACGCTGCATGCCCCCCGCCCCCTGTTGATGATTGGTCGCTTCGCCTCCTTTTTGCGCAGGAATCCAGACTCGATTAACCGCATACCACGACTCGCACTGTGGTCGCCACGCGCCAGAAAGCTCATTGGGGCGCTGTTATTGTGCAGTGTAGTCGGCCTGACCTATCGTTCTTATTTTCGTAACTGGGTACCTTTTGGTCCCCAGCGGACGGTGGCGACGGTGAACCTCAAAATGGGCGTACATACGCGGCTGACCGATGAGCCGGACGCGGCCAAGATCAAACGCAGCCTCGAGATGGTGCGCGAGATGGGCGCGCCCTGGATCGTCGAGTATTTCCCCTGGGCTTACTACGAACCGAGACGCGGTCAGTACGAATGGAGCCATCCGGACCTGGTGATTGACCACGCCAGCCGGCAGGGGCTCACCGTTATCGCCCGTTTGGGCTATGTGCCGGAATGGGCGCGGCCTGAGGATTCGCACCATCTTTACCTGGCGGAAGAGGATTACGAGGCGTTCGGGCGCTATGCGGTGGAGTTCGTGCGGCGCTATCGAGACAGGGTGGGCTATCTGATCATATGGAACGAGCCTAATCTGAGCCTGGAATGGGGTTTTCGCCCGGTGGACCCGGCGTCATATGTGAGGATGTTGAAGGTTGTCTACCCGATGGTGAAGGAGGCCGCGCCGGAAGTGCAGGTGCTTGCCGGGGCGCTGGCGCCGACGCTGGACCCACCGGGCAGCGAATGGAGCGTGAACGACCTGGACTACCTGCAGCAGATGTACGACGCGGGCGCGGCTGACTATTTCGACATCCTAGCGATTCACGCGTATGGTCTGGGCTTTGACGCGGACGAGCCGGCCGGCGAAACGGTAGTCAACTTTCGGCGCTCCGAACTGCTGCGGGAGATCATGGTCCGAAACGGCGATGGCGACAAGACAGCGATGATCACTGAAGGGGGATGGAACGATCACCCACGATGGACGCGGGCGGTGCGTCCGGCGCAGCGCATCGTGAATAGTGTGCGGGCGTACGAGATCGCGCGCACCGAATGGCCCTGGCTGGAAAGCGTCTGTCTTTGGGTTTTTCGGTTCCCCTGGGACCAGAAGAGTTATCAGGACTACTTCACTTTTGTGGGAACCGATTTTGAACCCAAGGCGATCTACCTGGAGATGCAGGAGTACGCGGCGGGGCGGTTCAAGGCGCCATGAACGACCAGAGAAGGAGTGGGGAGAGAGATCCGTTGCGGGCAGAGACGGACAGGACCAACCGGCAGTGGCTGGTCGCAGGGCGTCACGGCAGCCGTTGGACGGGGTTTTCCGTGCGAGGCAGTTTCGGGAGGCGGCCGATTCTTTGGATCGTCGCCTGCGTATTGGCGCTGGCGGTCGGTGGGTGGCTGCTTCTGCGCACCGGTGGGCCGGCGGTGGACGAGACCTGGCTTGAGATGCAGGAGCGGGGGAGTTGGAGGGTGGGCATGGACCCCAGCTTCCCGCCGTTTGAGACGCTGGATGCTGAGGGCGCGCCGATCGGCTATGACGTGGATCTGGCGCGGGAGATCGCGGCAACGTGGGGGCTGGAGGCAGAGATCGTCGCGATCGGGTACGACAGTTTATTGGATGCGCTGCTGGTTGACCGCGTGGATGCGGTGATCAGCGCGTTTCCATACAATGCGCGCATGACGAAAGACGTGCACTATTCGCCGCCCTATTTCGAGGCGGGTGTGCGGCTTGTCGTCGGCGCTGATGCCGCGTTTGAAGAGATTGGGGATCTGGATGGGGGTACGGTGGCGGTGGAGTGGGGCAGCCGGGGGGATGCGATCGCGCGTCGATTGCAGAGGGAGGGGGCAGGCTTTACGCGGCTGCCTTTCGAGTCGTCGGAGAAGGCGATCGAGGCACTCGTCTCCGGCGCGAGCAGTGCCTTGCTGATCGACGGCGTCACGCTGCGGCTGGCGCAGGGTGAGGGCAAAGGGATTCGCGCGGTGGGGGCTGTGCTGGATGAGGACCCCTATGTGATTGCGGTGTCGATCAAGGCGCCCAAGCTGCAGAGCGCGCTCCTGCAAGCGCTGGCAACTCTGGAGGAGGAAGGGCGGCTGGGCCTGCTGGAGGAGCGCTGGTTTGGGCAGTATGCGAGGAGAGAGTGAAGAGGAGAGAGGAGTGGGAGAGGAGCGGAGGTCTTCCGCTCCTCTCTTTTTTTCATGACACTTGCGTCAGCCAGCCCCATTTGTCGGGCATGTTGTCTTCGAGGATGCCGAAGAAGACGCCCTGGATGGACTGTGTGATGGGGCCGCGTTTGCCGTCGCCTACGGGCAGGCGGTCGACTGAGCGCACGGGGGTGATCTCGGCTGCGGTGCCGGTGAAGAAGATTTCGTCGGCCAGGTAGAGCATCTCGCGAGTCATGGCCTGCTCGCGCAGATCATAGCCCAGATCGCGGGCGATTGTGATTGCGGCATCGCGGGTGACGCCGCCGAGGATGCTGCTGCCAAGGGGCGGTGTGTAAATCACGCCCTTGTAGATGACGAAGATGTTCTCGCCGCTGCCTTCACTAACCTGACCGTTTATGTCGAGGGCGATGCCTTCGGTGAAGCCGTTGTCCTTGGCCTCCATAACGACATTCTGGCTGCTGACGTACTGGCCGCCGATCTTTGCCATTGGGCTGAACATGTTCGAGGCCATGCGACGCCAGCTGCTTACCTGCACATCGACCCCCTCTTCGATAGCTTCTGCGCCGAGATAGCGACCCCAAGGCACGGAAGCCAGGATGGCCTCGACGGGACAACCGCGGCCATCTACACCCAGGCTCTCGTAGCCGCGGAAGACCAACGGCCGGATGTAGGCGCTGTGATGCTTGTTTTTGAGCAGGACGGCTTTGGCCACATTCATCCATTCGTCAACATCGAGGGGCGATGGAATATGGGCCACTTTGCAGGAGTATAGCAGGCGCTCGAAGTGCTCCGGGCCGCGGAAGATCGCAGCTGCGTCGTTGATTTCGTAGGCGCGAATCCCCTCAAATGCGCTACTGCCGTAGTGCAGCGCATGGGTGAATACATGCACCGTTGCCTGCTCCCACGGGATGATCTCCCCGTTCATCCAGATATAGTCCGCTTGCATCTTCGCCATTGATGAACTCCTTCCTGCCATGTGCGCGCCTGATTGGCGTATGGGAGCCAACCGGCTTCTTTATATGGGCTGGGAGAGCAGGCGGCCTGCCTGCCATGCCAAATCAGGTTGCATTATACAGTGAGAGAATCTGATCGGCTAAGATTGGACCGCGGGGTGAAAAGGATAAGGGAAGGCTTAAGGCAGTTGGCTGGTGAAAAGAGATTGCTGCTGAAGCAAACGCAAAGTCACCGCCACACTCGAGGCAGGTACTGAAAGTACTGTTTGGGAGTCCGCTCAGTGGGGAGGGCGACGACCTCAATGGAAACGGCGGTGGGAGGACCCCAGTTGCCGTCGGCGTCCTGGGCTTCGAGGAAGATGGTGTAGGCGCCGGGTTGCCAGCCGGTGGTGTCGAACGACGCCGTCAGGGATTCGACGGTGGAGTCGTATTCGCCGTCGAGGGGCTGCAGCGTTTGGAAGGTGGTTGCGAGCCAGGAGGGCATGCCGATAGAAAAGCGGGCGGCGCTGATTGGCTGGGCGGGTTCGGTGTCGGAGCCGGTGCCAGCGCTGCGGGTGTCGTCGGCGGTTGCTTTCAGTGTAACTTCCTTTCCTGGCAGCAGGCGCGGTGGGTCTACGCTGGCGGCGGTCACGTCGGGTCCGGCCGGCAGCTGGTAGGGACGGCGGGCCGTTTTGGCGGCATATACGAGGGAGTCGAGAATCTGGTCGGCGATATAGGACTCGAAGTAGGGGCAGGTCTGGAAGAAGGCGGTGCCGAGCTCGTAGGTAAAGGCGGCGACGCCGAGGGTGCCATAGGCGAAATCGGTCGTACTGCCGTCGAAACGGTACATGCAGAGCTCGGGGTTGCAGACCTTGTAGTCGGGGAAGTAGCCCAGTTTGCGGCCGAGGCGGCGCAGTTCATCGCGGTTTGGCGCCGGGGTTGCAGAGTGCTCCCAAGGGTAGAAGAGGAGCCGGCCATAGGAGTGGAGCGAGATGAAAACGCCGTTTGTGTCCTCAGGCGCGGGATCGTTGTAGCCTTCGCCGCGCTGGTCGGCAAAGACGTCACGGAGATAGGCTTCGATTGCTTGGGTCTCAGGCTCGGATGCGGGCTCGCCGCCGCGGTAGAAATTGGAGCAGACGTCGCCCGACGAGCAGCCGTTGCAGTGGTTCCACAGGAAGCTGCCGTTGCGGTTGAGATCGACACCGTGCTTGGGGAAGTCACAGCCATTGGTACTGTTGGTGTTTTTGCGCCAGAGGCGCCCCTTTTCGACCCAGGTACGGCCATCGGGATTGGCCAGGGGGATGATGTGAATACGGTTGTAGTCGAGGAGCCAGGTCAGGTCGGGGTCGGCGCCGTATTGGGAGAGCAGCATTTCGGCGAAGAGGGTAGCGATTTCGGTGGTAGCCAGCTCGCGGGGGTGTTGGGCGCCTATGACGACCAGCTCGCCTTTTTCGAAGTCGGTAGTCTGGTTGTTTGTCAGGACGAGCGCCTGGATATCGGAGCCGGCCAAGCCAAAGGAGCGAATCTTGTACCAGCTGTTGCCGATGTCGTTTAGTTGGGTCAAGTCGGGGTACTGTTCGGCCAAGGTGGCCATATCGGCGTGGGTTGCTTCGACTGTGCGGTAGCAGGCGTAGCCGGGAATGCTGCGGCTGTCGGCCTGGACCTGGAAGGTGCAGGGGTCGGGCAGGGCGTCGGTCAGCTCCGTATTTTGTGAGAATGGAAAGCCTTCCTGGGTCAGCCACTGTTGCTGGGCCGGCGACACGAGCGCGACAGCGGTTTGCTGCTCTGCTTCGACGTGCCAGATGTCAACCTGGTCGAACAGAATATTGAGTGCGTGGGCGTCAGTGTAGTCGATGCTGGCAACGATGTCCCCGGCGGAGTCGTTTTGCAGGCAGGGATCGACTCGGGAGGAGGGGCTGACGCCGGCGGCGTCGAGCAGCAGTTCGCGGGCAGGCTCGACGAAATTGTACTGTTGCAGTGCGAAGAAGAGGAGCACGCCCAACAGACAGAGGCCAGCGACCCAGCTTACTACCCGAAGGAGTGCTCTCATAGCGCTCAAAGATCACCGACGGCCAAAGAGCAGTAAGCAGTCCCTGCCACGTGCCAGTGCCGCTATGACTTTTCGACCAGCAGCTGGTCCACCGCTGCCGTCAGTTCGGAGAGGGTACTTACCTGCAGGATAGTGTCGCAGAGGGGAAGGTAGTCGAGCATGTCGCTGTCGCCGGAGCCCCACAGCATGGGCAACTCGGGATTCAGCCAGAGGGTGCGGCGGCTGCGGCGGGCCATTTTTCTGAAGATGTCGAGCCGGGAATCGTTGTAGTTGTTGCGGCCGTCGCCGACGACGATGAGAGTGGTGCGGTGGTCGATGGTGTCGAGGTAGTCGTCGGCGAAGTTCTGGAGGCTATGGCCGAGATCGGTGCTGTAGTAGCCGGGGGGCATTCTGATCAGGACCTGTTGGATGGCTTCATTGGCGCGGTTGCCCTGGAAGTCGGGCGTGATGTACTCGAGGTGGTCGATGAAGGCGAATGCATGCGACTTGCTTACCTGATCCTGCAGTTCGTAGAGGAGGGAGAGCATGAGCTCGGAGCAGTGGCGCATGGAGGTACTGATATCGCAGATCACGACGAGTTTGGGCTTGAGGGTGCGGTCGCGGTGCTTGATATGGAAGGGGACGCCGCCGTGTTTGAGATTGGCGCGGATGGTGGCTTTGGCGTCGAGGTGACCGGTCTTGGCCCTCTTCTGGCGGAGGGCGATGCGACTGCGTAGGAGGGCAGCTAGTCGCCGGACTTCCTGGCGCAGTTTCTGCATGTCGCTGTCGGAGAGGGCTTGAAATGGTCGGTCCATAAGGCCTTCGAGCTGGTCCTCTGGGCGTTGCTCGGCCATGTTTTCGGCGATGCGCTGGCCGGCGTGCTGGCGCAACTGTTCGCGCAGGGACTCCATGTTCTGGGCGATGAGCTGGCGCATCTGGTCCAGGCGTTCCTTATTCATGCCCAACTGGGCCATGAGTTCCATGATCTCCTGCATGGCTTTGCGGACCTGTTCGAACTGGAGGGCACGTTGCATGCGGCGCGCCATCCATTCACGATAGCGCAGATCATCGGCCTGATTGAGGCCCACCATTTGCCCGAGGCCTTCGAGCTCTTCGGGGGTCAGCTGCTCGCCGCGCAGTAGCCGTTCCAGCATTTCACGCAGGCGCTGTCCATATTCCTGGAGAGCCTGGGCCAGCATGTTGGCCTCTTCTTCGGTGAGGTCTTCCATCAGGTTCATGAGGGGAGGCGGCTCGCCGCTGCCGAAGAAGAGTGGGAAGAGCTCCTCGAAGGTTGGGAGGCTCTCGGCGTCTTTGACCAGGGTTGCGCGCAGGCTGAGGCGGAAGGCGTCCCGTTCCTGGATGCCGAGGTTGTCGACGGCGGAGAAGGCATCGGCGCTCTCGGCGAGGCTGACGCGCACGCCGCCGGACCGCAAGGCTGAAATGAACTTTACAATTCGCTCTTCCATGGGATTCTCCTCTGCAACGGGGAGGTCAGGCGATGTGCCGTGGGTTTCCCAACGTGCCCCCGGACGGCCATATAGCTCAACGCAGATCAGTCGATGCGCCGGCGGCGCCGAGGCAGTTCTTCGTCCCAATCGGTCTCATCTTCATCGTCGTCCTGGCCGTCCATCCGTCCCAGCTGGCGCTGTACCTTTCGCAGGTCTGTCTCATGTTTCAGCAAGACGCTGAGCGTTGTTTCGAGCGTCGTGCGATCGAGGTTTTCGGAGTTGAGGGTAACCAGAGCCTGTGCCCAGTCCAATGTTTCGGAGATGCTGGGGTGTTTGCGCAAATCGATTTGACGCAGGCTTTGGACAAGCTCCACGGCCTGGCGGGCCATTTGCGGTGCCAGGTCGGGCACTTTCAGGCGGACGACGCTGAGCTCCTGCTCCAGGGAGGGGTAATCGATGAAGAGGTAGAGGCAGCGCCGTTTGAGGGCCTCGCTCAGTTCCCGTGTGTTGTTGCTGGTGAGGACGACGATGGGTACGTGGTTGGCCGCGAGGGTGCCGAGCTCGGGCACGCTGACCTGGAAGTCGCTCAACACCTCAAGGAGGAAGGCCTCGAATTCGGCGTCGGCGCGGTCGATTTCGTCGATGAGGAGTACGACCGGTTCGTCGCTGAGAATGGCGCGCAGCAGAGGCCGCTGGAGGAGGAAGCGCATGGAGAAGAAGACGTCTTCCTCGTCGGTGAGGCGGTCGGCGGCTTCGGCTAGCGAATTGGCGCCGGCGAGGGTCTGCTGCAGCTGATCGCGGAGCAGCTGGGTGTAGAGGAGCTGCTTGGCGTACTCCCATTCATAGAGGGCCTTGGTCTCGTCCAGTCCTTCGTAGCATTGCAGGCGAATGAGGGAACGGCCAAGAGAGCCTGCGATGGCTTTGGCGAGCTCGGTCTTGCCGACTCCGGCCGGTCCTTCGGTCAGCAGCGGTTTTCCCAACTGCTGCGACAGGTAGACGGTTGTGGAGATTTCGTCATTGGCGATGTATTGCTGGCCGCCAAGAGAGTCGGTCGTTTCTTCTATCGACTGAAACGCGCTGATTGTTTTCATATGAGGGGGCGTCTCCTTTGACAGGCGGCTGGTGCGGCTCTTGGACGCTGGCAGGTGACCGCTGCGGTATGTTGTAGTGTATCTGACAGAAAGACCGATTGCAAGGCATCGGAAACAGTCCGGGCTTCGTTGCCCCATTCGCTTGCTGTTGCGCGCAACTCTGCGGGGGGCCAAAATATGGCAGTTGCGCGATTTTCGGTATTTCAGCTATATTTCTGTCGCGTGCGCCCGAAACGGGGAACTTTCTGTGATTGCCGGGGCGTGCACAGTAGAAACGGTAGGCAGAAACGAGAGCAAGAGAAGGACACAAGCGTAGCGGCTCGAACAGAACCAAGCAAGGAGATGCGAATGCTTGACAGAGATCGCCTGATCTCGTTTACCCGAGATATCGTGCGCATCCAGAGCCTGAGCGGTGAGGAGGCGAAGGTTTCCCTCCGAATCCGGGAGGAGATGACGGCGCTGGGGTTCGACAGGGTGTGGACGGACAGTGTGGGCAACGTGGTTGGCGTGGTAGAGGGTGCGCAGCCCGGGCCGACGATCGTGTTTGACGCGCATACGGATACGGTTGGTGTCTCGCCGGGGGTGCCGTGGGAGCTGGACCCGTTCAGCGGGGAGGTGCGGGGCGGGGCACTGCACGGGCGCGGCGCGGCGGATATGAAGGGCGCACTGGCGGCGATGGTGCATGGCATCGGCGGGCTGGACAAGGCGTCGCTGAAGGGCAAGGCCGTAGTGAGCGCGTCGGTGATGGAGGAGGTGCTGGAGGGTGTGGCTCTGGAGAAGGTGATCGGGCAGACGGGCGCGGATTTTGTTGTGATTGGCGAGGCGTCGGACCTGCAGATTGTGCGGGGGGGACGCGGCCGGGCCGAGATTCATCTGACGACGACGGGGCGGCCGTCGCATTCGTCGGCGCCGCAGATGGGGCGCAACGCGGTGCTGGACATGATGCGGGTGATCGCGGTGGTGGAGGACCTGGCGCTGGACGAACACCCGCAGATGGGGCCAGCGATCTTTGCGCTGACGGATATCATCAGCGAGCCCTTCCCGGGACATTCGGTCATTCCCAGCATTTGCCGAGTGACATATGACCGGCGGCTGCTGCCCGGGGAGGCGGCGGAGCGTGTGCTGGCGGACATCAGCGAGCGACCTGAGCTGGCGGACATTCGACTGGATGCGCGTGTGGGGACGGGTGAATATACGAGCTATACAGGGCACACATTTGTAACGGAGAAGTTCTTTCCGGCATGGCTGGCGGATGACGCCGATCCGTTTGTAACGGGTGCGCTGGCGGCAGTGCACGGGGCGGGGATCGATGCGGGGTTAAACGCGTACCGGTTCTGCACGAATGCGGCCTACAGCGCGGGCGTGGCGGGCATTCCTACGATCGGCTTTGGGCCGGCGACGGAGGCGGACACGCATGTCATCAATGAGCGGCTGAAGCTGGATGATTTGGTGGCGGCTGCGCAGGGGTACCGGGCTATCGGCGAGGCGGTGTTGGGTAGTGGATAGTGGATAGTGGATAGACGGCTTGTCGCGAATGAGGGGCGCTATCGAGAAGGGTGTAGGAAACTGCCGTCCAATCAACGTTGAAGTCAGAGAGACGCGACATCTTCAGAGCCAGAGCTTACGGTCAACCTCCCCGACAAGAGTCAGATCACCAAAGTCAATGCAATCGATTATCCTAACTTCCACTGAGGCTCGGCGCCTGGCCGTTGCGGCGCAGGGGCTGGAGGGGCCGCGCGCCACGGCCAGCAAGACGGGCATCGTCGAGCTATTCAGGCAGATTAACTGTTTGCAGATCGATCCGATCCGGGCGGTGGAGCGGACGCAACTGCTGGTGCTGTGGAGCAGGATGGGGGCGTTTGACCCGACGTGGCTGGACGATCTGCTGGAGGAGCGGGAGATCATCGAGGCCTGGGCGCACGCCGCTTCCTTTGTTCTGACGGAGGACTATCCTCTTTTGCGGCGGTGGATTGGGCGGGCCTTTACCAATTCCAGCGAGTGGTCGGAGCGGATACGCGGGTGGATGGCGTTGAATGCAGAGCTGGAGGCGCATATTCTGGCGCGTCTGGGGGAGGACGGGCCGCTGCCTGCGAAGGCGCTGGCAGGGCCGGAGGCCGTTCCGTGGGAGTCGCTGGGCTGGACCGGGGGGAGCGCGGTCTCGCGCATGTTGGACTTCCTGGACCGCAAGGGGCTTGTGATGACTGTGGGCCGGCGGGGAAACCAGAAGCTGTGGCATCTGCGGGATGCGTGGCTGCCGGAGTGGGTGGACACGGCGTTGCCTGCGGAGGAGGAGGTTGTGCGCGAGGCGTGCCAACGCTCGCTGAAGGCGCTGGGCGCGGCGAGCCAGAAGCAGATCAACGAGCATTTCATGCGCAAAAGGTACCCGAACCTGGGTGAGCGGCTGAAGGAGTTGGTGGAAGAGGGGGTTGTGCTGCCGGCGCAGGTCGTTGACGAGGAAGGGCCGTGGGACGACGATTGGTACATCCACCGGGATACCTTGCCCCAGCTGGCATCAATCCAGGCAGGGGAGTGGGCGCCGCGCACGGTCTTTTTGTCGCCTTTTGACAATCTCATTTGTGACCGGGAACGGACAGAGCAGCTCTTCGACTTTTACTACCGAATCGAGATTTATGTGCCGAAAGGCAAGCGGGAGTACGGCTATTATGTGATGCCGCTGCTGCATGGCGACCGCTTCATCGGGAGGATGGACTCGAAACTCGAACGCAAGACTGGAATCTACCATATCCATGCACTGTATCCTGAAGAGGATGAGCGCAATGACGCGCAGACCGGGGCTGCGGTGGCAGAGTCTCTGCGGGAGCTGGCCCAGTTTATCGGCGCGAAAGGTGTCGAACTGGGCGACCGGATCCCTGCAGCCTGGCGCACAGCTCTGGACAAGGAGGTCACGCAAGGCTTATGACTGCATCTGCACAGGCGGCTTCAGGGCAAACGGCAAATGCGTCGGCCCGCTTCGGAACGTTCGGGGGCGTGTTCACGCCGAACGTGCTGACGATTCTGGGGCTGATCCTGTTCTTGCGGGCGGGCTGGGTAGTGGGCCAGGCCGGTCTGCTGGGCGCGCTGTTGATCGTGTTGATCGCCAACTCGATCAGCTTTCTGACGGGGTTGTCGCTGTCGGCGATCGCGACTTCGATGAATGTGCGGGCGGGAGGCAAGTATTACCTGATTTCGCGGACGCTGGGCCGGGAAATCGGCGGGGCGATTGGGGTGCCGCTCTATCTGTCGCAGGCGATTTCGGTAGCCTTTTACATCATCGGGTTTACCGAGTCGCTGGAGGGCATCGCCTTCTTCAGCCAGATCGACGCTCGCGTGCTTTCGACATTGATTGCGATCGTGTTCGCTGTGGTGGCCTTCATCGGCGCGGACTTTGCGATCAAGATACAGTACTTCATTCTGGCGGCGTTGATGGCGGCGCTGCTTTCTTTCTTTGGGGGAGGCTGGTTGTCGATTCAGGCTCCGACGCTGACGGCCAACTACGGCGAGGGCATGAGTTTCTGGAGTGTATTCGCGGTCTTCTTTCCGGCGGTGACCGGCATAGCGGTGGGCGCGAGCATGTCGGGCGATCTGAAGGACCCTGGGCGGAGTATTCACAAGGGCACACTCTTTTCGGTGATGTTTACGGCTGCCGTCTACTTTTTGTCGGTGGTCTGGCTTTCGTTGCACGGCTCGCCGGAGGAGTTGAGGAGCAACACGTTGATCATGCGGGATATCGCGCTATTTCCGCCGCTGATCCTGATCGGTGTGTGGGCGGCGACGCTGTCATCGGCGCTGGGGAGCATTGTGGCGGCGCCGCGGACGCTGCAGGCGATGGCGAATGACGGGATCGTGCCGCGGGTGCTGGGCTCACGGCTGGGGAGCAGGACGGAACCACGGGTGGGAGTCCTGATCACAGCGGGCATCGCGTTCGCGGTGATCTGGGCAGGCGATCTCAATGTGGTAGCGCCGATCATCACGATGTTTTTCCTGAACACATACGGGATGACGAACCTGGTGGCTGGGATCGAGAAGCTGGTGGGGAATCCCAGTTTCCGGCCGCGGGCGAAGATCCATTTCAGCTTCTCGTTACTGGGGGCGGCCGGTTGCTACGGGGCGATGTTCGTGATCAACCCCGTGGCGACGGTCGTAGCGATCCTGATCAGCTACGGGATCTACTTCTACCTGGAACGCCGCTCGACGATTCGTACGTGGGGGGACGTGCGCAACGGGATCTGGTTTGCGCTGGCACGGCGGTCGCTGCTGAATCTGGAGCGCTCGGTCTTTCATGCCAAGAACTGGCGGCCTAACATTCTGGTGTTCACGGGGCAGCCGCATAACCGGGCGCCGCTGGTGGAGGTGGCGAACCTGCTGAGCCGGGGCTACGGCATCGTTTCGTTTTACCAGTTGCTGGTGGGGGATATCGATCAGTTGGCGAAGAGAAGGCTGCGCAGCATTGCGCGGAGGCAGATCCGCACTTTCATCCAAGAGCAGAACATGACGGCCTTCGCGGAGGCGGACATAGTGGAGAATTTCTATGCGGGGGCGGTGACGGTGTGCCAGTCCCATGGGGTGGGGGGGTTGGAGCCGAACGCAGTGCTGATGGGCTGGAGCGATACGGAGGGAGGGCGCACGCTGTCGTTGCGCCTGTTGTCGACGCTGTTCGAGCTGGGCAAATCGGTACTCTTCCTGCATCACGATGAGAAGCGTGGTTTCGGCAACCGCAAGGTGATTGACGTGTGGTGGCGCGGGCGCAGCGGGAACGGGGACCTGATGCTGCTGCTGGCACATATTATTTCGCAGAGTCCGACGTGGGACGGGGCATCGATCAGGATATTGCAGACGCTGCCGCGCGGTGAAGGGCGGGCACAGGTGGAGGCACATTTGCGGACGCTGTTGGACAGGGTGCGCGTCAATGCCGAGCCGGTGGTGGTGGTCCCGCCGCGAGGCGAGCTGTTCCCGGATACGGTGAAGACGTGGAGCAGGGAGACGGACCTTACGCTTCTGGGAATGAACCGGCCGGAAGCGGAGGACCGGGAGAGTTACGGGAATCAGCTCAACGGCTGGTTGAGCGCGGTGGGGACGGTGTTGCTGATTCACAGCGGGCAGACGGAGGATCTCTTGGCGCCTAATGATTGAGAGGGTCAGCGGAGAACTTCCTAACACCTTTGTCCACGGAGGACACGGAGAGGCACGGAGAACACCTTGACACCTTTTTGTCCGCGGAGGACGCGGAGGGGCGCGGAGAACATCAAAGGCTCATTGGATATTCTTTGCGCAGCTGCACCGCCCTTCGATGGCCAGCCGCAATGTGCGCTTAGAAGTCGTTGTTCAGACAAACGTCAACCAGCCCTAGGCCCATGTAAAGGGTAGGAAAAGTGTGCGTTTGCTCTTGGATGAAGTAGAGTAAGAGACACGAGCAGACGGCACCAGTTGGACCGGGAGCAGCTGTAGCGACTAGACCAATAAAGCCTGTCCGAGCTGATTCTTGCTTTGCAGCGGCAGGTGGCAGTGTAGCAGGCGTTGATCCGAACGTTGCGGGTTCAACTGGCGAAAGACAGTTCCGACAGCGGCAGGCCGCCGGGCAGCGATGGTCCTGAAACGCCCTTCTTGACAAATCCTTCATTGACGACACCTCACAGGCTTGGCAGCTACGATCTCGTTGAGATCTGCACAATACAGTCATATCAATAACACAGGAGAAAACAGTGACTGAACGCGAACAACTGACAACGGCTCACGGGGCGCCGGTCGGCGACAACCAGAACTCATTGACTGCCGGCCCCCGCGGTCCACTTCTGATGCAGGACTATCAGCTCCTGGAGAAGATGGCTACCTTCAACCGTGAACGCGTACCGGAGC
>JAJEDI010000025.1 GCA_022821585.1 Caldilineaceae bacterium
TCCCCGATCAAATCTCCCTCTTACAACGCGCCCCAAATGACCACTGACCACTAATCACTCACCACTGCTGTTGGGGGGTCGGCCGCACGCGGCCTCCCTGGGGGGGGGGCTCCGCCCCCGCAACGCCCCCCCTCCTACAACATGCCTCGACGACCTGGTGGCGGCATTGGTGAAATGTGCCCAATCGGAAGAGTTTCGCCAGGCTACGTCCCCCCAGTACGCGAGCCAGTCTCGCACAGACAGAACTTCGGCACTCTCTCCCCACTCCTCTCCACTCTCTGCTCATCCCTGTGCCTGCCCTCGCACCCCTTCAACGCAACGACCCCACGTTTTGTCCGGTTCTTGCACCTGTCCGGAGTTTCCCGAATGCCGCACGACAATTTCAGCCAAAGCTGGCATACACTCTCCGCCAGACTGTTCCCACCTCAAACCTGGGCTATATCCGGAGTTAAAGCTGAGTCGATCTGTGGTCGAATGTGGCCCAACGTTTCCCCGTTTCATTCCCATTTTTCAGTCCCATTTTTCAGTCCCGGCCGGCAACCTGAGACCGTGCCCGGATGCGCCCAAAATGATCCCTATAAACTGGAATTGCGATGACTTGGCACGTCGGCTATACTGTCTGTCAATTCCGCCGTCCAATCCAGGCTCGCCAACTGCGGCCAGGAGGACAGATCTTGGCGGAGGTAGTAGTGCGCGCAACATCGGCGAAACCAGGCAAAGGGATTCAGCTAGCCCGTGACCTACAACCCGGTCGGTTTCGACATTGCAACAGGAGCAGTGGCGGCTGTGGCCGCGGCTCTGGAGAACCGATTCCATTATCCCGCGTCGAATGCCAAGTTGGGGCGGCAGTTTCCACTTCTTAGGCTGAGTTCCCAGCTTCCTCGCAGATGGGGTGCCAGCCTGGCAGTCTGGGCTACCGAAAGCCGCCCCCACAATCGCTCGCTCTCCTTCAACCTGACCACGGCGGACCTTGCCCAATGGAACGTGGCCCAGTACGATAGACTCGATCCGGAGCGGCGCTTCGACACGATTGTCATCGGCGTTCCCTCCGGCGCTACTGCCCACTTGTGCACCTGCCTCGGGGCGCCTCTCCTCGCCGACAGCTTTCCCATCGCCTTTTCCTCTCGTGGAAAACCGGACGATATTGCCAGCTATCAACAGCGCAGCGTTGACCTCCTTACCCCGATCCTCAATCACAATCCTGATCTCCTCGCAGTAAGTGTTTTTGATCCAATACACGCCAGGCAGCAGATCAAGAGAAGTGTGAGCATTTATCTCAAGCTGGCAACCTTGCCGGACCAGTACAAGAGATTCATCCGCGAGCGCCTGATGCCCGGCGGTTCCCTTCTTCTCCTGTCCTGTTCCTCTAAATGGAGCCAGTACGAGATCGGCGCCCGTCACAGATTGCAGATTGGCGGATACGGGGGCTTTACCGATCAGGAGTTCATACGAGGTACGCCTTGGCTGGATGACTGGTTGCACGAGGAAGGCGGCCTTCAACGCAGCGGCTGGCGGCTTTCTCGCCACTGGACATATCAGCCGGAGGCACAATGGGGTTCGGTCTCAGCCTTCACCACCTCGGTGCGCGACCACGCCGGAGTTGAAGGCTTGCCGATCTTTTCGCTTTCCTTCTCCTCAATCGATGAAGTCAGTCGCATTGGCTTCTATGCCTGGCAGTGGCTCTTCTATCTGCTGCAAATTCAGCCGCGTGCCGTCTTGATCGAGAGTGGGCCGCAAATGAATCCGGTTATCGGACTAAGAAGTCCAGTTATCCCTCTGTGGATGCCGTCCACCTGCACCAGAAGCCACCAGCTCCTGCAGGGGATCCTACCCGACTTCCCGCCCCGCATCCCTGTTCTCTTTCAGGCATGGCCTACCGGCAACCTCACACCGGACGTCATCCCCGCAAAAATCTGGAATACGACTCTCTCGGGTAGACACGGGCGCTGGCTGGGAGGCGACCCGTTGCGCTTCCCCTCCGACTTTTCTACAATTGCTCAAATGACGCCGGCAATTGAGGAGTGGAGCCATCGCCATAGTCACCAACTTCATCGCTTCTTACAGTGCAATGAACTGATTGAGTTGCAATCTTTGTTGGCAAGCGGCGCTGACCCGTCGGATGAACTGATTTCAGAGGAATTAGAGCAGCTGGAGTTTTGAGCGATGTATCTGTCGTGTTGTGTGTGGGCTTTGACCGCTAACCCTGAGGAAGTCCTGTCAGACATGCGATCCTTGGGATTTCGCAGGATCGACATCAGACCTGATTTCTTGATGGAAGGAAATGCTCACTCCCTGCAGGAAAAGTATGCGTTGGGCGTCTCTTCAGTTGCGGCCTCCTTCGGCGTGCCGGAGGACGCCGCGCTCGAGAGTACGGACGCTCATGCGCGCAGACGGGGCCTGGCCCATATCGAAGACGTAGTGAAACAATGCGCGGCGCTTGGCGGAAAGGTAGTCTACCTGGTGCCCGGCAAAGACGACAGCCCTGCCACCCTGAGCCGCTACGCCGATTCTCTCGGGCAAGCCGCGGAAGACGCTGCAAAGCACGGCGTCAGACTCTGCATCGAGCACTTTCCCGGAACCGCGCTTCCCACCGCTTCAGCTACCTTGGACTTCATAGACGCAATCGATCATCCCAACCTGGGACTTCTCTTCGACATTGGGCACGTCCAAATGAGCGGCGAAGACCCGGCTGAAATCATCAGAGCCGCCGGCAGCCGTCTGGACTATGTCCACCTTGACGACAATGACGGGCGCGGTGACCTGCACTGGGCGCTGCTTGATGGGGTTCTGACGACCGAATCGCTCCGCGAAACCTTCAGTGCATTGCAGGAAATCGGTTACAACGGCGCTGTCAGCCTTGAACTGAGCCCTTTGCTCGATGACCCCTATAATGCCCTCGAACGAAGTCGACAGATCGCCATTGATTGTGGCTCCGATTACGCGCTCGAACCCTAGGGAGAAGCCGTGATGGCATGGCAATTTGAGACCTTGCTGGAACCGATTGGTTTGACAGAAGGCCCGGTCTGGGATGGCAGTTCGCTCCTGTTCACAAACATCCCCAACAGCCGCATTATGCGCTACGACCCGGACTCTGGTCAGGTCAGCGTATGGCGGGAAGGCACAAATGAGGCCAACGGACTCATGTTGGACGCGGACGGCGTCATCAACGCATGTGAAGGTGGCGGCCGGCAGATGGTCCAGTACCAGGAAGGCCGGGAGACCGTCGTTGTCTGCTCGGAATTCGACGGACGCCGCCTGAACAGCCCCAATGATCTGGCCATCGACAGCGCAGGCAGGATCTGGTTTACCGATCCCCGTTACGGCGACTTTCGCGATGACATGGAACTGGATCACGAGTCCGTATACAGATTGACCAGGCAGGCAGACGGAGAGTGGCGCCCGCAGCGCGTGACCTTCGACACGACCGCTCCCAATGGACTGCTGCTCTCACCCGATGAGACTGTGCTATACGTCGCCCAGAGCAAGCATGGAGACGGGGAGCTTCGCGAACTGCGCGCCTATCCAGTCAACGAGAGTGGGTCGGCGGAGGATGGAGCAATAGTAGGTCAGTATGAAGTGCTCCACAACTTCTATCCCCACCGCGGCGTCGATGGGATGTGCCTGGACAGCGAAGGCAACATCGTTGCCACCGCCGGTTGGGGGGCCAGCGGGCCCGGGGGGATGATCTACGTCTTCGCCCCCAACGGCAGAGTCTTGGAAACACACCCCTTGCCCTGCGACAGTCCTACCAACTGCACCTTTGGCGGAAGCGAACTGCGAGACCTCTACGTGACGAGCCTCGAAGGACATCTCTTGCGCGCACATACGCATCGCCAGGGTCTGGCATTACGTTAGCTGGTCAAAGCGAAACTGTATAGGCAGCAGCCACTTCTGAGCCGTTTCACCCACTGTGTGCGGGCACTTTCCCAAAAAGCACGCCTGCTCTTCCGCAGCCTGCACCAACCTTCAGCCCGGCAATCGCTACATTTCCCCTCTCAACAGCGCTCGCGCCTCTTAAGCTTCAATGAGAAGAGTCTCTGCACCCCAAATTGGAGGCGGAGTTTCCTGCTACCTCTGGCAGCAGCCAAACCATGGTCGCTAAGCGATCAACTTTGAGCCAGAGGAGCCGCCGCCACTGACCACTGACCACTAACCACTGACCTTTAACCATTGCAGTTCCAAAATCGGTCGTCCCATTGCCCAGCTTTGTCTGACTGTGATATAATTCGCTTTTTGACACCTGCCCTGGCCTTGAAATTGCGGAAGGGGATGTAGAGAGTGGCGATTACGCGCACAAGGGTTGCGGATGACACATGGGTATTCACCAGTGCGCTCTACGCAGAGGTGAACGCAGGTCTGGTCGTGTCCTCTGAAGGGGGCATTCTAATCGACACACTGCCCTTTCCCTCAGAAACCCGGCAAATCATCGACTTTGCGCAGCAGGTCTGCCCCGCCGGTATTCGCTACCTCGTAAATACCATCAGCCACGCCGACCATGTATACGGCTCCTGTCTCTTTCCGGAAGCGGAGCTCATCGCCCACGAATCTGCTCGCGACCTGCTCGTTCGCTTTGGCCGCAGAGCGCTGGAAGAGGCCAGGGAGCATACTGCCGAACTCATGCGCGTGGAAATCCGACTGCCCAAGATAATCTTCAACGAAGGATCTGTCATTCGCTTGGGAGATAAGACCGCACACATCATGCACGCGCCCGGGCCTGGTCCCGATGTGTGCGTCGTGCACGTGCGAGAAGAAAAGGTACTCTTCGCCAGCGACCTGATGATGCCTGTCCCGGTAATTGCCTCACCTCTCGCTGATATCGAGAAATTCAAACAGTCACTGCACAGTCTGCACGAATTTAACTTGGAGACGATTGTACAGGGCCACGGCGACATCCTTCTGCGAGGTGAAGTAACGCCCAGCATTGAGGAGAGTATTCAATACCTGAATGATGTTGAGGAACTGGTCGCCTCACTCATCAACAGTGGTGCGGCCAGGAGAGAGCTTCTGAGTCACGATATCGAGGAGTTTGGTCGCTCGCGCATCGCCCTGGGCGGCCTTGTCCAGAACTTCCACCAGGCGAACCTGCTCTTCCTCTGGGAGAAAGCGCAGGCTGCCCAGAAGAAAGAACGCCAGCCGGCATAACGTTCCAACGCATTCCAACGATTCCCTCTCGAGCTACTTACCGTCCGGACCAGGCCTGCATGGCCCCTCTGGTGATCTTCCTCGGCTGGAAACGCTTTCAAGTTCATCTTGGCAGCGTTCAATCTCCCTGGTTTGGAATAGCAGCCCGGTAGCGCAAGGCCTACGTGAAGTGAGTCGCACACTGGAGAAGATCGTCAATCAAATCGGAAGACTTGCACCCAGGCAGCGAAGGGTGCTGTTCCGTCAGTTGAAGGCCATGGGGCTCATCGAGGCTGAGGATCTGCTCTCGGACCGGGACCCTCTGCGTATCGCCCTGTCAGTGCCTCGCAAGAATCTCGCGCCAACCCGCAATCGGGACGTGAGAGACCGCCCTGGGCCGAGTCCGCCCAAGCCAGCCGTCCGGCCCCGGGCCGCGGCCCCTACACCTTCTGACGGCGGCTCTGCCGTGGCTGGCCCCGAAGATCGGCAGAGAGGCGGACAGCCTGTACCCACATCCTCGCAGGACCAGGCACCTGAATACCCAATCAGCATCGTTTTCGACGGAGGCAGTCGCGGAAACCCCGGTGAAGGCTATGGAAGCTTTGCCCTGGACTGGCCAGGCTACCCGCGAGAGGTCGTGCAGCGGACGTTCGGGGATCAGGCAACCAACAATGAAGCCGAGTATGACACGCTCATTGCTGCCCTGGAAGCTGTGCTGGACCGTATGGAAGAACTTCAGATCAGGTCAGAGTCTGCAACCCTGAGCATCTGGGGTGATTCATTGCTGGTCTGCAACCAGGTACGAGGAGAGTGGGCGTGTAAGGAATCGCGCCTGCAGGTGCGGCTGGAGAAAGTGCGAGACCTGCTCAGCGTATTTGGCCAATGGGAGCTCAACCATCATCCGCGTGAAAAAAGCGTTGAAATCCTGGGACACTAGGTTCCCGGGGCCGAGACGAAGCGACGGTAAGCGCTGAGCAAATTGCGCATCAACATGACGTTCGTCATGGGCCCCGTTCCGCCTGGGACGGGCGTAAACTTCCCCGCTACCGCCGCCACGCTCTTCTGGTCGCAGTCGCCCTTCAAAGCGCCGTCCACGTAGGTTGTACCGAAATCCACAACGACTGCTCCGGGCTTTACCCACTCCCCGGTTACCATCGCCGGCCGGCCCACGGCCACGCACAAAATGTCCGCCTGCCGCGCAACCGCAGGCAGGTTCTCCGTACGGCTATGTGCAATGGTTACAGTGCAGTGCCGGTGCAGCAGCAGCAAAGCCATTGGCTTGCCTACAATATCGCTGCGCCCGATCACAACGGCGCGCTTGCCCTTGAAATCCACGTTCGCCTCTTCCAGCAACTTTATGGCTCCAGCGGGCGTGGCCGGCACGAAGTGCGGCTCGCGCTGCGCGGCCAGTCGCCCGGCGTTCAACGGGTGAACGCCGTCCACGTCCTTGGCAGGGCTGAGTAGGTCATTCAGTTGCGTACTGTCTATGTGGTCCGGCAACGGCTCCAGCACCATGATCCCATGTACCGACCCGTCCTCGTTCAGTTCGGCCAGCGCCGCCTTGACCACGCCCTGGCTGCTCTCCTCAGGCAGTTCGACGGGCCGCAAAGTCGCTTCGACCCCCTGGCAAGCCCGGCGAATAGCCCGCAAATAGCCTGACGCTGCCGCATCGGCACCGACCTGTAACGCAGCCAGGGTCGGCTGAACGCTGGTAGCAGCGGCCAGTTCCGAAAAGCTCTTGGCCAGTTCAGACTGCAACTGTCTGGAAGTTTCTCGGCCCTTCAAGAGAATTGCGGTCATATCTCTACACCCAGTGTTCTCGTGCATGCTGCGCGTGCGGCGCAATAGTCCTTCTCAGCAGATGCTCTCAACGCCGCTACTTCGGCCTGCATCCTGGTTACGTACGCCTCGTCCTTGAGCCACTTCAAGTTGATATCAACGTTGACGAGGGCACTGTCAAGGGCGGCCTGGGCAAGGTGCGCCGCGGTCGCAGCATCACTGACGACGTTTGAGTTTCCCTTTTCGGCGACCGGAGCCGTCACTTCCAATATGTGGGCGCAAAGCGTCGCGATCTCGAAAGGCACTTCAGCGGCCCCCCGCAAAGCGGCCTGGATAGAACTGGTTCGTGCCGCCCTCTCGGCCTCGGTGGTACGCGGCATGGCGAAACAGGCGGCCACCGCGCCGAACGCTTCTGCGTCCTTGTCCGCCAGAGTCAGGAGTTCCGCTCGCATCCCCTCCGTCCGCAGCAAGTGACCACGCAACTCATCCTCCACCGCCGCGTACTTCTTGCGGCCAACCGAGAAGTTCAGGACCATACTGAGCAGTGCCGCGGCTTGGCTGCCTGTCAGTGCCGCGGCCGCGCCCCCGCCCGGCGTCGACTCGCCCGAGGCCAGGTCATTCAGGAAGGTTTCGATGGTGGTCCCTGCCGTATCAAAATCAGTCACGCAAAGTCCTCTCTGTCCGAAGAAATATAGTCCAGGTTTGCGTTGTCAACTGCGCGAGCTCGACTCGAAGGGTTCCGATTTCCCACGACTTACCGGACCCTTGTAAACTCCGCAAACGTCAGGATATGCTCACGGTTAAACTCCTGGAGATGGCGATTGCTCCAGTCCAGGATCGATTATAGCATTCACCACATTAATCAGCCAGACATTCGCGCATTTTTGAAGGGCTCCCACCGGTGAAACAGGTACATTAGCAATAGTGTGAATCAAGCTCAACGGATCAAACTAGGAAGCGCAGAAGGTTGAGCGATCAAGCTATGTCGCTGGCCTCTTTCAAACGAGGTCTACTCCTGGCTGGTGGCCGCAATCTCCACTCTTGCTAAGCTGAACTCAGGCTCCCACACACCAACCTGGACGGTCGGCACCTGGTTTTCGACATTGTAAACGACGAGTCTGAGATCGTAGCTGCCTGGAGCCAGGTCAGCAGGCAGACTGAACTGGAATAGGGTATCCGTCCCGTCACCTGGTGCCCATTCGCTCGTGGGCTGGTGCAGCGGATTCCACAGGAGCGAGTCCTCCTGAAAGACGACCTCTCCTTCAGCGCCGTACAGGCGAAGTGAAATAGAGAAATCGACCTCCAGGTCCTGCAAAGTCTCCCAGTTCAATGCTATCCAGGCGGGCCTGGCCCTCTCGAGCTCAAGCGGTCTGGCGACAGAGTGTTCAACGACGCCTTGGCCAAGAGCAAATCCCATAAGTGATATGCCGCCATCGTATTGGACGTCCAGCGGGGTCGAGCGATCGTAGAATGTCCAGGGACGGTCCAATGACACATTCGTATAGTTGTGAATCCGGAAGTCTTCGAAGTGCTCGGTGCCGTCAAACTGTGCGTATTTCCCCAACAGGACAGCCAACCGACCGGTGTCGTTACCGATCCATCCAACGTGGACATTGTTTAGTTGGACAACCTTTACCGTGGTCAGATTCTCCATCCTGGCCAGCGCTGCTTCGATCTCTCTGGCCAGAAACTCAAGATCTGCTGTCTCTCGCGCAAAGTAGAAGACGGAGGCGGAACCCTTGTAAATGTAGTCAAGGCTGGGATGCGTCAAGGAGTTCGGGACCAGGTAGATTTCACCATCAGTTGACGGTAAAGTATCTAGCGTGCGTGCAAAATCCGACCAAGGGACCTCGTATGCGAACTGGACGCCTCGTTCATACGCCCAAACTTCGAAATAATTGCGGAACGTAGTTACGCCTTGCATCACGACCACTACGGACGCAACGGCTGCTAGCGCTAAGGTACTCGCAACAGCTCGGGTCGCGAAAAATCGACTCTTCGCAAACTGATAGGCCTCCCTAAGTCCAAAGGCCAGGATCAGGTAGACAGGCGGTGTCGCCCCCAGCATCCTCAGCGTGTTTGGGGCGTAATCTACTGCAATCACGGCCGGCAGGAGCAGAATAGCCGCCCACAGGAGCAGAAGCCTGCAGGCAGGCATGCGCCATCGCCACAAGGAGACGCCGGCCCCGAGCCAGAAAAAGGCAGCCTCCCACGGATTGAGCATCGGCAAAGAGCCAAAATTGTGACGCCAGCTTACATCGCCCCTAAATCCGAAGGCGGCCAGGTGCCAGATTACGCTCTCCATGAGCGTTCCCAGTGGGTTTCCCTGACTGATTTCGGGCTGAAGAACCAGGAGAGAGTTACTGCGCAAAAAGAAATGTTCGGGATGTAACGCAAAAAAGATCAGGATTGGTGCGGCGACGACCAAAGCTACCCCCCCAAAGATGAGGATCCACGCCATTTCTGATCTGACGCTTTTCGCCTCCGCAACGCTGCGCGGGAAGATGAAACTCAAGCCGAACGCAATAAAGAGAAAGGGCGTAAATCGCGCCGGAATGTAAGTATATTGGACCAACCCGGCACATACTCCGGCCAGGGTCACCGCCCACCACTTTCGCTCCCGCCAACCCCACCAGAGCAGGGCCGCGCAGAGAGACAATAGTAACAGAAGATGATTTGCCCGAAAGACCGTGCGCCCCAGGACTGTCTGCCCTATCGATACTGCCATCAGGCAGGCTGCAACGCCTCCTATGAACACACCGCGCCAAGGGGTTTCTCTACCCGTCCCCTCTCTGCCAAAAAGCAGCCGGCCCAACCAGAACACGACAAAGACAGTTCCGGCGTTTGCCAGCGCCGTGGGCAGGCGCAACGCTAGGTCGGTCTGCCCAAATACCGAAATCGAGAGCGCGATCAGGTAAACGACCAGCCCCTCGTGACCGCTGAACTCGGAAGGAAAGAACACCGCATGCTCTCCGTCAAGAACGCGGAGGGCGTCCAGCCCGTTCAGGGCCTCACTCACCTGAATCCCTGCAGGCAATTCGTCGAGTCTGTGAAGACGCAGCATAACCACGGCCACGGTCAAGGCCGCCACGATGGCAACGGAAATGACCCGAAGACTCTTCTGACCAGACTCTTTGGATTTGGAACCAGCGGCAGTCCCCACTGCCCCCGACACGCTTTCGAACATTGTCCCTGCTCCGATGAGCGGGCGCCCGAATCCTTGCTGCAAATGCGGCCCGCTGGACTGCTTCCGAGAAGTCGGCACGACAAAACGCATTTTCTCATACAACACGCGTGCATACCAGAGTTCTGGTGCTCCGGTGAACTTGGGTTATTCACCTAGGCGTCACGACCAGAGCAGTGTACAGGCTTTCTCAAACCAACTGCCTGTCTCTCGAAAGTAAGTTGGACCCGCCTTCCGCCGCTCTCTGTCGCCGCCGGAAGCCTGACATCCGCCGCGTGAAGAGCCGGGACGCGTGCCTCTTTCCCACCGCAGACCGCAACAAGGCATCTCCTCCATTCATTGACAGTTTGAGTCTACTTTAGTACTCTGCCTGAACTTGAGGCAGGCAAGGTGAAAGCTGGACTTCCCCCCACCCCCAGGGACGACGGCTTGCGGACCATGCGCCTGTCGCGTTTCATAAGCCATCTGCAGGAAGGGCGGCCCGACCATGAAGAGCAGTGTGCTCATCTGTACGCAACAGCAGCAGTTCTATTTGCACGATTTCGAAATCCCCAGGCTCGCTCCGAATGAGTTGCTGGTGCGCACTGTCTGGTCTGGTGTCAGCGTGGGCACGGAGTTCGCGGTAATACGCAACAAGATAGACTACGGGCCCTACCCCATCTCCACGGGATACCAGGCAGTGGGCTATGTGGAGGATGCAGGCGCCGAAGTTTCAAAGTTTGAGGTGGGTGACAAGGTGTACTTCCGCCGCAACTACATTTCTATGGAAGTCGACGGGCAGCCGGTAACAATCTGTTCGGGTGCGCATTCTTCATATTCCCTCATGCCCGAGGATGCAGAAGTGGCGCACCTGCCCGAGGGAGCCGATGAGGCTACGGCCTCACTCTTCGTCATGCCGTCGGTTGGCTACAATGCGGTTGACATGGCCGGCGTCCGGATGGGTGACGTAGTTGCCTTTCATGCAGTGGGACTTATCGGACTGGGCGCCCTGGCTGCGGCCCATCTGCGCGGCGCCGTGACCATCGCTATTGACCTCAATCCCCGGCGGCTGGAAATGGCAAAGCAGATGGGGGCGGCATATACCATAAACGCAGACGGGCTGTCGTCGGACGACCTGATAGCCCGTGTTCATGCAATCCAGCCTGGCGGCGCCGATGTGGTATTTGAAGGGAGCGGTGTTCCTTCGTGTCTGGACCTGGCCTTTCCCCTCGCCCGCCTGCGCGGAAAGTTCGTCTTCCTTGGTCACTACGGTAAGGCGCCCGTCCAGTTCAACTACCTCGTGCCCCACGCTAAGCAGCTGACGGCCTTCTTTCCTTGCAACGATGGTTTGGCTCCCTGCCGCAAAGCTGTGCTGCGCAATATCGCTACCGGCGCCATTCCCTGGGAAAAGACGATTACCCACCGAGTCACCGGCTCGGAGTCCCCGGACCTTTATGAAAGGATCAACCGGGAAGAGCTGCCGGACCTCTTCGGCGCGGTGATTCGTTGGAGCTGAGTTCGCACCTGGCAGTGAGATAGGTCAACCTTCGTTACCGCCTTCAACCACCTCAGGGAGCTCAATAGGAAAACGATGAGCAAGATCCTTATTACAGGAACCAGTGGCTTCATCGGCAATGCACTGGCACATGAGATCACAGCCAATTCAAACCATCAAGCGATCTGCCTCTCCCGCAGTCCAACCGACGTGCCCGGCGCCACTGCCATTCAGGGCGATTTTTCGGATCCGGACCATCTGAGCAAACTGGATTCCCATGCAGGGATCGAAACTCTTGTCCACCTCGCCGCCGTCATCGGAGGCTGCTCCGAGGAGGACGGCCTGCGCGTCAACGTGGCTGGGACCCATCACCTGCTGCGCTATCTCATCGAGCGGGGATGCAGGAAATTCGTCCTCGCCAGTTCCATTGCCGCCGTGGGCATGCAGTCCGTAAAGTTTCGTCCGCTTCAGTTACCCATCCCCGACGAACACCCCTGCTTTGACCGCGACGGCTATGGTTTCTCCAAGTACATGATGGAAGAGGTCACGCGCTACCTGTCCAGGCAAAACCAGTCACTCGACTTTATCAATCTGCGACTGGCCAGTATCGCCCCTGACGATCGCCGGCTGACGCCGGCCGAGCCCGGGCCTGTGCCGATGTGGGCAATGGGGCGGCTCTCCGTCATGTTCCTGAGCGATACCGTGCGCTGTCTGATTGCCGCGATCGAGGCGCCGTACAAGCCCGGCGTGCGCATCCTCAACGCCGTCGGAGGCCAGGCCTGTTCCGCAGTCCCCATTCCCGACCTGATGCGGTCCTGGTACGGAGCTGACGCGCACGGTCTGGACTTCTCACACTATGAGCAGCCCGGACACGAGAGAGATCCTGTGTACGACATCTCAAGAATCCGGGAAGAGCTCGGATTTGTCCCGCAAAAGCCAATTCTGGGAAACTGACGCCCTATGAAGATTTCGCAGGTTTTTACCGAGCATTACCGCATCCCATTGCCAGTAGTCCTATCCGACTCTACCCACGGCGACATCTCCCACTTCGGGCTGATCGTAACCCGTATCGAGACTGTGGACGGCCAGGAAGGGTTGGGCTATACCTACTGTGTCGGCGACATAGGCGGATCTGCCATATTGGCCTTCGTTCGCGACGACCTGGCACCGATACTCATCGGCGAAGAAGCTGACCGCATTGAACGACTTTGGGAACGAATGTGGTGGCACGTCCACTTTGTGGGGCGCGGCGGCGCGGCCTCATTTGCTTTGGCGGCGCTGGACATCGCTTTGTGGGACTTGCGCGGCAAGGCCAACGGCGAACCTTGGTGGCGCCTGCTGGGTGGCCATGATCCCAGAGTTCCCGTCTACGCCGGCGGAATCGACCTCCAGTTTTCGCTGGAGGCACTCTTGGAACAGGCCGACGGCTTCCAGGAGCAGGGCTTCCGCGCTATCAAGATGAAAGTCGGGCGCGACCAGCTCTCGGAGGACATCGAAAGGGTCGCAGCCATGCGCAGTCACCTGGGAGCCGATTTTCCGCTCATGGCCGACGCCAATATGCGCTGGCGCGTGGATGAGGCCATCCGCGCCGCCCGCGGCATGGCAGAGTACAGCCTATTCTGGCTGGAGGAACCGACCATCCCCGACGACGTAACTGGCCATGCACGCATTGCCAGAGAAGGCGGTCTTCCAATCGCAACCGGCGAGAACTTTCATACCGTCTACGAATTCCAGCAGATGATCGCCCACGGCGCCATCTCGTTTCCCGAACCGGACGTCGCCACCATGGGCGGCGTGACGCCATGGCTGAAAGTTGCCCACCTGGCCGAGACCTGCAACCTTCCGGTAACCACGCACGGCGTCCACGATCTTCAGGTGCATCTTCTCGCCGCGGTGCCCAACAGTTCCTATCTGGAGGCGCACGGGTTTGGGCTGGACCAGTTTATCCGCCATCCACTTCGCATTGAAGAAGGGTCGGCCATTGCACCCGACAGAGCCGGGCACGGCGTCGAATTTGACTGGGACGCTCTTCGAAAACACAAAGTCTGAACGGAGAAACTGCTGAAATGGGAAAGCCACTGACGGGAAAAGCGGTAGCGGTCCTTACGGCCCATGAGTTTGAGGACATCGAAGTGATGTACACTGTGCTGCAGTTGAGCCAGGCTGGCGCCAGCGTGGTTGTTGGCACCCTCCCGCAAACTGCCCTCGGCCACTTCCACGGGCGCCCGGCATGGCCCGAAAAGCCCATCACCGGCAGATTTGGGCACACCATTCCATTTGACGTTCTCGCTCTCGGCAATCGTTACACCGTTCAAAGCATCTGGGAGATGCAGCCCGAGGAGTTCGACGCAGCTGTGTTTCCCGGAGGACTCGCCCCCGATTTTCTTCGCATAGACGACAAAACATTGGAATTCGCCGCCGCCATCCATCGGTCGGGAAAAGTCCTGGCCGCCATCTGTCACGGACCGCAGGTTCTGATCTCGCTCGACCGGCAGAAGGGGACCGACAGCGTCGCCGGCCGCAACGTCACCGCCTACTGCGCGGTGACGGACGATCTGCTCAACGCCGGCGCCGTCTACCACGACGTTCCCGCCCTGATCGACGGCAACGTGGTCACAGGCCGCGTACCCGATGACCTGCCTGAATTTTGCGACGCCATAATCGAAGCCTTGTCGCCATCTTAGCTCAGCACACCGCTACCTGAAGGGAAAACGGACGCCCATCAACATGACTATCCCCCCGTAGGGGCACCCCTTGTGGGTGCCCTCGTGGTTGCCCCACCTAGGGGAGCTTCGCAACTCTCTTTCCCTCGCGAATCGACAACAATAAGGGCCTGTATATTCCAGATCACCTAAAATTCACCATCCCCCGTCAACTGGAGAGACCATGGACTTCTCACACATAAGAGCAATGACCTTCGACGTATTCGGGACAGTGGTCGACTGGCGCGGCTCCATCATCAGCGAGGGCGAAAACGTCTGGACCGCGAAGGGCGTCAACGTCGACTGGCCGCAGTTCGCCGACAGCTGGCGCGGCGGTTACGGCCCCTCCATGAACCGTGTTCGCACCGGCGAGCTCCCTTGGATGAACATCGACGCGCTCCACCGTCTCATCCTCGACGATCTCCTTGAGCAGCATCAAATTGCAGGACTGGCAGAGTCGGACAGGGATCACCTGAACAAAGTATGGCACCGCCTGAACCCATGGCCGGACGTAACATCCGCTCTCGCCCGTCTGCGCAAGCGATACATCGTGGCCTCACTGTCCAACGGCAATGTGGCCCTGTTGGTGAACATGGCCCGGCACGGCGGCTACTGCTGGGACTGTGTTCTCTCCGCCGAGCTGGCAGGCCATTACAAGCCGGATCCGGAGGTCTACCAGACTGCAGCCTCGCTCCTCGGATTGAGACCGCACGAAGTCATGATGGTCGCCGCCCACAACGGTGACCTGATGGCATCCAAGCAGGTAGGATTCAGCACCGCGTTTGTCCACAGGCCCAGGGAATTTGGGCCCAACCAGACCACAGATCTCGTCCCGGATGCCTCAGTCGACATCGTAGCCAAAGACTTCAATGACCTGGCAGACCGTCTTGGCATACCTTAGACGATTCAAGTTCAGACAATTCAATTGGGACCTTATCGCCCCGACGCTGCTGGCAGTTCTCTCCGGCCTTGCCCTCTTTGAGTTGACCTCCGCCTGGCCCGTCGACACCCATGATGGCGAAACCCATATTCGTAGGGTCGAAGCATTGGCCGATGCGCTGCAGGCAGGAGTTATCTATCCCCGCTGGCTCCCTGACCTCATGTTCGGCTACGGCAAACCCGTCCTCAACTACTATTCGCCAGGATTCTACTACCCTGTCGCGCTTCTCGATAGCGCTGGACTCGACCTGATAACCGGCATCCGCATCGCTCTTTCTGTGGGATTCGCGCTTTCATCATGGTGGATGTTTCGTCTCTCTCGCCTTTTTGTGTCGATTTGCCCTGCAGTTGTCAGTGTCGTCGCCTTTCAGTTCTTTCCATATCGAATCTACGACCTGTTTATCCGCGGTGCATTTCCCGAGTTCAGCGCTTTTTTCTGGCTGCCGCCAATAGCCTTCTTCACCGTACGGGCCGCGACGGTTGACACAAGGCCTGCCGGGAGGTTCTCATATCCCGTACTGGTGGCAATGGCCGGCATTGCTTGGGCAGGACTGATTCTGACCCACAATCTGACCGCGCTCATGGCAGTACTGATGCTAGCCGCTACTCTTGCTCTGGTCTTGGTTTCTCAGTTCAGATCGCAGACTAGCTGGCTTCGCATTGTCGGTAGCGGTATCGTCCCCGTAGCCGTTGGCGCGTCACTGGCGGCCTGGTACGTCCTGCCGGCACTCCTGGAACTAGGCTGGGTGATGAACGGTCGCCGACTGTTCACGGGCATTGGCGCAGGCCACTTTCTGGAGTGGAAAGAGCTTCTGAGTCTGGACGCAGTCTACCCTTACACCTTTCCGCAAGATCGTCCCCGACTGCCTCTCTACGTTGTTCCGATTGCACTCGCCGCTCTGGCAACGATGATGTTCAGGCAGGAACGCCCATTGCGTCTCTTCGCACTCGTGATTCTGTTGCTGACGGTAGGTCTCAGTTGGCTTATGACCGACGCCAGCTCTTGGTTCTGGTTCACGGGTGAGCTGATCTTGGACCAGGTGCAGTTCCCCTGGCGGTGGCAGATATTTGTCGCCCTTGGCGCTGCCCTTCTTCTGGGCGCCGCAACTCAAGCTGTTTATCTGATCGGTCGAAAGAGATTGAGTGTCATATTGCCAGTGAGTCTTGTACTTTCGGCCTACCTTGTCTCCTATGCTTCTGTCGGCCTCAAGTATGAGACGACCCAAGACGGCTCTGAACTGCCTCACTGGTCGTCATCCATGGGGGACTGGCTGGCGCAGGCGCCAATCAGCCCCTGGGGGCAACACCTCTTGCCCATCTGGTCTGCCGGCCCCATGTTGGAGGCTGCCAAAAATGGGATTTATCCGTGGGAGCAGCAGGCAGGCCCCGCCCCGGTCAATGCCGCAGCCGTAACCCCGACAAGAGTAGGACTCCTTCAGCAGCGGTACACGGTCACGACCGATCAGCCCTTTCGCATTCTATTCCATCAGTTTTACGTTCCCTCTTGGCAAGTTTCGGTGAACGGTAGCCGGGTGGAAGTCGAGCCGGCGACCGGGCTCGGGCTGGCCAGTGCCTTGCTTCCTCCTGGCACGCATGACGTCACTTTCGCATGGAGGACGACCCCGGCGGTATGGCTCGGCAGGATAGTAACGATTGTCGGTTGGCTGCTGGTCTTTGTTCTGCTGTGCCTGAAAAACAATGTTTTGGGATTTCTCCGGCGCGAGCATGAAATCGGAACCGAGGGGGCGCGAAGGTTTGCGTCGCCGGTTGTCTGGCTTTCAGCAGGGGTAGTACTGTTACTGGGGGCGTCTGGCATAACCGCGCGCACCTGGGAGGTAACGGCGATTGGCGCAGACTATGGGTTTATCCGGCTGGAAGGGGTACGCACGCCTGCGCCGTTGCGTGCTGGAGAATTGGCCCCGGTTCAACTGACCTGGCTGGCCAAAGACACTGGAAATCCTGTCAGCGCCTTCGTGCACCTGGTCGACGAGTCGGGAAACGGACTGAGTCAGCATGACGGCCCTCCCGGCGGGAGGGACACGCCCTTTCAGAGCTGGATGCCCGGTCTCATCCTTTACTCAACGCACAACATTACCATACCGGACGACCTGCCGCCCGGAACTTACCGGCTCGTTGCCGGTCTCTATTACCCCGAGCGAGCCCATGAGCCAATCGTGCCGGCCAATGGCAGCAGCCCAAGACTGGAAATTGGCAACGTAGAAGTGAATCCTTGATGGACTTGGTAGGTGAACGCTGGGGACAGGACACGGCTTCAGAAATACAATTCACGCTCTGAACCCTTACGCAGTCTGCAAAATCGAAGTCTACTGAATCTGGCTCTCAAAAGCCTTCAGCGACGTCCGAATGTAAAGCCTCCACGCCGAAACTGAGTCTACCCGTCAGCCCTGCTGATGCCTGGGGTCGATGGCGTCGCGCAGCCCGTCGCCGATGAAGTTGATGCTCAGAACTGTCAGCAGAATCATCACCGCCGGAGGTACCCAGATCCATGGGCCGTCCTGGAGCACGTCCAGGCTGCGCGCCGTTTCCAGCATGTTTCCCCAACTGGGCGTGGGCAGCGGAATGCCGACGCCGAGGAAGCTCAACCCCGCCTCAAGGAGTATGGCGCCGTTGACGTCGAACGTTACCGATGCCAGCAAGGGTGCCACCACGTTTGGCAGTACGTGAGCGACAATCACGCGCCGGTTGCCCGCCCCCAAGGAGCGCGACGCCAGCACGAACTGCTGCTCTCTGAGCGAAAGTACCTGCCCCCGCACAAGGCGCGTTATTCCCGGCCAGCTGAAAATGCCAATCAGGAAGATCACACTGGCAATGCTTTGACCCAGGTAGATGGCCGCGGTCAGGATGATGACAACCCTGGGGAAAGTCATCACCACGTCTGTGAAGCGCATGATGACTTGATCGGCGATGCCCCGATAGTAACCTGAAATCGCACCCAGGATCACGCCGATGACCGTCGAAATCGAAGCCGCAGCAAATCCGACCGCCAGTGATACGCGACCTCCGTACAGCGTCCGGCTCCAGATGTCGCGCCCTACCCGGTCTGTCCCTAGCAAGTGCGCCGCGCTCGGCGCCTGAAACTTGTCCTGCAGGTTAAGGGCGGCATAGTCGTAACGCGCGATCAAAGGGGCAGCCACAGTCGCCAGGAGTAGGATCGCGAAAAGGACCAGGCCTGCCAAAGCCAGAGGATGACGGCGAAACCTGCGCCAGGCTTGGGCAGTCGGGGATTGGGACTGAACTCTTCGCCTTCCAACTTCAAGAGTCATATCAGCAAGTCGTTCAAGGGCTTATCCTACGGCCGGTCCAGTCAAATGAACAGGACACCGTCTCCAACCAGGTGGATCTTCCGCCCTAGGCGTAGCGGATTCTGGGGTCGGCCACAGCATACGCCAGGTCCGTAACCAGATTGGCTGTCAAGACCACAAGCGCCGTGACCAGCATGATTCCCATCACCATCGGATAGTCTCGCGCCGCCACGGCATCGACCAGCAGCGCTCCCATCCCGGGCCAGCTGTAGATAGTCTCGGTAAAGAGCGCGCCCGCAACCAGTGAGGGCAGGCTCAAGCCCACCACCGTCACCACCGGGAGCAGCGCATTGCGGAACACATGACGCCAGGTCACCACCGGCGGCTTCAACCCCTTCGCTCTCGCCGTCCGTACGTAGTCCTCGCCACGTACTTCCAGCATGCTGAAACGCGTATACCGCATGAAAGTCGCCAGATTAAAGATCGCCAGCGTCCCTGCCGGCAGCGCCAGGTGATACAGCAGGTCGAACAGAGATTCCGGTTTGCCGATGGTGCGCATGCCGCCTGACGGAAACCAGCCCAATTTCACCGAAAAGAGGTACAAGCCGAATATCCCGGCAATGAATGCCGGCATCGATATGCCAACGAATGAAAGGCCGGTAAAAGTAAAGTCCCAGATCGAGTACTGCCTCAGACCGATGAAGATTCCGATGGTCACGCCAACCGTGATGCCAATCGCCAGCGCCGTACCCATGAGCAGGAGAGTCCGTCGCAGTCTCACGGCCAGTACTTCAGCTACGTCGTCCCCGTTCTTGAAACGAAAACCGAGATCTCCCTGAACAACCTGCCCCAGCCACTTGACGTAGCGTACCGGTAACGGGTCGTCCAGGCCGTAACGCTCCCGCACGAAGTCCAGGTCCTCCTTGGTGATTCCGATCTCTTCGTTCACGAAGAAGTCAACCGGGTCGCCGGGCGCCAGGTTTATCAACAGGTATATCACTATCGTGACCACCAACAGGACCGGAATGTTGATCAGGACCCTGCGCAGAAAGTATTGCATGGGAGCGGGATGCCGTGCAGGGGGGAATCGGGAAGCTGCGAAGAGACAGCACTGGCGGCCGGATGATCCAAGCCGCCAGCACTGCCTGCGTTATGAACTACTTCATGTTCCAGTCCTGGGAGCGGTCAACGTACGGGCCGCCGCCGGGTGCCGGGAAGTAGTGGAAGTCTTCAATGCCAACCGTAGCAATGCCGTAACGCGTGGAGACCCACCAGTATGCAAACGTGGCCTCTTCGTTCTGGTACTTGCACAGAGCGGTACGCGCAGCCCGGTACTCGTCGGCGTTCTGTGCTGCATCCATGGCGCCGAACAGATCGACATAGTTGGCATCTTCGATCCCCCACTGGTTGCCTTCAACATACCAGATTGGGCTGTAGGATGCCGGACCGCCGCCCGCGCCGCGATAAGCGATGTTCCATTCGGACGCGTTGTCGTCGACAACGGTACGCCAGGTCGGTACGTCAAGGAAAGTCGGATTGACATTGACCCCGACGTCAGCCATGTTGGCCTGCATAACCGTCAGAATGTCCTTGGCCAGCTGCGAAGTGTAGTAGGTGGGAATGTCGAGGTTGACACCGTCAAGCGTGACACCATCGGCTGCCGCTTCGGCCAGGAGTTCTCGGGCCTTGGCAGGATCGTATTCGTAGTAGTTGGCGTCCTCCGGCCAGAACGTCGGATAAGGATCCTGGCAGGGCGTCGCCTGGGCAGTGCCGTTGAAGACGTCGCTGATGATCGAAGCCCTGTCGATGCCGTACATGAAGGCCTGGCGTATGCGCTTGTCCGACCACGGCTCATTCAGGTAGTTGTAGTTGAACATGTTCGTCACAAAGGACGGGCCCGAGAAGATCTGGTAGTCGGGGTTTCCGGCAAATCGGCTCGCCACGTCCGCGCTGACGTACGTAAAGTCGATGTCGCCGCTCTCCAGTGCCAGGACCGCCGCCGTCTCGTCAACGAAGTAGCGGTTGATCAACTGGTCCAGTTCAGGCACGCCGTCCCAGTAATATTCATTGGGCGCAAGCGCCATGAACTGGTCCTTCTCGTAGGAGTCGAACTTGAATGGGCCCGTGCCGATCGGGTTGGTGAACCACCAGTCTGCGCTGAAAATCTCAGTCGGCTCGAAATCGATTGCGTGCTCGGGCAGTGCGTAATAGCCGCGCACTGCGTCGTAGAACCGCGGATTGGGAATGTTGAGCTCGATCTCAAGCGTCAAATCGTCAACAACACGGATACCCGCAATCTCATCAGCTTCACCTTCATTGTATTCCGTCCAACCGACGATCTGATTAGGCTGGCTGATGCCGAAATGGGTCACGGCTGCCATCGGAGCAGAGACAAACTCTGCCGTCCATTTCAGGTCCGATGCGGTGAAATCTTCGCCGTCATGCCATTTGACGCCTTCACGCAGGTGGAACGTCCATACGGTTGCGTCATCATTTGGCTCCCAGCTCACCGCCAGCGCAGCCTCGCTGGTATGGTTGGAGAAGGTGGAATCCATAATGATGAGCGGCGTAAATATCTTGACGAACCAGACGTTGCCGGCGCCGTTGTTATACAGCACGCCCTGCGGGTCGCCGCCCGGTCCTACGTCGAAACCGCCAATTAGAACCTGCTCGACCTCGGCGTCCTCTGCAGCCATCTCATCGGACGACTCTGCCATGGTCTCCTCAGCGGCAGGCGCGGCAGCCGGGGCGGCGCATGCAACCAGCAGCGCCAGAGACAGTAAAATGACAAGACTCAAAAACCTGCTTCTGTACATTTGATCCTCCACAGCTATTGAATTTGGATTGAGAAAATGGGCTCTGCACTTCCTGGAGCAGTGAGATAATCGCACGCCAAGCAACAAGTGTCAAATTCTGGACGTCTGTACATTCGTGCCTGCCCACCCCCCTTACGCGCCACTCTCTCCTCCCCCCCTCCCAACCCTCCCGTAGGGGCAGGCCTTGTGCGTGCCCCCTACTCCCATTCGCGTCGTCCTCCCCGTCCTCCCCTCAACCTCCGGTAGGGGCAGGCCTCGTGCCTGCCCGGCCACCCTACAAGGACGGCAAACGATTCCGGCCGCCTCCGGAACGCCGCTTCAAAGTCCCCAATCGGCCTCTCGCTACAACGCCCGTGTCCCTGACGCATTCGCGAATGGCGTGCGTGGCCTGCCGCACTTGTTTCTGTGATATACTGCTGCCTTGGCGAAGCAGCGCCCTGGCCCGAAGCGATGTATCACGACCTATACGGTTGACAGTCCCTCGCCGTCCACCGTTCTGGAGCAGCTCCCGGCGGTCTGCTTCTTCTGCCGCCAGATCCCAGAGGAGACCCAACGCCTGGCCATCGCCTGAAAGCGAATCTCCCGCTATCCTGTTACATGATAGAGACCGGTCCGCTGTAAATTCCTTCCTTTCGATCCCATACTGGAAAATCCCCTACACGCGGAGAACAACCATGTCAACCCAAAACTATGAAATTCTGTTCGTGGAAAGGGGTGTCGCAGACCTGCGGGAATGCGAAATGCCCTCAGCAGGGCCCGGCGAGCTCCTCATTCGGGCGACCGTCTCCCTGATCAGTTCCGGCACCGAGAGGGCCTTTCTCCTGGGCCTTGCAAACACATCGGACAACTATCCGCAAAGGACGGGCTACAGCCACATCGGCGAAGTGGTCGAGGTCGGCGCCGGAGTGGAAGGCTGGGCGGTAGGCGACCGCGTTGCCTCACGCGCCAACCACAAACTGTTTGCCACCATGCCGGTCGCCAACTGCAACCATGTGCCCGACGCACTGACAAACGAACGCGCAGCCTTTTTCCGGCTCACTTCCATCGCAATGCAAGGTGTACGCAAAGCGCGCATCGAACTGGGGGAACCGGCGGCTGTCATTGGCTGCGGGCCGGTCGGGTTGCTTGCGGCGCAGCTTGTCCGTCTCAACGGCGGCCTACCGGTGATCTCCATAGACAAGGACCCGCGCCGTCTCGAATTCGCGGCGACCTTCGACATCGACGCCGCCCTGCCGGCTGATGACAATCTGCAGGAGGCCTTGCGCGCGCACTGCGGTGGTGAGGACCCCGCTGTGGTCATCGACGCCACCGGCCATCCCGAGGCGATTCCCGCCGCCTTTGATCTGGCCCGATTCGGCGGGCGCGTGGTGCTGCTGGCGAGCACGCGCGGGGATACGGAGGCCGTCAACTTCTATCGCGACGTCCACAAAAAAGGTCTCACCGTAATCGGCGCACACGAGAGCACTAGGCCGCGCCTCGATTCGGCGCCGGGCTGGTGGACACACCAGGCCGACGAAAACACTGCTCTTCGCCTCCTTGCCAGCGGACGCCTGGTCGTAGATCCAATCACCACCCATCGCTTTGACTGGCGCAACGCCGCGGCGGCCTACGAAATGCTCGCTCGCTGGGAACCGGGTATGATGGGGACCCTCCTTGACTGGCAGGATTCATAACGGAACAGACCTGCACAGCGATGAATCCTTCGCCCCGAATCTCGACCAAAGAGATCTTCGAGACCTGGTGGCCCCTGGCCCTGAGCTGGTTGATGATAACCGTGGAACAGCCAATTCTGGCGGCAGCGGTGGCTCGAAGCGGCAATCCAAAAATTCAGCTCGCAGCCTGGGGTCTGGCATTCTCCCTGGCAATTGCTCTGGCGGCTCCCTCAATCTCCATGCTGGCAGTGTCAACCTCTCTCAGCAGAGACAGGATGTCCTACAAGCGCGGGCGCGGCTACATGCTGTGGCTCAGCCTCGGTCTTACCTTCGTTCACTTCATTCTGGCATTCACCCCTGCATTCGAACTCGTTGTACTCGGACTCATTTCGGCCCCACTGGAACTTGCAGAACCCGTCCGTAGCGGCTTTCGCATTCTGCTTCCCTTAGTCCCCAGCCTTGCATTAAGGCGTTATCAGTACGGTGTCCTGATTCGCTGCGGAAAGACGCGCGCAGTGTCGCTTGGCACGGTGACGCGCCTGCTGATTGAAATGGTGCTCGCAATTGGGCTTTTTCAGTTTACAGACTTGGACGGGGTCGTCGTTGCCAGCACAGCCATTGCGACGGGCGTGGTCTATGAAGCAATCTATGCCACGATTCGCGTTCGGCCTGTCGTTCAGAAAAACCTCATCTCCATTACGCCAGGCCATGCTCCGCTGTCGTGGGGAAGATTCCTGCGGTTCTATCTTCCCCTGGCACTGACGACATTGATGCAGATGCTGCTCCAGCCCCTGGTTGGGGCTAGCCTCAGCCGTATGCCGGATTCGATTGGCTCACTCGCACTGTGGCCGGTACTGTTTGGCGTCCTACTGGTAATCAACAGTGCGGCTATCGCTTTCGTCGAAGTGGTGATCGTGCACCTGGACCAACCTGGCTCCATTGAGGCATTGAGGCGTTTCGCGCTCCGCCTCGCAGTCTTACTGGCGCTGGTCCCTCTTGCACTCTCTGTTTCGCCTCTTGGGGATCTGTGGCTGATTCGGTTTGCAGCGCTTCCCGCCGACCTGTTGCAGCAGGCAAAGGCAGCCCTGTGGCTGGTGATCCCGCTTCCGGCCTTGACGACAATTGCAAGCACGCTCCAAGGCACTCTGATAAACGGCCACCGCACGCGCGGTGTCACCGAGGCTGATGCAATATCCCTTGCCACGGTCGCCATTCTGTTGACTTTGGGTACTCTCTTGGGGGGCCGTCCCTGTTTGGGAGAGGGCGAAGGCAGTGCGGCCGTACTCTGCGGCGTATCGGGGGTCTATATTGCGGTGGTCGCCTACGCCATCGGTTCGGTCGTGCGCAATCTGTGGCTGTGGCGTCGCTCGCAGCCGGTCTATCTGTCAATACGCTTGCGCCAAGCCCGCGCCTAAGCACTGGGACCAACCGCGAGGACTCTCAGTCTTCACTGCACCCGGCGACGGGCTTGCATCTACCTCTATCCTTCCGAGATTCTGCCGGTCAACCGCAAAAGGGTCTCCTGCACCAGGAGTTCGTGTTCAGGTGAGCGGTCCGGGGGCTGCTCCCCGCGCAGGGTTGCCACAAATGCAACCAGTTCTTCCTCGTAGGTCTGCTGCCGGCTCTGTGTTGGGACCGGTACGATCTGGTCTCCGGCACTGAATCCCCCGCCGGCCTCTTCCAGGCAAAGCCTGATGGCATACGGCGGTTCAAAGGGATCCAGCAGGATCGCGCTGCCCTTCGTGCCGTAGACTTCAAAACGGCGCGCCATTGGCTTCGGCTCCATCGCCGCGATGTCTACAAACGCGAGCCCCCGCTCGAATTCGAGTACACCGAGCGTGTTATCGGTACACGCCGGCCCCGCTCCGTCCGTGCGCAAGAAGCTGGTCGTCTTGGTCGGCCTGCCCATCAGATAAACGACCTGGTCGAGCATATGCCCGCCAAGATCGAAGAAAATGCCTCCCTGGTGCACGGCAAGGGCACCGCGGCTGCTGGGTTCAACGCTGGTTGACATGTGCGCGCGCGTACAGTAGACGTCCCCCAACAGACCGTCGTGCACCCACGCCGCAATCTGGCAAAAACCGTTCTGGTAACGGAACATGTAGCCCATCTGGATCAGCAGGCCCTGCTCCTGCGCCTTGCTCATCACCCTCTGCCAGCCCGGCCAGTCCTCACCGGCCGGCTTGTCATACCACACATGCTTGCCTGCATCGACGATAGCTTCCGTTTGGGGCAGGCTCTCCGCGTTCCTTCCTTCAGACGCCACGGCCACGATCGAAGCGTCGGACAGGAGTTCCTCCTCGGTCTCAAACCAGCGCACCTGCCCGAACGGACCGCTGCTCCCTTCCACTTCGGCGCGGCGCCCTTGGTCCGGCTCATAAAGACCCACCACCTCAACGTCGGCCGAGTCCAGCATCGCCTGCAGCTTACCCGCGGCGTGCCCGTGCTTCGTCCCGTACTGGGCCATCCTGATCGGCTCCGCACCATTTCCAACAGTCATTCCAAGACCTCTCTAAACCCTGAATTCAACTGACGACCTACCCGCAGCCAGTCCCCGACACCAAACGAGGCGAGCAAAATCTCCGCACGCCTCGCCTTTCCTATTCTATGTCCAACACCGCAGCCACTAACCACTGACCACTAACCACTGACTACTGACCACTGACCACTGCCCACTAACCACTGACCACTGCAGTCAAGCGCAAACGGGATTATCGTCGGTCCAGCGGTTAAAGCTCGTAGTGTCTTCTACCTTTGCCATATGGTCGCGCGTATCGCGCCACAGCTTCTCCCACGCCGCCGGTTCGCGTAGTACCGTGTCGGGGTACCTGCGGCTGCGGGCCACGAAACCCGGGAACGCAGGACGGCCGGTCGGCTGTCCCGTCGGGTTGTAACGGATGTCGAAGCTCCAGCGAATGGAATCGCTGTTATTCGAGTAAGAAGCGTGAAGCGTCTGCTTGTGCATCAGCAGTGCATCGCCCTTGTTCATGATCATCGGCCGGGCCTTTCCTTCCAGCAGCTTGCCCGGAACCGCGAGACCGAGATTGGTCGGACAGTGGTCGATCAGCCCGCGCTTGTGGCTCCCGGGCCACACACACAAGCAGCCGTTTTCCACGTTCACATCCATAAGCGGGAACCAGACCGTTAGCATCTGCGTCTCGTCTGCCTCCGTCCTGACCACCCCATGGTCCTGGTGGACGACCGTCTTGCCCAGCATGACACGGCCCGTCTCCTGGTTAATCGGCGTCAGATGTTCTGGCGGCTTGAGGCGAACATGCTGCACGGGGTTGGAGTAGATCTCCCCGCCGAGAATCGACTCGACCGAATCCAGCAGACTCTCATTCGTCAACATGCCGAAAACTGCCGGGCCTGCCCAGAACGGCGTATCAGGCGTTACATTCCCCTGCGGCAGCGAAAAGTCGAAGTACTGCGCATGGACTTTCCCACTTTCCTGGTAGATAGCGATCAGCCGCTCGGCAAAGGGCAGTTCCTCGTAAAGAGATGTGGTCTCCCCCGCGTCATACAAATCGTGCGCCAGATTGTCCAACACGCCCTTGTACTCTTCGATAACCCGGTCGATGTCCTGTTCAGGATCGAATACGTCGCGAACGATTACGTAGCCCTCTTCATCGTATTGCTCGAGTTGCTCGGCCGTGAGTTTCATGGTCATGCCCTCCTGTATGCATTCCCATCCAACTGTGACAAATGATTTCTATTTATTGAGCCTATCGTCCGTCATATTTTCCTTTCGCAGGTGCGAAACGCGTATATCGTACTTGCCAGGGCGCTGCGGCGTCAAGTGCCCGGATTCCACCATCAAATCGAGTGGATTAACCCGTGTCTGCAGTGGCATCTCCACCTTCTCATGCATGCGGGCAGACTCGTAGACGGCATGGATCATCTGCAGGGCCTTGTAGCCATGCTCGCCCTGCCCCCTGTGTGCTTCCACCTTGCCCTCCACCCAGTCGGCCAGTTCATCTGCCTGTGCGGCTGCGCCTTCCTGCCATTCGAAGCGGTTGCCCAGCTCTTCCACCGCGTAGAATTTGCCGTCCGGTACATGCCTTTCCCAGCGACCGCCGCTCTTTGCGTTCAGAATATCAAGCGTTTCTGTCGTGATGCTGATCATGCCCTCGCTTCCGAAAATGTGGGCGCCCTGGTAATGGTTCGGTACGAGGTCGCTGAGAATCATCGCCCGCGGCCCCCCGGCGAACTGAAAGACGGCCATGGCGCGGTCCTCGATTCGGGTGGCGCGCTCGTACTGGTCCGTCTTGCGCTCGATGTTTCCCATCACCCAGACACACTCGTCGTCCGACAGCAGGTAGCGGTACATATCGGTCTGGTGCGAGCTGTAGTTGGGCAGACCGTCCCCGCCCAGGCTCTGTATCAGGTTCACGTCGCCGATGGCGTTACACGCAATGAGCTCCTTGGCCAGCGTGTAAGCCGGAAGAAAGCGGCGCTGATGACCAACCGCCAGTTTGACGTCGTGGCGCCGGCAGGCGATCAGCATCTGCTCGGCCGCGCCCACGCTATCGGCCATCGGCTTCTCGCACAATATCGCCTTCGGCCTATAGGCCGCCGCCGCAATTGTCCACGGTGCATGACCCTTATGCCATGTGCAGACCGACACGACATCGGGCCGCTCCTTTTCCATCATCTCACGGCCATCCGTGTAGTGTGCCGGGGCGATGTCGAACTGCTCGTTCTTCTCCGCCATCGCCTCCGCACTCAGATCGGCCAAAGCGACCACCTCATATCGGCCGCAGGCCAGGTAACCGTGAATATGATTTGATGATATGCCGCCGGCGCCAATGACGGCAGCACGAAGTTTCTCAACCATACTCAGTTCCAATCCGTGTCAGCTTCCAAGGTTTCTTCCAGCAGTCACCGCTGGTCCATCCGAGTGCCTTCCCAAATGATGGCGAACCCACGCATACTCTATGCTGCAGACCAACCACAGCCACGCCGCCATCAACTCCAAATCAGAGAAAGCGCCTTTTCTAACCCCTGGCCCCCAGCCCCTAACCCCAGCAGTTCTGGGCGGTCGGGCCAATTCGGCCCACCCGTGTGGGGGGGGGCCCCCCCCCCCCCCCCCCCCCCCCCCCAAAAACCCCCACGCACCGGGGGGGCAAAAAAAAAAAGGGGGGCCAACAAAAGTG
>JAJEDI010000036.1 GCA_022821585.1 Caldilineaceae bacterium
TTCGGCCCTCCCTTGTGCGGGGGCTCCGCCCCCGCAACGCCCCCCCTCCTACAACATGCCTCGTCGACCTGGTGTCGATATTCGTAACAGGTGCCCAATCGACCGAGTTTCTTCGCACCAGGTCCCTCCAGTCCCCTTGAATTGCTGTAAGGGAAGGCCTTGTGCCTGCCCTCGCACACCATCCAATCAACGGACCCCAAAGTTAGTCCCGGCATGGCACCTGCCCTCCGTCTCTCCATAAATCGGTAAACAGTTCCAGCCACCGCTGGCATGGATTTCCCGCCAGACTGTGTCCACCCCAATTCCGGGAGGCACCCAAGCCACTCGGCGTTGTGCATTGCGCGCCAAACTGGTGTAGGATACCCCTATTCGGTCCACCACGATCCCAGTGGGCGCGGAAACGCCGCTGTTACCACCACAATCGAACTCAGAGTAAACAATACAATGCGCATCACCGACAGCGGTACTCTCAGCCGCGGCCAGCCCGGCACATCCCGCGCTATCCTCACCTTTCCTACCGTCATCGCACTCGACAGTGGCACGCTCCTGGCCACGTACCGCACCGGCACCACCAAGGACTCCGACGACGAAACCGTCGAATTCGTCCGCTCGGAGGACGGTGGCCGCACCTGGAGCGCACCCTGGAAACCGGTCCAAAACCCGACCTTGGACGGCCTCTACGGTTCGCTGCGCGTCATCTACATGACCGAACTGTATCCCGGCCGCCTGCTCGGCGCCTCCATGTGGATCGACCGTACAACCTGGCCCGGCGGCGGCCTCTTCAATGAGGAGACCGAAGGCTGCCTCCCCATGCAGGTCCTCCTCGCCGACTCGAACGACAACGGCCGGACCTGGTCTCCCTGGCGGCTCGTCCCCATGCCCGAGGAGATCGGACCCCCCAGCCTGACCGCGCCCGTCCTCATGCTGGCCGACGGCTCCCTGGCATTAAGCATTGAGACAAATAAACACTACGAAGACGCCTCGCCATGGATGCAAAAGGTCGTCTTCATGCACCGACATGATCATCAGACGTCCTCCTCAAGCCCTGGCCCCGCAGATAAGCTGGCCGTAGACCCGAAATGGGCGCAACCGGTCGTAGCCGGCGAGGACCCCAGCGGCCGCATCTTCAACTGGGATCTGCGCGTCGGCGTCGCCCCCGACGGACGCGTCGCTACCTACTCCTGGACCTACGACACTGTCACCGCCCGCTACCTCAACATCCACCGCCGCATCAGCGCCGACAGCGGCCGTACCTGGACCGAAGCCGAAGACCTCGGTTTCGCCGACCAGGCCGCACGCCCCGCCATGCTCGCCGACGGCCGCGTCATCCTGCCCTACGTGGACAGGTTCGGCAGCCGCTCGATCCGCGCCCGCCTTGCCCCGGCCATCGACGCCCCATTTGATCCGTCAACCGAGGTCGTCATCTACAGCCAGGAACAAGATTCCGCCGATCAGACCGCAAGCACCAGCGAACTCCTCAGCGAAATGAGCCTGTGGACCTTCGGCCTTCCCTATGCAGAGACCCTGGACGACGGGACCGCTCTGGTCGTCTACTATGCGGGAAACGACGAAGCCATGGACATACATTGGGCCAGAATCGATCCCGGCCCAGCCTGACCCAGCCGGCTACCAAACCAGCGTCGTATCCGCCGGCGCAAAACATGCTGTCACACAAAGGAATTGACATGCGCAAGAGCAAGATGCTTCAGAAGTTCCGCAATGACGGCTTTGCCCGCGTCTGCGGCCTCGGACACTACCTGCCCTTTTACATCCGCTACGCTGCCCACTACAACTTTGACGGCATCTGGTTTGACCTCGAACACCGCCCCATGGACGCCCGCGAGGTACAGGCCATCATCATGATGTGCTATCATAACGACATCGACTGCATGGTCCGCCCCCCTACCCTGGAGCGAACCAAGCTGTACCGGTACCTGGAAGATGGCGCCAGTGGCTTCCTCATGCCCCTGATCTCAGACCCGCAGACCGCCTCCGACGTGGTCCAGGCCGTCAGGTTTCCCCCCTTGGGCAACCGCGGCATGGACGGAGCCGGTCTGGACGCGGATTTCGGTATCGGGGCTTGGGACCCTCAGAGCAACTACAACGCCGATTCCAACCGCGAGACCTTCCTCATTACACAAGTCGAAACCCTTCAAGCAGTGGCCAATGCCGAGGAGATCGCTTCCATAGACGGCATCGACGGCCTGTTCATCGGGCCAGCCGACCTGTCGCTGCGTATCGCAACACAGGGAAACGGTGACTTGACTATGGAGAAAGCGATCGAAACTGTCGCCGCCGCGGCCGACAAGCATGGCAAAGTCTGGGGCATCACCGCCGCATCGGTGGACGAAATCAAGCGCTACCGCGATCAGGGAGCCCAGATGGTCCCCTGGGGCGGAGACTTCAGTTTGATGAATGTACTTAGAGATTGTAGTGAAGACTTGGACGGCGTACCCGGCGCATGACGCCGCCCTGCAAGCGCCCCCTGTGATAATCGTGAAAGGCAAATGAGCATGAAAATAGCAGTCCTGCATGGCCCTCGCGATCTGCGAATCGAAGAAGAGGAGTTGGACGCCAGCCAGCTCGCCGACGACGAAATCTTGGTGAAAACCCGCATCTCCGCGCTCAAAATCGGTACCGACCGCGGCAACTACGAGGGTGCCGACCGCGTGCCCGGCGCGCCCGGTTACCCGCGCTGGGTCGGCGACAGCAACCTGGGTATCGTGCAGGCCGCCGGCAGCAAGGTCACCCGCGTGAAAGTCGGCGACCGCGTCGTCACCCGCGCCCCGCACCAGTCCGAATACATCATGGCGGAGTCGCAAAGCCTGGTCGCTATCCCCGAGGGCGTCGCCGATGAAGATGCCGTCTACGCCCACCTCTACGCGCTCAGCGCCCACTGCTACCACAAGGCCCAGTTCCGCCCCGGCGAAAATGTAGCCGTTGTCGGCGTCGGTGTTCTCGGCCTGGGAGCAATCGCCCTCGGCCCGCTCTTCGGCGGTCGAGTAGTCGGCATCGCCAACAGCCCCGTCCGCATGGAGATGTCGGACCGCATGGGCGCACACGCCAACTTCCTCTACAACGATCCCGACCTTGAGGCCAAACTCAACGAATTCACCCGCGGCCAGGGCATCGATCTCGTCATTCTCACCGCTAACCCTTGGCCCGCCTTTCGCACCTCCATGGAGATCGTCCGCCCCGGCGGCCGTGTATCCGTCGTCAGCCTGCTCGGCCGCGGCGAACCGCCTCTGGACTTCAACCCGCTCGCCATGGAACTATTTTACAACAAGGGCACTTCATTGATCGCCGTTTCCCAGAGGGCCGGGTACCTCTATCCCGACAACGGCTCCGATCCCTACAACTCCGCCGACCGTTACGCCTGGGACAATATCGCCGACCACGTCGTTTCCCTTATGGCCGGCGGGCTGCTCGAGCCGAGCCGCCTCATCACCCACCGCTACCACTACAGCGAAATGGTTGAAGCCTACGAAATGGCCTACCATCGCGAAAAGAACATGCTCGGCGTGATCTTCAACTGGCAAGAGTAATGTCTGACCTCGTGATGCGGGCCTCGCGCCCGCCCACACGAAAACGGAGGCCAAAATGACCTCGTTCCCAAATTCGGCGCAACACGATGTCTCCCGCTCGCTCGATCTCTACGACCAGGCCGGCGAGCTGATCCCCGGCTGGACGCAGCTCATTAGCCGCCGCGCCGACCAGTTCGCGCACGGCGCCAGCCCCATCTACGCCCAGCGCGCCAAGGGCTCCCGCTTCATCGACGTCGACGAAAACGAGTATATCGACTGGATGAGCGCCGTAGGCGCCATTATCCTGGGGCACGCCGATGACGTCGTTGACGCGGCCGTAAAGGAGCAGATCGACCGCAGCAGCCTCTTCTCCACCAACAGCCCGCTCGAAATCGAACTGGCCGAGGAGCTCAATGCCACGATTCCCAGTTCGCAAATGGTGCGCTACTGCAAAGGTGGCGGCGATGCCTGCGCCATGGCCGTGCGCATCGCCCGCGGCACCACCGGCAAGGACAAGATCCTTTTCTGCGGCTACCACGGCTGGCACGACTGGTACCAGGCCGCCAACTACGGCGTCAACCCCGAGAGCGGCGAATACCCTTTCGCCGGCATCGAGCCGATCGGCGTGCCCAAAGCCCTCGAAGGCACCGTAATCCCCTTCATCTACGGCGACCTGGAGATGCTGGCCTCCCTCCTCGAGGAACATGCCGGCGAGGTTGCTGCTATCATGATGGAGCCGGCCCGCTCAGAGCTGCCGCCCCCTGGCTACCTGGAGTCGGTCAAGCAGTTGGCCGCCGACCACGGCGTCGTCCTCATCTTCGACGAAGTCTCCTGCGGCTGGCGCATCGCCGTCGGCGGCGTGCAGGAGGCCGTCGGCGTTACACCCGATATGACAGTCGTGGCCAAGTCGATGTCCAACGGCTACCCCATGGGCGCCGTAGTCGGCTCGCGCGAAGTAATGGAACCGGCCAGGCACATGTTCATCTCCAGTTCCTATTGGAGCGACAACATCGGGCTGGCCGCCTCGCTCGCAACGATTCGCGAACTCAAACGTCGCCAGTCTCCTCGGCGATTCAAAGAGATCGGCGAAAAGCTGCGCACCGCACTAAATCAGGCGATCCAGGATTCAGGATTGGACGGCGCCTGCACCGGCCTGCACACCGGCCCCACCGTCACCATCAATACGCCCGACGATGTCGATCCCCGCAAGGTCTCTACCCTTTTCATCCAGGAGATGGCCAAGCGCGGTGTGCACTCCTACATGAGCTTCAAGGCCACCCTCGCACACACCGATGAGGATATCCGCCTGACCGGTGAAGCGGCAGCCGAGTCACTTCAGGTCGTCCGCGCCGGTCTGGAAAACGGAAATATCGACGACCTGCTCACCGTCAGTCTCAAAAAGGAACCCTTCCGCCGCCAGGTCCGCTAGGACAGTTTCCTGCGAGGCATCCTCGCACAGGACGTAGGCTACTGGATACCTGCCATGTTTTCGCACGAGTTCATAGAAGCCGATCAGCAGTTTCTCGAAAGGGAGATCCTCCCCTTCCTGCCCGACCGCATCATCGACGCCCACGCCCATCTCTTCTGCCACGAGCACTACCCGGACGGTGGTCCCCCCGCCGGGCTGTCAGACACGCCGCCCCGCCTGGGCTTGGCCGAGTTCGAACGATACTCGGAGTGGCTCCATCCGGGAGGACGCGTGGTGGGCGGCCTCTTCTTCGGCCTCGCCTTTCTCGGTGACCGCCAGGCCAACAATGAATTCATCAGCGCAGAAATACACGGCCCTTCTCCCCTGGCAGCCAAATCGCGCGGCCAGCTGATCATCTCGCCCGACATGGACGCCGAGACCATCCTCGACGAAGTGCGCCGCCTCGGTATGACCGGCCTGAAGTGCTACCACACCATGGCGCCCCTGAATCCGCGCCTGGGTACGCCCGAATCCGGCGCCGGCTCCTACACCGCCGCAGACCCGACCTGGACCGCGCCCATCGAGGCCTATCTTCCCGAGGAACATGTCGCCGCCGCCAACACGCTCGGGCTGACAATCACGCTGCACATGGTGCGCGACCGCGCCCTCGCCGACCCTGTCAATCAGGCCGCCATCCGGCGCTATTGCGAGTCCTATCCCAAAATGCAGCTGATCCTGGCCCACGCCGCCCGCGGCTTTAACCCCTGGCATACCATTGAGGGCATCGAGAGCCTGCGCGGCCTCGACAACGTCTGGTTTGACACATCCGCCGTAACCGAGGCCGGCGCCTTCGAAGCCATCGTCGAAACCATGGGCCACGAAAAGCTCATGTATGGGACCGACTTCCATGTCAGCCACACGCGCGGCCGCTGCGTTGCCATCGGCGACTCTTTCCACTGGCTCTATGCAGACGAGATGGACCTGGAAGAGAAGCACATCTCGCTAAAGCCCGTCCTGATCGGCCTTGAGTCGCTGCGCAGCATCCGCCTCGCCTGCGACCGGCTGAAGCTGAGCGAACGCCAGGTCGAGGACATCTTCTACGGAAATGCAGCCGCGCTCCTGGATATCGAGTAAGGAGGAGGATAATGCAGGTACTGTCCCCGCCAGAGCAGATCGACTTCGCTCACAACAAGCAACTGCTCAACCGCTACCGCTTTATCGAATATGAGGCCCTGCGCATTCTGGCCGCATGGTTGCCTGGCACCGCCAACATGGAATGGAAACTGGCCATGGGCCGCCTGCTCTGGGAAGATGCCCAGCACGTACAGCATCTCTACCAGCGCCTGCGTGAGATCCAGACCCCTGCCTTCCGCCCGCCCGGTGACGACGCCCTCGAACACCTGATGGCCGAAGCCCTCCACGCGCCCAACGAAGCCGACCTCTTGGCCGGCCTCTTTCGCGTGATCAAACCGGCTTTGGTCGACACCTACCGCTGGCACTGCGATCAGACCTTCGCCAATCCCGACGCGCCCACCCTGTATGCCTTCAAACACATCCTGATCGATGAAGAGCTGCAACTCACCTGGGCAGAAGAGGCATTGGCAAACCATGCGCCAGGCGAATGGGAAACCTACGTCGCCGACCTGCTCGCGGCAGCCGGAGGCGTCTCCGGCCGCGAAGACCGGCAGGAAAAACCGGCGCCTGTCGCATGCCGCACGACCTTCGAATGCCCCCGCGACGCCGCCCGCGACAGCCGCTTCAGCCTTGTCAATCGCGACGCGGGCAAACGGATTACCGACGTCGATCATGCAACGCAGCGTCTGCGGGATTTCGAGAGCTACAGCCAGGAAATGCTCGCCGCCGAAACCGTCGCCCTCATCATCCACCTGTCACCTGACATGCCCTGGGCCTTCACCTACGACAGCGCCCGCCACTGCTACGACGAGACCCGGCACTGCAAGCTCGGCATCGAATGGCTGGCCCATCACGGACGCGACTATACCAAGGTGCCCCAGAACACGCGCATCTACACCTGGCGCAGCCAGTACGACGCCGCCACCCAATACTGCCTCCTGACCATGGGCAACGAGACGCACGCCTTCCCCCACCGTCACGTGCAGATGGCCGCCTATGCCGAAACCGGCGACCGTCTCTCGGCCCAGTTCGTCAGCTACGACATGGCCGACGAACGGCAGCACGTCGCCTTCGGCCACAAATGGTTGCCACAGTTAATGACCCAACACGGGATCGAAAGGCCGGTAGACGAGTTCGTCAAGGAGACGGTAGCCCTGTGGGAACAGGAGTACATGTCGGGCACGCTGCCCATCCACGATCAGCCGGAGACCTCAGTTCAGTAGGCAGCTACTGTACCAACCGCCTGCCAACATCCGCTGGAATCAGCCCATGGACCGCAGCCACTATCGCACTCTTGGACGAACCGGATTATCGGTTTCTCCGATCGCCCTGGGGACGGTTGAGTTGGGGATGGACTACGGCATACCAGTCCCTGGCCAATACGGCCGTCCCTCCACGTCCGCCGCCGAACGCCTGGTCGCCGCGGCGCTGGACGCCGGAATAAACTTCATTGACACTGCCCAGGCTTATGGGAACAGCGAAGCGGTCCTCGGCCGTGCCCTCTTCGGCCGCCGCAAACGGGTCGTGTTGGCGACCAAAGCCACCGTGCAAGCCAACGGAAAGACACTGCGCGGCCAGGCCTTGCGCCGGGCCATGCTTTCCGGTCTCGAGAACAGCCTCCGCTCGCTGCAGACCGACTACGTCGATATCTGGCAGATCCACAACGTCGACGCCGACCTCCTCGAACAGGCCGACCTCGTAGCCGAGATCTTCTCTGAGGCACGCGCCAACGGTATGATTCTCTGGCGCGGAGGCTCATTTTATGGCCCCGATCTGCCCCTGGCCGCGCTCGAGCTGGACCTGTTTGACGCAATTCAGGTCACCTATTCGCTCTTCGACCAGCGCCTGGCGAGCAGGGTATTCCCCACGGCCAGAAGGAAAAATGTTGGCGTTATGGTGCGTTCGGTTCTGCTGCAAGGGGTCTTGACCGAACGCGCCGACTACCTGCCCGACAGGCTTGAACCCTTGAAAGCACGTTCGAGGCGGTTCCGCCAGCTCGTTTCCGAGGCCGCCGCCAAATCTCGGCATGCAGCCGGCCGCAGCCTCACGCCGGCGCAGGCGGCCATCGCCTTTGCACTGGCCGAACCGCGCATCGGCTCAGTCCTTGTCGGCATGCGCACCGAGGCCGAGCTCGAAGAAAACCTGGTGGCGGCTAGCACGACGCTCTCCCCCGACCTGCTCCACGAACTGCGCCAGCTACGAATCGACGATCCCGAGCTGCTCAACCCGAGTTACTGGCAGGACGACCTGGTGGCCGCAGCCAAAAGGATGCGGCAAAGCTGACTCTGGGAAGCTGATTTACCGAAGGAAAAGAGTTCGGTCGCTGGGTAAGCGGCCGGTATCCGGCAGCAAGTGAGTCCGAGTCGGATCGTAACCACTCAGGAATGTAGGGAGGTATGGAAGATGGAATCTCGTCAGTTAGGCAACTCCGAACTGAACGTCAGTTCAATCGGCCTGGGTAGCGTAACCTTCGGCCGCGAAATTGACGCTGAAACGTCGTTCTCAATTCTAGACCACGCCATGGACAGGGACATCAATCTGATCGACACCGCCGAAGTCTATTCCGCCGGCGGTTCAGAAGAGGTCCTGGGTCAGTGGCTTTCCCGCAACGGCAACCGGGACAAGGTCGTTTTGGCGACCAAGATCGCACCGCCACTGGGCCGGGAGCGTGTCCTGCAGTTCGCAGACGATAGCCTGCGCCGGCTGCAGACCGACGTCATCGATCTCTACCAGCTCCACGCTTACGATGGCGGCACACCCTTCGAAGAAACGCTCGCCGCTCTCAATTCTCTGGTTGAGCAGGGAAAAGTACGCTATATAGCCTGCAGCAACTTCGCCGCCTGGCAGCTCTGCAAAGCACTATGGATCGCCGACGTGAACGGCTGGGCGCCCATGGTATCTGTACAGCCTAACTACAGTGTTGCCATTCGCGACATTGAGGCCGAGCTGCTTCCGTTCTGTGCCGACCAGAACATTGGTGTGATCTCCTACAGCCCGCTGGGCGCCGGGTTCCTGACCGGCAAGTACACCAAGACCTGGACGGCGCCTGAGGGGACGCGCTTTGATGTCATGCCGGACCACTGGGAAATCTACGAAAACGACACCTCGATGCGTCGCATGGAGGGTCTGCGCGAGCTGGCCTCCGAAACGGGTATTTCGATGGTGCAGCTCGCTTTGGCCTGGGCAATTGGCCAACCTGGAATCACTTCCGTGTTGATCGGTTGCCGCAGCACCTCCCACATTGATCAGGCGTTCCAGGCCGAGGAGATGGGGTTAACTCAAGAGCTCCGCGATAAGATCAACGCGCTGGGCTGATTGCAGATCGATTTCCGAGTTTGGAAGCGATACCTTTCACAAGCGGCATTCCACAGGGGGAAGGAAACAATGAAAACTTACCGCGCCGCTGTAATCGGTTGCAGCCGCATGGGCGGCTTCATCGACAACGAAGTGGTCGGCTATGCCAGGATCGCGCTGCCCTACTCACACGCCGCCGGCTACACGACCTGCGAACGCACGGACCTCGTCGCTTGCGCCGACCTGCGTACCGACGTCATGGCCGAGTTCGGTAAACTGCACGGCGTGCCCACGGCAGGCCAGTACACCGACTACCGCGAGATGCTCGCCAAAGAGGACCTGGACATAGTCAGCGTAGCCACGCAGCCGGAGCCGCGCGCCGCCATCGTCGTCGACTGCGCAGACAGCGGCGTCAAAGCGATCTATGCTGAAAAAGCAATGGCCGCCTCAATGGCCGACGCCGACGCCATGGTCGAAGCTGTTGAGAGGAACGGCGCCATTCTCAATCTCGGCACCAACCGGCGCTATGATACCAAATACGACCGCATGAAGGAGATCATTGACAGCGGAGAACTGGGCGTCCTGCAGCACATAATCATCTATAACGTCGGCCCGTTGTTCAATTCAGGCAGCCACTTTCTCGACCTGGTCCTGAGGCTCAACAACGACGAGCCTGCCGAATGGGTGCAGGGTCACCTTCCCGAAGGCGACAGCATGTTCGATGGCGACGTTCTTACCGGCGATCCGCAGGGCGAAGGGACCATTCAATTCGCAAATGGGGTAAAGGCCCACGTCCTGCTCACCGCCCGCGCCTCGGAAACTGAGGCCATCTGTTCCGAAGGGACCATTACCGCCTTCGGCGACGGCAGCGAATGGCAGGTGCGGAAAGCCGCACCGGTTGGTCTGCGCGGGCGTAACGAGCTCCAGCCCGCCCCGGCGCCGCAGACACCCCCAACCAGTTCTACATTGCGAGCCGTCCAGGACCTTGTCCATGCGCTCGACACCGGCCAACCTCCCAGGGGCGGCGTACGTGCGGCCCGCGCCGGCAACGAACTCATCTTCGGCATCATCGAATCCCATCTCCAAGGTGGGGCACGCGTCGAACTCCCGCTGCAAAAGCGCACGACCCGCATGGTCCGCGACCATACGCCGCGACAGCCGAAGTATAAGCCTGATTAAGAGGAGAAGTACGCTCTCTGGCTCACTGGCCCATGCTAGGTGGCGGGTAAATCAACAATCAGCGCAAGTAGGGCCGGGGATTCCTTTCCACCTCGGCCAGAAGCGTGTCGACGTAACCCCGTATCCCAAATAACCGGCAGGCTGCCTCGCCAACCCGCCCGTGCTGCGGCCCACCTGACCGTTCCCAGAACGCCCCCAATTTGACGCGATCCAGGGCCGGGAATGCAGGCTCACGCTCTGTATCTCGGTTCCGGGCGCGCAGCGTGTGCCAGTACATCGCCTCGACCAGATGAACGTAGGTCGAAGTGTAGTAGTCCACGCCCAGCATCAGCAGCTTTCCACTAGCCCGGTAGGCCCTGTACATGGGCGAATGCAGGCCGAACGTCTTGCCCCACGGCTTGCGGTCCCAATGGGAACCGTACCCCTCCTCACGAAGATGCCCGGCGACAAACTCTTCCGCCCCTCTTCCCCGTGCCGCCACCGAGTGCGAATAGTGGTCCGAACGATAGACGCCCGGCTGCTGTCGGAATTGCTCAGTTATCCATCCGACCGTAGATGGTGTGCTGTTGATGTCCCACGTTTCCGGCCGCAACTCCCACGTCACCAGATTGAAGGAGGGCATCAGCAACAGGCCTTCCGGACCAATCGCGTCTTCCAAGGCCTTGATCACGCTTTCAGCCCCACCCTCCACCGGCCCAACTGACTTGAATGAGGAGTGCACAAAGAGGATATCGCCCGCCTCGACGCCAAGTCGCCGTAGGTCGCAAGTCAGATTGAAGCTGTTATATGGGGGCATGGCAAGAGAACTGTTCGGTCGACGCCGCTATGGAGCAATTGCCGCCCAAACATCCATCACGCAATCTTGGCGCGTCCCGCCGTGGACCGAGTCTAAGCGGACCTGCCGTTCATCCCGGCTCCATCGGGGATGCATGTCGCTGCGGCTTCTCAAGCACTGAACATGGTATGGCCCAGAGTCTCGCCTTTAATTCAAGCCTATTCTGTGAAAGCCAAGCGGGGTCTATCGTGTAGCTGCAGTCAGGTAGGTGAGGCTCTTCTTGCGGCAAATCTCTTCCTCGGACATGGCCGCAATCAATGTGCCCCAATGTCGAGGCGGCGTACTAGGTTCGCCCGTAAACTCGAACCCTTCTTCACCTAGGCTCAAATCGCTTCCCTCCAGGCCGCCGTACCCCAGTGCCTCGCGAGTGTCAATCATCTCTTGGACTGCCGCCAGCGCGCGGGCGTCGAACAGGCCCAGCCTGTCTTTCAGTTTCTGAATCCTGTCCTTTTGACCGTAGCACTGGTATTGCGTTTCCGCGTTCAGGTAATGTATGTAGAACGTGCGCCGCAGGTCGCCTGTGCGATTGCCCGCCGAACCGTGCGGCGCCGAAATGCAGTGGAAACTGACATCGCCTGGCTCCATTTCCACCGGCACCGCGCCCAGTTCCTCGAACAAGGCGTCCTCCGAATAGTTCTCCACCTCTACGTGGCCCACTAAATGGTGCCCCGGAATCACCCACACGCAGCCGTTCTCGACCGTCGAGCGGTCCAGGTAGATGTCAGCATCGATGTTGGGAACGGAGTGCGTCGCCGTCCATTCCGGATCGCCGTACGGAGGATCCTGGTGCCAGTGAATAGGCAGATCCCCTTCGGGAATCTTGCAGACAAACGAGTCTACCACCGGCATGAAGGGATGCCCGATCAACTGACCGAAACAGGTCAGCAGCGTCGGGTTGACCGTCACCGCCTGGAAAGCCGGGTCGCGGTCCCACATCCTTTCGCTTCGGAAGTAGGTTGGAATCCCATGGTTGTTAGCGCGGTAGCGATGGTCGGTCTGGGCGGTGTCCGCCATCCCTTCCTCTACGACGCGATCGGCTGCCGCGCGCAGAGCCGCCAGCTCCTCGCCCTGAATGACGCCCCTGGCTACGATGATACCGTCGCGGTGAAACCCATCGATCTCTGCCTGTGTGAACACGCTTCTACCTCCCACTCAAGAAAGCATCACGTTCTCTTGCCTTCTCGCCTCTGATGGGAACGAAACAAGGGTGGGAGCAACCCACCTGCCTATTTGCTACAGGTTTGCAGAGTGGCTCCAATATAAGAAGCCCGCTGGAGGCAAAAGGGATATCGGGAATCAAGCCCGATCCACTTTAGCCCGCAAGCGGGATGCCCGATGGTTCGCCTGCATTACGCTGCCTGAGTCAAAAAGGTCAGACTCTTCTTTCGCCTGATCTCATCCTCGGACATGGCGGCGATCAGCGGGCCCCAGTGTCTTGGCGGCGTCCTCGGTTCGCCCGTGAACTCGAACCCTTCCTCCATCAGCCGCACACAGCTTCCTTCCAGTCCACCGTAGCCCAGTTCCACGCGCGCATCGATCATTTTCTGGGCCGCCGCCAAAGCCCGCGCGTCAAACAGACCGCGTTCCTTCTCCAACTGCTGTACGTAGCCAAGATGCCCGTAGCACTCCTTTTGCACCTCGGCGTTCATGTAATGCACGTAGAAAGTGCGGCGCAAATCGCTGGTGCGGTTGCCGGCAGAGCCGTGCGGAGCCGACAAACAGTGGAAACTGACGTCGCCCGGCCCCAACTCGATCGGCACCGCGCCCAGTTCTTCGAACAACATCTCCTCCGAATAATTCTCCACTTCAACGTGGCCCACCAGGTGATGCCCCGGAATCGCCCACACGCAGCCATTCTCGATCGTTGAATGGTCCAGGTAGATATCAGCGTCGATATTTGGAATTGGATGAGTATCCGGCCATTCCGGGTCGCCGAACGGCGGGTCCTGATGCCAGTGGACCGGCACATCGCCTTCCGGAATCTTGCAGACGAAAGAATCGACGATCGGCATGAAGGGGTGTCCGACCAGCTGACCGTAGTGCGCCAGCAGTGACGGGTTGGCCGTCACCGCCTGAAAGACCGGGTCCCTGTCCCACATGAATTCGCTGCGAAAGTACGTGCGCGAGCCGTCCGGATTCGGCCGGTAGCGGTGCCCCTCTTCATCGACGCCCGCCATCCCCTCCTCCATCACCCGGTCCGCCGCCTCCCGCAGCGCCGCCAGTTCCTCGCCCTGTATGACCCCCTTCGCCACGATGAATCCGTCGCGGTGAAACTGGTCGATCTCGGCTTGCCTGAACATTAGTCTTCACTCCTCAAGTTAAGTTCTTTGCGCCTCTTGGATTATAACGGCTAGGCATAGGCAGCGGCTGTGGCAGAATTGCCTCTGCGCCCCCTGCGCCTGTCCCGGCCTCAGCCCTTCAGCCCGGTCATTACGACTCCCTTGACAAAGTAGCGCTGCAGGGCGAAAAAGACAAGAATGACCGGAATCACCATAGCCGTCGAAGCGGCCATAAGCCAGTCCCAGCGAGCGCGCCCGCCTGCAGATCCAAACGCGCCAACGGCCGCCCGGAAAAGCGCAAGCCCCAGGGCGACCGTGTAGTTCTCCGGCGAGTTAAGGTAGAGCAACGGGCCCATGAAGTCGTTCCAGCCATCGATGAAAGTGAAGATAGCCACCGCAATCAGGCCCGGTTTGGCCAGCGGCATCAGAATGCGCGCATAGATGGCATACTCGTTGCACCCGTCGATTCGCGCCGCATCCGCCAGCTCTTCAGGGATGGTGCGGAAGAACTGGCGCAATAGAAAAATGTTGAACGCACCGCCACCAAAGAACCATGGTACCGTGAGGGGAAGAAACGTGTCGATCCACTGGAGACGGGCAAAGAGTACATAGGTCGGCACCATCAGAACAATGTAGGGCACCATCATCGTAGCAAGAACTATGCCAAACCAGATGTCGCGTCCCACAAAGCGCAGCCGCGCGAAGCCATAGGCACAGAAAGAGGCGGAGAGTAAGACCGCCGCCTCACGCACGATGACAATAATCACCGTGTTCTTGACGTAAATGTGGAACGGCATCGCATTCGGGTTTGCCAGCGCTTCGGGATAGTTTAGCCAGCGTATCGGGTTGGGGATTATCTGGGGCGGAAACTGAAAAATGTGAAGTTCGTGCTTCAGCGAACTGCTTACCATCCACAGGAATGGCAGAGCCATCAGGATCGCCCCAACCAGAAGAATCAGTTGAATTAGAGTCCGCTGTCCAACATTCTTTAACACTTCGCTTTACTGCCCTTTGCTCCCTGGCCAGTACCCCAAACGTTTGCCCGCCGACTTCTTACTTCTGCCTGGAGCACTGTGTTAACGTGTGTCTTCGTAGTAGATCATGCTCCCCACGTACTTGAAGATGAGCACCGTCAGTCCCATGATGATGATGAAAAGCACCCACGCGAGGGCAGCCGCATACCCCATCTTTAAGTGCAGAAATCCCGCCCGATACAGATACAGGACGTAGAAGAGCGTGGCGTTCTGCGGACCGCCGCTGGTAATAAGGTATCCCGCGGTAAAGATCTGGAAACTGGCAATGATGCCCATGACTAGGTTGAAGAAAATGACGGGGGACAGGAGAGGGATAGTTACGTGGATCAGCTTGTTCCCGGCGCCGGCCCCGTCGATCTCAGCTGCTTCATAGTACACATCAGGTATACCTTGCAGTCCCGCCAGGTAGATCACCATGGTGGCTCCCAGTCCCCACAGACTCATCAGAATCAGAGCCGGCAAGGCCCATTCCGGTTCCTGCAGCCAGAGGATTTTGGGCAAGCCCACCGCTCGCAGACCGGCGTTGAGCAGTCCGAACTCCGAGTTCAGAATGAAGGCCCAGAGGACCGCGCTGGCCACCGCCGGAACAATGCTGGGGAGATAGTAGACAGTGCGATAGATGCTGATGCCGCGTATCTTCGTATTGAGGAGTAACGCAATGAAGAAACTCAGCACCAGACCGAGAGGGACCGCCACTAGGGTGTACATGGTGGTAACCTTCAGAGACTGCAGAAAGAGCTCGTCCTCAAACAGGTTCTCGATGTTGTCCAGGCCGACAAAACGCGGTGCCGTGATCAGATTCCACTTCTGAAATGTCAGCCAGCCGGCGGTGGCGGCCGGAACAAGAAACCAGATAAGGACGCCAAGAATGAACGGGGATATAAAGATGTAACCGGTGATATTTCGTCTGGCCGCGGGTGAATTCAGACCCCAACTACTGAGCCTCTGGTTTATCGCAGACATTCTCTTATCCGGGTACAGCGCTGGGCGGGGAAGGGCCGGCAAGGCGCGACGGGTGAACTAGGATCCTGACCGGACCTTGGTCACCCGCCACAGAAAGTCGGTTTACGCATTCTCCAGGACTTCGTTCGCCTTTGGCGTGGCCTCCAGCAACGCCTCTTCGGCAGTCTTGTCTCCGATCCAGACCGCGTCCAGCGCCGGCCAGATGAAACCGCTCGCCTCGCCTTCGCCCGGAGGTCCGTACATCGGGTGCCCGTAATCCGGTACCCACTTGGTAGCGATATTTCTGTAACCTTCCCGGTGTACTTCAAGAGACATCCAGCGGTCCATCGCATCTTCTGTTATCAACGCCCTCTGGCTGGGCAACCATAGGCCGGAAACCAGGAACAACTCCTGGTAGTAGGGGCTGCTGAGGAAGCGGACCAGCTTCCAGGATTCGTCTACGTGCTTCGTACCCTGCATAATCGTGTGCAGATGTGCCGACAGCCACGTGGCGGGCACTTTCATCTTGGGCAGTACCGCCGTACCCAATGGCTCCTGCATATCATGTGTATAGGCCATCGACCATGAGCCTTCAATGACCATCGCCATAGTACGAGTCTCCAGCAGCTGCACGAAGCCCATGCCAATCGCCTCAAAAGTAGCAGAGTTGGGCATTACTTGGTCCACCAGCACCAAGTCAGCTACCTTCTGCACTGCCTCAATCGCTTCTGGCTGGTCGTAGCCGTAAAGCCTCGTTTCCGGATGCCAGACATAGCCGCCGTTTGAAAGTACGAATGACCAGTGCATCCAGTAGGGAATGTTCATGCCCCAGCGTTCGACGTTCTCGATATCAAATCCACTGTCTCCGGGGTGATTGCCGTTCGCGTCCACCGTCATCTGGCGTGCAACATCCACGAAATGGTCCCACGTCCAGATTTCGTCAGGATCGTTGCTCGGGGGGTCGATGCCTTCCTCTTCGAAGATGGCGCGATTGTAATAAATGTGGTGGCAAACCCAACATGAGCCAATGCCGTACCAGCGTCCTTCCCAAGTACAGCGCTCCTCTTCCTGCGGCTGGATGAAGTAGTCTTCGGCCCCCAACAAAGGATCGGCCATCAGCATGTCTGTGATATCAATCAGGAGTCCATCGCGAGCGAAAGTGTAGTAGTCGGTGCTGAAGGCAGTATCGGGCGGCGTGCCGGCCGCGATCATGGAAAGCAGTTTCGCCCGGTAATCTCCCGGTGTCTCTAACCAAGTGGCCTTGATTCCTGGATTCTCTTCCTCAAATGTCTCCAGCCCCTCAATTAACTCCGGCCCCTGACCCGGCCACCCTGCCAGCTGGAGCTCCACGTCTTCCATTGCCGGTGCGGCGGCCTGCCCCTCGTCTGTTCCCGCAGGCGCGGGAGCACAGGCTGCCAGGACAGCCGCGCCACCCGCCGCGCCTGCCACCGACAGGAATTCACGTCTGCTAACTCGCATTCTTCGCATGGTCTTTGTCCCCTTTCGGTTTTAGAACTGATCGGTCCGTCGAATCCAATAGCAAGAGTCATAGTCTATGCCGGGCCAACTGAGAACACACAAAGGCCTGACGAATCGGGGAGAGGGACCTTCAATTGTCAATTTGCAGAGGGTCGAGATGCCTACATCTTGATGCCGGACTCAACCAACCCCTCGACGTAGAATTTGCCCAGCACGATGAAAAGAATGACAAGGGGTATCGATGCCAGCACATAACCGGCGAAGAGAGGACCGCCCGATCCGAAATCGACCAAATCGTTCGTCGTCCGCGAAAGCCGGAACAGGCCGACCGAGATCACCTGCTTGCTCATATCGCTGATCGTCACCAGCGGCCACAGGAACGAGTTCCACTCCGCCACGAAATTGAGCACGGAGAGCGTTGCCAGCCCTGGCAGGCTCAGGGGGAATGTTATTCGCCAAATGAGCGACCACGCGCCCGCTCCGTCACACCGCGCCGACTCATAGAGCTCCTCCGGAATACCGGTGATGAACGCCCGCATCAGAAAGATGCCGAATATCGGGCCCCCGGCGACGTTGGGGATGATCAAAGCCCAGCGCGTATTGAGCAGGCCCAGATTGTTGTAGAGCATGTACGCGGGAATAAACGAGAGCACCCACGGCACCATCAGCAGTGCGATAATAGCGTAGTAGAGCGGCTCTCGCAGGGGAAAGCGCATGCGCGCGAAGACGTAGCCGCCGATCAGCGAGAGAATCAGCACGCCGGCAAGACCGACCACGGCCACAAGCACTGTATTGATCATGTAGGCGTCGATTACATCCCAGGCCGACAAATAGTTCGAGCCCCGCAACGGCAGACTCAGAGTCCAGCGCTCCCAGCGGTACTGCAGCCCGTTCTTGAACGACAGGTTGATCATGATCACCGTCGGAACCAGCGAGAGGAGCAGCAGGAAGGCGATCATAAGATGGAGGCCCAATTGGGACATCTGCAGCGGGCGCCGGGTCGGGCTCCTCTGTAATTCGGTCGTCATGTCTGTTTCCCGCAAAAAATGCTGCCGGTAGTCGCTTAGCCGCCTCGCCCGGCATTCAGCGTCAAACTGAAACGCTCTACTGCCTTAGCTCTTCGTTCGCAGGCCGGATGCCCCGGTTAATGATCAATGTTCCCGACATGGCAATGATGAACAACAGCAGGCCAATTGCAGAGGAGTAGCCGAACTTCTGCGCGCGAAAGGCCGAATGGAACATCGTCAGCCCGGGCACCATCGTCGAGAACCCCGGTCCCCCGTCGGTGAGAACTAAAATGTTCTGGAACGCTGTGATAGCGTTGATTATCGCCAGGATCGCCAGCAGGCGTACCTGCCCCAGCACCAGCGGTATGTCAATGCGCAGCACCCGCCCCACGCCGGTGCAGCCGTCCAGTGCCGCGGCTTCATACACCGAGTCGGAAATCTGGCCCAGCCCGCCCAGATAGATCAGCGTGCCCACCCCCCACACCCACGGGAAACCTACAAACATGATCGCATAGATGGCGATCCTGTGCTCGCCCAGCCAGTTCAATGCCAGATGCTCAAGGCCCATTGCCCGCAGTAGGTCATTGATTGGCCCGAGGTACGGATCGTAAAGCTTCTGCCACAGAAGTACGGTTACGATGCCGGGAACAAGCATCGGGATGATTACCAGAAGTCGGTAGAGTTCCTTCAGAGCCGCTGAGCGCACGAAAAAGATAAGCTCGGCCATGATGAACGGCATAACAATGCCGGCAAAGAGGCCGAAAACCAGCAGCTTGACGATGTTGACCAGTTCATGCGGGGTCTCAGCGTACGTGAAATATGTGACGAAGTTGTCGAAGCCGACGAACGTAGCCGGTACACCGGGGCGCCAGCGGAAAAAGGCGCGAATGAGGCCCAGGATAGGAGGATAGTAGACGAATATGATTAGCAGAACGAATATCGGGCTGAGGAGCGCGTAAGCTTGCCAGGAGCGGCGAAACGCTCTCCAACTGAGCGGCGTAGCTTCAGTCCTTCTTCTCCAGAGTCGGCGACCGCCCGCCGCCGAATCTGGCTGCGTTGACTGCGCACTGCTCATTCAGCTGTTCCTTATCCTTAGTCCGTGGTCAGAGGCGCTTCAATTGGAATCTGAATCCGGTAATGCTTATCAACCTCAAACAGACGACCGACGTTGATATCGATCACATGCGCGATCGTATCCTCCTGCAGATCGTAGGGGCCCGCCGCATTCGGCGTGTACGTATACTCGGCGTAACCCTCTTCGTCGGTATAGTTCCACTCCGGAATGAGAAGACCGCCGCCGGATTCAAGCCAGGCCTGGAGCAGCGCGTTGCCGCGCGGCTCACCATTCTCGGTAACGCGCACGGTCAGAATGATCGAGCTCTTGCCGTCGGCGATGACCTTGGGCTGGTCGAACTCCCCCGAGATGGAAATGTTGCGCAAGCGGACCTGTGCCTGCGCGTAGTCTACCGCGATAGCCGCCAGCAGCAGTCCGATAGCGGCGAATGCGAGCAGCCGTCCTCTTCCCATTATCGGCAAAAACCTGTGATTAGCTAACTGTTGTCCGAGGACGGTGGCCAGTGCCAGACCACAGCACTGACCACCGGTTCATACTGTTTCTAACTGTCGTCGGTCTGCTCCTGCAGAATCTCTTCGTAGCGCTGCGCGCCGGCGGCAAACTCCTCTTCCTGCCGCTCGTAGAAGGTTGCTTCATCGATCTGGCCCGTAATCCACTCGATGAATACCGGCCGCCATCGCATGAAGTTGTCATTGTCCCAATACCAGCCCTGGCCCCACCAGGCAATCGCGTACTCATAGAGGGGCAACTTGAAGGTGGCAATCTCCTGCCAAATCGATCCGAGCGGCGCGTCCACGGCCGAAGAAATGCGCGCCTGGTTCTCATTGACGAGGAATGCGTTGTTCTGCGGTTCGGTGAGGAACATCCAGAAATCAATCGTCTGTTCCAGATTGCCGTCCTTCTCTGTCGAGGACGCCATCGTGACAAACTCTGATCCCTGGATGGCGGTCAGCAGATCGCCGGGTACCGTTCCGTCACCGGCAGTCGTGCGCGGCGGGTCGGTCGCGCCGGGCGTGGTGTCCGTCGCTGGAATTTCACTGCTGTTGGGGAGCGGCGGCGGCAGGAAACCTCTCTCGAAAGTTACATTGGGGTCATTGGCCATGCGCGAAAACTCCCACGAACCCGAATAACGCAGCCCCACTTTGCCCTCTCGCCAAAGGAGGTCGATGTCGACCGTGTTAAAGGCGTCAATCCAGTAGGTTGCCAGCTCGTACATCTCTTCAAAAGCGCGCTTGTAAATCGGCGTATTGGGCCCGATGATGCCGGCGCGGTAGGCGGGGAGCGCCTCGTCGACGCCAACGAATTTGTCCCCATTGAGGTCCATATCCGGGCAGATCGGTTGCATCATCGAGGGCAGGATCTGCAGCGCCAGAGGCCACAGGTTGCCGGTCGCCTGCTCAACCTGCCAGGGCGCCAGTCCGTCTCCAGCCTCTTTCAGCGCCCTGGACACCTCCATCTGTGCGCCCCACGTCGATGGCGGTTCCAGCCCCATGCTGTCGAACGTTTCCTTGTTGTAGGCCAGCCCGACCTCGATGTTAGGCCAGATGTTGTCGATCGGTGCACAGTAAATATTGCCGTCCGGCTGAATCAGCGAGTTCATGAAGGTCGGATAGAAGATGTCTATCCACTTATCATAATCCGGCGCGTAGCGGTTGGGCTGGGCAAGGTAGTCGTCTATCGGAACCGCCCAACCATTCTGCACTGCAAAATTGTGCGTGCTGCGCACCATGTTGGGTGCCGTGCCCGCCGTCGCCCCGGCCGTCAGCCAGGCAAAGTAGTCCTCGCCGCCAGGGCCTTCTTCGTACACAATTTCTGTGCCGGGGTTCTCTTCGTGGTAGCGCTCAGCGAGGATGCGCGGCGCGTTGACGACGATGGGGTGCTCGGCCGAACGGCTGGTCCATTCGGTAGGCGTATAGCTGCCTCCAATCCAAACGCGCACCGGCACGCGGTCAACATCGGGCATTGCCTCTCCCGAGTCGTCGGCTGCGGCTGACTGGTCGACTTCAACCTCCGCGGGAGCACAGGCCGCGAGTAACGCGGCGCCGCCGGTTGCACCTGCTAGGGTCAGGAATCCGCGCCTGCTCAAATGTCGTTTCTGCATGGTCGTAACTCTCCTCTGGTAAAGGCCTTAACTGCAAGTATGTAAGATTGCGGAATACGAGTAAAAAGTAGGTGAATGCGGGCGTGGTCAGGCAATTCGATGGATTTGGCGAGAACTGTCAGGAATCCTCCCCCTCTATCCTGCTCCCGTGGCATGATAGTCCAACGTTCACTCGCGTGTCAAACGATATCTTTCCGCGGGTGCAGTCCAAAATGCGGGTGAGTTCTGGCAAATCTCTCAAGGCGACGAAACCTTGGCCAGCCCGCCATCAACCCTTAGGCAGAGGTGCGCCGTCTCTGACAACTGACCACTGACGACTGCAGTTCCGGGCGGTCGGGTGTCGACATTGGTGACATGTGCCTTGTCGGAAGGGTTTCGCCAAACCACGTCGCGCCAGTCCCATCAAATCCCCGTAGGTGCCGGCCCTATGCCTGCCTTCGCATCCCCTCCAACTGACGGAACCCACGATCATGTCCGGCCTGGCGCCTCCCCTGCGTCTTTCCAAAAGCCGCCAGACTGTTCCCACACCAATTTTGGGTTGCTCCCCGCGGTACCGGCTTCCTTAGGCGAAAAAATAACATTCGTTGCCCCTAACCATAGGGGCCTGCTGTTGCTCCTTCATGACCATCCAACGACGTGCCTGCTTACGAATGAGCGGTATCTCCAGCGAAGCGATAAAACTGGCCACATGATGACATTTTGGTGACTATCGAGCGCCCGAACCCTGTCCTATGCCTACGCGGCAACGCCAAACTCCGCCTCGAACCTCGCCCACACGCTCTCGTCCACCGGCGTCGCCGCCGCCCGGATATTCGCCTCCAGTTGCTCCAAGTTCAAGCTGCCGATCGGGTTGCCATGGATTCGCTCTTCGCGCAGACAGAACTGGATCGCCAGCTGTAAGAGGTCAATCTCCTCTTCAAGGCACCACTGCCAAATGCCCCGCGCCGCGTCGACGTCCTCGTCATTCCTGTAGCGCCCCTGCTCTCTGGCCTTGTCGATATCTGCGCCGGTCAGCAGCCCCCGTAGGATCGACCAGCCGTTCATCACGCCGACGTCGGCCGCCTTCGCCGCACGCAGAACCGTCCCCGCGGCAGTCTGCCGGATGAGATTGTAGTCATTGAAGCACAGGATGAGATCGACGTCGCCGGTTGCGATCGCCTCCTGGTGGAAATGGTGCTCACGCATCCCGTACCCCGCGTTGCGCACCAACCCCTTCGCCTTCAGCTGCAGCAGGCCGGCCAGCGTGCCGTCCTTGGCCAGGGTGGGTTCGATGCGCTTCGGGTCGTGGATCAGCATGCCGTCAAAATAATCAGTGCCCAGGATCTTCAACTGGTCCTCCACGTCCCGGTTCACACGTTCGGCCGAATAGTCGGGCTCGCCGTCACCCCGGTAACCGCCCCAGGGCGCATTCGAGTGGCAGCAGAGACGCCCCGTGACAATGACGTCTTCGCGCGGTATCTCGCGCAGCGCCAGACCCAGCTTGCGCAGTGAGTCCCCGTAACAGCGGGCGCAGTCAAAATGATTGACGCCCAGCGACACCGCATGTTTGATCAGGGCAACCGCGTCCTCGTCGCTGACAAAACCGAAGTGGTTGCCGAACCCCTGCGTCCCGAAGGGAATGACGGGTACTGAGAGTTCAGTCCGGCCGAGCCGGCGCCGCGGCACCGGTGGTGGCGTCTGGGTCATTGCTTGCCTCCTGAGTTGACTTCACGAGTATTCTTTGCCAAACCGTCCTGAAACACGGCTCGCCCTTTGGGATGACTGAATTGCGCCGCACTCCTCACTATCAAACCTCGACGCCGAACTCTTCCTGAAACCTGGTCCAAACGCTGTCGTCCAGAGGCGTCGTAGCGGCCCGAATGTTGGCCTCCAACTGCTCTACATTCAGGCTGCCTATCGGGTTTCCATGGATGCGCTTTTCTCGTAGGCAGAACTGGATCGCCAGCTGCAGTAGATCAATCTGTTCCTCCCGGCACCAGTTCCAGTAAACGCGGGCAGCCCCCTCGTCGTCGCCGTCCCGGTAGCGTCGTTGCGTACTAACCTCGTCTATGTCGACCCCGGTCAGCAGGCCGCGCAGAATTGACCATCCGTTCAAGACGCCCACATCGGCAGCGGCAGCGGCAGGCAGTATCGTGTCCGCAGCCGTCTGGCGTACGAGATTATAGTCGTTGAAGCAGAGGAGCAGATCAACGTCCCCCGTCGCAATTGCTTGTAAGTGGAAGTCGTGCGGCTCCATCCCGTACCCAACGTTTCGCACCAGACCTCGTGCCTTAAGTTGCAACAGACCTGCAAGGGAACCATCTCTGGCCAGCGTCGGCTCAATCCTATTGGGGTCGTGGATTATTACCCCGTCAAAGTAATCGGTCCCGAGCAGCACCAGCTGGTCCTCCACGTCGCGGACCGCCCTTTCAGCTGAGTAGTCCGCTTCCCCTGCACCGCCATAGCCGCCCCAAGGCGCATCCGAGTGACAGCAAAGCCGCCCCGTGATGATTACATCCTGACGTGGGATCTCGCGCAGGGCCAGCCCCAGCTTGCGCATCGAGTCCCCGTAGCATCGGGAACAGTCAAAGTGATTGGCTCCCAGCGACACGGCATGTCTTATGAGACCGACGGCATCCTCATCGCTCACGAAACCGAAACTGTTGCTGAAGCCCAGCGTGCCAAAGGGAACTACCGGAATATCAAGTTCAGTGCGGCCGAGCCGCCTGCGGGGCAACATCGGGGCGGTCATAGTCACTGCTCCTCTCCGCGCTCGCCTTCCGCTGCGCACCACGACAAACAGTTGCGCAACAAGGCCTGGAAAGAGGGATGGCGCCAGACTTCCAAGTTGTGACCGGGCGTCACGACGCAAACCCGGCCCTTGCCCTGAGTGCGGGTCCAGCCGGCCGGCTGTCTGCCGTGTTCGGATTCGGAATGGAGAAAGAGATCCACGTCCGGATCGTTCATCTCCATCATGTAGTGCTCGTCCATCAGCGTAAAGGATGAACTGCCTGCGGTCAGCGGATGGCCGGCGCGTGGCGCTACGGTTACCGGGCACTGCGCCGGGTGGCCTGTGAAAATCCCGCCCATCAGCCGGCAAAGAGAGGGCGAGTTGTCGTACAGAGCCGTTCCCGAATGGAGAACAAGGAGACCGTTGCCGGCTGCTACATATTCGACAAACGCCTGTCCGGTCTCCTCGGTCGCCCAGGGTTCATCATCAACCCGTGAACGGTTATTGGCTTTGGAGAAAATGACGAGCGGATACTGATTCAAACTCTCGATCCGCCAACCGGAGGGTTCCTCCACCCAGTCAAACTCAAGGCCGCAGTCCTCCAGGGCAACCAGCCCGTCCCGCGTCAACGAGGCCGGATGGGCGCTGTCGTCGCAAAACACCAAGGTTCGCATTCTGTCGTTCCTTTCGACCGCGATATCGAATTTCGTACTGCTCATTCCTAAACAACCAATCGGCGGACTGTGACGAATCGGGAATTCCTTCTTCAGGAACTTGCAGCCGCCAGCTTTTCACTCCACAAGACCAGCAGCCGGACAAGCTCAGCCCGGTTGGAGTCGTTCTCTTCAGCCTCGGCAAGCGCCAGCACCCGCGCGCCGGGCGGATCACTCATCGGCACGTGTTCTCCGGCCTCCAGCAGGTTGGCGATAGTTTCAAGCAGCGCTGTGCCCTGCGCGTAATCACCTTCACGCGTGCCGAGCCACGCCTTTGCCTGGCCAAGTACTCGTGTAGCGGCTCCTTCCTTGTCCACTGCAGGCGGGATCATGTCAGGACCCCGGCGCCGAAAGAATCCTTGGATTGCGGCAACGATGCTGGGGTCGCGCACAGTGCCGTCCGGGTACACCACGCCGTGAATGTCCCGCCAGCGGCTCTTGCCTATCATCAGCTCCCACAGATACCAGCCTATCCCTGCCTCCTGGCAAATCTCCAGCGTAACGTCGTACGGATTGGCTCGTGCCAGGCAGGCTAGTTCCGAGATGAAGATTGGCTTCTGGTTGGCTTTCGCCACGCGAAGGCCGTCATCGATCTGTGCACGGATCGCGGCGCGGGTAGGTAGATAATCGTGATAAGAAAGTACATCCACATGCGTCTCCACATGCGCCAGCGTCGCCACATTGGCCACGCCAACAGTGATCGGATGCGCGCTGTCGAGTTCCTTCATCACCCCGCAAAAATGATGCACAAAGCTCCAAATTGTGCTCTTGCGCTCCTCTCTCTCCGGGGTATCATCCCGCACCCAACTGGTTATCAGCGGCTCATTCATGATGTCCCACATCGTCAGCCCAGGCTCCGAACCCAGCGTCTGCACCAGGTCAGCGCAATAGGCTTCGCCGGCTGGCCAGAACTCAGGCCCTAGCCGCTGCACCCCGGGATTCGGAATCCACTTATTCTCTGTCGAACTGATCGTAGGACGCGTGTCGTCAAAGCAGGAGTCCCACACCACCGGCAAAACGCTGATTCCGCGATCATGGGCCGTGCGCACGAAATGCCTGAGCCGGGCCAGAAAGCTTTTGGAATCATGTTCGTATACAACGTAAGCAAGAAAAGGGCGAGCGCTATTCAGACCCAGCCGCTGGGCGAAAGTCAACTCCCTTTCAACCAACGCCTCATCGTAATCGCGCCAGAATGCAATATCGTTAACCGCAGTGCTTGGCACGTAGTTGAAGCCGCGCAATTGGCTATAGGGACTGAGAAATTCCACTGATTCATCCTCCGGGAGTTAGTGGATAGGGCAACTGTCCAACTGCGAGATTGGCTGTCCCTGCGCGTTACACAAGACTAATTGCGCGATCTGCGCACCGGTTGGCGGCCTGCGCACACAATCCACTCGCAGCACGTTAAGCGGATTGACGAGAGCTAGCGTCTCGGCATCCAAAGCACAGTTATCTTTGTCCAGCCAAATGAGCTGCACGTTGCCAAGGTGAAAGAGGCCGAAAACGCCCGTTAGACGGATTCCCGCGTCGATTGACTCGGCCTTTAATCGCTGATTGGCACAGCCGGCATCCGTAACGTTGACGATAGGGCCGGGGCATCGGGCGACGTACCAGTCTATATCCAGACTCTGAGTTTCACCGGGAGCCATCTTACGCAAAGGTCCCAGGATTTCAGCCTCCATGTGGAAAAGATTGAGTTTGCCGAAATCGAGACCGCCGACAGGCTCGCCGTGCCCGGTCGTCCAACATTCAACCGACGCGCCGTCATCAGGATATTTTTCGCCTGGGAAATACGTAAAACACTGGCAGAACGCGAAATCAGCAGCCTGGTTGACGAATGCGATCCAACCGGCAGTCGAATCAATGCCTATCTTGCCGAGCTGATACAGGTACTGCGCCCCCAAAAGATTGGGCCGCACTTCAGGCTGCCACTCAGGGTTGTCTTCCTCTCCGAACATGATGTTGAATCCGCGTGCGAAGCGGCTGTCCGGATTGGTGGGTATGTAAAGCCATGCCTGTTCGCTGTGGGTCTCCTGGCCCTTGTCGTCGCGGCCGGTAGCATCCACCTGGACGATGTCCCATATGCCCCAGGATCGCACCTGGTCGGAGACGTTCGTCATTTCCAAATGGAGGCTGACACGCCCGCCGCCGGCATGCAGAGTGATCTGGCGGGAGATCTGCACGCCGGTTCGGGGATCTGGCAGGCTCTTCATGCGGATCGAAGCCGCAGCGGCCGACGGGTCCACGACCTCCAACGCATAACGCCCGGTATCGAGCACCGGGTCCGGCGGACCGTGCCACTGGTCGGGGCTGTCCCAACCCTGGGGCGCCGGCCAGGTCTTGTCGCCGCCGTAGTTTTTCCAGGCAACGATACTCCCGTCCCCCATATTTTCCTCGGCGGTGAAGAGCTTGCCCGCGAGGTTGCGGTCGAACCACAGATAGGGGTAGTCCCCCAAATTGTAGGCCATGATGCGGCCGCCGACGTCTGGCACCGCAACCAGGCTCACCAGGCCGTTACTCAGCCTGACCGCCTCCCAACCATGAAAATTGATATGCTCTATGCGGCAATCTGACGCCGCGGCGCCCTGATCAGCCATGCTGATTTCGCCTCCGGCCCTTATGTGCGAATGACTTGGAGAACTGGAGAGGAGAGACCTTCCACATTCAATGTTGCTCTATTCCTCGTCGAATCTGGCTTTCCGGATATAGAGCCTGGTCTCCTCCGCAGGACTCTTCTCGTACCCCTTCCAGGCGTAGGGATCAACGCCCGCCACCGGAATGACACGGCGCACATCGACACGTGCCACCGGCTGTTCATCGGACGTCTTGACCCACGGCAACAGCGATTCGCTGCTCAAATAGTGGTTGACCAGCACGCGGCGGTAACTGTCTTCCGTCCGGTTGCGTAGCGACTGATGCAGCAGATAACCGTTAAAGAATACGACGCTGCCCGCCTTGACCTCAACCGGAATTTGCGGCGACTCATCGAACCCGGTCGCCATCTCGTCATGCGTGTCGAACTCGTCCGGGTTGCCGTGTCTGCGAGTGGGATAGAGATACCCAGGCCGTTGCGAACCCGGTATCACCCACATGCAGCCGTTCTCGACGTAGGCATCGTCGATCGCAATCCAGGCCCCGATCAGCGAGCGGTCACGCGTCGGGATGTAGTTCTCATCCTGGTGCCAGGACTGTCCCTGGTAGCCGGGTGGCTTGATGAACAGCATAGACTGCATGCACTTTACATTGCCCGACCAGTGCGCCAGATGCGCGCCCGTAATCTGGCTGAGCACGCCGCTGATCATCGGGTGCCGGGTGTATTTTTCCATGATCGGACTGACGTAATGCGGCTGATGGATGGCCAGAATCTTGGAAAGAACTTCCTCATCACTGAAATCTGGCGCCACCGGTTCGATGGTCAAATTGGGATATCCCCCACGCGCGACCTTGACAATGTCCCGCTTCAACTCATCCAGTTCAGCCGCGTCCAACAGGTTGGGCACGGCAAGATAGCCGTTGTCCACATAGAATTCGACCTGCTCCTGATTCACCACAGTGGGCACATCGATTCGATCGCTCTTCTGCTCGCCAGCCCTCATTTAATCTGCTCTATTCGGTGAATATAGGAACTCATTACGCCTGCTCAGTATCTGCTGCCTCTGAGTCGATCCACCTTCTGCATCCTCACGTCAGATTCGCAATCGACTCCTGCACAGCCGTGATTGTGTCCTCGATATCCTGCTCGCTGTGGGAGAGAGTCAGAAACATCGGGTGCATGGGATGAAGGTAGAATCCGCGCGCCAGGCACCCCTGCAGCATTGCGATGCAACGGTCCTTGTCCTCCTCGTCCATGACCGGCGTGGGCATCGGACCGGTGCCGGTCAACCGGTAGCCAAGTCCGCCCTCTTCACAAGCCGCATTTATGCCTTCGATCAGTCGGTTGCCGATCTTCCACTGGTAGGCAATGCCGTCGCGTCGCTTGACCTCTTTGACGACAGTCTCAATGGCAACCAGGCTGGGCAGGTCGCAGTGAAAGGTCGCCGCCATCCAGCTCGACTGGCACTGCGGCGAATCCAGGATTTCTTTGCGTCCGCCGACAAAACTGCCGGGATATCCGTTCGCGCAAGCCTTTGCAAAGGCCGTCAGATCGGGTGTGACCCCGTAGTACTCCCCTGCCCCTCCAAAGGCAACCCGAAAGCCGACCTTGACCTCGTCAAAGATACACAACGCGCCGTACTGATGGGCCATGTCCACGCAGCCTTGCAGGAATCCTTCCGGCGGCCCGCTGTCGCGAATCGTCTCCATGATCAAGCATGCGACCTCGTTGTCATTCTGCTTGAAGATATCCTCCAGCGCATCGAGATCACCGTATGGAGCTTCAATCGTGAGCGGAGCGATCACAGACGGCGCACCCTCGTCCTCGGTGCGCGACCAGTCGTGCCACCCGTGGTATCCGCTGCGGATGACCTTGTCGCGTCCCGTGTACGCCCTCGCCAGCCGCACGGCAGCCGACGTGGCCGCACTGCCCCCAATCAGGAAGCCGAGCATCTCCACCGCAGGAATCAGGTCGATCAACGTCTCCGCGACTTCAAGTTCCTTCGGGTGCGCAGTGCTGTAGATTGTGCCTTCCTCCATCTGCGCCTGCACCGCCGCATTGATGACAGGATCGTTGTACCCGAGCAAAATGGGCCCGAAGCCCATCAGATAGTCCAGATACTCGTTGCCGTCTACGTCCCAGAAGCGGGCGCCGGCCGCCCGCTGAGTAAAGACCGGATAGCCGAGCTCCAGCATGTCATGGCTGCGTTTGTGCCCCTGGCATCCCCTTACGATCAACTGATCGGAGCGGTCGAGCAGGGCCTTGGACTGTTCGATGTTGTATGGTTTGACGGACATGGACCTGTTCTCCTATTACGAAATACTAAAGTGTGATCACCGTGTAACTAGACCACACTTGTTTTGGTAGTTTGACTGGTTCTGTCGCTGCCTGGCGGAGGGAGGATGCGCTGTTCGCTTATGCGCATTTCAGCGTGTCGGCTTCTCCAAAGACGATGGGGCAGTAGCGTGGATCGTCGATGAATGTGGTTAGCCCCTGGCGGACATTGTCCTTTGGTCGGGATTTTTCCGTGCGCATGTGCACGGCGAAACTTCGCCGCGGCTGCGACGACAGGTTGGGGCCGCTGCCGTGAAAAGTGAGCTTCTGGTGAAAACTTGCACTGCCCGGCGGCAAAATTGCAGGCTCCTCCTGCCACTCCTGATTCTGCTCAGCGCGGATGGCATCGCGCAGGGCTTCGTAGTCCTGAGAAAAGAAGTCACTTTTGGTCGACAAGCCCCATTTGTGCGAACCGACCACGAAGTTCATCGGGCCGCAGTCGGGCGCGACATCGCTCAGCGCCACCCAGGCCGTGAACAGCTCGCTGTCATCTTCCCAGATCCCCCAGTAGTTGTAGTCCTGGTGCCAGCCGACATGGGTTCGAACCTCCTGGCCCGAGGCCGTTGGCGGCTTGTAAAGCAGCTGCACCCACCATACCTGCAGCGCCTCCGCTCCGGTTATCTCGGCCGCCTTGGCGCCAAGCGCTGGGTGTGACACCAGTTCCATTATGGCGTGACTTGCTATCTGCGGCATCTCAATCTTGCACAGCGCATCGGGGTCGTCTCCAGGACTCCACGACGAAGGACGCGGCGGAATACCCGTATCATAGTCGCCTGCCCTCAAAGCGTCCATGCCGGCAATGGCCTTCTCCACAACCTCCTGGGGAAGCAGCGGCTCCGGATGAATGTAGAATCCCTCCTCCTGATACTTCCTCTGGGCTACGTCGATCTGATCAGCCTTCATCCTGGGTCCCCCTATTGACGCGTTCCCTTTAACTCGCTTCGAAAAGAAAGAGCGGGCGAAGTGTCAGGTGTGGACAAAATGCAACCGAAATGCATATGCCTCGTTTCCTCTAACGCTACTCGCATTTATGAAATCCGCAAGTTTCCAGGTCCCTTGCAACTCAGGTTCCTTGCAGACCTGTCAAAGTAATGCCCTGAATGAAAGTGCGTTGTACCAGGTAAAAAATAACAATAATGGGTACTGTAAGTATAGTAGAGGCCGCCATTAGCAGGTGAAACTCCGTATCGTGCTCGGAGTGAAACATCTGCAGCCCGACGGCAATCGTGAACATGTCGCTATCTCTCAGATAAAGCAGTGGTCCGAGAAAGTCCGACCAGCTGCTCAGAAACTGGAAGAGAACGACGGTAGCCAGCGCCGGTTTCGTCAAAGGCAAAATCAATTGCCAGTAAATACGGGGCTCCGACGCTCCGTCGATTCGGGCGGCGTCGGTTAACTCTCCTGGAATTGTCATGAAGAACTGCCGCAAAAGGAATATATAAAAGGGAACGCCAAAAAACAGTGGCAGAACAAGCGGCAAATAGGTGTTTATCCAGCCAATCCTGGCGAAAAGCACGTAAAGAGGAATCATCGTGACCGGAAATGGAATCATAATTGTCATCAGCATGACAACAAAAAGGAAATCCCGTCCCGGCCAGTCGATATGTGAGAATCCATAGGCAACCATGGGACAGGAGATGAGTACGCCGAGGATAGAGCCGAGCGTTATCGCCATCGTATTGCCCACGTACCGGAAGAATGGGATGTAGGTCACCGCATCCTCGTAGTTTTGCCAGCGGAATGTGTCGGGAAACCAGCCGGGCGGCCACTTCATCAACTCCACGGGCGCCTTAAGAGATGTCATTAGCATCCAAAAGAAGGGCAGTATGAACAGGACCGAAATGGTCAGGAGGGTTATGAGAAAAATGAAGCGCGTGAGCAGGACTGTCCAGTCAACTTCATGCGCTGCCGAGTCCGCTTTCGTTAGCATAGCAATGTAGGATGGTTACGGCCCCGCGCGGCGGGAAAAGACCGGGTAATCACCTAATCTCCCCCCGGCGCGTCACGTCTTGGTTGTCGTTCCTCTCTCGCCGCCGCTGTAATGGACCCATCCTGACGTGCGAAAGATAACCAACGTACAAGCGAGAATGATCAGAAAGAGCAACCAGGCCATGCCGCTGGCGTGGCCCATCTTCATGTAAACAAATGCCTGGCGGTACAAATACATGACGTAGAAGAGCAACGACTTTGCCGGCTGCCCGCTCCCCCCTGTCATGACGTGAGGCGCTGTGAATATCTGGAAGATCGCGATAATGGAAATGACAAGCTGGAAGAAAATGACCGGCGTGAGAAGTGGAATTGTCACGTGGCGAGTCTTTTGGGCAACCCCGGCGCCGTCAATATCGGCGGCCTCATATAGCGACTGGGGAATGTCCTGCAAGCCCGCCAGAAAGATGACCACACCGTATCCGACGGTCCACAGCGACATTAACAGAAGAGTAGGCTTCGACCAGTCTTCATCCGTCAGCCACCCAGGCCCATTGATTCCAAAGAGTTCCCAAAGCATGCCGTTGACGACGCCAAACTGGGGATTGAACAGCCACAGCCACATAATGGCCAGCGCCACGCTCGGCACCAGCGTAGGCACGAAAATGATTGTGCGAAAGACCGCCTTGCCCATCACCCTTTGATTCAGCATCAGGGCAAGCCCGAAAGCCACTGCAATCGATGTGGGAACACTCAGCAAGGCAAAGATCACCGTGTTGGAGAGGCTTTTGGAAAACAGATCGTCGTCAGTGAGCATTTCGACGTAGTTCTCAAGTCCCACCCACTTCGGCGGCGACATGATTGCATAGTCGGTCAGACTGTATGCCAGAGAAGCGCCGATCGGATAGGCAGTAAAGCCTATCAAGCCGATCAGCCAGGGGGAAATGAAAATGAGTCCCCACATCAGCTTCCGGCGTACGATCTTACTTTCCCGGATCGACCTGATTGCAGCCATCTGCTCCCCGCCGTGAAGGCAGTTCACAATAGGGAAAAGTGGGAGCACTCTTCGCGCCCCTCACTTTTCCCTATGCACTGCCCCAAAATTGAACAGTGAACTATCTGTTCAACTTTTCTGCTCTACAGGTATTGCTGCAGTTCCTCGTTGAGCCTGACGTTCAAGGCATCCAACGCCTCTTTCACATCTACCTTGTCGTGCATGAGATCGTCAAAGGCGTCGCTCAACCCCGCCCATGCCATATCGCTCATCGGCGTCGGCGGCATGATGCCGGCGAAGGGCAGCGTGTCGACAAAGAAGCTCATCGCCGGGTTTTCACGGAACTCGGGGCTCTCACCATGCTCGATGTAAGGTGAGAAGTTCGAACGGCCCAGGTTGTACCACTGAATGTTGCCGCGCTCCGCCAAGTAGCTCAAAGCCCTGAACGAATCGTCGAGGTAGTCTGTGCCAACGGGGATGGCCCAGCTCCAGCCGCTGGTCCAGGTGGCCTCCTGCCCGCCCTCGCGCGGGTAGGGAATCCAGCTGGCTCCGTAGTCCAGGTCTGGGGCGTACTTTCTGAAGTTCGAGATCATCCAGTTGCCGTTGATCATCATCGGCACTACGCCCATGATGAACGGGTCCTGGGCCTGCGCCCCGAACGCCTCGGTAAAGGAAGTAATCACATTGATGCCGCCGTACTGGTCGCGCCAGTCCCGCATCCATTCCCACAGCGCCACCACCTGATCGTGGTTCACGGTCAGCTCAAGGGTCTCGGGATTCATAAACTCAGCCCCCCAACTGAATCCCCACGTATAGACCCAGCGTCCCTGGAACGCCCACGGGATGAAGCCGATCGACTCGTAGCGCTCGCCGGTTTTCTTCGTCATTGCCTCGGCTGCCGCACCAATTTCATCGATATGCGTGGGCGGGTTGTCGGGATCGAGGCCGGCCTCTCTGAACAGGTCCTTTCTGTAATACAGGACGCGTCCATCCATCGAATACAGGAAAGCGTACCACTTGCCCTTCCACAGGTTCTGGTCATTGACTGCTTTGTAGAACAGATCGGTGGTGAGGTTGGCGGCGCTCATTCTGTCAGAGAGATCGACCAGGGCTTCGTTCTCTGCCCAAAGTGGGACAGAGGCCGGCTCAAAGTCGACCAGGTCCGGAGGAATCCCGGCGGCGATGTCGGCCATCAGCGCCTCTGAAGCCAGTGTACCTGCCGTGCGCGCCGCGCCCCAGGTATACTCCAGTCGCAGGTCTGGGTTTGCTTCGTTGAATTGAACCACGAGCTCTCTCTTCAACTCACCAACCAGGCCCGACGGAGCGTGAACCCCTGCATATTCCAACTGTACGATTTCGGGTCTGACAGGTGCCGCGGGCACCTCGACCGTCGTTGGCATGGCACAGGCGGCCAGTGCTGCTGCGCCCATGCTCCCGGCGCCAATGCGCAGAAAGTCACGACGTGAAAGTTGCTTGCTCATTTTGCGCTTCTCCTTTCCAGTGGCGGTGCAGTTTCGGTCGCTGTCGGAGTGACAGTGCAGTCTCCCGAGGTTGTCTCCAAGTTCACCTCCTTTGTCCTACAAACTGGCGTTTGCGAACGAAGGTACTTCCTACTTCAGCAATCCATTGCAAGGGAGTTCAAAAAGCAGTTGTTCCCTTTAGGAAGAGCAATCGAGGACAGGTAAAGCCAAATACCTTTCTACGGCCTGGAGATTGGGGCGGAAAGTTTCGGAGTAATTGGTAGTTCACGCAAAGTATACATAGTTATCAAGTCAGGGCAAACACAAGAAAAGTGGCTAGGGAGCTCCTGCAGCCCGATCCGGCGGTAGTGGGGTTCGACGGAACCGTTAGCTCCCGGATTCGCTGAATTCGTCGTAGTGGACAGCGTAGAATTGCGGGGAAGAGTAACTACTAAGCCTGAGAGGTATCAGGGATGCAGGGCTGTTCTAGAAAGGCGTTGTGGATGGCATCAATGGCGTTGAGGCCGTGTTTACGAGCAGTAGAGATGTAGGAACGAATCGCACAGAAGATGTGGGCCCCGTCTT
>JAJEDI010000013.1 GCA_022821585.1 Caldilineaceae bacterium
AAGACGGGGCCCACATCTTCTGTGCGATTCGTTCCTACATCTCTACTGCTCGTAAACACGGCCTCAACGCCATTGATGCCATCCACAACGCCTTTCTAGAACAGCCCTGCATCCCTGATACCTCTCAGGCTTAGTAGTTACGAAATCTTGAAATTGGGCAATCTCATTAGCGGAAATTCAGCCAAATCTTCGACTCATAGCAACAACCTACAGGCTCATCTCGGGATTCTCTTTTGCGGATCCATTTGCATCCATGACAAGGAGGAACAGTGATGAACAAGTGTCTGAGGTTTGCCAATCTGCTCGTTATTCTGTCGTTTCTGCTCACCGCGTGCGCCCCCGCAGCAGTTCCCGCCGAAGCCCCGCAAGAGGCGGCAGCCTCCGAGTCAGACTCTTCAAGACCGGCCGATATGGCCGCCCAACAGGAGCTGACCGTGGGCCGGGTGTTCTATTTCGCGGGCCACATCAATGAAGCTGCCTGGTATGACGGTACCAATGTCATGGGCGGTGGCCTTCTGGAGCGCCATCCTGACGGCAGTATCCGCTCATGGGCTGCCGACTCGTGGGATGTCAGCGACGATGGCACCGTATATACTTTCAACCTGAATCCCGATTTGAAGTGGTGTACAGGTGAGCAGATTACGGCCCAGGATGTCAAGTGGGGCTGGGAGTGGCTCAATATCCGGTTCAAGTGGGCCAAGGATTACGCCTGGTATATGGTGGAAGGAATTGACGAATTCCTGGAGGCAACCGCGGACGTGGCCACCTATGATTTCGACAGTTGGGGCGACGCCGAAATCAGCGGCCTGGTTGCCCTGGACGACCATACGCTTCAGGTTAATCTGAAGGGCGTGACTCCAGCATTCATTGACGTCACGTCGTCGGGCATTCTGGGCACGTGGGGGCTTCTGGACCCGGCGCAGATCAGACTTGGTACGGACGAAGCACCGTGGCATGAACATCCCGACTATTGCGGCGGCTTTGGTCCCTTCATGGTGGAAACCTACGATCCAGAAGAGGATGTGAGCGTGCTGGTACCCAACCCCCATTACGTACTGGGACCCCAGCCCCTACTGGACAAAATCACGCTAAAGTCGATACAGGACCGTCAGACGCAGCTGGTGCTCTACGAAAGCGGCGAACTGGACATCGCGATGCCGTCGACCGCTGATTTCGCCCAGTTTACCAGCGACCCGAACCACCCATTGAGTAAGCATGTACAGGGTTTCGGTCTGGCCGGATTGCAGTGGCTTGAATTCGACGTCTCGGCGGAACCGACAAACGATCCCAAGATCCGCGAAGCCATCTATTACTCGATCGATCTGGACCTGATCCATGAGACGGTCTATCGCAACCTGCGGCGACGGGCAACGGGTATCATCCCTTCGGGGCCGTTCTACCGTGAGGACCGGCCGGCGTACTGGCAGGCGGACCCGGAGCGGGCCAGGCAAGCCGTGGCTGACTCCTCTTATGGGAGCGCCGAGAACGTGCCGCCAATTCTTTACTGGTCCCGCTACCCGGATCCTGAATGGCCGCAGCTGGCCCAGGCGGTGCAGCAGATGGTGAAAGATGCGACGGGCCTGGAGATCCAGATTACGGTTGCCTCCAGTATGGAGGCAACTGAGAGGGTGAAGTATCAGATCTGGGAGGACAGCTACGGGACGTTCTCCCTGGACGCCCAGGCTTGGGGGTCATACAATTTCGCCAGTGACTCTTTCATCGCAACGCGCCATACACATTGGGGGGATGAGCATACCGATTCGCTGCTGGCGGAAATCGAGTCTAATCCCAATGAGGCGGACCGCATTGCGGCGTGGACGGAGTTTGAGGATATCGTCTTTGGCGAGTACTGGATGATCCCGCTCTACTGGCCGACCGGCAGATTCCTGGTGAATCCAAACGTGCAGGGGCTTGCTTTCGATCCCACTTTCCGTTGGATCAATGCCGAATACATGTACATTGCTGAGGAGTAACAGTCGTATAGGGTAGAGAGAGGCCTGAAGTGGGCTCAGGATGGAAGCCTGCGCCTGCCCGATGCAGAAGGTCCTGGCTTCGAACGGGATTCACTTCAGTCTCTCTCCCCTTTGGCCGTGGCAAGGGAGGACGAAAGCAAGGGAGGAGCAAGAGTAAGGAGGAATCAGGATTGGGTTCCCATCAAAGGGCAGAGACCTCTAGCGCCTTTTTCGAAGATATACATGTGGCGAAGATGCCAAAACACAAGTACGGGTACCGCGGCAATGTGGGCGATATCGCCCTGCTCAGAGATGGACGGTTGTTGATATGTTACACTGAATCCGGTGACATCCTTGGAGACAACGTAGGCGCTGGAGATATCGTTAAACGGTACTCCGGAGACCAGGGCAAGACGTGGAGTGAGTCGGAAAGGCTGATTGCGCGCGCGAAGCCATTTCGCGAGGATGAGGGATACTGGCACCCCAGTCTGCTACGTTTGCAGAACGGCCAACTGCTTCTTTCCTACATCTACTTTTACTTTTCCGAATCTTTTCCGCGCTTCGCCCACACGTACTACCGCCGTTCGACCGACGACGGCGAATCCTGGGGCGATCAACTGATCGCCACGCCCCTCGCCGGCACAAATCACGTCTTCAACGATAAGCTCATCCAACTGCCTTCCGGTCGAATTCTCGCACCTTGCGAGAAGGAGATCAGGGAGGAGGGTGACGACCACAGCGGCTATATCAGCTACGTGTTCTACTCCGACGACGACGGCTATTCCTGGCACCAGTCTGACAACGTTATCGATATCCTGCCGGTGGAGGCGCAGGAGCCGCACGTGGTCCCTTTGAAGGACGGCCGCCTGTTGATGCTTTGCCGGACACACAGCGGTTACATCGTCCGATCCTATTCCGAAGACGAGGGTGTCACATGGTCGCAGGCTGAGCATGTGCGCAGCTTGACACTATCGATCGTTGGGTCGGCGCTCAACGTCAAACGTATCCCGTCTACCGGCGACCTGCTTCTGCTGCGCTCGACCGACACCAAGAACAGACTGCGCACACCGTTTGTCTCAGCGATTTCTACGGATGAAGGACGCACGTGGAGCCATGAACGGCCGATCGGTTCCGATCCGGATGAAGACTACGGTTATCCGAGTTTGACCTTTCTGAACGATATGGCACTGGTCAGCTATCATAAGCGGGACGGCATCTACGTGGCGCGAATCGGCATCGACTGGTATTACGGCAAATAGATTCCGCCTACTGGGAAGTTGCGATGGATGACAGGAAGGGGGAGGTGGTAAGCCTGCAAATCAATATCGACAGCCTATATGTTCATCCTGGGAGCAGCAATCTCCAGGTCCCTACCGCTTCTGTGGTAAGGAGGAGTTCTGATGGATAAGAATCTGAGGTTCGCCAGTCTGCTCGTGATTCTGTCGTTTCTGCTCACCGCGTGCGCCCCCGCAGCAGTTCCCGCCGAAGCCCCGCAAGAGGCGGACTCCACCGACTCTGGGAGACCGGCCGATATGGCCGCCAACCAGGAATTGACCATGGGCAGGGTCTTCTATTTCGCGGGCCATTTCACTGAGGGCTCTTGGTATGATGGCGGTTTAGTCATGGGCGGCGGCCTTCTGGAGCGACATCCCGACGGCAGCATTCGCCCATGGGCTGCCGACTCATGGGAAGTCAACGAAGAAGGCACAGTCTATACTTTCAGTCTGAATCCCGATTTGAAGTGGTGTACGGGTGAGCCGATTACGGCCCAGGATGTCAAGTGGGGCTGGGAGTGGCTCAATATCCAGTTCAAGTGGGCTAAGGATTACGCCTGGTACATGGTGGACGGCATAGAGGAGTTCCTCGAAGCAACGGCGGATGTGGGCCCATGGGACTTCGACCAATGGGGCGAAGCCGAAATCAGCGGGCTGGTCGCCCTTGACGACCACACGCTGCAGGTCAAACTGAAGGGCGTGACGCCAGCTTTCATTGACGTGGCATCCTCGGGTAACCTGGGCGCCTGGGGGCTTCTCGACCCGGCACAGATCAGACTCGGTACGGGGGAGGCGCCCTGGCATGAACATCCCGACTTTTGTGGCGGCTTTGGTCCCTTCATGGTGGAATCCTTCGATCCGGAAGAGGACGTGAGCGTGCTGGTGCCCAACCCCCACTACACGCTGGGACCCCAGGCCCTGCTGCAGAAGATGACGTTCAAGGGCATACAGGACCGGCAGACCCAGTTGGTGCTCTACGAAAGTGGCGAGTTGGACATTGCCATGCCTTCGACCGCAGATTTCGCCCAGTTTATGAACGATTCCAACCATCCCCTGCATGACCATGTGCAGACCTTCGGCATTGCCGGCTTGCAGTGGCTCGAATTTGACCTCGCGGCGGAACCGACCAACGATCCCAAGATCCGCGAAGCCATTTTTTACTCAATCGATCTGGATCTGATCCATGAGACGGTCTATCGCAACCTGCAACGGCGGGCGACCGGCATAATCCCCTCCGGGCCTTTCCACCGCGAAGACCGGCCCGGGTATTGGCAACCGGACCCGGAACGCGCCAGGCAGGCGGTCGCCGATTCCTCTTACGGCAGCGCCGAAAACGTGCCCCCAATCCTCTACTGGTCCCGCTATCCGGACCCCGAATGGGCACAGGTAGCCCAGGCGGTCCAGCAGATGGTGGCCGATGCGACCGGCATCGAGATCCAGATCACCGTCGCTTCCAGTATGGAGCCGTCCGAAAGAGTGAAATTCCAGATCTGGGAGGATGGCTATGAAACCTTTTCCATGGATGCCCAGGCCTGGGGTTCTTACAACTTCGCCAGCGATTCTTTCATATCCACGCGTCATGCGCATTGGGGTGATGAACGTACCGACGCGCTGTTGGCGGAAATAGAATCGAATCCCGATAAGGCCGCGCGCATTCAGGCCTGGACGGAGTTTGTGGACGTCGTCTGGAGCGAGTACTGGATGATCCCACTTTACTGGCCGGAAGGCAGGTTCCTGGTGAGGCCGAATGTAAAGGGCGTTGTCTTCGATCCCACTTTCCGTTGGATCAATTCCGAATACATATACATCGCCGAGGAGTGACGACTGCACGGCGGTGGTGGAGAGATCTGGCCTTTCTCCACCGCCGCCGCGGCAATGGACAAAGGAAAACAAGGGCGGGGTTACCAATGCAATCCATTCGATCAGAGGAGACCTCAGGCGCTTTCTTCGAAGATGTGCATGTTGTGAAGTTGCCGAGGCGGAGGTTTGGCTACCGCGGGAATGCGGGCGATATCGTACGGCTCAATGATGGCCGTCTGTTGCTCTCTTACACCTGCAACGATGACAGCCCTGGAGATAGCATCCACGTTGGTGACATCATGGGACGGGTCTCAAGTGAGGAGGGCAAGACCTGGGGTGAGCCGTTCCTACTAATTTCGCGGCCAAAGCCGTATCGCAAGGATGAGGGATACTGGCACCCCAGTTTTCTGCGGCTGGCGAACGGGCAACTGCTCATGTCCTACATTTACTTTGCCGGTTCGCTGCCGCGTTACGCGCACTCCTACTACCGCCGCTCTGTCGATGACGGCGCGACATGGGGCGATCAGCTGATCGTTACGCCCCATGCCGGCACAAATCATGTTTTCAACGACAAGCTCATTCAACTGCCCTCCGGCCGGATTCTCGCTTCTTGCGAGAGGGAGATCAAGGAAGAGGGCGGCGACCACCGCGGCTACGTCAGCCTGGTTTTCTACTCCGACGACGACGGCTATTCCTGGTGGCAATCGGAGAACGTGGTCGATACGCTGCCGGTAGAGGCGCAGGAGCCGCACGTGGTCCAATTGAAAGACGGCCGTCTGATGATGCTGTGCCGGACGTACAGCGAATATATTGTCCGGTCCTATTCCGAAGACGAGGGGGCCACCTGGTCGCCAGGCGAGCATGTGCGCAGTTTGAAGCTTTCCAGCAACTCGTCGGCACTCAACGTCAAGCGTATCCCGTCTACGGGCGACTTGCTGTTGCTGCGCTCGACGGAAACGAAGAACAGACTGCGGACGCCATTCGTCGCGGTGGTCTCGACGGATGAGGGCGACACCTGGATCCACGAACGCGAGATCGGCTCTGATCCTGAGGACGACTACGGCTATCCGAGTCTGACATTTGTGAACGATATGGCGCTGGTCAGCTATCATAAACGCGATGGCATCTACGTGGCGCGAATCGGAATCGACTGGTTTTACGGAAAGTAGGACTGTTGGGAGGTTGAAATCAAGGATTCAGGCCGCACATCCCATAATGGATACCGTAAGGACGGAAACGCCACGGGTTGTCGCTGGGCCTGGAGGTCGATGCTGCAAGGCAGCGGCGGAGATGCAGAGTGATCGGGTATATCATCAGACGGCTGGGTGCTATCGTACCGACGCTTCTGGTTGGCATCTTTATCGCGTTCACGCTGACCTATTTCGGTCCTGGCGATCCGATCCGTGTTTTTCTGGAGCAGCAGGGCAGGCTGAGCGAGGAAGCCTACGAAGCACTGCGCAGGCAGTATGGGTTGGACCGTCCGTTTCTGGTGCAGTTCGGCGATTACGTCACCGGATTGGTGCGCGGGACTTTCGGCAAATCGATCTGGGCCGGCGGCCGCCCGATCGAGGTGATGATCCGGCGCGCGCTGCCTGTCAGCGTCCAACTCGGGTTCGTCGCCTTTGTCATAACAGTAGGGATGGGGGTCCCCTTAGGGATTTTCGCGGCCCTGAGACAGAACTCTCTGGTCGACTACGCGATTGTGTCGGCATCGGTGGTGTTGTCGTCTATTCCTACCTTTGTACTGGCGCCGATGCTGCTCATTCTGTTTGTATTGGTCATCCCTGTTCTGAAGAATCCAATTGGCTGGGGCGGCGTCTTCGACGCGCGTATTGTGCTGCCTGCGTTCTGTATTGCGGTGGGGCCGCTGATGGGGATTGTGCGCCAGGCGCGGAGTGCGGTGCTGGAGGTGATCCGACAGGACTATGTGCGCACGGCCTACGCAAAGGGGTTGCCGAGACGAATGGTCATATGGCGGCATATCTTTCGCCACATTTTGACGCCCCTGTTGTCGGTCGGCGTAGGGCTGTTCGGGGGGATCCTGCAGGGTTCCATCTTTGTGGAACGCGTTTTCAACATACCCGGCTACGGGGCACTCAGCTTTCAGTCTTTTGTAGCACGAGACTTTCCCGTGATCCTGGCGACGACGGTGGTGGCGGCGGTGATAGCGATGACCTTGAATCTGGTCCTTGACGTATCCTACGGGCTGGTCGACCCACGCGTCCGGCTGGGCAGGCGTGTCGAGGAGGTATGACCGTGTACAGGGAGGCATTCGAGGCCAGCCAGCTGTTCCGGCAGGAGGAACGCAGCCTCGTGCGCGATGCCGTGCGCAAGTTGGTCGCCAACAGGCTGGCGATGGTCAGCCTGTTTGTGATTGTTTTCGTTTTCTTCATCGGCATCTTCGGGCCGCTGCTGGCGCCACAGGACTACCTTGAGCAGGATCTGCGGGCGTACAATCAAGGGCCAAGCCGCGATCATTTGCTGGGCACGGATGAATTGGGGCGTGATATGCTGTCGCGTCTGCTTTGGGGTGGGCGAACGGCAATCATGGTGGCCGTCGTGAGTACGTCGATCTCCTATCTGATCGGCATCCTTTTCGGGACGCTGGCGGCCTATCGCGGCGGGTTTACCGATGCGGTGTTTGTACGCACGGTTGACCTGTTCGACAGCTTTCCGCACATTCTGGTGGCGATGTTGCTGGCGTCGACGATGAGGCCCTGGGTTCAGCGGTTGGCGCGGAGCCTTGAGGAGACGCAGGGAATCAGTTTGCTTGCCGATAACACGGTCTATATTGATTACCTGGTTGTGTTTGGGGCGTTGTCGATGATTGGCTGGGCCGGGATTGGCCGCTTGATACGCGGGCAGGTGCTGACGCTGCGGGCGACCGATTTTGTACTGGCTGCCCGGTGTGTGGGGGCAAGGGAGCGCTGGATTATCTTGCGTCATCTGGTGCCGAACGCGATCGGCCCGGTGATCGTGGCACTGAGCAGCAGTTTCGGCGGGGCGATGATGTATGAGTCGAGCCTCAGTTTCATCGGCATCGGCATCCAGCCCCCTGGGGCCAGCTGGGGCAACATGATTGTCCTGAGCATGGGACAGTGGCGCTACTATCCTCACCTGGTGCTGATGCCGGGTATTCTTTTGATGCTGGCGATCATTGCCTTCAACTTTTTCGGCGACGGTCTCAACGACGCATTGAATCCGCGCGCCCTGGCGCCGGTACGGAGATAGGACTGTTCGAAGGAACGGATGACGGTCTGACGTACAGGGGATTTGCCGTCTACAGTGGGCGGCCCGTGCGCAGGCTACGCGAAGACGGCACCGATGGCCGCCTCTGCAGGTTTATACTCGGGGGACTCCCGCCTCGCAAAAGAGGGTTCGCAGCTCGGTGAGGAGTTCGGACGACAGGCGTGTATAGGGCGGACGCGGCGGGCCGACCTGCAGGCCTACCGTTTCCATTGCCGCCTTGATGAACGGTCCTTCGCCCTCGGTATACTTGACTGCCTCTTCCACCCAGGCCGACCACTTCCACTTGAATGAAGCGAGCGTCGCGTGTGCGTCGTCGTATTTTCCGGCTTCCAACAGGCGCCAGAGCTTGCGCGGGTACTGGGGCCAGAAACCGCTGAGGTGGGTGACGAAGGCCCGTGCTCCATACATATGGCTGAGAACGTGGTGGCCCTCATTGTCGACCATGGCGACCGCGTCCCTGAAGGCCAGGATCGTGTCGCGGAAGACCGCCGTATCCGCTGAGGCCCATTTGATTGCTCCCACAGTTGGTATCGAAGTCAGGCGGGTCAGCAGATCATGGCTCATGTGGATGCCGTCCCAGGGCGTGTGGTAGACCATGAGGGTTACCGCGGAACTGTCGGCGACCATTTTGAAGAGATTGTAGATGTCGCGCTCGGTGGATGGGTAGTAGTAAAGCTGACCCAACTGGGCGGCGGCGATGCCGGCTTGTTCGGCGTGGCCGGCGAGGTCGAGGATGACCCGGTAATCGGTATGCTGGATGCTGGTCAAGACGGGCACTTGACCCTGTGCGGCTGCGACGGCGGCGTCCATGACGGCTTTGCGCTCATCCATGTTGAGAGTTGGGAACTCGCCGCCTGCTGCGCCGACCAACAGGGCGCCGTCACCGGTCGTGACGCCGCCTTCGATCATGAAGCGGATATTGTCTTGCAAGGCGGACAGGTCGAGGGAGAAGTCTTCTCTGAAGGGTGTTGCAACCGCGACTACAGGGCCGCACAGCCAGTCATGGATGTTTTCGCGATCCATAGGACGCCTCCTCATTGACTCTTGCAACCTGCAGAGATTCTAAAGAGTTATTTCACTCATGTCCAGACAGACGCAAATCACTGTGTAGGCTTTCGAAACAGAAAGGCCGGGTCTTCGTGTGGGAAGACCCGGCCTGTTGTTTCTTGCTGGCAAAGGACTTTACCCTTCGTCCTCCACGAAGACACCCGCGCGGGTGCGGCGGCGACGGCGGGCGACTTTCAGGCGCAACTGGCTGCGGCGGTATGCGATCTCTACGGGTTGGCGCTCTTCGTCCGGCCGGGTGCGCAGGGCTTCTTCGGCGCGTTGCAAGGCCTCTTCGGCGCGGGCGATGTCGATTTCGTCGGCGCGCTCGGCTGAGCGGGCCATTACGATCACTTTGTCGGGCAGCACTTCGACCACGCCGCCACTAACGGCGATATAGTCGGGTTCGCCGTCGGCGTTGTGCAGGGTAAGTTCACCGATATTCAGTGTCGTCAAGAGGGGGGCATGGCCAGCAAGTATGCCCATCTCGCCTTCGACGCCGGGCAGGGTGATCATCTCGACTTCGCCGCTGTACAGCTGACGGCTGGGGGTTACGATTTCGACCTGAATCGTCATTCTTCCTGCCTCAGTTGCTCACCCTTTTCGATCGCTTTCTCGATGGATCCGACCAAGTAGAAGGCCTGCTCGGGCAGGTCGTCATGCTTCCCGTCCAGAATTTCACGGAAGCCGCTCACAGTATCATCGATTCTGACGTACTCGCCGGGCGAGCCGGTGAAGACCTCGGCCACGTGCATGGGCTGGGTGAGGAAGCGCTGAATCTTGCGGGCGCGAGCGACGATGAGCTTGTCGTCTTCGCTCAGTTCTTCGACTCCGAGAATGGCGATGATGTCCTGGAGGTCGCGGTAGCGTTGCAGGGTCTGTTGCACTTCGCGGGCGACGTTATAGTGTTCTTCGCCGACGATGAGCGGGTCGAGGATGCGGCTGGTGGAGCCGAGCGGGTCCATGGCCGGGTAGAGCGACTGCTCGGCGAGAGCGCGTTCGAGCGTGATGGTGGCGTCCAAGTGGGCGAAGGTTGTGGCCGGTGCAGGATCGGTGTAGTCATCGGCGGGCACGTAGACGGCCTGCATTGATGTAATTGAGCCGACATTGGTGGAGGTAATGCGTTCCTGCAGCTCGCCCATGTCGGTGCCGAGCGTAGGGGCGTAGCCTACGGCGCTGGGAAGGCGACCCAGGAGAGCCGACACTTCGGAGCCAGCCTGCACGAAACGGAAGATGTTGTCGATGAAGAGGAGTACATCGCGTCCTTCATCGCGGAAGTATTCGGCCATGGTGACGCCGGTGAGGCCGACGCGGAGGCGGGCGCCGGGCGGCTCGTTCATCTGGCCGAAGACCATCACGGTCGAGTCGATTACGCCGGATTCACGCATTTCGTGCCAGAGGTCGTTGCCCTCGCGGCTGCGCTCACCGACGCCGGCAAAGACGGAGTAGCCGCTGTGGTACTCGGCGACGTTGTTGATCAACTCCTGAATGATGACGGTCTTGCCGACGCCGGCGCCGCCGAAGATGCCGGTCTTGCCGCCTTTAGTGAAGGGGGCGATGAGGTCGATGACCTTTACGCCGGTCTCGAAGAGCTCAGCCTGCGTGCTGCGGTCGGCGAAGCTGGGCGGTTCGCGATGGATGGAGTAGCGGTCGGCAGCTTCGACCTCTTCATCGCTGTCGATTGTATTGCCGGACACGTCGAAGATGCGCCCCAATGTTCCCGGGCCGACAGGCACGGTGATGGGCGCACCGAAGGAGTAGCCTTCCATGCCGCGGCGCATGCCGTCGGTAGAACTCATGGCCACCGCACGGACAGCGCCATCGCCGAGATGCTGCTGCACCTCACAGACCAGGGTCGAATCGTCGTCGAGGTCGACGTAGACAGCATCGTAGATCTCGGGCAGATTTTCCCCTGTGAAGGCGAAGTCCACAACCGGACCGACTACGCTGGACACGGAGCCGCTGATGCGGCCATTGCTTCCGTTTTCTGACATGGTATGCTCCGTTCTGCTATAGGAAGGGACCTTTCAGCCCACTCAGATCTATTCGAGACCGATTGAACCGCCGATAATGTCCATCAGTTCACGGGTGATGCCTTCCTGACGGGCCTTGTTGTAGGTCAGTGTCAACTCGTCCACGAGCTCATTGGCGGCTTCGGTGGCGTTGCGCATGGCGACCATACGGGCCGAGTGTTCGCTGGCGATGCTTTCGTACATGGCCTGCAAGATTTGCACTTCGGTGAAGCCGATCAGTACCTGCTCCAACACGGCCTCGACGCTTGGCTCAAATATATAGTCCGGCGGCATGGTAGCGGTTGTCTCGTCCGGAACGACGGGCAGAATCTGTTGTACTGTGGGCCGCTGGATCAGCGTGTTGACAAAATCGGTAAAGATGAGATGGACCTCGTCGAAACGCTCTGAACGAAAGTCGTCGATAATCGTCCGGGAGATGGGCGCGATGTCGGCGGTGACGAGGGTATCTGGCATGTTGGTGAATTCGGCGCGAATGACGGGGTCGTAACGCAGAAGCCAGTCACGGCCCTTGCGGCCCACGACTACGACCTCAACTTCCCGTCCCTGGTCACGCTGCGCCTTGATGAAGGCCGCATTCTGCCGCAACACATTGGCATTGAAGCCGCCTGCCAGACCCCGGTCGGCAGTAATCAGGACGATCCCGACCCTTTTTATTTCAGTTCTCGCTGTGATGAGCGCGTCCAAAGCGTCGCCGCTGCCGTGCAGACGGGCGATGTGGCTGAGTACTTCGTGGGCTTTTTCCGCATAAGGACGGGTCGCCAACACCTGCTGTTGGGCGCGGCGCATCTTGGATGCAGCCACGGCTTCCATCGCTCTCGTGACCTGAGAGATGTTCCTAACCGAGCGTATGCGCCGGCGAATCTCACGTGTGCTTGCCACCAATGCCTCCTCAAGTACAGTGATCCGTGGCGGGTTGTCAGGCTATTGCGCTGGTCACTGACAGTCGATCACTGGTTTACGCAGACCCAGTCCAATTGCTGTTGAAGGTCTCCAAGGCCAGGCGCAGGGAATCGAGCGATTCGTCGGGAAGATCTTGCGCGCGCAGGATGGTCTGGCCAATCTCGGGATGATTAGCGTCCATGTAGGCGTGCATCTCCAGTTCCCAGCGCTTCACGTCGTTGATGTCGATGTCGTCGACATAGCCGTTGTTCACCGCAAAGAGACTCATGACCTGCTTGTCCAGTTGCAAAGGCTCATACTGCGGCTGCTTCAGTGTTTCCTGAATGCGCTGGCCGCGGTTTAGCTGGCGCTGGGTTGCGGCGTCGAGATCGGAGCCGAACTGGGCGAAGGCGGCGAGCTCGCGGAACTGGCTGAATTCCAGTTTGAGGCGGCCGGCGACGCCTTTCATGGCCCTGGTCTGGGCGGAACTGCCGACGCGACTGACCGAGAGGCCGACGTTCATAGCAGGACGAATTCCGGCGTAGAACAGGTCGCTCTCGAGGAAGATCTGGCCGTCAGTGATGGAAATGACGTTGGTGGGAATGTAGGCCGAGACGTCGCCGGCCTGGGTTTCGATGACCGGCAGCGCGGTCAGGCTGCCGCCGCCGAACTCGTCATCGAGGCGGGCGGCCCGCTCCAGCAGGCGGCTGTGCAGGTAGAAGACATCGCCGGGGTAGGCCTCGCGGCCGGGCGGGCGCCGCAGCAACAGCGAAACCTGGCGGTAGGCCTGGGCGTGTTTGGAGAGGTCATCGTAGACAATGAGCGCGTCGCGGCCCTGCTCCATGAACTCTTCGCCCATTGCGCAGCCGGCGTAAGGGGCCAGGAACTGCAATGCGGCCGGGTCGGCGGCGGAGGCGGTTACGACGATGGTGTGATCCATGGCGCCGTACTTTTCGAGGGTACCGACGACCTGTGCCACGGTTGACTGCTTCTGACCGACGGCGACATAGATGCAGATCAGGTCTTTGCCCTTCTGGTTGATGATCGTGTCGACGGCGAGGGCGGTCTTGCCGGTCTGGCGGTCGCCGATGATCAATTCGCGCTGGCCGCGGCCGATGGGAATGAGCGCGTCAACGACGGTGATGCCGGTCTCGACGGGGGTATCGACACCCTTGCGCAAGACGACGCCGGGGGCGATGCGCTCAACCGGACGGGTTGCGGTTGAATCGATTGGACCCTTGCCGTCAAGGGGTTGACCGACGGCGTTGACGACGCGGCCGATCAGCGGGTCACCCACGGGGACGGAAGCCAGGCGGCCGGTGCTACGAACGAGGTCGCCTTCTTCGATCTCGGTATATTCGCCCATGATGATAATACCAACGGAATCATCATTCAGGTTCTGGGCGATGCCGAGCACACCGGTCTTGGTGAACTCGACCAACTCGCTGGCCATAACGCCCTGGAGGCCGGAGATGATGGCGATGCCGTCACCGACTTCGACGACTTCGCCCACGTCCACGCGGCTGGGGGCGGGCTGGAAGTTGAGGATCTGCTGTTTGAGCCGGTCGGTAAATTCCTGGGTCAGCTCCTCAGTCTGAACTGCCATAAGCGCTGTCCTTTATTGTATATTTTCAATTTTGAGTACCTGCCAGGCTGCCGGCCTGTTGGTCAGGACTCGAAACTGACTACCAAATTCAACTTCACCGCACTGAGGATGCGACCATTTCGCGCAGAGCCATCAGCCGATTTGCGACGGTATTGTCGATCAACTGATCGCCGACGCGGATGCGCAGGCCGCCCATCAGGGATGGGTCAACATCGAAGCTGAAGACGATGTCTTCGCCGTACTGTTCGGTGAGTCGCTGGCGAATCTGCTCTTGCGCGTCGTCACCCAACTCGATGGCGCTGGTGATGTCAGCTGTTCGCGGACCGGTTTCTCCTCGCAATGCCGCGCCCAGAGCACTGACGATACGGGGCAGTTGGTCTGTGTCGTTTGCCTGTACTAACTCCTTAACGAAGTTTTGCACCTCAGGCGCAGCGTCATCGGGAAATGCCTTTTCGACGGTTTTGACGTCGGCGGCCAGCTTCGGATTCTTTTCCAGCGCGTCAGCGACCGCGGTCAGCGTAATCTGCCACTGCCCAACGATCGTTTCCAAAACGATCCTGGCATATCCATCCGCCGTCACGCGCTCGCTCATGAACCGCTCCCGTTTTGCTGGGCCAGATAGTCGGCGACAAAGCGCTCCTGCTCATCCCGGTTTGCGAGTTCACGGCCCAGAATCTGCTCGGTGGCGGCGATGGCGAGGTCGGCGATCTGTTTTCGGGCGTCAGCCATGACAGCGGCAGTCTGCGCTTCGGCGTCGGCCTGGGCCTTCATGCGGATTTCCTGGGCCTCTTGATCGGTGCGGCTGCGAACGTCCTGGGCGATGCGTTCGGCATCGCGGGTTGCCTGGGCGCGGACTTCCTGCGCTTCGCGGCGGGCCTCTTCGAGGATCGTCTGTTTTTCCGCTTCGGCTTCGGCGGCCGCGTTCGACGCCTTATCGGCCTGTTCCAAACCCTCGGCGATGCGCTGTCTGCGCTGCTCAAGCATGTTCAGAACCGGCTTGTAAAGAAGCTGCTGCAGAATAACCATCAACAGACCGAAGTTAATGATCTGCGAGAGCAATAACTGCCAACTGATACCTAATTTATCGAGAGCGTCCAAGGCCAACCTCCTGGATACACTGCAGTGGCTCGTGGTTCGGGGCCAGTCGTTTCACTGGCCATTGGAAGTAAACACCGGTCACTGGCGACTGAACTCCGGCCACTGAGAGCAGGTTTAGACGAACTTGACCAACAGGGAGATAACGAGCGCATAGATAGCGACCGATTCACAGAAGGCGAAACCGAGCAGCATGTTCGTCTGCACAGTGTTGGTCACTTCAGGATTGCGGCCCATCGCTTCCATCGCTTTG
>JAJEDI010000082.1 GCA_022821585.1 Caldilineaceae bacterium
CCAGGCGACAGAGATTGTCGGGCAGGATCGGGAAAGCTCGCAGCGGGACCTCTTCGAAGCGATCGAGAGGGGAGATTATCCGAAATGGCGCGTCTGCGTCCAGGTGATGCCGGAAGAGGATGCCGAGACCTACCACGTCAATCCCTTCGACCTGACCAAGGTCTGGCCTCATGGCGACTACCCGCTGATCGAGATCGGCGTCATGGAACTCAATCGCAACCCGGAAAACTACTTTGCCGACATCGAGCAGGCCGCGTTTGAACCTTCCAACATCGTGCCCGGCATCAGCTTTTCGCCAGACAAGATGCTGCAGGCCCGGATTATGTCCTACGCCGATGCCCACCGCTACCGCATCGGCGTGAACTATGCCGCGCTACCGGCCAATAAACCCCAGTGCCCGGTTCACAACTATCATCGCGACGGCAACCTGCGATTTGACGGCAACTTCGGCGGCGCGGTCAACTATGAACCGAACAGCATGGGAGGGGCAGTCGAAGATTCCCGTCACCTCGAGCCGCCGCTCAAGGTGTCCGGCGACGCTGATCGCTACGACCATCGCGTCGGCAACGACGACTATACCCAGCCCGGTAATCTGTTCCGCCTTATGAACGACGACCAGAAAGAGCAGCTGTTCAGTAATATCGCCGAAGCGATGGATGGTGTGCCCGAACGCATCAAGGTCCGCCAGCTTGTCCATTTTTACAAAGCCGATCCGGACTACGCTTGCGGCGTGGCCGGAAAGTTGGACCTTACCCATGCCTCCGAGCGGGTGGCTGCCCTGGCGGACCTGTCTCTGACTGAATTAGCAGAGAAGACCAGCGCAGAAGCATATTCGGAGCTACAGTCGGTACCGGAAGGATCACTGGCCAAAGCCGCCGACTGATCCTCAAACAGGTTGTGCATTCGTGATCCTCAGCACACTGAAAATGGTGCGTCGCACCATTTTGCGTCTAAATCGTAGCGACGATTGTTGGTGGCGTTTTTGCAGGATTGCTCAACCGCCATTACCTTGAAGAGGCCTGATTTCAAATAGGAGCCAAGTACAGAGCCGACCGGGAAGCCGGTCGGCTTTTTCGCGTCTATAACCGCGCAGCATGGAACCTGCTTTCTCCCGGCGTCGTCCTAATGTGTGATCGCGACCGTTGCCGAAATTAGCACGCATGATCTATTCGTGCTAAGCTGGAAAGGGTCTGCATCAAGCAGGCGATAAACTTACCGAATTCTGTCAGAGAAGGGAGAGTTTCATGCAGGTAGTAGAGCGCTATCCGGACAACATGTTCTGCTGGGTGGACTTGGCAACAACCGACCCGGCCGCGGCCAAGGAGTTTTACAGCGGTTTGTTCGGTTGGGAGTATTTTGATGTCCCGACGGGGATGGGCTTCCACTACTCATTGTGCCAGATTGAAGGGTATAACGTGGCCGGCCTGAGCAACCTGCCGCAGGAGATGGCGGACCAGGGGATTCCTCCGATCTGGTCATCCTATATCAAGCACGACAACGTCGATGCGGTGGCGGAAAAAGCGGTTGCGGCCGGCGGAACGGTGGCGATGGAGGCCATGGATGTCATGGAGTCAGGGCGCATGATCGTGCTCCAGGACCCGACGGGCGCGATGGTTGGTCTGTGGCAGCCGAGGGAGCACATCGGCGCGCAGCTAGTCAACATGCCCAATGCACTTGTCTGGAATGAGCTTCAGACGAAGGACGTCGACACGGCGCAAAGTTTCTACGGGGAGGTTTTCGGCTGGGGCCACGACAGCGACCCGAACGGTTACCACCTCTTCAAGTTGGGCGAGCGCATGCAGGCCGGGATGCTGAAGATGGACGATTCCTGGGGGGACGTTCCGGCCAATTGGGCACCCTACTTCATGTCGGCGGATATCGAGGCGACGGCGGCCAAGGCGAAGGAGTTGGGCGGCGTCATTCATGTTCCGCCGACCCATACGGGTACGGTCGGTCGATTCGCGGTGATCGGGGACCCGCAGGGCGGGGTCTTCACGTCGATGGAGTTTGACGGGCCGGTTGATCCGCCGCCTGGTTACTAGGAAGGCGAACAGGGGCGCCGCGATTGACTGCGTAGTGTATTGCGTAGGCAGGGCGGCGTGCCCTGGTTTTGATGAAGGCTGGTTGTAGGACGGTCTTTTGCGAGGCCGAGATTTGCGTAAAGGAAGGGGAATTATATACTTGACACAACTAAAGGCGTTCTTGCTTGAGGTACAAGCCTGCAAATCATGGTAGGGGTGATGCGAAACTTAGTGCCACGATCCCGCAGGCCGTCGCTTCCCGGCTTGGCTTCCCTGCAATGGAAGTCCAGGGCGATTGAACCCCGCATCAGTTCGTAGATGAAATCAGCAGGTGAAACGTCTCGGAAGCGTGCGCGTGGATGAAGCGGACGCTTTGCTTTTTGCGCTCCCCTTTGACCAACAGAAGCCTCCTCAGTTTCGCCCCCTCTTATTGGGTTGGTCTTGCTTTGCAAGAACCAAAATCCCAGATTCAGGGGAATACCCTTTCACGCATTCACCAGACCTCTAAACCCTACTCCTTTGCTTTTTTGGGGTTTTGACAAAGCTGCCCCGGCCTGATACACTCGGCGACTGAAGAGATTGACCACTAGAGATTGACCACTTAGGTTTAGCAGTCTAAAAGGGCAAAGAGGAGGTCATCATGAGAGCCGTCGTGTACCAGGGTCCGTTCAGCGTTGCCGTAGAGGAAGTTCCCGATCCCGAGATAAAGCATCCGAATGACGTAATCGTCAAGATTACTTCGAGTTGCATCTGCGGCTCCGACCTGCACATGTATGAGGGTCGGACTGCGGCCGAACCGGGTATAGTCTTCGGACACGAGAACATGGGTGTAATCGAAGATGTCGGGGCCGCTGTGAAGACATTGTCCGTAGGCGACAGGGTCGTGATGCCGTTCAACGTCGGCTGCGGCTTCTGCAAGAATTGCCAGCGGGGTTTTACGGGTTTCTGCCTCACGGTCAACCCTGGATTTGCTGGCGGCGCGTATGGATACGTGGCAATGGGACCATGGGTCGGCGGGCAAGCCGAGTACATTCAGGTGCCTTATGCGGACTTCAACTGTCTGCCTCTTCCGTCCGGGGATGCGTTCGAGTGGGATTTCTCTCTTCTGGCGGACATATTCCCCACGGGTTATCACGGCGCTGAGCTTGCCGACGTGAGTCCCGGCGAGAGCGTCGCCGTGTGGGGCGCGGGACCGGTCGGTCTGATGGCCACCTATAGCTGCATCATCAGAGGGGCGGCGGAGGTCTATACGATCGATCACGTGCAGGAGCGGCTGGACATGGCCAGCGACATTGGCGGTATTCCCATCAATTTCGATGTCGGCAATCCGGTGGAGCAGATCAGGGACATGCGCGGGGGCGACGGTGTGGACAAGACGATCGACGCCGTGGGCTATCAGGCCGCTGCGCAAGGATCGTCCGCCGCCGGAGGCGAGCAGACCGAGATTCCCAACGTGGTCCTGAATCAGATGATCGACCTGATCAATCCGACGGGGATCATGGGCATTCCGGGCCTGTATGTGCCATCGGACCCCGGTGGCGTGGACGAGGGCGCCAAGAGGGGCTCTCTGGCCATCAATTTCGGGAAGCTCTTTGAGAAGGGTCTGAAGCTGGGGACGGGTCAATGCAACGTGAAGCAGTACAACGCCTACTTGCGCGACCTCATCATATCGGGCAAGGCCACCCCCAGCTTCGTTGTGTCCCACGAGGTGCCGCTGGACGACGCAGTCGACGCCTATCACAAGTTTGACCAGCGCATCGACGGGTACACCAAGGTCATCCTGAAACCTTAAACGGAAGGCGCCGGTTCGTTCCCGGGCAGCCCATCTTCGAGAATCAGGGGAAGTTGGTGCGGCATCAGACCCACGCCGTCCCCCGGCTCGCGTGTGATCACGTGTGCTGCAAAGCTTCTCCCTGCATGTTCGGGAACGGCAGGCGCGTTGCAGGCGCAGGCAGACGCTAAAACAGCTGCCCTTGGATTTCAACAACGAGATTGACAGGCACAGGAGGTTGTGTCATGCGGGTAGGCAGCGAAGGGCATTCATACGACTGGATCGACAATTGGGCCAAGCTTCCCGAAGGTGAAAGCTCACGCAAGGGCTGGGCGCATCCGGGCATCGTTGTCACGGCATCGGGAAACGTAATGACCAGCCACCCCGGCGATCCGGAAGTGATGACCTTCGACGGGGACGGCAACCTGATTTCCTCGTGGCGCGGCGACTTTGCCGAGGCGCATGGGATCACCCTCGTCAACGAGGGCGGAGTCGAGTATCTGTGGATTGTGGACCACGGATCCAAGAATCACTATCTTCACGGCTACACGAACCCTCCGGGCGTGGGTGAAGATCCCGGTCAGGTATTCAAGACGACATTGGACGGTGAAGTGGTCATGAGGCTGGAGACGCCTGCACTTCCCATTTATAAAGACACACGCTACGCCCCCACAGCTGTCGCGGTGAACGAGGAGCGCTTTGGCGGCAACGGCGACATCTGGGTGGGCGACGGGTACGGCGCGTACCAGGTCCACAGGTTCACGAAGGATGGCGAGTACGTCAGCAGCATCAACGGCGAGGAAGGGGCCGGGGCCTACAACTGCCCGCACGGCATCTTCTTTGATTATCGCAAGTCCGAGCCGGAGCTCTACGTGGCGGACAGGGCCAACGACCGCGTACAGGTCTACGACATGGAGGGTGGATTCAGGCGGATGTTTGGTGACGGTTTTCTGAACACGCCCAGTTGTTTCGCGACACATGGCGATCTGATGATCATTGCCGAGCTTCGCGCCCGCCTCGTGGTCACCGATATAAACGATGAGCTGCTCACGTACCTAGGCGGCAACAAGCAGGTGTGCGACGTTGCGGGCTGGCCCAACAATGTGAACGAATCGGGGCAGTCAGTACGCACGAGCCACCTGGAGACGGGCAAGTTCAACAGCCCTCACGGTTTGGCTGCGGACGCCAGCGGTAACCTGTATGTGGCCGAATGGCTCATTGGGGGCAGGGTAACCAGACTGAACAGGGCCTAAGCGCCCTGGGGACGCTTTGCGTCGCCGCCTGACAAACGAGAGTAAGCCACACGTCCTGGCGGAATTCCAGGACGGTGGCAAGGGGGACTGCACGGTTGTGGCGGTCCCCTTTCTGTGTTTCTGCGGTTACGCGCCAAGTTAGCGCGGCTTTTCCCCTCTTTCCAATCCCTGCTATAGTATCCTGGACAGCGCAGACCGCTTAGCGCGGCCGCGCGACCACTCTGAAGACCCTGTCATACCATGCACCAGGAAACAGACGGAATGTCCTCCCAAACGATGCTCGGCGCCTACGGGTCGTGGGCAGCTGACCTGACCGAAGAAGGCCCAAACTTTCTCTCCTTTCGCCATACCCATTGGATCGACCCGGCAGCCTGGCGGCCGGCGGCGCGGCAGCGATTTCGCGAGCGGGTGGCGATGCCGGACACGGAGGGCGCGGAGGACTACCGGATCGAGCGCCAGTATGCGTATGACGGGTTGCTGGTGGAGGAACTCTCGTGGCAGTTGCCGTACGGTCCGCGCACGGAGGCAGTGCTGTTGAAACCGGCGGGTGCGCGCGGCCCGCTGCCGGGCGTGCTGGCTCTGCACGACCATGGCGGCCATAAGTTCCACGGCTGGCAGAAGATTACGCGTACGGACGATGCGCAGAATGCGGTCAACGTCGACCACCAGGCGCGTGCGTACGGCGGCGCGCCGTGGGCGAACCGACTGGCCCAGCGCGGGTATGCGGTGCTGGTGCCGGATGCTTTCGCTTTCGGCAGCCGCCGCGTCCGCATCGCGGACCTGCCCCCGGCGATTCGGGACGGCATGGATGAGCAGGAGTCGGAGGACCCAAAATACATTGCCGCGTACAACCGCTGGGCCGGCGGTCACGAGACGACCCTAGCGAAGTCGTTGCTGAGTGCGGGGACGACGTGGGCGGGGGTGTGGCTGGCTGAGGATGTGCATGCGCTGGGCGTGTTGTGCGGGCGTGAAGATGTGGACGCTGAGCGGGTGGGCATCGGCGGGCTATCGGGCGGAGGACTGCGCACAGTCTACCTGGGCGGGCTGGATGACCGGGTACGCTGCGCGGTCTGTGTGGGCATGATGACGACGTGGCGGGACTTTCTGCTCAACAAGAGTCATACGCACACGTGGATGATCTACGTGCCGCATTTGCCGACGGAGATGGACTACCCGGACATACTGGGAATGCGGGCGCCGTTGCCGACGATGGTACAGAACAATACGGAGGACCCGCTGTTCACGCTGGCGGAGATGAGGCGGGCTGACGTGATGCTGAGGCAGGTGTACGAGAAGGCGGACGCAGCCGACCGCTACAGCTGCTCATTTTACGCCGGCGAGCACAAGTTCGACATTGCGATGCAGGAGGATGCGTTCGGCTGGTTCGACCGCTGGCTGGCAGGCTCCTGACGCACCTGGAGTTGGAAAGAGTATACAGACGAGACAGCTGCATCAACCGCCGCGAGGCGCGGCAGAAACGGAGAGTCCCATGAATCCAATCTCCCCACATTTCACGCCTGTTGATCTGTCAAAGTCTTTCAATGCCGGACGCGCCGAGCTTCCTGAGTCGTTGCGCGTGCCCTCCTTGATTGAGGACAGGTCGGGGTCGACCGCCTTCAACGGCGTTCCGTTCCTGCTCGGCGGATTCGAAGGCCCTGCCGTCATTCTGCTTGACAAGGAACCGGTGACGGTCGAATTAGAGGGCGTGAGCGCAAACTACGCCGTGTTTCTGCATGCGGTGGCCGACCGTGTTACCAACTATCTGGAAGGCTTTGCTGACTTCGCGCAGGACGGTAACGAACTGGGCGATCACGTGTCCTCCTATACATTTGAGTACGAGGATGGGAGCCGCCACGAGACGGCGGTACGGCGCCGATTTGCAATTCAGCAGAGCCGCGTCGTGTGGGGAGGCAGCCCATTTGAAACGGTGCCGGCGGCGAAGGCCACTGTCTTCAATTCGGCGACGGAGGAGGTCCAGTTGGGCCGGGTCCCAAGCACTGAATACGGCCGCGGCGAGACGCGCACCAGTTCCGGGCGCGATCAGATGGAAGAGAAGATGTGGCTGTACGCACTGGAGAACCCGCATCCGGACAGGCCGATCCGCCGTTTGGTTCTGCAGCCGCGCAACGAGGGGTCGACGGTTTACGCTATCAGCCTCACGAATCTGGACGAGCACCCACTGCGCCCCGGCGTGCGCCGCAAACTGCGACTGACGCTGCCGGAAGGCGTCGAGTTTAACGCCATCGGCGAATACGAGGACGTGGCTATCGACCTGGGCTATGTGATGTCGGCCCGAGCGGCGTTCGACTACGACCGCGGCCGCTGGATGGGTGATGAGGCGAACGTCCAGCCCGCGGTCTCGCAACGGGATCTGATCATTGAGTACAGTGCGCATCCGCAGGCATGGCTGCACTTGGGCGTGGACAGTGACGAGCCGATCGTCTATGACATGTCGCAGCTTGAAGACGGGCAGCCCGGGGACGGTATTGTCGGGGTGGCGCCGGCCCACCGGTTGGTCGACGTGCGCGTGGTGCAGAAGGGGACGAACAACCTGGTGCCGGTGCGGATACATTTCCACGGAGAGCACGGCGAGTATCTGCCGCCGCGCGGGCGCCATCGCAAGGTGAACCCGCATTGGTTTGAGGACAACTATGGCGAATTCGTCAACGGGCGCAACCAGTACAGCTATATCGACGGCCACTGCGAGGTTGATATGCCGTTGGGCGAGGTCTTCGTGGAGATCACGAAGGGCTACGAGACGGCGCCGGTGCGGAAGCAGGTTACGATCGGGCCCGACACGGATGAGCTGGTTTTCGAACTGGAACGGGTGCTGCCGTGGCGGGAGAAGGGTTGGGTGACTGCGGATACGCATGTTCATTTTCTGAGCCCGTCGACGGCGCTGCTGGAGGGCCAGGCCGAGGACGTGCACGTGGTCAATCTGCTGGCGAGCCAGTGGGGCGAGATGTTCAGCAACGTCAGCGACTTTGACGGCAGGACCACGCTGGGGGCGCGCGAGTTCGGCGGCGACGGCGAGTTTCTGGTGCGGGTGGGGACGGAGAACCGCATGCAGATCCTGGGTCACATTTCGCTGCTGGGCTACAACGGCAAGATGATCCACCCCCTGTGCAGCGGCGGCCCGTCGGAGTCGGCCCTGGGGGATCCCCAGGAGGTGGTGATGGCCGAATGGGCGCAAAAGTGTATCGACCAGGGCGGGCTGGTGGTGATGCCGCACGCGCCGAACCCGCAACTGGAGCGGGCGGCGGATATTGTCCTCGGACTGATCCATGCGATCGAGATGATGACTTTCAACCCCTGTGAACGGGAGCTCAACCCCTACGGAATCGCCGACTGGTACCGCTACCTCAATCTGGGCTATCAGTTGCCGATCGTGGGCGGCTCGGACAAGATGGCGGCCTCGTCGCAGCTGGGGGGCGTGCGCACCTACGCGCATCTGGGCGAGCGGGAGTTCACATACGAGAACTGGATGGCGGCGGTGCAGGCGGGCAACACGTTCATGACGATCGGTCCGCTGGCGGAACTGACTGTTGAGGGCGTTGCGCCGGGCGGGCAGGTGCAGCTGCCGGCCGGCGGCGGGAATGTGGGCGTCGACTGGCAGGTCGAGTCGGTGCAGGTGCCGATCGAGCAGGTGGAGGTCGTACAGGGCGGGCTGGTGGTTGACCAGGTGGACGTACAAGGCGAATACAGTGCGTCGGGCAGCTTGCAGGTTACGGTAACGGATTCATCGTGGATAGCGCTGCGGGTGCGCGGAAGTTATACCGGTGAGGAGGGCGAGATCGCGGCGCATACGAGCGCGGTGCAGACGTTGGTGGAAAACAGCCCGCTGTTTAACGAGCCGGACTCGTCGGCGGTGTTGGAGCAGATTGAGGGCGCGATTGCCTATGTGGACACGATCGCTCCGCGGCCGAACGCCAAGCGTTTTCGGGAGATGCGGGCGGTGCTGGAGGCGGCGCACAACCGGCTGCACCAGCGGATGCACGCGCACGGCGTTTTCCATAAGCATACACCTGTGCATGGACACGGGGAGGGCGGTGGTCAGTAGTCAGTAGTCAGTAGTCAGTAGTCAGTAGTCAGTAGTCAGTGGTCAGTGGTCAGTGGTCAGTGACGGCACTTGAGAGTGAACTTTGGTACGTATTGGGCAATTAACGGTGAGCCGGGCAGGGGATGGAGAGATGGCAAAGATTCGGTGGGGGATTGTCGGTTGCGGGGATGTGTGCGAGGTCAAGAGCGGGCCGGGGCTGTACAAGGCCGATGGTTCGGCACTGACGGCAGTGATGCGGCGCAATGGGGCGCTGGCGGCGGACTTTGCGCGGCGCCATGAAGTGGCGCGCTGGTACGACGACGGCGACCGGCTGATCAACGACGCGGAGGTGGACGCGGTCTATGTGGCGACGCCGCCGGACACGCACATGGCGTATACGTGCAAGGCGGCGGAGGCGGGCAAGCCGGTCTACGTGGAGAAGCCGATGGCGCGCACTTACGAAGAGTGCCAGACGATGATCCGGGCCTGCGAAGAGGCCGGCGTGCCTCTGTGGGTGGGCTATTACCGGCGGCGGCTGCCGAAATTCCTGAAAGTACAGGAACTTATTGAAGAGGGCGCGATTGGCGAGGTGCGGTCGGTGCTGATTCGCTTCTACCAACCGGCCAAGCCGGCTGACGAATTTCCGGACCAGCGGGGGTGGCGGGTCGATCCGGAGGTAGCTGGCGCGGGGCTCTTTCTGGATTTGGGCTCGCACATGCTGGATATTCTCGACTATCTGCTGGGTCCGATAAGCCGCGTGCAGGGATACGCGGGCAATCAGGCGGGGCTCTATGACGCTGAGGACATTGTATGCGGCAGCTTCACGTTCGAATCGGGCGTGCAGGGGACGGGGACGTGGATGTTCTCCGGTTTTGAAAACCTTGACTGGACTGAGATTGAAGGCACGAAGGGGCGCATCGGCTATGTCTGTTTCGATGCCAGCCCGATCGCGCTGACGACGAGCGCGGGAACGGAGGAGATCCCGGTTACGCAGCCGGACCACGTGCATCAGCCGCTGATTCAGACGATTGTGGACGAGTTGAACGGACGCGGGCAGTGCCCGAGCACGGGCGTCAGCGGCGCGCGCACATCGTGGGTGATGGACCAGATGCTGGCGGAGTACCGGCAGAAAAACTATGGATAACGACGAATGAGACTAAGCAGCCAGGCATTCGGCAGGACGGAGAGGGGTCACGGGGTCAGGCAGTATTCGCTGGCCAACAACACGGGCGTGGAGGTCGACGTTCTCGACTACGGCGGGCTGATCCGCACGTTGTCGACGCCGGACCGCAACGGCCAAGCGGGGGACGTGGTGTTGGGCTTCGACACGCTCGACGAGTATTTGGCCGGGCACCCCTATTACGGCGTGCTGGTGGGCCGCTGCGCGAACCGCATCCGCGGGGGCAGTTTCGAGCTGGACGGTGTGCGTTACCAGCTTGCGCGCAACGTCAACGACGACCATCTTCACGGCGGGGAGGTCGGCTTCGGCAATGTAGTGTGGCATGCGCAGCCTTTTCAGAATGAGCGGGAGGTCGGGCTGCTGCTCTCACACGACAGCCCGGACGGAGAAGATCTATACCCGGGGGCGCTGGACACGACGGTGAGGCTGAGCCTGAACGATGACAACGAGGTGCGTCTCGACTACCATGCCACCTGCGACGCGCCGACGATCGTCAACCTGACCAATCACAGCTATTTCAACCTGGCCGGGGAGGGCAACATCCACGACCACGTCGCCATGATCGATGCCGACGCGTACACGCCGATGGACGGCGCGCTGATCGTGACAGGTGAGGTACGGGACGTGACCGGCACACCCTTTGATTTCCGCCAGCCCACTGCCATCGGCGCGCGCATCGATGCGGACGACGAGCAGATCCGGTTTGGCGGCGGCTACGATCATAACTTCGTTCTCAACGGGGAGCCGGGCACGCTGCGGCTGGCGGCACGGGTCACGGAGCCGGTCAGCGGACGGGTGCTGGAGGTGCTGACAACGGAGCCGGGGGTACAGTTCTATACGGGCAACCAGATGGAGGCGGCGAACCCGGGCAAGGGCGGGCAGGTCTACCCGCACCGCGGCGGGTTCTGCCTGGAGACGCAGCATTTTCCGGATGCGCCGAACCAACCGCACTTTCCGTCGATCGTCCTGCGGCCCGGCGAAGAATATACGCAGACGACCGTATTCCGCTTTTCGATCGAACAGTAGAACCGGCTCTGGGGCGAAGCGTCCCAGTACAGGGCCGGTTTTCCGTGTTCGACTGGGGAAGGGGCTGAAGATGGACGGGTACCCAAGCGAACTGACTGCGGCAGCGACTTTTGACGCGAAACGGGCGATCCTGAGCAAGCGGGACATGTTCCGGCCGCTGGTTGTGGGGCGCACCGAGGGGTTGGCCGATGCGTTGCGCGGCAAGAAGGTGCGGGCGGAGACGCCGGTGCTGGTGCTGGAGCGGGAGGGCGAGGCACTGGCACTGCTCACCAGCGAGATGATCTTTCACCACGTTGCGCAGGGGGAGTGGAACGGAACACCGTTTCTGGCCACGTTCTGAGCGCCGTGCAACAGCGGCGTCGGTCTGACGCCGGTCATAGACGGGGAAACATACAGTTTTGCGACGCGGGGCCTGTATAACGGCATGTCGTTGATGGGGGACCACCAGACAGGGTCGTATTGGGACCACGTCACGGGCGAGTGTCTGCACGGTCCGCTCAAGGGCAGGCGTCTCGAACTGGAGCCGTTGCGGCATATGCGGGCGGACCAGGCGCTGGCGCAGTTCCCGGATGCACGAATCGGGCGGTCGCGGCTGCCGCTGCCTTTTGGCTTGGCGGCGGGACTGATGAAGATCCTGGTGCGATTGACGAGAGGACGTTTTTTGCCGCCCAGGTTTGCAGGTTCGATGGGCGAGGAAGACCCGCGGCGGCCGCGCCTGGAGATGGGTCTGGGCGTGTGGACGGAGGGGGTCAGCCGGTACTATCCGCTGGAGGTCCTCAAGGCGGGGGACGGCGTGTTGTTCGACGTCATCGACAACAGAAATATTTTGATCTACCTGGATCATTTGTCGGGAACGCCGACGCCGCTCTTCGCCGACGGGCAGGATGCCGAATGGAATGGGAGCGACCTGCGCCTGGAAGACGGCGCGATCGTGCGCAACGGCAGGCTCTACGATCCCTCCGGGGACGAGTTGCCAGCCGAACAGCCGCTGCACCTTTTTGCGCGTTGGTACGGCTTCTCGCTGACCTTTCCGAACTGCGAGATCTATGGGGACGCGGGCGAAGGAAGCGCATGAAGGCGACCTTCACGTAGACCATATTTGCGCAGGCAAACCTTACAGGACAACAACCTCGAGGGAGAAGCCATACCTTGCAACTCAATCTTTCCGGCAAGACAGCCATCGTCACCGGCGGCAGCGCGGGCATCGGACTGGCCTGTGCGCAGGCCCTGTATGCGGAGGGTGTGAGCGTGCTGATCGCGGCGCGCGACGAAGACCGGCTGGCCCAGGGTTTGGCCGCGATCGCGGACCATGCGCCCGAAAGCAACGCCAGTGCGCTCTCCGTCAGCGCGGACGTGAGCACGGCGGAAGGGGTCGAACGGGCCGTCGAACGGGCCCTTTCAACCTGGGGTCAGGTGGACATTCTCATCAACAACGCCGGGTCGGCGCCGAGCGGTGACTTCTACAGCCTGGGCGACGACGCCTACCAGGGCGCGTGGAACCTGAAACTGCTGGGATATATGCGGATGGTGCGGGCGCTGGCGCCGCAGATGAAGGCGCGGCGGGAGGGTCGCATCGTGAACATTGTGGGCGCGGCGGCGCATAACCCCACGCCCGGCTTCCTCGCGGGCGGCACGGCCAACGCGGCGATCATCAACTTCACCAAGGGCATTTCCCAGGACCTTGCTCCCCATGGCGTGCGCATCAACGCGATCTCTCCCGGCCCTGTGAACACGGAACGGGCAAGGCAGCTGGCACGCCAGGAGGCGGAAGCGCAAGGTATATCGGTGGAGGAGGCCAGCACCCGCCGCATCGCCTCGGTGCCGTTGCGCCGCATGGCGGAGGCGGACGAGATTGCGGACATGGCGCTGTTCCTGGCCTCGGACCGGGCGGCGAGCATTACGGGCGCAGAGATTCTGATTGACGGGGGAGCGACGGCGAGTGTCTGACCCGCTGCGCGTAGCGGCCCCGCCGACCGCGGACCCCGCTTCTGCCGAAGGCGCGTACCGATGGTACGTTCTGGTGCTGGCCGCACTGACCCACACGCTCGTGGTGGGCATGCCGATGATGTCGCTGCCGGTCCTGTTCGATGAGATCGGCACTGAGCTTTCGCTGAACCTGATGCAGATCGGGTACGTCTGGGGCGCGTCCTCGCTGTTAGGCGTGGCGATGAGCCTGACCGGCGGCGTCGTTGGCGACCGCATTGGCGCAAGGCGGATGCTGGTGACCGCCTGTCTGCTTGCCGGCGTTACGGGAGCGACGCGGGCGTTTGCCAGCGACTACGGCAGCCTGACTGCCACGGTACTAGTGGCAGGGCTGTTTCCGATGGCGGCGCCGATGAATGTGCACAAGACGTGCGGCGTCTGGTTTTCGGGGAAGCGGCTGGGGATGGCGAACGGCGTGGTGTCGGCGGGGATGGCGTTGGGCTTTCTGCTCGGCTCGCTGATCAGCGCGACGTTCCTTTCGCCGCTGCTGGGCGGCTGGCGCAACGTTCTCCTGTTCTACGGCGTGCTGGCGGTCATTGTCGGTATTTTGTGGGCGTTTACAAAACCTGGGCCGGACGGCGACGGAAGGGCCACAGCGAAAGGGGGCCGGCCTTCGCTGCGCGACTCAATGCTGCAGGTGGTCCGTCTGCGCAACGTGTGGCTGCTGGCGGTGGCTATGTTTGGTATCGGCGGGGCGATACAGGGAGCGCTGGGCTACCTGCCGCTCTATCTACGCAATGCGGGTTGGGAGCCGAGCACGGCGGACAGCGCCCTGGCCAGCTTCCATTTCGCCAGCCTGCTGTTCACGGTACCGTTTACTCTGCTGTCCGACCGGATGGGTGTGCGCCGACCGCTGCTGCTGGCGTCGGCACTGATGTTAGTGGTTGGATTCGGTCTCCTCTCGTTCGTGCAGGGGATCATTGTGTGGCTGGCTGTTCTTTTCGCGGGTATTACGCGGGACGGCTACATGGCGACGATGATGACATTGATCATCGAGCTACGGGGGGTTGGCCCGGCTCTTGCCGGGACGGCCACCGGTCTGATCATGGCGATCTCCCGGATTGGATCGGTTGTCGCGCCTCCGCTCGGAAACGGGCTGGAGTCGATGGGGCCCGGGGTGCCTTTTCTGTTCTGGACTGCGCTGGCGCTGGTGGGTTTTGTTGCGTTGACGGCTGTGCGCGAGGAGAAGGGGACCAGCATTGGTTAGTGGTCAGTAGCGGCGCGGGCTGGATCGTGAGCGGTCGCGGGTCTCAAACGGTTCAATTGTCCACGACGCCAGTCTAGCCAGAGCGGGGGGTTGCGGCAGTGGCTGAGCTGATAGAATATTGGTGATAGTATTCGATAGTTTGCTGTGCGGATAGATGCTCTGTGGAAGGATGGGGCAATAGGAGATGAGGAGGCAAAGTATGACAACCGAAGTTGCTGCCGGCGCTTTTCAGCGCATTGCAAGTGTGGCTGAAGTCACGGAAACGGGGCTGCATACGGTCCAAGTGAACGGGCACGTGATCGTGTTGGTCAATCACGAGGACGAGATCTACGCGCTCGACAACCGCTGCCCGCATATGGGGTTTCCCCTGGACAGGGGCAGCGTGCATGATGGGATCCTGACGTGTCACTGGCATCACGCCCGCTTTGATCTGTGCACGGGGGGTTCTTTCGATCTGTGGGCGGACGACACGCCGAGTTTCCCGGTGGAGGTGCGGAACGGTGATGTGTTTGTCGATGTTACGCCGCGGCACGATCCGGTGGAGCACCAGCGCAAGCGGCTGGGCGTCGGGCTGGAGCGCAATCTATCGCTGGTTGTGGCCAAGGCTGCGATCACGATGGTGGACGAAGCCGGGGACACGCTGTCTCCGTTTGCGGCCGGTCTGGAGTTCGGCGCGCGGTACCGCATGGAGGGTTGGGGGCAGGGGTTGACGATGCTGACGTGCTTCCAGAATCTCCTGCCCAGCCTGGGACGTGAGGACAGGGCAAGGGCTCTGGCCCACGGGCTGGCGGCGGTGGCGGCTGATTCGGCTGGCAGCTCGCCGCGCTTTGTGGTTACGCCTCTGCCGGACGGCAGCCCGGACCTGAAAACGTTGAAGCAGTGGTTCCGCCGCTTCATTCTGGTGCGCGATGCGGAGGGGGCGGAGCGGTGCATCATTACGGCTTTGCGGGCTGGGGCCGGTCCGCAGGACATGGCGGATATTTTGTTCAGCGCGGCGACGGACTTCCGCTATATCGATGTCGGCCATCCGCTGGACTTTACCAACAAGGCGTTCGAGGCGCTGGATATCGTAGGTTGGGAGCAGGCGGAACGGGTTTTGACCAGTCTGGTGCCCGGCTACGCCTCGGCGCGGCGGATGGAGGAGTCGAACGCGTGGCGCAATCCGATCGATCTGATCGACGTGTTAGGCGATGCGCGGGCGCAGATTGCGGTTGCGCTGGCCGCGGGCCGGGCGCAGCGGGGCAACTGGGCAGGGCGCGCTGAGATGGTGCAGGTTCTGCTGCAGGATGATCCGCACGCGATCGCTGAGGCGCTGTTGGTGGCGCTGCGGGGCGGGGCCAGCGAGGTTGAGCTGGCGGGTGCGGTCACCTATGCGGCGGCGCTGCGCATTGCGCGATTCCATACGAGTAACGAGTTTGGCGACTGGGACACGGCGATGCATACGTTCACGTTCGCCAATGCGGTCCATCAGGGTTTGCGGCGTCTGGAGGGGTACGCGCCGCCGGACGAGTATCAGTTGCTGCTGCGGGGCGTTTTCGACGCGGCGATGAGCATCTATCTGGACCGTTTTCTGAACATTCCGGCGGCACGGCTGCCGGCCGCCTCAGGCACAAACGGGGCAGCCCCTTCGTTGCCAGCGCTGGATGACTTGCTGGACCAGCAGCAACAGGTGAACGAGGCGGGCAACGCGGTCGGCAGGTATCTCTTCGAAGGAGGGGGCGCGGCAGCGCTACGGGCAGAGCTGGGTGCGCTGCTGCTGCGGGAAGACCGCAACTTCCATACGATTCAGTGTGTCGAGGCGGCTTTCCGCCAGCATGATCTGCTGTCCACCGACGCGGACTCACAGGAGGAGGCAGTGCTGGTGCTGGTGGCTGCGGCCCGCTACCTGGCGGCACACGCGCCGACGATGCGCGCGCAGGGCCAGACATTCGGCATTGCGCGCCGGCTGCACAGGAACGAGAAGCTGTTTGAAGGTGAGTAGAACTCACTGCAAGGTGGTGAGGGTATTGGGGGAGAGAGGCGATTTGCCTCTCTTCTCTTTTTGCAGGGTTGAAGCAGCGGGTTGGATGACGCCGCCATTTGGGAGGACGAGGTGACAGAAAAGATCTTGACGCTGCACCCGGCTGGAAAGCAGGGCGTGAATATCGATAAGGGCAAGTATTACACGGTGCGAGATGCGATTGAGGCGGCGCTTAAGGCGCAGCCGGGGATTACGTTCAGTGCGTTGACGGAGGAGGTGGGGCGGCGGATCGGCGACGTCTTTGAGGGCTCGGTAAGCTGGTATGTGGTATCTGTGAAACTGGATCTGGAGGCGCGGGGCGTGTTGGAACGGGTAGATGGGCGCAGTCCGCAGCGGTTGCAGTTGGTGGAGTAGTTTAGTGCAATGGGAATTGATGAGCAAAGAGACCGATGTTAGATTCACCCTGTAGGGCCTACGACTAAGCAACAAGGCAAGTATGGCAACTCTAACATTTGAGGTCCCCGATTCTCTCCTCACACGCGCTCGCGAAACAGCCCAGACGCTGGAGCGCCCCTTTGAAGAGATATTGGTTGGGGCATTGGCGGTCGGCCTGCCTGATGTATATGGCGCCCCGGAATCGGTGCGGAATGAGCTACTGGAGATGACTTTTCTCGACGAAGAAGCTCTTTGGCGGATTGCGAAGGAAGAAATGGCTTCCACAGATCAGAGAGAGCTTCAGGAGCTTCTTGACGTACAACGGCGCCCCCTTGTCCCGCGAGAAGAGGTGCGCTTGCAGGCGTTGCGAGAAAGTTACGGGAAAGCCATGCTTCGGAAGGCACGTGCTTTTGCGCTATTGAGTTTGCGCGGCGGTCAGCCGCTACTGGAAGCTCTGGACGTGTCAGATTAGAACGGATATATTCATCCCGCCAGAAGTCACTGGATACTGGCGGGAGGGCACCCGCCTCAGTCAGACTGATAGATCTCTGCTTCGTCTCCCAGATTCATGGGGCTCTTCAAACATCGTAATGCAGCACGCCGAGCTGGTTTTCCTAGACGGGCGCGCAGACTAACCAGGGCCTTGGGGTTATTGACGATTCTCTGACCTGGAATTTGCCGGCCAGTCGTGTTGTCGATCCTCGAGGGACACAGAGTTTCACGTAATTGCCACGAGTGGGGCAACTGCGAGGGCACCCACAAGGGGTGCCCCTACGGGGGTAGGTGGTAGGTCGGCGCTTTTGGGGGCTGCGGGCGAGGGCACCCACAAGGGGTGCCCCTACGGGGGGATGGTCGGGTGGGAGTAAATGCCAAAGGGCGCTAGTTACGATGCCGTTGTTGTCGGGGCCGGGCCGAATGGGTTGGCGGCAGCGATTACTCTGGCCCGGGCCGGGCGTTCGGTGCTGGTGATCGAAGGCAGGAAGTCGATTGGCGGGGGGAACCGTACTGCCGAGCTCACGCTGCCCGGCTTCCGACATGACGTGTGTGCTGCGGTGCATCCGCTGGTGCCCGGTTCGCCCTTTTTGCGCGGTTTGCCGCTGGAGCGTTACGGGGTGGAGTGGATCCAGCCGGAGATTGCGGCGGCGCACCCGCTGGATGACGGCACGGCGGTCGGCTTGTATCGTTCGCTGGCGGAGACTGCGTCGTCGATAGGTGCGGACGGTCTTAGTTGGGCCCGGCTTTTTGGCCCGATAACGGCTGACTGGGAGAAGCTGGCGCCGATGGTGTTGGGACCGTATCCGGTGGGCGTCGATCTGGCGGCGCTGGTACGTTTCGGACTTCCCGCGGCGATGCCGGTTCATCTGTTGTCGCGCCTATGTTTTCGTGATGAGCGGGCGAGGGCGCTTTTCGCGGGGCTTGCGGCGCACTCCTTTCTCGATTTCAGACAGCCATTTACATCAGCATTCGGCATGTTGTTGGGGATCCTGGCCCATGCGGTCGGGTGGCCGTTTGCGCGCGGCGGGGCGCAGGCGATTACTGATGCTATGGGTGCGTATCTGCGCGCTCTGGGCGGCGACATCGTTGCGGGCTGGCAGGTGGGGTCGTTGGATGAACTGCCGCCCAGCCGGACGGTGCTGCTGGATGTGACGCCGAGGCAGGTCTTGCGGCTGGCGGGGACGCGGCTGCCGGCCGCGTACCGGCGCAGACTGGGATGGTTTCGATATGGCCCGGGTGTGTTCAAGGTGGACTATGCGCTGAGCGAGCCTGTGCCGTGGCGGGCGGAGATTTGCCGCGGCGCGGGCACTGTTCATCTGGGAGGCACGCTGGCGGAGATCGCGGCTTCGGAAGAGGCGGCGAACGGCGGGCGCATACCGGGACGGCCCTATGTGCTGGCGGCGCAGCACAGCCTGTTTGACGCGACGCGTGCGCCGGCGGGCAAGCATACGCTGTGGGCTTATTGCCATACGCCGCATGCCTCGACCACTGACATGACGGCAGCGATTGAAGCGCAGATCGAACGGTTTGCGCCCGGTTTTGGGGACACGGTTCTGGCGCGGGCGGTGATGAACAGCGCCGACTACGAAAGATACAACCCGAACTATGTGGGCGGTGACATCAACAGCGGCATGCAGGACCTGCGCCAGCTGTGGACGCGGCCTGTATTGCGATTTCCCCCTTACAGCACGCCGGTTCCCGGCCTGTACCTGTGCTCCTCCTCGACGCCGCCCGGCGGCGGTGTCCACGGCATGTGCGGCTTCCACGCGGCGCGGGCCGCGTTAAGGCGGCTGTAGGCGTTCTTCGCGGCGTTGGCAGGCCACGCTCCTCAGACCACCTCCCCTTGCAGCCGGGCTTTCAGTTGTGTCCAGGGGCTGCGCTGGAGCGACTCAAGTCCATCTTCGGAATCGCCCTCCTGCTTGCGGAAGAGGATGTTGAGGCGGTCGCCTTCGTATTTGGCGCCGTCGATTTTGAGTCGTGCCAAGCCGATTGGCAGGGCGATATTGCGCTTCCAGTTGCCGATGCGGACGATGAGCTCGTCGACGACGCTGCGGTGCAGGTTGACCTCCTCTTTGGCGACCAGGGGCAGGGCGATGCTGAGGATGTAGTGGCCGTTGCGGGCGAAGATTTTCTGCGGTTCCCCCTGATAGTAGAGGCGCGTGGGGTCACCTGCGCCGCCCCGCGCCGGTTCGTCTCCGAACAGTGTCGCGGCCATGCGCTGGAGCATTTTCTGGCCCAGCACCTCTTCTTCGAAGAAGGGAATGCGGGAGATGGGCAGGGGTTGGAATGCTTCTTCTACGAAGTCAAGATTGCGCCGCTGCGCTTCAATCCAACCACTGAAATAGGCATCTTGAAGTTCCTGCGGGAAGACGCGATTGCAGACAACGGAATCGACGGCATAGCCATAGAGGTTGAGATAGGCATAGGCGCGCTGCGCTTCCTTTATGACCATCTTTTCCGGGTTGATCACCAGGCGCATACTGCTGACGCTGCTGTCACTGAGGAGGAGGCTGGTACGTTCGAGGACGTTCACCAGATCTTCGACGCTTTCGAAGAGGTCGTCGTCCGGCAGTGGGATATCGCTCATACGGGACACGATGGGCCGTGCGATCTGGAGTGTGCGGCGTTCAAAGGGCATGATTTTCTCGATATACCAGCGGGCGATATCGGGAAAACTGAGCAGCTGCAGCGTGGATCCGGTGGGCGCTGCGTCGATGATGATGGTGTCGAAAGCGCCGCTGTCGGCCAGGTGTGTAATGTGCATGAGGCTGGCGAGTTCCTCCATGCCCGGCAGCACGGAGGTCTCTTCGGCGACCAGGGAATCCATGCCGCGCCAGGAAAAGAGTACATTCAGGTATTCCTGCACGCGCCCCCAGTATTTGTCCATCTGATGGAGCAGATCGATCTCCTGCCCCCAGAGGTTGGGCGCCAGTTCGACCAGTTCGCTACCGATGCGGGTGTCGAAGCTGTCGCCGAGGCTATGGGCGGAATCGGTGCTGAGGACGACGGTACGGTAGCCCAGTTCGGCGCAACGTAACGCGCAGGCCGCGCTGACACTGGTTTTGCCGACTCCGCCTTTCCCGGTATAGAGAAGAATACGCATCAAAGTCACTCCGTGGATTCGTTTGCGAGCGGGCGTTGTATTTTTGGTTGATCGTGCACAAAAATAGTACGCCGCACGGCCAAATTGGTTCCCGAAGCTGTCTGAAACCTGGGCGGCCGGTACGGCGCATTGCTGCTGCAGAGTCTGTTGTGGTGTCTGTGAATCAGATAGTTTTTGTCAGCACCCTCACAAGATCATGGTTGAGGTTATCCGGACCTGCGGCTGGCCTCATCGTTGTTTTCGCCGGTAGTATCTGTCCCGGTGTCCTCTTCGCCTTCGGTGGGGAGGATGTCCGCGAGTACGGCGAGAATCCAGAAGCCATTATCAAGCTGTAACCATTCTTCGTCGTCAGACCGCTCGACAATGGTTAACTGGGTACCGGCGGGGGCGAAGTCGACAATCGTTGCGTCGAGGCCGGGGCCATCGCGCAGATTGGCGTCGGTGTTTACGGTTGCGAACAGAACCGGTGTGATCTCTTCGAGCGTGTCCTGCTCGTCTTCGTCGGTCAGGTCATCCTGATCGTCCTCGTCAGTCTGCGCGTCCTGGTCATCTTCCTCGGTTTGCGTTTCCTGGTCGTCTTCGCCGGGTTGCGCGTCCTCCTCGACTTCGTCGGTCTGTGCGTCCTGGTCGTCCTCGGTTGCTTCGGCGGAGGCTACAGGCAGGTCAGCGGGGACGTTGGCTACAAGCGCGGCGGCGATCCAGGACCCATCTTCAAGTTGCAGCCACTCACCGGTTTCATCCTGGGCGACAAGTGTCAGGACCTGGCCTTCATCGGCGCCGTCGACGCGTTCAAAGTCGATTCCCGGCCCGGCGCGCAGGTTGGCGCCGAGGGGGGCAATGACGACCGGTTGCTGTTGCTCAGCGTCGGCCTCTGTCTGTTCTGTTTCCGTCGTTGTCAGTTCGTCGTCCGTGTCTGGCTGCTCGGTATCGGTTTGTTCAGTGTCTTCCTGGGTCTGTTCCGTTGCAGTCTGTTGTTCGTCCGTGTCAGCCTGCTCGGCTTCCGGTTGCTCCGTGCCGGTAGCCGTCATTTGATCTGGCCGGGCATCCTCGGTGACGACAGGTACGTCAACCGCTTCAGCGACGAGGGCGACGAAGAGCCAGGCACCGCTTTCGAGCAGATACCATTCGCCATTGGAGGAAATACCGACGATGGAAGCTTCTTCGCCGAAATTGATTCCACCGACGCGGTCGTGTTCGACGCCGGGGCCGGCCCGCAGGTTGGCGTCGGCATTGACAGTAGCGCTGACAGGTACGAGTTCCGGCGATGGTGTGTCCGTCTCTTCGCCGGATGTCGGCAAGGGCTCTTGAGACTCTTCGGGGGGTTGCTGTGTCTCAACGTCTACAATGGAGACCTGATCAAGCGGAACTTCAACGAGGTCGGCGGCGTTAATCCAAGTACCGTCTTCGAGGCGATACCAGTTCCCGGTGGGATCGCGGCCGTAGACGGTGACCTTGCCACCCGCGGCTACGAGGCCAATGATGTCTGCGTCTTCACTGGGAGAGGAGCGCAAGTCGGCTTGACCAGCCTCTGAGACTGAGACCGAGACGGAAGTTACAGGAGCGGGGGTCTCATCATCGCCGTCGGAACTTACCGGCTGTTCGGTAGTCGGCGTCGGGGATGGCACAGGTGGCGGCGTGGCGGTCGGTGGCTCGGGTTCGGGCGTGGAGGTAGGCGCGGTAGACACTGCGGCATCCGGCGTAGGCGTTTCTGTAGCTGCAGGTTCTGAGGGGGGCTGCACGCCGATACCCGACACCAGTGCATCGGTGAAAGACTGCCACCGTTCACGCAGCACTGGCGGGTTCGTGAAATCCCTTATTGGTGCTGGCAGAAGCTGGTGAAGATTGGGCGCGAAAAAGCCGGCCAGCAGTGCGAGAATGAGACTGAGCCAGACGATACTTACGAGAACCGCGATGATTCTCTTGAAAATTCCTGCCATTAAGCTTTTCTCGTCACGTGATTTGAGTGAAATGAATGGAAGAGACCATTCTTCGACCCGACCGATCCGGCCTTCGACTGTAGAGGTCGGGGGGCGAAGGAGTTTTGCATGAGAAAAGCTTCAGTACGGTGCTTACGATATGGCGAAAAGAGAGCCACGGAATATGAAGGGTGGCTCACAGTTGTCCGGCGGTTTTCCACAGAAATTTAGTGTAGCATAACACGAAATTGTCTACAATTGCGCTATTTTGGTGGGAAATGTCCCAGAAATAGTCAGGTTTTTGCAGGGGGTGTTGCGCGGGCGCGCTTGTGTTCCGGGTCTTCCCGAAGATTTCATTCTGGGTGGCAACGTATGCGCCGTCTGTAGCTGCGAGGCCGCGGTTATTACCCAGCGAAGTTGGGCAGGTCGGAATGAATCGCGCGCTTTGGCAAGGAGAAGACTCGATGGATGGCAATTGTCCTGTGGGGGGCCCAATGTATATGGAATGCTAACTTAAACGCAACAGAACCGTAACTTTTCGATGCTAATCTATTGTAGAGGGGAGAGCCGCGGATGCACCATCGATAAGGATTCCGTAAGGACGGAAAGTATAGAAATCATCGACGAAAACTGCTATACTGCAGACAGTGTACAGATACTGAATTAGTTATCGGGATGAATCGGAGCAGCTTTTGGAAAATGTGCCATTTGCGCCACAAGTTTTGTACAGATTTAGCGTGAGCAGTGGCTTTTCTCAGGCGGAAGTGTCCTGTTTCCCCGCCCCAGCTGGAGGCCCGTGTACAGGCCTGATATAGCGGAACAGCCAGAAAGGATGTGATAGATGTTCGATAATACCTATCGACACACTGTTGCCGACGATGTTCTGGGCCGAAAACCTGAGCTTTTGCAGACTTTGATGGATCTCCACAACGACGACCCGTCATTCGGGAAGCATGTACGCATGCGTTCGTATCGGCCGCATGAGGTTGTTGCCGATGCGACGGCTCTGAAGAGAGAGATGTTCGTGCTCATGCAGGGCAAAATCAACCTGGTCTGTCCAAATCAAGAGGGGCGCCGGCTGGTGATAGGCAGTTTGGAGCCGGCGGCCATATTTGGCGAGGGCGCATTGAACAGGCCGCAAGAGGCAAACGTTTTCGCGGAGGCGGACACTGACGCGGTTGTCTGGTCGATTCCGGCTGCCGAGGCGCGCAACATGACGCTTCAGTACCCCATTTTGGGCTGGGGAATGCTGCAGACGTACGGCAGGCGGCTTCTCCAGGTAGAGGACAGGCTGGAAGATGTGGCTTACAAGAAGCTGCCGGAACGGCTGGCGGCTCTGCTGGTTGAACTGTGCAGCGACACGGAAGAGGTAATCCAGGGGGTAAGCCATCAGGTTCTAGCGGACCGGCTGGGAACATATCGAGAGACGGTCAGCGCCATTTTGCGGGATTTCAAGCGGCAGGGCCTGGTGGAATTGGGTTACCGCCGGATTGGAATTCTTGACGTTGAGACGCTGAAGGAGATTGCAGGCATTTGGGAGTGGTAGCGAGGGCAGGGGGAGCAGCGGCGACCAGGTGTCGCCGCTGCTCCGCGGTTGCCTAAGTTCACCGGCGGCCGGGCAGTGTATCGACGGCGAGCTGAACGGCAGTATTGCGCAAGTTGCGGGTTCCTCTTTGAGGGTTGGAGGTAGGTCGAAGACGCTCGCCCTTCGGCCCTCGGACCCCAGTTGATTTCATCCCGGTTTTGCAACAGAATCTGAATATGGCTTGATTCTTCTTGTGCAGCCCAGTTCACCGCCGGCAGCAGGCGCCGCGGGGAAATTTCTCGTTGCATTCAAAGGAGGGTGCAGCAGTTGGGGAGAGTGCGAGGGCAGGCACAAGGCCGGGGCCTACGGGGATCTGATGGGACTGGCGGGGCGTGGGTTGGCGGAATTCTTTCGGTTGGGCACCTGTTACAGATATCGACGCCAGGTCGAGGTGGCTTTTTGTGGGCGGGGGCGTGGCGGGGGCGTAGCCCCCGCACAAGGGAGGGCCGAATAGGCCCGACCGCCCAAAAGAGCGAGGAGAGAAAACTGCCGTTTCCCTGGCTCAGAATGGATGGCGGAATGGCTATGAATTAGTTGCTGCCAGAGGTGTAGGAGAACTCGCCCTCGTTTTAGGATGCACACTCAGAAAAAACGTAGTTGACGTATTCTGAAAAGGCTGCTATACTATTTGTCGATACTGAAAGTTTGCCTCCGCCCTACATGTCCGCTTCGACTATCCAAACAGAACTTAGTTCAGTAGCCGGCTTGCTCTATACGCAATTGGCGATGATCGATTCAGAATGCCCGAGTAGAGCGGATGGCGGTCGCGGATAGTTGGAAGACGCGGCTGATGATCCGTCAAGTGCACCTCTTTCGCATTTACCCAACCCTGGCGTAAGTCATTTCACTTAGAAAATCTGTCCGCATTCGGGCAATCCCCAAAGAGCACTTTGTGTAGACTGAACGTCTTCACAACCTATCGACAGCCCGCGCTTTCAGCACAATCACCCGTATGCAAATGAAACTGTCCTGTTGCGCAAGCAATGTGTGACTATTTGTTGAGCCTGACAAGGAACGAACTATGGAAACGCTTAGTATGACTATGGCCGAATTGGAGGACTGCACTCTGGATGAGCTCAGAGAGATGGCGCGGTCCCTGGACATAAGCGGCTATACGCGCCTGAAGAAGCATGATCTGATTATTCTGCTATTACGGGCCAACGCCGAAAAACAGGGATATATTTTTGGAGGGGGAATCCTGGAGATCGTACAGGACGGCATCGGTTTCCTGCGAAGCGACCATCTTCTCCCGGGACCGGAGGACGTTTACGTCAGTCAGAGTCAGATCCGCCGTTTTGGGTTGCGCACAGGCGATCTCGTAGTTGGTCAGGTACGCCCGCCGAAGGATACAGAGAAGTATTACGGATTGTTGAAGGTTGAAGCGGTCAACGGTCTTGACCCTGAGGAGGCGAAACGGCGTCCGGTGTTTGAGAAACAGACGCCGATATTTCCGGACGAGCAGATTCACCTGGAGACCAAGCCGAATTTGCTGGCGACCCGCATGATCGATCTGCTGGCTCCTATCGGCCGCGGTCAACGCGGGCTGATTGTCAGTCCCCCCAAAGCGGGCAAGACGACCATTTTGAAGCGCATTGCCAATGGTATGTCAAGCAACTATGAGAATCTGCATTTGATGGTGGTGCTGATCGGAGAGAGGCCCGAGGAAGTAACCGATATGGACCGTTCTGTGGAAGCGGAGGTGATCAGCAGCACATTTGACGAACCGGTCCAGAACCATGTGCGGGTGGCGGAGATGGCCTTGGAACGGGCCAAGCGTCTGACGGAAAGCAACCGCGACGTGGTGATACTGTTGGACAGCATTACGCGACTCACGCGGGCCTATAACTTGACAGTACCCCCGTCGGGCCGCACGCTTTCGGGCGGGATCGATCCGGCGGCGCTCTATCCGCCAAAGCGATTTTTTGGCGCGGCCCGGAATCTGGAAGAGGGGGGCAGCCTTACGATCGTTGCGACCTGTCTTGTAGATACGGGCAGCCGCATGGACGATGTCATCTACGAAGAGTTCAAGGGCACGGGCAATATGGAGCTGCATCTCAACCGGCGCACTTCAGAGCGGCGCATCTTCCCGGCCATCGATATTGAACGGAGCAGCACGCGGGCGGAAGAGAAGATGCTGGAGCCCGAAGTGCTGGCGAAGGTCTACACTCTGCGGCGGATGAGCGATGCCATGGGGGGCGGCAACGAAGCGATTTTGCCGATCCTGGAACGCCTCAGCCGGACGCGAGACAACCAGGAATTCCTGGACACGCTAATCAAATAGGTAGTCGAGCGAGCGGCCCGGTGAGCAGCGCGCACCGTCGGGAGGCGCTTTTCGACGAGGTGCCGCCAAGGGAGCCGGCAGGCGGTGCGGAGCCTGAAAAGGAGAGAGGGCAAGGCAAAATGTGCCGGTTTGCAGAAAAATGACGCTTAACCTACGGTTTCCCTACGGTTTCCAAACCGCTTGCCTCTGGAGGGGCAAAAACCGAGTTGAAACCCAGAATCGGATTTGTACAGGCTCCCACTTATGCCTATAATGGCATTCTTGAGGCGGATCGGGCCGTTTGACAGCCTTGAACTGCCGACCAATCGCTCTTGGCAGTGGAACAACTAAGTCCAAAAGCATCGCTCCCCCGCCCGATATTTTTTCGAAGTTTGTGTATATTGTATTTTGTGGTACAGTTCTTAATCTGTATCCTAGACTTGGGCAGGCTGTATGCTTAAGAGCAAAGAACACGTAGAACAACGCCGATTCAGTTACCATACTTTCCGCCGAACAAGTAGCTCCTCCACATCGGCCCGGGAAGTTCAACAGCCCTCCTTCTCCAGCAGTAATTCAGAATTCAGTCCAAGTCCACAACAGAATCAGATTCATCAGAGTTCGGAAAGCGTGGCCGAAGCTGCTCTGGAAGAGGGATCGGCGGGACTTGCAGATGCGGCAGGCGGGGCGCTTGAGAGTTTTTCATCGGGTTTACAGAGCTTCCTGCGCGAACAGGTTGCGCCGGTCCGGCTTGCCAGCCATTTAGCCGTGCTGGTGGTCGCAGCGATAGTCATTCTTGTCAGGCGAGTAGACCCCCCTGATTGGAATTTCCCGCTTCACACTCTGCCGGCGGATGTGCCGCTTGTGCAGAGTGCAACTGCTGACACACAACTGGCACGACGCAATCCAATAGTTGAAGTCAGTGATGCACTGCAGCGTGCAGTACTTCCCTTTACCCGAAAATCCGAGGAGCCTGCCGTTGCTTCTCCGAGCCAGCAAGGAGCGGAGGGGGAACCGGTTGCGGTAACTGCGCCTTCAAGAGTACTCAGTATCCAGGTTTACGAAGTAATGCCAGCCGACAATCTTCAGAAGATTGCTGCCCGATACGATCTCAGGCCCGAGACAATTTTATGGGCCAATCCAAAACTGGAATCGAATCCGGATCTGTTGTGGCCTGGCCAGGAGTTGATTATTCCTCCGGTAGACGGCGTGATGCATGTGGTTCGCACCGGCGACACGCTGTCGATTCTGGCATTGAAGTACAAGGTAAGCGTCGAAGAGATTGTTGAATTCCCTTTGAATAATCTGAAGTCGGCGGATTCCCCGATCAGCAGGGGCAGGCAGTTGATCATACCTAATGGTACCAAGCCCTATGTCGCCCGACAGGTGGCCATGTATCGGGGGCCGGTCCCTGCTAATGCGGTCAGAGGTTCCGGGAACTTTGCCTGGCCAGTCAGCGGTCACATTACGCAGCAGTTCTGGCACGGCCACAGAGCGATTGACGTTGGAGCCAGGGCAGGCGCGCCGATTGTTGCAGCCGACAGCGGCTATGTGATCAAGGCGTCACATGGCTGGAACGGCGGCTATGGCAGAATGGTCATGATTGATCATGGCAACGGATTTGTCTCGTTGTATGCCCATATGAATACGGTCTACGTGCGCCAGGGTGAGAACGTTGCCAAGGGTGAACAGTTGGGTACGGTAGGCAATACGGGACGTTCGACGGGGCCGCATCTGCACTTTGAAATCCGACAGAACGGCGCCGCGCGTAATCCATTCTACTTCCTGCCTTAGACAGAACAGGTTTACAAGACACAGAAAGGTCCGGCACAAAATGCCGGACTTTTTTTTGTGCTGCAACAGACAGTTCGCGGGGCAGGCTTCCGAGATTTCAGGGGGCGAGCGTATCTCACGTTCTGTGCGGTTATCGCGAATATGGCGATGGAGGAGCCCAGTTGTCCAACGTCGAAGTTCAAAGTTGCTGAATGCCGCCTTCGGTCAGTTTGCGGGGGTCGAGCAGCTCATTCAGTTCTTCGGCGCTGAGGTCGGTCATTTCAAGGGCGACCTCCTTCAGGGTGCGCCCTTGGGCATAGGCGGTTTTGGCAATCTGCGCGCCCAGTTCGTACCCAATCACAGGATTCAGAGCGGTCACAAGAATCGGGTTGCTATCAACGAGCCGACCGATGCGGTCTGCATTGACGGTGAAACCGGCGACGGCCGTGTCTGCCAGCAGACGGCTGGCGCCGGCCAGGATCGAGATGCTCTGCAACAGGTTGTAGGCGACAACGGGGAGCATCACATTCAGCTGAAAGCTGCCGGACTGGCCCCCGATCGTAATCGTCACGTCGTTACCGGTGACCTGGGCGGCAACCATGGCGACGGCTTCGGGAATGACGGGATTGATCTTGCCGGGCATGATGCTGCTGCCCGGCTGCAGGGCCGGCAGCTCGATCTCGGCGATGCCGGCGATAGGCCCGCTGTTCATCCAGCGCAGATCGTTGGCCATTTTCATCAGCGAGGTGGCGACGGTCTTGAGTTGACCGCTGAGCTCAACGGCGGCGTCCTGGCTGCTCAGACTCTCGAAATAGTTTTCGCTTGTCCTGAACGGCTGAGCGGTCATTTGGGCCAGCTTGGCGGCGATGCGTACGCCGAACTCGGGATGGGCGTTGATCCCGGTGCCAACGGCGGTGCCTCCTTGGGCGAGCTCTGCCAGCCGCGCCAATGCGTCGCGCAGGCGCCTCTGCCCCTTGTCGATCTGGTTGCTCCAGCCCCCCAGCTCCTGGCTCAGGCGGATAGGCATGGCATCCATCAGATGGGTGCGCCCGGTGGTGACGACGTCGTCCACCTCTGCGGCTTTGGCGTCCAGGGTCTGCTGCAGATGTTGGAGGGCAGGCAGAAGTTCTTCGACAACGGCGAGATAGGCGCTCAGATGGATGGCTGAGGGAATGACATCGTTGCTGCTTTGCCCCATATTGACGTCATCGTTGGGGTGGACGCTGCGTCCGAGGATCCGGGATGCCAGGGTAGCGATGACTTCATTGGCGTTCATATTGGTGCTGGTGCCGGAGCCGGTCTGGAAGATATCGAGGGGGAAATGGTCGTCGTGGGCGCCGTGCGCGACTTCGGCGCAGGCGCTTTGGATTGCCGCCGCCATATCGGCATCCAGCTGACCCAGGTCGAGATTGACAGCTGCGGCCGCGCCTTTGATGAGACCGATTGCGCGGATGAAGTGGCGGGGGAAGCGGAGGGGACTGATAGGGAAGTTTTCGACGGCGCGCTGGGTTTGGGCGGCGTAGAGGGCGTCTTTGGGGACCCTAACTTCGCCGAGGCTGTCATGCTCAATGCGGAATTCCTGACTGCTCATAAGAGTTTTCTGCTCCGATAGTTTACTTGATCAGAAAGGCTAACGTTCGCCGCGCATATAGGGCAGGCCGAGCGCTGCCGGCGCGCCGAGGCGGCGGCTGACGTTTTCATAGACGGTGATGAGCGTGAGCACAAGGACCGTGAGAAGATAGGGCATCATTGCCAGCATTGCCGCAGGTATTACCCCGCCGCCAGCCGCCTGCAACCGAAACTGGATTGCGTTGACCCCACCAAAGATGAGGGCGCCAAGCAAGGCCCGCGCAGGATCCCAGGTGGCGAAGATGACGAGAGCGATGGCGATCCAGCCGCGGCCACCGGTGAGGTTTTCGGTCCAACCGGGGGTATAGGCGAGGCTGAGGTGGGCGCCGCCCAGCCCCATGAGCATACCGCCGCCGATGGTGGCCAGGTAGCGTGTGCGCGTGACCGAAATGCCCATAGCGTCTGCGGTGTCCGGGTCTTCGCCCACTGCGCGCACGTTGAGGCCGAGGCGGGTGCGGTAGAGCAGGAAGGCGGAGAGGGGAACGGTCAGATACATGAGGTAGACGAGCAGGTCCTGGTTGAAGAGGGCCTGTCCAAGCAGGGGGATCTGGCCGAGAGCGGGGATCGTCATTTTGTTGAACTTCGGGCCGACCAGACCCACGAGCGGCGCGCCCTCCGGGCCAAGGCGCTGGCCGAGAAAGCTACTGAGGCCGATGCCAAAGAGGGTGAGCGCGAGGCCGCTGACGACCTGATCGGCGCGCAGGGTGACGGAGAGGAAGGCGTGAATGGAGGCCAGGGCGGCGCCGACGACGACGGCCGCCAGTGTGCCCAACAGGAGACTTTCGGTGTGAAAGCCGACGGCAAAGGCGCTGACAGCGCCCATGATGAGAATGCCTTCCAGCCCGAGATTGAGAACGCCGGCCCTTTCGGTGTAGATTTCACCGACTGCGGCAAAGACAAGCGATGCGCCGGCCTGAATTGTCACCGTCAGGACAGAGATAAGAAGGGCGAGTTCCATTGTGGTTACGCTTTCACATGCGTGTTAACAGGCGGCGAGTCGGTGTTACCTTCGCCAGATTGTGTGCAGGATCCACCGGTATGGAACGGGAGATTGGGGATGGTCTGCGCTTCAGCTAGTCGGCGGGCGTCGGTCCGCCGGAGACGGGCGCAGGATTCGAGGCAGGCCGGGGCTGCGTACGAATCACGCGCAGGCGGTAGGTGATGAAGACGTCGGCGCCGAGGACGAAGAAAAGTATCGAGCCCTGGAGCACGCCTGCGACGGCGGCAGGCAGGCCCATGGTGATCTGCAACTGATCGCCACCGGTGCTGAGTCCGGCGAGGAGAATGCTGACGAGCAGGATGGCCCAGGGGTTCAGTTTTGCCAACCAGGCCACGATGATGGCGGTAAAGCCGTCGCCGACTGCAATGCCATTTTGCAGGCGGTGCGCGACGCCGGCCACCTGGCTGAAACCGGCCAGGCCGGCGATCCCCCCGCTTACGCACATAACCAGAAGTACGTTGCGGGCTATGTTCATGCCGGCGTAGCGGGCAGCCTGGGGGTTCTTGCCAATTACTTTGATTTCCAGTCCCCATTTGGTACGGTCGAGGACGAGCCAGAGCAGAAAGGCCGCCAGGACCGCGAGAATGAGACCGTAGTGGACGCGGCCCAGGTCGATGGGCAGGCGGGGCAGCCAGGCGTGCTGGGGGAACTGGGCGCTGCCGGGAAAGCCGAAGCCCTCAGGATCTTTCCAGGATCCGGTATAGAGGTATTGCATCCACAGGAGGGCCACGTAGTTGAACATGAGGGTTGTGATGATCTCGTTGACGCCCAGGGCGGTCTTGAGAAAGGCCGGGATCAGTCCCCAGATGGCGCCGGCGACAAAGGCGGCCACGATCATGGCGGGCAGGAAGGTCCATTGCGGCATCCCTCCGATCTGTTCCGGCAGAAAGAGGGCGACCCAGGTGGCGGCAATCACTCCCCACACAAACTGGCCTTCGGCGCCGATATTCCAGAACAGCATGCGGAAGGCGATACCCACGGCGAGGCCAGTGAGCATAAGGGGGATGGCGCGCAAGAGGGTCTCGCTGATATGGTAGCGCTGGCCGAAGGCGCCGGTTGCCATAGCCGCATAGGTCTCGAATGGATTTGCGCCGAATATCCACAGCAGAATACCGCTGAAGATGAGCGCGAGACAGAGGGCAATGAGGGGAAACAGGAACTCGACGTGGCGGGGACGGCTCAGGCGTCTTTCAAGGATAAGTTGCATGACCGAGTCTCGTTGTACGCGCCTTTCCTGCGCGGCGGTGCTTCACAGTTCACGATCACCCGCCAGCGGGGTGCCGGGCTATGTGGTTTCGGCTTCTTCCACGGGCAGGGCAACGAAGATGGTTGTGCCCTTGTTCACGTCGCTGCGTACCCAGATTTCTCCATGATGTGCCTCGACGATTGCCTTGCTGAGAAAGAGACCGAGACCGACGCCGGCCGTGCCGCGGCGGATACCGCTGTCCACGCGGTAGTAACGTTCGAATATTTTCGGGAGTTCTCTTGCCGGAATGCCGATTCCTTCATCGGCGACATAGAGTACAAGGCGGCCGGCCGCGTTCTTTTCCTGCGGCTCTTCGTGCCAACCGCCTATGCGAATGACGCCGCCGTCGGGTGAGTATTTGATGGCGTTGCTGAGCAGATTGGTAAAGACCAGGCGCAGGCGTTCTACGTCGCCGTAGATGACGGGGAGGCCCGCGGGCAGATCGAGAGCGATTTCATGGGTGTCGGTCTGTGTGCGGTAGTCCTGCGCCACGCGCTCGAGCAGCCACCGCATCTGTACGTCCGACCGTTCAAGGCGCAGGCCGCCGGCCTGGATGCGGCTGACGTCGAGCAGACTGTTGATGAGCGCCTCGAGCCGGTCGGCTTCCTCTTCGATCACTTCGAGGCTTTGGCGGGCTGTCTCGGCGTCCCAGGCGGCGTCGGGCCGGGCCAGTGTTTGCGCGTATCCTTTGATCAAGGCCACGGGCGTCTTCAGCTCATGGCTGATGATCGAGGTAAAGGTGGATTTCATCTCCTCTTCTTCGCGGAAACGCGTGATATCGAGCACATTGACGATGATGTTGACGAGCCGCATGCGCTCATCCTTGACCGGGATGAAGGTTACGGAGACCGATATCTGCCCCCCTTCGGGCAGGACGATGTCGCCTTCACATTGGGCGCCGCTTTCGGGCAGGGAGATCAGGTCGTAATCGGCGCTGAACAGGTCTTCTCCCTGCAGATTGAGGAGAGGCAGTATCCTTTCGCATTGTCGCCCGACCGCATCTTGAGGCGCGATTCCGGTCATGAGGGAAAGGGGCTGGTTGATAACCTCCACCCGCTTGTTGGGCGCCAGGATCATCATGCCATTGACGCTGTTCTGGACGATCATCGACAGGCGGCTGCGCTCGGTCGCCAGCTGCTGGTAGAGGCGGGCGTTGCGGACGGCAATGGCGGCCTGGTCGGCGAACCCCTGCAGGAACTGCCAGTCCAGCGGCGAGAAGGCGGAGTCGCCGCGGAACAGATAGATAACGCCTAGCAGGTCTTCTTCGAAGAGGAGAGGGAGGCCGATCACCTGGCCCAGCTTGTGGCCCAACGCCGACTCTACTTCGCGGACGCGGCTTTCGATTTCCTGTTGGTAGCTGTCGCCATGCGAGAATTCGGCCGCCAGCGCGCGCCCGGCGTCCCATTCGCCGACCATTGCCTGGTGGTCCGAATCCTCTTGCGCCAGTCGATCGTCGGCTGGGGGCCAGGACTGCGAGGCGATTTTGAGGAGGGGACGGAAGGCGGGCAGGAGTTGGCGTGGAATGCCATAGGATGCACGAATACGGAAGGGTTCGTCTTTCTCCACGGTGCTGCGTCCGTCTGCCAGGGGCACGGCTGCGGCAGCGTCGTCGAGCACGATGACCCCGGCGGGCGCGGCGAGCATTTCGGCTGCGCTTTCGAGGATCAGCCGCAGCAGGCTGGGCAGATCGAGCCGCGAGGTCATGGCGCGCGTGATGCGCAGCAGGTATTCTCGTTGACGCAACTGGTAGGTTGCCATCAGGGCCGGAACATTCATGGTAAGAAAATAACAGAGCGGGAAAGTAAAGTCAACGATCCGGGGCGAGCGGGCGCGTCGTGCTGTCCTTGCCGACGGCCGGCCCTCTCTTTCTACAGGCGCTGCTGGAAGAGGATATGTACCTGGCCGGTTCATTCGTCATGCTGGCGGCCAGCCTGACCGTGGTCGGCACACTGCTTTCGGACATTTTGTTGGCGGTCATCGATCCCAGAATTCGCTACGAAGGAACGGTTTGATTTCGCCTCACGAACGTCATGTCGAGTATGCGCAGGCGCCGCCGCAGCGCCTGCGTTTCATTGACAGCGAGGGAAAGTTCCACTTGCAGCCGTTCATTTACGGGACTGAACAGAAGATGGATGACATGTTCATACGCACTTACCCGCCGATTACAGACCAGATCTATCCTGTGCGGCTTTTTGTACGCGGCGCCCCGTATAAGATGTGGAACTTCCTGCGGACAGACGTTCACCTGTTCGGCGCGGACCCGGAGGCGCCGCTGTTCCTGCTTGGAACGGATGGCGACGGGCGGGACCTGCTGTCGCGGTTGATCTTCGGCACGCGTCTCTCGCTCTCAATTGGACTTTTGGGCGTGGCGCTGAGCTTCCTACTCGGCATCATTATCGGCGGTATATCCGGCTACTTCGGCGGTGTGACGGATAAAATCGTCCAGAGGCTAATCGAGATACTGCGCGCATTCCCCAGCCTTCCCCTGTGGATGGCTCTGAGTGCGGCATTGCCGGCCAACTGGGGCGGCGGGCCGAGGACGGAGATTTCGCCGACTTTCAGGCAAAGGCCCTGGCGCTAGATGTGGAATTCAAGCCGTTGGCCGTCAGATTCGCAACCATGCGTGATGAAACGCTATCGTTCGGGTGGACGGGGCCGCTGTGCGTAGACGGCAGGGAAGAGGCAATTTGCGGATTCAGACAGTTCGAGAATCCTTATTGTACGGTTGACCTGGGCGCATCGCAGATGGAGTTGATCCATGGGGAGGACGCGCTGCGGCTGCACTTTGTCTGAGCCGGTCGCTCGCGACCTCACGTCCCCGCTCGAATACCGCGCATGATCTCGCACGTTTCCTGATCGGTCTATACACGGTGGCCGGGTAGAGGAAGAATTCATCCTCCGACAGTGCGCCGTACAGGATGTCGTCGATTGCCAGTTTTGGGGCTGAGGAAGGGCTGAACTCTCCTACGATCGGCAGCGCGGTCCGGATGCCGCAATACAGCAGTTCTTCGTCGGTATTTCACTGGCTGGGTGGGGTTGGGATTCTCGCACCAGTTCTGGCAGAAGGATTCTGCCCGGTAGGCACAGAGGTGTGCCAGCTTACTTCCTTTTCGGGCTCAGTGCCTGATCCGAGGCGACCTGTCCAGAACACCGCGAATTCGTCTGCACCCGGAAGATGGCGACGAATAGATCCGGCGAGGAGACGTTGCGACCATCGTCAGCCGCCGAAGGCATCGGGCAGCAAGGCGCGCGCAGTCGTGCTGCGGAAATTGCTGCCTTCATCACTGATGTACACATCCATCTCCGCCCCAAGCTCGATCATCACCTGGCGGCAGAAGCCGCAGGGCGAGGCGCCGTCCACGGTAACAACGGCGATCGCTCGCAGGTCCCGTTTTCCCTGAGCGATGGCGGCCGTGAGCGCGACCCGTTCGGCGCAGATCGTCCCTCCGTAGGAGGCGTTTTCGACGTTACATCCCAGGATGATATCGCCGTTATCCGTCAACACGGCGGCGCCGACGGCATAGTTGCTATAGGGTGCGTAGGCCCGTTTGCGGGCGGTCTGTGCCGCTGCGACAAGCTGTTGCGGGGATACCGTCGGGGTCACGTTTTGATCCCTTTTCTGGACGGCCTCGTTGCGCAGGAGGCATACGTCATACTATCAGGCGGCCGACTGAAGGTAGCCGGAGCCTGTCGAGTCCTCGGTCTGCTCCTCGACGTCGGGCTGACTCAGGGTCTGGGCCCCGTTTTCGGCGCTGTGGCGCGGTTCAACGCGCACCTGTTCGATGCGGCGGGAATCAACGGAGAGGACGGTGAATCGCCAGTCATGGAAATGGATACTTTCGCCCTGCTCGGGAACGCGTCCAAGCTGGCTATAGATGAAGCCGCCCAAGGTGTCGATATTCTCGGGGCCGGCGGACAGGTCGACGTCGATAAGCCGCGACACTTCATCGATATCGTAACGGGCGTTGAAGACGAAGATTTCGGGGGCCAGCTTTTTGAGCTGGGGCTCTTCCGAATCGTATTCGTCCTGGATTTCGCCAACGATCTCTTCGAGCAGGTCTTCGATCGTAACGAGGCCGGCTGTGCCGCCGTATTCGTCCACAGCCAGAGCCATATGGATGCGATGGGCCTGCATTTCCTCGAAAAGTTCGTCAAGTTTCTTGCTCTGGGGCACGAAGTAGGCCTCCCGAAGCAGTTGACGAACGGCGATGTCCTGGCTTCCGTCGCGCAGGCAGAGGAGGAGGTCTTTGGCATAGAGTACGCCGAGCAGATGGTCTATGTTGTCTTCGTAGACGGGAATTCGGCTGTGCCCGTTGCCGATGATCAGATCGAGAGCTTCACTGAGGGGCGAATTCACCTCTACGGCCACCATGTCGAGCCGCGGCACCATGATCTCGCGCACGGTCGTCTCGCCGAATTCAAAGATGCCGGCGATCATCTGCTTCTCGTCTTCTTCGATCACGCCCTCGCCTTCACCCACATGAATGAGAAAGCGAAGGCCGTCCTCACTCAGGAACACGCTTTCGGGCGTCACTTCGTCTTCGTCACCGCGTGCGAAGGCAGCCAGGCGGCGCAGGAGGAAGGATAGCGGGGATAGCAGCGCAGCCAGGAGGTTGACGACACGGGCGATCGAGAGCGCGACCGTGTCGGGCTGGCGCAGAGCCCAGCCCCGGCTGAAGACCTGAACTGCGAGGAGAAGGAGCCAGACGAGAGTGACGGCGGCGCTGACCCCGACAGTGGACCACTTCAGGGTCATGGCCAGGCAGACGGCCATAGAACTGGCAGCGATGTAGGCAAGGCTCTTGAGTATCAGGAGGGTGGAGAGAAAGCGGGCCGGGTCGGAGAGCATTCGGTCGATCAACTTTGCCCGCTGATTGCCGCTGGCGAGAAGCTCACGCATACGGCTTCTGGATGCTGCCGACAGCGATACTTCTGCGACAGAGACAAAGCCAATCGTCAGTAATGGCAGCAGTTGCGCCGCGATCAGCCATGCAGGTTCCACTTCCACTGGAGACTCCTTTTTCTACGTTGCTTTACGCCGCGCCAGGTGTAGCGCAGGCGGAGTGACGGCAGATGTCCGTCCCAAGTGCTGGTGTGTCAGTTTATTTAGCGTCAGTTTGGCCCGTGTTTTTCATTCGATTCAGGCTGCCTGGCGTTTTCGACGGCAGGGGGGCGCCTGGCGGGTACGCCGTAGACGAGCGTGTCCTCCTCTACGTCCCGCGTTACGACGGAGCCGGCGCCGGTACGGGCGCGTGCGCCGAGGGTAACGGGGGCAACCAAGAGCGTATCGCTGCCGAGGAAGACGTCGTCGCCGAGAACTGTACGGTTTTTTGAGACGCCGTCGAAGTTACAGGTGATGGTGCCGGCACCGACGTTTACATTCTCGCCAACGGTGGCGTCGCCAATGTAGCTGAAATGACCCATTTTGACGCCTCTACCGAGGCGGCTGTTCTTCACCTCGCCGAAGTTACCCATATGCACGTCTTCGCCAAGATGGGCGCCCGGCCGCAGATGGCCGAAGGGGCCGACTTCGCTGCCGCGGTCCATTCTGGCCTGCTCGATGACGCTGTACTCGACGCGGCAGGCATCCCCGATTGCGCTGTCGACGATGCGACTGTTCGGTCCGATGCAGCAGCCGGCGCCGACGGTGGTGGCACCCTGCAGGTGGGTTCCGGGAAGGATGGTCGAGTCCTGACCGATAGTCACGTCTGCATCGATATAGGTGGATGCGGGATCGACGATGGTCACGCCGGCGAGCATGTGATCGGTGTTGATGCGCTGGCGCAGGGCGTGTGCGGCGGCGGCCAGCTGGCTGCGGTCGTTGATGCCGAGGGTCTCATCAGGCGCGGCGGCGAGGCTCTCGACCTCCTGGCCCTGTTCGACGGCGATTCCGATCATGTCGGTCAGGTAGAGTTCGCCGCTGGCGCTGGGCGTCAGGAGGGAGATGTTCTCCCAGAGCCATTGGGCATTGAAGCAGTAGACACCGGGATTCAGCTCACGAATGGCGAGCTGTTCGGGCGTGCAGTCGGCCTCTTCCACAATAGCGCGGACAGATCCGTTCTGACCGCGCACGATGCGGCCGAATCCCTGGGCGTCCTCGCGCTCGACCGTCAGGAGGGAGAGCGCAGATGGCCTGTGCCGCGGATGCGCGCCGCCGGCGCGAAGTTGGGTCAAGCCCTTGAGTGTTGCGGGAAGGAGAAGGGGCATATCGGCGTAGAGGACTAGGACCTGGTCGGCCCGCTGATTGAGGCGTTCTTTGGCCTGCATCAGGGCATGTCCTGTGCCGAGGAGCTCTTTCTGCACGCTGTAGTCGACGCGCTCGCCGAGGTAGTCCTGCACCTGTTTTCTTGCGTGGCCTACGACAACGACCGGCCGCAGGTCGGAAAGCCCGTCTACCGCCTGCAGAGACCACTCGATCAGAGGCCGTCCGGCCAGAGGGTGGAGGGATTTGGGCAAAGTTGAATTCATGCGGGTGCCGTGCCCGGCAGCCAGGATGACGGCGGCAACAGTCATTCAGGATGCTCCTATGCTCCGGGGAAAGGAAGCGGCGCGCGGAGTGCGCGGAAGGCGGGCGGCCAGGGCTGTAGGCGCGTCGGTCAGATGGTCAAGCGCGAGAGGGACGGCGGATCTGTTCGAGGATAAGAATGGTAGAGAACCGGGTTCTGGAGGGTTATCATCCATGAAGCAGATCGCAGACGGGGGCCAGATTGGTGTCTGCGCACATTTTAACACAAAGGAGCAGGTTGTCCAGAGAAGCTTTCATCGGTGGAGAGTGAAAGAAAGAGGAGGTTGGCAGCGGTCTACTCTCACACGGGGTCGCCCCCGCACTACCATCGACGCTGGTGGACTTTACTGCCGGGTTCGGGATGGGACCGGGTGTTTCCCCACCGCTCTTGCCACCAACTCCTCTTTGCTTA
>JAJEDI010000099.1 GCA_022821585.1 Caldilineaceae bacterium
TACTTGCTTGTTTGATGGCACCTGGTGGGCGCGGCTTTTTGTTGGTGCGGGGGCGTTGGGGGGGGGGAGCCCCCGCACAAGGGAGGGCCGAATAGGCCCGACCGCCCAAGAGATAGGAGAGAGTAAAGAGGAGTGAGGAGAGAGAGATGCCGCCTATTCTGCCTCACTCTGTTTCGCGAACGTGCCATTGCCTAGTCGTTACTCCAGCTAACAGTTGCGTGCGGCGATCAGATGTCGTCGAGGGTCCATTTTGTGTAGGCGGCGTGGCAGATGCCGTCTTCTAGTGTAATCCAGTAGCAGGTGAAGAGGCTGCCGTCGTCGAACTGGACGGTGATGGGGTAGCCGACGTCGGAGCCGCCGCTGTGGTTGGGGTAGTCGGGCCACATGGGGGAGGCTGTGCCGGCGTCGTCGCGCATGATGATGGTGTTGTCGGTGTCCCAGGTCTTGCCGTTGTCTTCGCTGAGGACGAGACGGATGCCCATGGGTTCCCAGCGGTAGGTGACGCCGCAGAGGATGCGGCCGTCCTGGAGGCGGAGGAGGTGGGGGGGATAGCCCCTGACCTCGGTGCGGAGCGGTTGGGACCAGGTGAGGCCGTCGTCTTCGGACCAGCTTTCGAGCAGGTAGCCGCTGGTGAGGTGGCCGGGGGTTGAGTGTCGGATGTGGGCGAGGACCTTGCCGGGCTCGGCTTCGATGAAGCAGGTCTCGTCGCCGGTGACGCTGGAGACGCTGGAGGAGAGGGGGATGAGGCGCCAGTTGTCGCCGTCGGGGTCGGAGCGCCAGACGAAGACCTGGCCCTTGTCGGCTTCCTGATCGCGGGCATAGACGGGGAGGAGGATGTTGCCGGCCTGGAGGCGGGTCCAGCGGGGGAAGGCGGTCATCCAGCTGAAGCCGGGGACGAGCCAGTCGCGGCGGTCCCATGTTTGGCCCTGGTCGTGTGAGCGCATGACGAAGAGCTTGGGCATGCCGATGAGGAGGTCGTTGCCGGTGTTGTTGGGATGGGGGCGGGCGGTGAGGCCGAGCTCTTCGGCTTCGGCGGCGCGTTCTTTGGGCCAGGACTCAAAGCCGACGGTGCCGGCGGCGAGGTAGCTGCCGTCGGGCTGGACGTCGGCGTAGCGGTCGTAGTATTCGCGGGGCAGGGCGGCGGGCCAGGCGAGGGGGATGGTCTGGTCGTTGGTTTCGGTGAAGGTCTCGCCCTGGTCGTCGGAGACGAGCACGATCCAGTCGGCGAGGCCGTAGTGGTCGGCGAAGGGGGAGGAGACGACGCCGACGGTGAGGCGGCCGTCGGGGAGGAGCTGTGGGACGGGGCCGAGGGAGTAGCGGCCGGGGCGTTTGTAAAGGATGCCGTGCTGCATGATCTGTCTCCTGACTGGGTTTGCGGGTGACTCGCGGCGTGTGCGGAACCTGTCCGTCGCAGTTATGAGGCGCGCCAGCGGGGATCAAGAATATCCCGGAGGGCGTCACCGATGAGGTTGAGGGAGATCACGGTGCCTACCAGGACGCCTCCGGGCGGGACCCACAGCCACCAGAAGCGCTGAATGAGCGAGAGGTTGTTGGCGGACGTGATCATGTTACCCCAGCTGGGCGTAGGGGGCTGGACGCCAAGGCCGAGAAAGCTGATGCCTGCTTCGGCGATGATGGCGACGCCGATATTGAGCGTCATGTTGACGAGCACGAGGGGCATGAGATTGGGGGTAACGTGCTGGCGGACGATTCTGCCGGTGGTGGTGCCGATGGAGCGGGCGGCGAGGATGTAGTCGAGCTCGCGAATCGACAGCACTTGTGAGCGGAAGATACGGGCGTCGAAGGGCCAGCTCAGGAAGCCGAGTGCGATCAGGAGGGTCCAGGGGGTGGGGCCGATGATGGCGATGACGATGAGGAGGAAGAAGATATCGGGGAAGACGATCATAATGTCGACGATGCGCTGGCCGAAGAAGTCGATGACGCCGCCGAAGTAGCCGGAGAGCGAACCGACAATCAGCCCGATAACGGTGCGAATGATGACGGCGGCGAGACCAATGAGGAGTGAAACGCGACCGCCGTAGAGGATGCGGGTGAGCATGTCGCGGCCGGTGAGGTCGGTTCCGAGCCAGTGGTCAACACTGGGGGGTTTGCGGATGGCCTGGACGTCGATCTCGTGCGGTTCCCAGGGCGTCAACCAGGGTGCCAGAATTGCTGACACGGTTACTACCAGCATAAATATGACGCCGCCGACAGCGCCGGGATTCTGCAAGAAGAGCCGAAAGTTCTGGGCGGCCAGCGACGGCCTATCGATGGTGAGGGTCTGGGCCGTATCCGAGGCGTTTTCGTTCTGTGCGGTCATGCTCGCAATTCACTCCGAGAGTTTGGCACTACGAATAGGTAACGCGCGGATCGACCCAACAGTAGCAGATGTCCACGATCAGGTTGCTAAGGATGACGAGAACGGCGGTGACGGTGATGGTGGCGATCATGATGGAAAAGTCTTTGGCTTCGGCTGCCTTTGCGGTCCACATGCCGACGCCGGGGTAGTTGAAGACGATTTCAAAGAAGGCGGAGCCGCCGATGACGAAGGGGATGCTGCGGCCGACGATGGTAAGGATGGGCAGGAGGGCATTGCGGAAGATGTGGCGGCTGCGGACGATACGCTCCTTGAGGCCTTTGGCGCGGGCGACTGTGACGTAGTCGGCGCGCATTGTTTCGAGTACGCTGGTGCGGGTCCAGCGGATGAGGCCGGCCGAGCCGCTGATCCCCATAGCCATGACGGGCAGGATCAGATAGTAGACGCGGTCCCAGAAGTCGCCTCCGGTGCGGGCGTTGTACATGCCGCCGGCGGGGAACCAGCCCAGCCTTATGGCAAAGATGATGATGACCCAGGTGGCGAGGAGAAATCCGGGCACACTGATGAGGATGTAGGTTATGAAGGAGACGATGTTGTCGAAGGCGGAGTACTGGTAGAGAGCAGAGAGCGAGCCGGCGACGACGCCGATGCCGACGCTGAGCAGCGTCGCGAGGACTGTAAGGCGGATGGTGACGCGGACGCGGACTGCCAGTTCGGGGCCGATCAGCTCGGCGGTGCGCATGGCGCGGCCGAAGTCTCCCTGGACCACCCTGCCCAGCCAGCGGAAGTATTGGATGTGGATGGGGTCGTTGAGTCCGAGTCTTTCGTGGAGGAAATCGCGATTGCTGGTGCCTTCATCTTCGCCGCGCCCTTTGTAGGCCTCCTGGACGCCCAGTTGGTCGCGCACTTGCTGGGGTGTCATTCCCTGGGTTTCGGCTGTGACGAACATGAAGAGTGTGGGGTCGCCGGGCGCGAGGCGCATGAGGGCGAAGTTGATGTAGGTTATGACGATCAACATGGGGAAGGCGACAAGGACGCGGCGGATGATGTATTGGGTCAAGATGCGATCCTTTACTTATCCACTAAGGGCCACTGAGGGCCGCTATGAACACCTTTTCTTCCGCGAAGGGACGCGAAGAACACCTTATTTTTTTCCACAGACTTGGTTACTTCTCCACGAAAGCAGGGTAAGAAGAGGAGGGAGGAACAGTTCTCCCTCCTCTTCGCTGTCTGTTCTCAGACTAATACCTACTCGATCCAGTACCAGCTGGCGACACCTTTTTCACCGGAGGTGCCGAGCCAGTTGAAGGCTTCTTCGGGGATGAAGCCGCCGAGGGCGTCGGTCATGACGTAGAATTCGGCGATCTGGGTGACGCCCCAGATTGGGCCGTCTTCGAAGTAGATCTCCATCAGGGCCTGGGTGGCGCTTGTTTTCTCGTCGGGGTCAGTGGTGCCCATGGCGACGTTACACATGTTTCTGAATTCGTCGTTGCACCAGTGGAAGCTGGCGGGCCAGTAGTCCTCTTCGCAGCTGCCAACCCAGTACTCGCAGTTGCGCAGGGTGTTGGAGACCCAGCCGCCGACCATGCTGATGTCATAGTCGCCGCTGGCGCTGCGCTCCTGTTGGAGTTCCCTACCGGCGAGGATTTCGGTCTGGATTCCGACATCGGCCAGCTGTTGCTGGAGCAGGACGGGGGCGTCACCGCCTGCGCCGCCAAGCACGATGAGGACGCGACTGGGATCCCAGGTGCCTTCGGCTTCAGCTTCGGCGAGGAGCTGTTTGGCCATTTCAGGGTCGAACGTGCGCGGTACGACGAGGCCGGAGTCGCAGCCCTCGCAGAAGGAGTCGGTCGCGGTCTGGTGGCCGCGGAGCCCGAAGACGGAGTCTTCCGGCTGACCGAAGCCGAAGTAGAGGACTTCAGCCCAGAGCTCGCGGTTGACGGCAAGAGCGATGGCGTCCATGACCTTGCGCGGCAGTTTGCGGTCGTCACCGCGATTGAGACCGTAGCCCGTCATCATGAAGGTGCGGGGATGGATGGCGGTATCGGCGAGGTCACTGACGGTCTCGTAGTCGCTGGCCCCGACTTTGACCATGTCGGATTCGCCGGCGAGGAAGTTGTCGAGGGTGAGGCCGGAGTGTTCGGCGTAGCGTTTGATGCCGGGCTTGCCGTAGATGGCGTTGCCCCACCAGTCTTCATTGCGCTGCAGTTCGAGGACTTTGGCTTCTTCGTCCCAGCTTACTACGCGGTAGGGGCCGCTGGTGACTTCGGGTACCCAGGCATCGGGGAAGTCGCCGGCCCAGAGTTGGGCGGCGGTGTACTGGCCGAGGTGGTGTTTGGGCAGGACGGAGAGGAAGGCCAGCGGGCGCCAGACGAGACCGATGGGTGCATCGGCTTCGATGCGCATGTTGAAGTCATCGATGATCTTGATGCCGGAGATGGAGTCGGCTTTGCCTTCGAAGTAGTCCTGTCCGCCGGTAATGTTGGGGAAGAGGACTTTGGCATCGCCGAGCCAGTAGTCGGCATCGGCGTGATAGAGGAGTTCGAAGGTGAAGGCGACGTCGGCGGTGGTGATGCGCTCGCCATCGCTCCAGACTGCGTCCTCGTAGAGCTCGATTTCCATGGCCATGTTGTCGTCAACGCGCTCGATGCGGCGTGCAATCCAGGGCGTGGGGGTGGTATTGCCCATGGGGCCCATGAAGATGAGCGGCATTTGGACCATGTAGAAGGACTCGCTGCCGAAGTTCCAGTTGCCGGCGGTCATGCCTCCCCACATGCCGACACCGAAGCGGGTACGTCCTGGCAGGACGAGGAGGCGGTCGGAGTCGACGGTGTCGGGGTTGACGGCGTATTGGATGCCGGGCAGTTCGGCCATTTCGTCGCCCGTGTCCTCCATGGCGGTGTCGGCGCCGTCTCCGGTGGTTGCGGGCGCGGCGCAGGCGCCGACGAGCAGGGCGAAGACCAGCAGGAGGGACAGAAGTGTGCAGTTCAACCAATTACGTTTGATACGCATGTCTCTTTCTCCTTTGGATAATGGAATTACAGAGGTCTATTCCAGGTTGCGCCGTTGCAAGTGGTCCGAGGGGAGGAATCTGGTGGGCATTTTAGGGAAAAGTGGGGGGTGTGTCAAGGAGGGGAAAAGAGATAGTTTTTAGTTGTTAGTTTTTGGTTTTTAGTTTTGGCGCTTTTGTGAATCGGGATTTGCGAACGGCAGTAGTCAGTAGTCAGTAGTCAGTGGTAGTGGCTGGGTGAGTGAGGCGCGAGAGTTTGCGAGAGATCCGTGAGAGAATGGGGGGATTTCTGATTTTGGATTGTGATTTTGGGGGATTGTTGTGATTTTTTTTGTCTGAACGGGGATTTGGGGGGACTTTGGGGATGGGGAGGGTTTCCTGGCGGGGGTTGGGGTGGATCTGGGGATTTTGGTGGGTTTTTGGGGCGGGAGAGGAAGGTCTGGGGTGGGGAGGGGGGTTTTGGGGGTGGGTGGAGGGTAGGGGTATACGGCTGTTGCCCGGCGGGGGAACAGTAAAGGGTTTATATTCTATTTTTTGTACCAACCCTATTGCCAGCGCAGGTGAGGTGGCAGGGTCTCGACTGGGACCCCATCTGCCTTCAGAGATTCCCTGAGATATTGGAGGGTGTTTCTGTTGTGTTCTGCCTCTTCCAGTTTTTGTTTTTTGATTTCTTCCGTCTCTTCCAGTTCTTTCTTGTCGCTTTCTTCTACCTCTTCCGGTTCTTGCTTGTGGTCCTCTTCCCGAGCGAGTTCTTCAGCCTTGCGCATCAGCTGTTTGATCCTGTCAAGTTGTTCATGGAGGCGTTCCCGAGGCTTGACTTCGTCGTGGATGAGACGGTTGAGTTTGGAGCGGGTCCGGACGCCGGCCGGGAGTTCGGTGATGGACTGGCCGGTGAGGGGGTCGAAGGGGGCGACGTCGTCGCGGGCGAGAGCGGAGAGGGTGTCTTCGATTTCCTCTTGCAGGTCTTCCAACAGTCCGGTGATCTCGGCGAGATTGGACTGCCGGGGGTCAAATTCGGTCAGTTCGTCATCTATTTCATTGAGAAACTGTTGGTTGATTTTGAGGTTGTGGTAGCCGAAGCGGCGGCGCCCTTTGTTGTTGAGGAAGATTTCTGAGGGTTTGTCGGGCTTGAGGGATTCTTTGACTTCGGCGAAATCCTGT
>JAJEDI010000055.1 GCA_022821585.1 Caldilineaceae bacterium
GCCTTTTTGGCCCCCCTTTGGGGGGGGGCCGACCCCCCCCCAACGCCCCCCCCTCCTTCTAACCCACCGTGCTGATTCTTCCTCACCATAGTGCCTACCCAACAGTGCTTACCCTCCCTCGCGCTATCTCAAGCTACTATCCACTGACCACTGACTACTGACCACTGACCACTGACTACTGCAGTTGCAGTTCCACTATATCACTCAGCACACCAGCCGCAGTCGCCTCCACCCCCGCCCCGCGCCCCTGAATCACCAGCGGATTGGGGTTGTACCAGCGACTGTAGAATTCGACCAGATTGTCGGTACCCCTCAAACGCCCCAACGGACTGTCCTCCGCCACCGCCGTCAAACCGACGCTGCACGCGCCCTCCGAAAGCGTAGCCGCATACCGCAGTACCTTGCCCTCCAACGCCGCGCCCGCAACCTGCCCCCTGAACTCTTCGTCCAGAGAAGGCAGCTCCGCCAGAAAACCGTCCACGCTCAGCCCAGCCATCCGCTCCGGATACAGGCCCCTGACCTCCACCTGCTCCATCTCTATCCGCCAGCCGATCCCACGCGCCAGAATAAGCGCCTTGCGCGCCACGTCAACGCCCCCCAGGTCATCGCGCGGGTCCGGCTCCGTATAACCCAGCCGGTACGCCTCCGCCACCGTCTCGCTGTAAGCGCGGCCCGCCTCCAGCCCTGTCATCACATAGCCGAGCGTGCCGCTGAAAGAGCCGGCGATGCGCTCGATCTCGTCCCCGCTCGACACCAGCCGGTTCAGCGTCGCAATCACCGGCAGACCCGCGCCCACCGTCGTCTCCCAGCGCGCCTGGCCCGAGCTACGGCTGATGCCGTCATACACATCCTGGACGACCGTCAGCGGCTTCTTGTTCGCCAGCACCACCTGACAGCCTCGCTCCAACGCCAGCAACAGCGCGCCTGCCGTCCCGTCCGACGCCGTGCAGTCGACCACCACCGTGCCCGGCCCGCCAAGCTCCTCTACCACGGCTTCCGGGCTCCGGTAGGACCGGCCCAGCGGATGAGAAGCCAGCGTGCTCCCCGCCTCCTTGTGCTGCAAAACCCCGGCCAGCGACTCCTCCGTGAATCCCCCTTCCGGCTCCTCGACCGCACCGCTGCTGTCGCACACGGCCAGAAAGCGCATGCGCAGACCGTATCTCTCGCCATGAAGAGCCCGTTGTTCCAGGATCTGGCTTAGCAGGGCCCGCCCAACGCCCCCCAACCCCAGGAGGATCAGCGGCTTCTCCTGCCCCGCAGAATTACCCGCGATGTTCCCCATCAGTCCGCTCCGTTCCCAAGTTCGAACGTATCATGTATGGCCCGCAGCGCCTCATCGGCCTCCGTTTGCAGGACCACGAGGCTGATATTGGCCTCGCTTGACCCCTGCGCAATCGCGATCACATTGATATTCCGTTCCCCCAGCGCATTGAAGACCCGCGCCGCGATGCCCGGCGTCCCCTTCATGCCCGCCCCGATCACCGCCACGATCACAATGTCCGGCTGGTGGCTGATCTCTTCGATCATATTCTGGGCCAGCTCGCGTGCGAACTCCACCTTGAGCGCCCCGACCACCGCATCGCCCTCCGCCTCCGGGACCACGAAACAGATACTCTGCTCGCTGCTCCCCTGGCTGATCATCAGCACATTGGCCCGCTGCCGCGCCACCGCGTCAAATGTGCGCGCCGCAATACCCGGCACGCCGATCATCCCCCGCCCCGCCACCGTAATCAGCCGCAACTCCCGCACCGCCGTGATCGCCTTCACCCCATGATGCAGCTGGCGCGTCTTTTCAACGATGCGTGTGCCCGGGTGGGAGGGATTGAACGTGTTGAGAACCCGCAAGGGAATACCGCTCTCCACCGCCGGCGTAACCGTCTTGGGGTGCAATACCTTGGCGCCGTAATAAGCCAATTCCGCCACCTCCTCGTAGGAAAGCTCCTCCATCGACTGCGCGTTCTCGACGATACGCGGGTCGGCGGTCATGACCCCGTCCACGTCCGTCCAGATCTGGATCTCGTCCGCATCGAGGGCCGCACCAAGTATCGCCGCTGAGTAGTCCGAGCCGCCCCGCCCTAGCGTCGTCGGCACGCCCTTCTCCGTCGCGCCCACAAAACCGGTCACAACCGGCACCACCCCGCTCTGCATCATCGGCAGCAGCCGGTCCCGGCAGCGCGCCGGGGTGGCCTCCATCAGCGGATTGGCGTTGCCGAACTGGTCGTCGGTGATGATCAGTTCGCCCGCGTCCACGAACTGGGAATTCACCCCGTTCGCCCGCAGTACGGCCGCTAGCAGCGGCGCGCTCAACCGCTCGCCCACCCCGCTGACAACATCCAGCCCCCGTTGCGTCAGCTCTCCCAGCACCGTGATGCTGCGGCACAGGCGCTCGAACTCGCGCAGCCGGTTGTCGAACAGCCTGCCCAACCCGGCCCGCTCCACCCCGTCCTCGATCAGCTGCCCGGCCACCACCTGGTGCCGCACCAGCAGCTGACTGCGTGCATCGCGGTAAGGCGTCTCGTCCCCCGCCGCTGCCGCCTGCGCCGCATCGATCAGCGTGTTCGTAACCCCGCCCATCGCGCTCACAACCACCAGCACACCAGGGCTCTCTTCAGCACCGTCGCCCCCGGTCTGCCTCTCCACCGCCGCGGCCACAATTTTCGCTGCGCTATCGATCGATTCCGCTGTACCGACCGACGTCCCGCCAAATTTCATCACGATCATAAGCATTCAACTCGCTCTATAAGAGAAATAAGTAAAAAAATACCCCGCGCCGTGCAGACGAGAGGTAGCCGACTATCTCACTGCCTCTCATCTTCCAGAATCTATCTGCCGGAATTGGCACCTACGTCACAGAAGACCTTCCATCTTCCGCTACCGGGTTGCCGAGGCTTCACAGGGCCGGTCCCTCCGCCTCTCTGGATAAGAGTTCAGCTATTCAATTGTAATGCGGGCAAATGTAGCAGAGCCCCCGCCCTATGTCAAATTTCGCGGGCAGGCAGCAAAAAACACGGGAACGCCATAAAAAACGACCAGGATAACGGCTTGGGACTGTCCGCTCTCTCCACCAAAAAAGTGGAACTCGGAACGTATTAATTCTGACGTGCGAGCGGAGTAACTAACCGTTGACATTTCAACCAGTCCGCCCTACCGTAGGGGCACCCCTTGTGGGTGCCCTGGCTGTTGCTCCCTCGTGGGCCCCCTCGTGTCTCCTATGTGTCCCCCCTGGAACAAAGAAATGCGTCCTTCGCGTAACTTCGCGGATCAAAAAAGGTGTTCTTCGCGGCCCTTCGTGGCAAAAAGGGTGTTCTTCGCGCCCCTTCGCGTGACTTCGCGGATCAAAAAAAGCTGTCCTTCATGTCCCTTAGCGGTTCTCAGATGCTGATTTTCTCCGTCAGCTACTGTTCACCCATCGGCATGCGGTAGCCCACTCGTGGCTTGTTAAAAATGTACGTAGGACTACCGGCGTCGTCCCCCAGCTTGCGGCGCAGCCTGTTGATGATATTGCGCACCGGCCCGGAACTGCTCGTCTTCTCCACGCCCCACACCCGTCGCAGCAGCTGGAAGTTGGTCACCACGCGACCCGCATTCACCGCAAGCTCGGCCAGCATCCGGTACTCTATGTTGGTTAGATCAACCGGACGCCCCCCGACGGTCACCCGGCGCTCAGCGTAGTCGATGGTCAACTCTCCCAGATGATAGGGCTCGGAAGGCGCCGCCAATTCAGGCGCGGCCCGCCTGCGCAGGGCTGCCCTGATCCTCGCCACCAGTTCGGTCGTCGCGAAGGGCTTCAGAATGTAGTCCTCCGCTCCCATGTCGAAGGCCCTGGCGATCAGGTCTTCCTGTCCGTATACCGACAGAAAGATGACCGGTACGTCCGTCACCATTCGGATCTCCCGCATCAGCTCGATGCCGTCGCTGCCCGGCAGTACCATGTCGAGCAGGACCAGATGAGGTCTGCTCTCCTCGATCAGGCGGAACATATCCTCCGGGTCGGCGGTCACGGTCGGCGCGTACCCCGCTTTGTATAGCGCCTCCCGGACATTCCTGAGCATCTGGGGGTCGTCGTCCACAACGAGGATGCGTGGATTCCTCCGCTGCGAACGCTGAGAGCGTCTGACCGGCTGTACAGTTCCACGCTCATTCTCTCCGACCATCGGGATGGTGAACGTAAACCGGCTGCCCCGTCCTAGCCCGTCGCTCTCAGCCCAGATGCGGCCTCCGTGGGCTTCAACAATCCCCTTGCAGATGACGAGGCCCAGGCCGGAACCTCTGCTCTCCCGGCCCCACACCTCACCTTCGAGTGGAGAGAACTTGCGAAACAGGCGCAGCAGCTGCTCTTCCGTCATCCCCACGCCGTCGTCGGAGAGCGAGATCGCCACGTGCACCTCCTTCCGCTCTGCCGCAATCCGAATCGCCGACGACTGGCTGGAGTGCCTGGCCGCATTGGACAACAGATTGCTCAAAACCTGGCCCATGCGCCGCTGATCAGCCATGATCAACGGCAGGTCCGGTGGGATGTCAATGTGCAGCCCAATACGGTTCCCTGCACTGATAAATCTGCTCCTCGCCACGTCCACCAGGGCCACAACCTCAGACGGTTCGGGATCCACCGGCAACATGCCCGTTTCGATGCGCGCTACGTCCAATAGGTCGCCGATCAAGACCCGCATGTTGTCGGCTTGGTCTCGAATGATACGGTTGAACTGCTCTATCTCTGCCGACTCCAACTCGGAGCCGGTTTCCAGCAGCGTGTCCACCGATCCCCGGATGGTGCTCAGCGGTGTCCTCAGCTCGTGGCTCACCATGCCCAGAAACTCGGCGCGCAGCCGGTCCAGTTCCTCCAGGGGCGTCATGTCCTGCAGGGTCACCACCACCGACTCGACCGCACCCTCCTCCGAACGGATCGGCGTTACGTTGACCAGCGTCGTAACCGACTGGCCGCAGGAGGTCTGCAAAACGATCTCCTCGGCCACCACCGTCTCGCTCCTCTGCAGCGCTAGGGCCAGGGGAAACTTCGCCAGAGAGATTTCCCGTCCGTCGGCCCACCGTATGGTCAGATCGTCCAGGATCTCCTCTTCCTCATGATCTGGCTCACGCAGGACGTCGGTGATCCTCCTCGCTTCCCGGTTGACCCACATGGGAACGCCCGTCTTCGCGTCCAAAACAATGACGCCTACGGGCACCGTGTTTGCAAGTGCCACAAGGTTTTCCCTGGCTTGCAGTTCGTCCCGGTGTCTGCGCGCGTTGACGATCACCAGCGCCGCCTGCAAAGCGAACATGGCCAGGGTCTCCTCATCTTCAAGAGTGAACTCTTCTCCTTCTTCTTTATCGGCGAGAAAGAAATTGGCGACGACTTCGTCCTGGTGTAGGACCGGCGCCGCCATAAAGGGGAACACCGGCGGCACCGCCATCGGCAAATCGTAGCGCGGCAATCCCTGCGCGCGGATGTAGCCGTGGAAATCCCGACTGCGCACCGGTCCCTTGCTCGCGTTAATCTTCTTGACGAGCGGCATCGGCGTGGACAATTTCCACAGCTGACGGCGCTCGTCGGCAGTAAACCCGGAGCTTAGATAGTCCTGTATCTGCCCCGAACTGTCCAGGACGATGATAACGCCGTAGCGGGCGCCAGTCACCGATCGGGCGCTGTCCAGAACCCCCTGCAACACCGTCTCGAAGTCGAGGCTCTCGTTGATGCGAAGGCTGGCCTCGCTCAATTTGGAAAGGCGGACTCGCAGCCTCTCTATCTCCTGCTCAAGCTCTTCTCTGCTCTTCATCTGCCTGACCTCCATTCAGAATCAACGCCCCGCGAGACCCTTTGTGCCTCTCCGGCTGGAAATGGGACAGCTTTGGGGGCGCCCGTCCCATAATGGCATCTGGATGGCAAAATTACACAATAATCTCGAGAAACATGACCTAAATTATACGCTCACTTAAACATCAAATGGTGTACCCTCGAAAAGGCAACAGCCTTAACCGTCAGCAGGACGATTCACGGTACCCCCAAACAAAGGACAAACCCATGACGGAATCAAAACAGCCCGTAGACATCCTCTGGTGGATACCCTTAACCCGAGGGATCATCCTCGTCCTGTTCAGCATTGCCATGTTTACCTTCGGCCGCGGGACCACCCTCGTTGCCATGATCACCATACTCGGCGCTTACTGGATAGTCGATGGCGTATTCGATCTCTTTGAAGGTGTCGTCGGTCAGGTGGAAGGAAAGCGCATCTGGAAGATCATCAGCGCCGTTATCAGCATGGTCGCTGGATTCATGATCGTCAGCAACCCCATCCTCAGCGGATTCTTCGCCAGCACCTTCTTCATCGCGCTTATCGGATTCGTCGCTGTCAGCGCTGGCGTCGCCTCTATCCTGGCCCGCAGCGGCAGGAAGCGGTCCGTCCCCGGCATACTCCTCGGAGCCCTCTACATCGTCTTTGGCGTCCTGATTCTGTTCAATCCCATCGTCACGCAGGCACTCATTATCGTCCTCCTCCCCTACTGGGCGCTCGGCACCGGCATCCTCGCCCTTGGCACCGGTGCCTACATGCGCCTACGCAAGCAGCCAGCACCAAACGCGTAATCCGCATCACGCTCGCAACCGCGCTGTGCAGATTAGCCCGAGCTCCGTCCACGACTGCGCAATTTGCAGAAAGAGGCGCTACAGAGCCAGCTTTCCGACCTGGAAGAGGACATCCACGGGTATGAGAGTCTCAATGCCGGCGATTCTGCGTTTGCGCTCCTGAAGAATGTCTCAAAACTCCCAAAGCCCTTGATCAGCGCGCGTATCGCCAGCGGCCTCAGTCAACGAAATCCAGCTGAGCGCCTCGGACTGAAAGAGCAACAGGTCCAGCGCCATGAAGCCAGCGAATCCGCCTCTGCGAGCTTCACCAGAATCAGAGAAGTGGTCGCAGCATTAGGCATAGAGGTGGACGATAGGGACCTATAGGCCCGACTGAGCAAAAATGTCGTTCCAAGGACACGGCACGATTCTGCCGGCGATACCATTCGACCCTCCAAACCAGGAATCCCAGGTCCGTTTCGGAATGATCCTGGCCTCAATCAGATCTCTGGGGGTAGAACTGCTGGTGAGTGATGGTGGTACAACATGATACAGAAGACGATCACCTACAGCTGTCGCGTGTGCGGAAGCGAAAATATTGTCAAGAACGGCACAAACCGTCTTGGACAGCAGCAGTATCACTGCAAGGACTGCGGCGCGTACCGGGTTCTGGAGTCCAAGAGGGAGAGGAAGAAAGCAGAATATGCTTGTCCTCAGAGGGACAGGCGCCAGTGAGAGCGGGGACGGAGGAGGGCACCCACAAGGTGTGCCCCTACGGGCCCTTGCTGCTACCCGCCGCCAATGCGGCGATTCCTTTGTCTGCCGGCGACGTCGAACTGTAGGTGCCGGGCACAGCGGGGTCTATCTCGACTTCTGCAACTTTGTGGCCTGTGCCGTTCGTCCCGCACCAGACCGATATGAAGCTGCTGCCTCTCAGGAAGCTGAATCTTAAACTCCTGGAGTTGGCGGCTGATGCCGCAGCCGCCAACTCCAGCGAAATGTACACAGTCGTGTCGGTGCTGGCGCGGTAGTAGAGGTTGTAGAACTGGGAACAAGCGTTGACATCGACCCAGTTGACCTCCAGATCAACACCGCCGGCCGGTGGCAGCGACAGGTCGACCGTGATCGAGTTGGTCAACTGCCCCGCTTGCGGCAGGCTCCCCCCCAGCGCGAGCTGCATCAACCCCGATAACGAGCCGCCGGCGACCTTTGTGTAGTCGCGGAAGACCCACGCCTGTTGGTCCAAGTCGGCCAGCTCCACCCGGTACCACTCGCCCAGCGTGTCAATGCCGGTGATCCTGGCCCACGTGCCCTGGGGTATGGTCGTGAGTATGTCGTAGGTCAGGCCCGGCCCGGCGCGGGCGTTCAGGAGCAGCGGTTGCGTAATCGCGGCCGGCAGCAACGCCACCTCGGCCTCGGTTACCCATTTGACGCCGGCGAGAGAGCCGACCACGGTCGTCAGATCCTGGTAGAGCCAGACGAGCGTGTCCAGCCCTTCCAACTCGACCTGGAACCAGTCGTTGTCGGGGTCAATGCCGAAGATGCGTCCCTGCGTCCCCTTGGGTACGATGCTGACTACGTCATAGAGTAGGCCGGGGCCGGTACGCACGTTCATCGTGATCGGCACGGTGACCGCCATCGGCACATCAACGTCCGCGCCCGGCAACTGCGCGATCTCCTCTGTCGTGTACCGTTTGACGAGGTCCAGCGAACCGACCAACCTGGTTAGGGCTCGATAGATCCAGAGTTGGTCCTCCACTCCGTCGACCTCAACCAGATACCAGTCCTCGGTGGGGTCGATGCCGATGATCCTGGCGCGCGTGCCTTCCAGCAGCTGTGTGACCACCCTGTAGTTCAGGCCTGGCCCTCTGCGCGCGTTCATGCAATCCAGCAAGACAAAAGCTACCGGAGGCTGTGAATGCGCTAGCAGCTGCGGTTGCTGCTGTCCAGGGGTTGGCGTGGCCGCGGGTTGCGGTTGCCTCGGCTGCTGTCGTGAATGCCGCTGAGATTGCGAATTCCGTGGCTTGCGGGTCGCCGTTGCTGTGGGCGTCGGCTCCTTCGGTTGCTGCTGCTCAGAGGTCGGAGTGGAAGTGGCTGTAGCCGTCGGCGCCTTCGGTTGCTGCTGCTCAGAGGTCGGAGTGGAAGTGGCTGTAGCCGTCGGCTCCTTCGGTTGCTCCTGCTCAGAGGTCGGAGTGGAAGTGGCCGTAGCCGTCGGCTGCTGCTGTTCGTAGGTCGGAGTGGCTTCAGCAACCGATTCCTGCAGTGGTGGTTCCGGTCTGTGGGTGGCCGTAGCTGTAGGTCTGCGGGTGGCCGTCGCCGTCGGAGTGGCCGTCGCTGTCGCCGTCGCTGTCGCCGTCGGAGTGGAACTAGGCGGAGAACTATTGGCATGCGAATGTATGCAGTTGTAGTTGCCGTTGTTGGGGGCCTCGACAGGTTGGCCGTCAATCAAGTTGTAGTTGCCCGTTCCCGGGGCGACTGGGAGGCAGACGTCAACCGGCGGCGGCGGGTCGGGGCTGTGGGCGCTCGCCCTGTCCGCCTCCATAACCCCCACCATCAACGCGGTCAAGATCAAAATAGCCGTGCCGACCAGAAAAAACACGTTGCGTTGGTTGTGCATATGACCTTTCCTCTTATCGTCATCGCCCATTACACGGGACGAGTTGGCTTGGTGGACGTAGGCTAACAGGGGCGCGAGTAAGAGATGACGGTCAGGACAACCAGCTATAGTACGCCTGCCCGAGACTGCTATCGGCAGTCTGGCTCGCACTGCCAATGTCTTGCACCTATTCTTCGGCGCGCCTTCCCAAATAACGGATAGAGATGAAAGGTATAATTTCTTCCTGAAGATGAAGCGCTGGCCGATCTTGAAGTCCTTGTGCGCATCAAGGCAGTCCTTCTTTCATGGGGGAACGGATGAATGGAGAACGGAACAGGAACCTCTCAAATGACATCTTGTCTGCGTCTTCAAACTACAAAAAAAGCCCTCCACGCGTGTGAAGGAATTCAAATCGTATGATCGGCAAATAGGCCTGTCAAACTGCGTGCTTCTTTTAGCGGGACCCTGTTTTGGGGCGAAAATGCCTGGCTCTGGAGCTCGACTCGCGTCCCCAGACTGTCGATTCTCAGAGCAGAGAAGCAGGCAGAGTGTAAGTGGCGCAGCGAACCTGAAGCGTGGATATACGCGTCCGCGCATTGTGGCAGTTCTCAAGTCCTGAGAAACACGGTTCAGATATAAGACTTGCTCTTACCACTTACTTAAAGCCATTTCAATGGCAAAAATAACAAATAATAAGTGATCAGGCGGTTTGGGCGGCATGGGGAGTTCTGTCCGGGTATCAAGACGGACTCCGAATTTCAAAGATGGCGATTCAGAGAAAGATTTCTACTTGATCACTTACTTTGGGGAGGCTGTTCTACGCGGAAACTGCGAAAACCGTCAGCAACCCTTCGTGAATTGGCGGGGAATGTCGATTCGTGATCCCTCTTTCAGGCGAAACAAGACGTTGAATTCACGCACGTTGTACGTATCGACATTGTGGAGAGGTGGTACGCCTGCCGTATATCCAGCGCGATCGATATTCGGTCATGCGCGTTCAACTCGCTCTACAAGAAAATTGCAAAGTAAGAAATACCCCACGCCATGCGGACGAGAGGTAGCCGACCATTTCACGCCCTCTCATCTTCCAGAATATATCTGCCGGAATTAGCACCTGCGTCACAGAAGACATTTCATCTTCCGCTACCGGGCTGCCGGGGCTTCACAGGGCCGGTCCCTCCGCCTCTCTGGACGAGAGTTCAGCTATTCAATTGTAATGCGGGAAAGTAGCCGGGGTCGCGAGCTACGTCAATTTTCGCGGCAGGCAGCAAAAACAAGGGGGACGCCATAGATAGAACGACCAGGGTAAGGGTTTGGGTCCGTCTGCTCTCTCCCCCAAAAAAGTGAAACTCGGAAACGCGTTAATTCTGACGTGCGAGCGGAGTAACTATTCCTCTGTAATTCACGGCTTGCAGTACGAAGGCACCGTCGCGTCCTCGCCGAACACCTCCTCAATCAGCTTGACGATTCCCGGATCGTAATCTTCCAACATTGAACCGCGCAATCCTACAGGTTCGCGCATGAACTCCTGAAACCAGAACGTGACCGCTTCAGCCCAGTACTCCTCGAAATTCGTCGACGCGTACGTATCGCGCCACAAACCCTTTGCCAGCGCACTGTTGTAAAGGTCCAGGAGCCGCGCGTTGAACTCGTGAACAACGGGTTGATCCTGGAGTGCGAAATGTATCGCATGAGCGAATTCGTGGATGAGAACGTAACATCTCTCGGTCTCGTCATCGTCCCGTGCGGCTGCCGCCCAGCCTGTGGCTGTCCTAAAGGCTGTTCCTCGATGGTCTAAAGAGTGATGATAGCCGTCCTTGAGTTCTGGCAATTGGTTGATATGCTCGCCCGCCTGATTCCTTCTGAATCTGACGACCCGAAAATGCTTCGGAAGCAGGTCTTCAATCAGATCGGGGTTGTCTGAGAACATCGCGGTTACGATCTCGCCCGTCTCCACCATCTTCTCATCAGAGACCTCTGTGGGGGCGACTACGATCACGCCGCCTGCCTTTAGATATTTCTGATAGAAAAGATGAAGTCCGAGGGACGTAGGCGGTGGTGGAAATCGTTGCGGGATTATGCTTGTCCACGCCCGTGCCGACCAGGGGCCCCGTACGCCATTGGCGTCGCGAGCGCGCACTTGGTAGTAGTGGTTGCGGTTGTCGAACGGGACATAGTGAGTGTAGGTCGTTTCCGTGAGGAAGCCACCGATGGGACCCCAGCGGCGGTCAATGCTGTTCCACGCCCACAGGTCGTAGCCGGCCGCGCTCGCCGCGGCATCCCAGGTAAGCGTGACCAGGCCGTTGGCGGCCGTAACCGTCAGGTTTTGCGGCGCCGCCGGAAACACCGCAAGCTCGGCCGCCGTACAGGTCGCCAGATTGAGGCTCTTCAGGTGGGCGTCAACGGAACTGTCGACATGAGACAAGCTTGTGCCGGGAGCCAGGCAGAACTGGTTACCGATGAGGTACAGACCTGCCAGTTCGGTGAGGTCGCTCAGATTGGGGAGCGGACCGGTAAAATCGTTGTTGTCAAGACGTAAATAATTCAGGCCGGCGAACTGGTGCAGGTCGAAGATTGGTCCGCTCAAACGGTTGTGGTTCAGGCCGAGGATCTTCAAGTAGGAGAGCGTGCTCAGGTCCGGAACCGGGCCGGCCAGCTGGTTGTGGCCGAGATACAGGACCACCAGGTTTGAAAGGGCGGCCAGATCAGGGAGCGGCCCGGTCAATTCGTTAACTGCAAGCTCCAGCCACTCCAGTCGCTGCAGCGCGGCCAGGTCCGGGATCGGGCCGCTCAGCCCGTTGTCGCTGAGCTCCAGCCGTACGACGCGACCGTATCTGTCAGTAAAGACGCCGTACCAGGATGAATGCGGCGCGTGGGTCAGCCAGTTGTCACTGCGTGTCCAGTTGTCGCCGTCGGTTGCCTCATAGAGCGCGATAAGCGCGCCCCGCTCCGTTGTTGCAGGAGTCAGCGTGATCGTTGGAGTTGGCGTGGGCCCGGGCGTGGATGTCACCGTCGGCGTCGCCGTACCAGTCGCCGCGACTGCGGTGGCAGAGGCATACGCCAGCAGCCAGGCGCTCGTCTGGCCGGTGGCATTCACTACGTTGATCGTATAAAAATATTTCCTCCCTGCAGTAACGTCCGCGTGCGTGTACGAAGTGCCGGTCAGGTTATCGCCGCCTATCACCTGCCAGCCGGTCTCTTTGTCCCACCACGTCATGAGCGTGTAGCGCACCGCGTCCGGGGCAGCTTCCCAACTCAGCTCCACACCGTGCGCCGTCGCCTTTGCCGTCAGCGCCGGTGCAGTGAGCGCGGACGCAGGTGGAATCGGCGTAGCCGTGACCGTAGATGTTGATGTAAACGTAAACGCAGATGTTGGTGTAAATGTCGCGGTTGCAGTCGCCGTAGGCGTCGCCGTTCCGGCTCCCGTCGGCCCGAGTGCGGTGGCGGACGCATATTCCGGCAGCCAGGCGCTCGTCTGGCCGGCGGCATTCACCACGCTGATCGTATAAAAGTATTTCGTCCCTGCAGTGACCTCCGTGTGCGTGTACGAAGTGCCGGTCAGGTTGCTGCCGCCTATCTGCTTCCAGCCAATCTCTACGTCCCACCATGTCAGGAGTATGTAACGCACTGCGTCTGGCGCGTCCTCCCAACTCAGCACTACGCCGTGCGCTTTCGCCGCCGCCGTCAGTGCCGGCGCAATAAGCGGGGACGCAGTTGGCGTGGCCGTTGGCGTCGGCGACCCAGCCCCTGTTGTCGCGGTTGCGGTTGGCGTGACCGTAGGCGTTGACGTCTCGCTTTCCGCCGGCGCCAGCGCGGTGGCCGAAGCAAAATCCAGCAGCCAGGCGCTCGTCCCGCCCGCCGCGTTCACCGCGCGGATGGAGTAATAGTACCTTGTCCCGGCCGTGACCTGCGTGTGCGTGTAAGACGTGCCGGTCAGGTTGTCGCCGCCTATCGGTTGCCAACCGGTCCCCGCATCCCACCAGGCCAGGAGTTCATAGCGTACCGCGTCCGCAACCGCTTCCCACCTCAGGACCACGCCTGCCGTTGTCGCCTCCGCCGTCAATCTCGGTACGGAGAGCGCGGTTGCAGTCGGCGCTTGCGCCTGAGCGTCTGTTTCGCTGTACGCCAGGAGGGAGAGCGCGGCGGCCGTCAGAAGGACGGTTAGAAGAAGGATGCCCCGTGCCTCCGTGATCGCTATGCGAGTTCTGCCCTGCATCGGGGGCTTCCTTGTATGTCTGGGGCCCGTCGACACTTCCTTCCACTGGGCCGTCCCACCGTAGGGGCACCCCCTTGTGGCTGCCCTCGTGGGTGCCCTACCCTCTTTGGAACTTCACGAAACTCTCAGTCCCCCGTAGATTGACTACATATTAGGCCTGCAAACCTCAGGTCAGACAAACGTCAACGACTCCTGGACGCTGGCCTCTTCATTCAGGTCGGCAGTGACTATTCTACCCCTATCCGACGAGAGGTAGCCAACTATATCCACTGTCTCTCATCTTCCAGAATATATCTGCCGGAATCGGCACCTGCGCCACAGAAGACCTCTCATCTCCCGCTACCGGGTTGCCCGGGCTTCACAGGGCCGGTCACTCTCACTTAACGCATACATTAGGGAGCGTTGACGTCGGTCTGCACAGCGACTTGCGGGAGCAAAGTGCGGCTTACCCCGAATTTGCACATGGAAAATCCCGCCAGCCTCAGGTACCCCTATCCCCGGCAGTTCACCGCTTGCAATACTCAGGTACCGTGGCGCTGCCGAACACCTCCTCAACCAGCTTGGCCGCTTCCGCATCGTAATCTGCCAACTTCGGATAATCCGCTGCCAAAGTGGTCGGCAACGATTCCTCAAACCAGTATGTGACTACTTCAGCCCAGTACTCCGCGTAATTCGTTGCCGCGTATTCACCTTCCCACAGATCCGCGCCTAATGCCGCGTCGTACAAGGCCTTGAGCCTTGAGATGTACTCCTGACCATCGGGTTGTTTCTCAAGCGCGTACTGTATCACGTGAGCAAACTCGTGAATGAACACATAACAGCGGGTGTCCCGATTCGGAACGCCCACGAGCCACCCGCTGGCTGTCTGAATGACCGCTCCCACTGGATAGAAAAACGCAAATCGCCCTCGGAACTCTGGCAACTGGTCGAGTCCCCCGCCGCTGAAATCCCTTGTTCTCCAATAAATGGCAACCCGAGTACCATTGGCGGCAAGTGTTGCAAGCACGTCGGGCCTGGCAGACAGCATACCGGTTATAATCTCGCGCGCCTGGATGAACTTTTCATCAGAAATCTCGCTGGGACCCGACACGCCCACCCCCCCTACGTCCAGGTATTTCTGGTAGAGCATGTCAAGTCCGAGGACCTTTGGTGGAGGTGGGAATCGGGGCTCTACTACGGCTACGTATAGCTGCTCCGACCATACGCCGCGCGTACCGTTGTCGTGGCGGGCGCGGATCTGGTAGTAGTAGTTGCGGCCATCCGTCAAAACCGCGTGGAGGAATGACCCGCCGGCAAGATCGCCGGCAATCGAGCCCCACTCACGGTTGAGGCTGTCCCAAACCCGCAGATCGTAGCTGGCCGCGTTCGCCGCGGCATCCCACGTGAGCGTCACTTGGCCCCCGTCGACCGTTGCGCTGAAGTTCCCAGGCACACCCGGCACCAGCTTGAGGTCGGCATCCGTGCAAGTAGGCAGATTGGCGCGACTCAGCTCGACTTTCACATATTCATGTGAGCCGGAAAAGTCCGCCCCCGCAGGAATGCATAACTGATTGGACATGAGGGACAGAGATTTCAGGTTGGGGAGAGCGCTCAGGTCCGGGACCGGCCCGGCAAACTGATTGTGTGCAAGGATCAGGCTATGCAGTTTTGTGAGCGCACCCAATTCGACAATAGTCCCGGTCAATTGGTTGTGCCCAAGGTCCAAAGATTTTAGCTCGGTAAGGCCGCCAAGATCAGGAATCCCTCCAGACAACCCGTTGAGACCAAGTCTCAGTTCCTCTAGTTTGGTGAGTCTGCTCAGGTCCGGGATCGGTCCGCTCAATTCGTTACGACTGAGGACGAGGCTTGTCAGTCTGCTGAGGGCGCTCAGGTCCGGAATCGGCCCGCTCAACTGGTTGTACTGAAGGCTTAGCGTCCTCAAGTCGGTGAGGGCGTTCAGGTCCGGGATCGGTCCACTCAAATCGTTGCCGCCGAGGTCCAGGCTTGTCAGTCTGCTGAGCGCGCTGAGATCCGGGATCGGCCCGCTCAATTCGTTGTAAGAGAGGTTCAACGCTTCTAGGTTGACGAGCGCGCTGAGATCCGGGATCCGCCCGCTCAATTCGTTTTGGTTCAAATGCAAAACGACCAAGTTGCTGAGAGCGCTTAAGTCGGGAATGTTCCCGCTCAACTCGTTGTCGCTCAGGACCAGACTTCTCAGTTCGGTGAGAGCGCCTAGATCCGGGATCGGCCCGCTCAAATCATTGTTTCTGAGCGAAAGATACGCCAACTCTGAAAGGTCGCTAAGCCGGGGGATAGGCCCACTGAGCAGGTTGTACCTGAGGTTAAGCGCTCTCAGGCTGGTGAGGGCGCTCAGGTCCGGGATCTGCCCTCGTATGGTGTTCCTGCCAACGTTCAACTCGGTCAAGTTACCAAGCATGCTCAGGTTCGGGAGGGCCTCCGTCAAAAAGTTATAACTGACGTCCAATTCGGTTAAGTTTGTGAGCCTGCTTAGCCCTGAAATATTCCTCCTCAACCGGTTGCGGCTGAGATCCAGTTTCATCAGGTTGGTCAGTGCGCTCAGATCAGGGATCAGTCCGTTCAATTCATTTCTTGAGAGGTCTAATTCAGTCACCTTTCCGTTGCCGTCAGTGCTGACACCGTACCAGGAGTCGAGCGGCTTGTCGGTCAGCCAGTTGTCACTGTTCTTCCAGTTGGCGCCGTCGGTAGCCTCGTACAGGGCGATGAGCGCATCTCTTTCGTTGGTGGCAATAGCGGGTGGAGGTGTCGCCGTCCCCACTGCAAGCGCAATAGCAGTCGGATAATCCGACGATAGCCATGGGCCTTCGCCGCCTGTGTAGACGGCCCGGATGGAGTAGTAGTACCTGGTTCCGGCGGTAACGCTGGTGTGCGTGTAGGAGGTGGCGGTGAGGCTGTCGCCGCCAATCGGCTGCCAGCCGGGGTCGCTGGCCCAATAGGTAAGGAGTTCGTAGCGCACGGCGTTAGGCAGGGCTTCCCAGCTCAACTCCACCCCGCGCGTTGTTGCCTGCGCAGTGAGGTCGGGCACGACGCCGGCGGACGCCGCTGTCGTGGAAGTAGGTGTTGGGGTGGGCGTCCCAAACCGCCGGGGTTGCCGTCGCCGTGGGCGTAGACGTTGCTGTAGCCGTGGGCGTAGGCGTTGCCGTCCCGTCTCCGGTCATGGCGAGCGCGACAGCAGTCGGATAGTCCGACGAGAGCCAGGGCCCTTCGCCGTCGGCGTAGATTGCGCGGATGGAGTAGTAGTACTCTGTTCCGGCGACGGCGCTGGTGTGCGTGTAGGAGGTGCCGGTGAGGTTATCGCCGCCTATCGGCCGCCAGCCGGTGCCCAAATCCCACCACGTGAGAAGTTCGTAGCGCACTGCGTTGGGCAGGGCTTCCCAGCTCAGTTCCACCCCGCGCGTCGTTGCCTGCGCGCTGAGGTTGGGCACGGCGCCCGCGTCCGCCGTTGCCGTGGGCGTGGGTGTCGCCGTGGGCGTCCCAGCCGCCGGGGTTGCCGTCGCCGTGGTCGTGGGAGAAGGCGTCCCGCCCCCTGTCGTGGCGAGCGCGATCGCAGTCGGATAGTCCGACGAGAGCCAGGGACCTTCACCGTCGGCGTAGATTGCGCGGATGGAGTAGTAGTACTCTGTTCCGGCGACGACGCTGGTGTGCGTGTAGGAAGTGCCGGAGAGGCTGTCGCCGCCAATCGGCCGCCAGCCCGTGCCCAAATCCCACCAGGTCAGGAGCTCGTAACGCACCGCGTTGGGCAGGGCTTCCCAGTCCAGCTCCACCCCCCGCGCTGTTGCCTGCGCGCTGAGGTTGGGCACCGCGCCAGTGGTCGCGGTTGCTGTGGGAGTGAGAGTTGCCGTCTGGGCGTTAGTCTTGCCGTTTGTGAGGAAGGAGAGAGCGGCGACGGCGGCAAAGAGGACGGCAAGCAGGATGCGGCCGTGGGCTTTGCCGGCCGGTATGCGCGTTTCGTCTTTCATCCGCGGCGCGTCCTGTCATGCGTGATACCGATCCCTCCATTCAGGGGGCAGTGAATATCCTACCCCAATCATATATTTCCCCAAAGTTAAGCTATCTGAAGCAGGAAAGTGTTCACAAGTAAGCCCCAATTGCACCGCCTCGCATCTTGGATTTGGGAAAAGGATATAGAAAAGCAACTGATGCAATCAGAGGACTTGATATGGGAACAATCGCAATTCCTGACCATTTCGAATTGAGCTGGCCGCTGTCGCAGGCTCACTCATAGTCAGGCAAGTAGCAGGACTTCCGAAGCGGACCGGCATTAACTCGCCGCCCACCGCGCCAACGCCTTCTCCACCGACCCAATCTCCTCCACCGACCTGTAATAGTGCATCTCCCACGCCGCCTGCGGCATCCCCGTGAACAGCATCAAATTCAGCGGATACTCCTCCGTATCGGCAACACTCCGGAAATCATCCCGAAACAGAAACGTCGGCTTGCCCAGCGCGATCGCCATCCCCATCTCAATCATCACACCCTCGTCCGGCGGCACACCGTTGACCACGGCAAAGATCGCGTCCGCCTCCCGTACATCCTGGTAGCAGAGCTGACCGACGTCATACGCCCACCCCTGCTTCGTCCTGTCAATCTTCCCGCCCGTGCGCGCAAACGGCTCCCACACGTCCAGCCCCAGCGCCGCCACAGCCTCGATCAGCGGCGGCAGCAGCAACTCCCGCTGCTGTGCTGAAAACCCGTATGGGTTCGCCAGGTAGACGCTCTTGCGTGTCTGTTCCGTTGAAGCCATGACATTCTCCGCCGTGGAAAGTGTGATGAGGGGTTGGACTGTGCCGCGACCCTGCTGCGGTCTCCAGCCTGCCGCCGCGCCGCCTGTTTCTGCCAAGAGTTCGAACGGCAGTAACCGGCGGCAAGCTCTCGAAAACCCGCGGATCAACTATACCCTCGGTCGTAATGCGCCTGCAGACTGCGCACATCCAACTCGGCCGCCATCATCGCGCGAATGCCGTTCACCGCCGCCTGCGCCGCCGACAGCGTCGTGATCAACGGGATCTCCATGCGCGTGGCCAGCGTGCGTATCCGCTGTCCGTCAGCGCGGCTGTGCGGCCCCAGCGGCGTGTTGATGATCAGACCGATCTTCCCGTCCCGCATCGCGTCCAGGGTCGTATAAGCGCCATTGCCCGCACCGTGCAAAGATGCCTCCGTGGCCGCCGCCTTGTTGAGCACAACCACCGGCAGCCCCACCCGCTGTATCAGCGCCGCCGTGCCCGCCGTCGCGTAGAGATCGAAACCCATGCGGTTGAAATCGCGCGCCAGCTTGAGCGCTGCACCCTTGTCGTAGTCGTTCACCGTGATCAGCACCCCGCCGTCGACAGGCAGCCGGTACTCGGCACCCAGCTGGCTCTTGGCAAACGCGTGGCCGAAGTTCTGCGCATGCCCCATCACCTCACCGGTCGAGCGCATCTCCGGCCCCAGCAGCGTATCCGCGCCGCTCAGCTTCTTCCACGGCAGCACCGCCTCCTTGACGAAGAACCCCCGCACCTCCGGCTCCTCCAGCAGCCCGACCTCCTCCAGCGACTTGCCCGCCATCACCCACGCCGCCATTTTCGCCAGCGGCACGCCCGTCGCTTTACTCACGAACGGCACCGTCCGGCTGGCGCGCGGGTTCACCTCGATCACGTACACCACGTCATCCTTGATCGCGTACTGCACGTTCATCAGCCCCCGCACACCCAGCGCCAGCCCCAGCTTCTCCGTATACTCGCGTATGATGCTCAGATGGTAGCCGCTGATCTTGTACGGCGGCAGCACACACGCGCTGTCCCCGCTGTGAATGCCCGCCTCCTCGATATGCTGCAGAATGCCCCCGATCACCACCCGCTCGCCGTCGGCAACGGCATCGACGTCCACCTCGTAGGCATCCTCCAAAAACTGGTCCACCAGGATCGCCACCTCCTGGCCGCTCGTCGTCATCTCCAGGTCCACGTCCACCGCGTAGGACATGTAGTGGCGCAAACTCTCCTCATCGTCCACGATCGCCATCGCCCGCCCGCCCAGCACGTAAGACGGCCGCACCACCAGCGGATAACCGATGCGCGCCGCGATCGCCAGCGCCTGCCCCGTACTGTGCGCGATCCCGCTGTCCGGCGCCGGGATTGCCAGTTCAGCCAGCAGCGCGCTGAACCGCTCGCGGTCCTCCGCCAGCTCAATCGCCTCCGGCTGCGTGCCCACGATGGGAACGCCCGCAGCCTGCAGCCCTGCCGCCAGATTCAGCGGCGTCTGCCCCCCATACTGCACCAGCACCTTCACCTGCGATCCGCCCTCCGCCTCCCGCTGGTAGATATGCAGCACATCCTCCAGCGTCAGCGGCTCAAAATAGAGCCGGTCGCTCGTGTCATAATCGGTGCTCACCGTCTCCGGGTTGCAGTTGATCATCACCGTTTCGAACCCCATCTCCTGCAGCGCAAAACTGGCGTGGCAGCAGCAATAATCAAACTCGATCCCCTGCCCAATCCGGTTTGGCCCGCCGCCCAGAATGATCACCTTGTCCCGCGCCGTCGGCGGCGCCTCGCCCTCACTCTCATAGCTGCTGTAAAGATAAGGCGTAAACGCAGCAAACTCCGCCGCGCACGTATCCACCTGGTGATACGTCGGCAAAACCCCCAGCCCCTCCCGCAGTCCCCGCACATCAGCCTCAGTCCACTGAGGTAGTTGAGCGCCGTTCTCTCTCTCCTCGCCATTCGCATTCACAACGCGCGCAATCTGCGCATCGCTGAATCCCATCCGCTTCGCCTGCCGCAGCGTCCACGCGTCCACCTGGCCCGCTCTCTCAATCGCGACCTGGAAGCGCGCAATCTCCTGCATCTGCGCCACAAACCACGGATCGTAGATCTCCGAACATTCGCGCAGCGCCGCCTCGTCCGCGGCCCCCCCATCGGCTCCTGTGCCCTCCCGCTCGGCCTCCAGCAGACGCTCGAATACCGCAAACAGCCGGTCCCGGTTGGGAACGCGCATAAGCTCTTCGGCAGAGGTGCCGGGCGCATGGCCCTTCAACTGCCCCTTCTCATCCCGCGTCAGAGGACCAAGCCCGTCGCGCCCGATCTCCAGGCTGCGCACACCCTTCTGTAGCGCCTCCTTGAACGTGCGGCCAATCGCCATCACCTCGCCCACCGACTTCATCTGCGGCCCCAACTCCCGGTCCACGCCGGGGAACTTCTCGAAAGCCCAGCGCGGGATCTTCACCACTACGTAGTCGATCGAGGGCTCGAACGCCGCCACCGTCTCCTGCGTAATGTCGTTCTTCAACTCATCCAGCGTATAGCCCACCGCCAGCTTCGCCGCCAGCTTCGCGATCGGGAAACCGGTCGCCTTCGAGGCCAGCGCGCTCGAACGCGACACACGCGGGTTCATCTCGATCACCACCACCCGTCCCGAATCCGGGTCCACAGCAAACTGTACGTTGCTGCCCCCCGTCTCCACGCCCACCGCCCGCATCACCAGCCGCGCCTGGTCCCGCAGCCGCTGGTACTCCTTGTCCGTCAGCGTCTGCGACGGCGCCACCGTGATGCTGTCGCCCGTGTGAACGCCCATCGGATCCAGATTCTCGATCGAGCACACCACCACGTAATTGTCGGCGCGGTCCCGCATCACCTCCAGCTCATACTCCTTCCAGCCGATCAGCGACTCCTCCACCAGGACCGTATGCACCGGGCTCTCGCGCAGCCCCCACGATACCTTTTCGTTAAACTCCTCCTCCGTAAAGACCGTGCCCGCCCCGCTGCCGCCCAGCGTAAAACTGGGCCGAATGAAAATCGGGAAGCGCCCAATCACCGTCTCAAAAATCTCCCGCGCCTCCTCCAGCGAATGTGCGATGCGGCTGCGCGGCGACTCCAGCCCCACCTCCGTCATCGCCTGCTTGAACAGGTCCCGGTCTTCCGCCACCTGCATCGCCCGCAGATTCGCCCCGATCAGTTCCACGCCGTGTCTATCGAGGATCCCCTGCTCCGCCAGCGCCACCGCCAGGTTGAGTCCCGTCTGCCCGCCCACCGTCGGCAGCAGCGCGTCAGGCCGCTCCTCCGCGATGATCTTTTCCAGCAATTCGACCGTGAGCGGCTCCACATAGGTGGCGTCTGCCATCTCCGGGTCGGTCATGATCGTCGCCGGATTCGAGTTGACCAGAACCACCCTGTACCCCTCTGCCTTCAGCGCCTTGCACGCCTGCGCGCCCGAATAGTCGAACTCACACGCCTGGCCGATGACGATCGGACCGGAACCGATGATCAATATCGATGAAATATCAGTGCGCTTGGGCATAGGTTGGACCCTCGCCTTCCCTTGTTGGCCGTCCCATCCTGACGATGAAACAACCCCATGTTAAAATAGGTGCCTGCCTTCACCCGGGCATTCCGTCCGTGCGGGAGGCAGTGGCAGCGTTGCCGGCGGTCGAAGTTGCCGCTTCACCAAAACATAGAGAGATTGTATCGTGTCAGATCGCGCCTTACCAAAACAAACGCGCCTCCATCAAGGCGCGTCCGTGCTGTCGAAAGTGGCCGTTGTCGTCGTGGCCGCCTACATCGCCGCCCAGATGATGGCCGACATCGCCAGCCTCAAGATCGGCGTCGTCGCCGGCCTCGCCGTCGACATGGGCACCTTCGTCTACCCCGTTACCTTCACCCTGCGCGACCTCGTCCACAAGACGCTCGGCAAACGCAACGCCCAGGTACTCATCATCACCGCCGCCGTCATCAACCTGGGCATGGTGCTCTATCTCATGTGGTCCGCCTCCGTCCCCAGCGACCCCCAATCATTCGGCGGCGCCGAATTCAGCGCCATCTTCGCCCCCCTCTGGCGCATCGTCTGCGCCTCCATCATCGCCGAGCTGGTCAGCGAGCTCGTCGACACCGAGATCTACCACCTCTTCGTCAGCCGCGTCACCACCCGCTACCAGTGGCTGCGCGTCCTCGTCAGCAACTCCGTCAGCGTCCCCATCGACAACCTGCTCTTCGTCCTGGTCGCCTTCTCACCCGTCGCCTTTCTCGGCGCGCAGCTCGTCGACTCCTGGGCAGTCGCCTGGGAGATCTTCGTTTTCAATCTGCTTTTAAAGTATGGGGTGACGCTGGTCAGTATGCCGCTGATCTACCTGACACCGGAACGGGATTGGCGCAGGGAACAGTCTGATTAGGAAGTCGATGACAGAGTATTCCTACTGGCACAAAGGCCAGAAGGCTGGCGCTATTCTTTACTGTTCAACAAGTGCCACACGTTTTGCTGCGTGTACGGTTAGCCCCTAATGGTGCGATAACCGTCGTCATTTAGAGTCCCTGCTATCTTGGTCATTGTAAGCCCTTGTTCGTGGAGCCCGTGTGCTTTGGCTTTTGCTTGGGTTCTTTGTTGACCTGTTCTGCTACCCGTTCGGCCTGGACTTCTAGTACGTCATCCTAGCCCTAGGAGAGGAAGTGCGGGCAGGGGCGCAGCGCGCACGCGGCCAGACGGACAAAGGGCGAAAATGCCACCTTTTTTTGCTCTCTAGGCTACTCTTTTGTCTCGCAACTCATCCTCTTCAGCCCATCCTTGATTGATACAGATTTCCTGCATTTGCCAAGCCGCGCCGTGTATTTCATCCCACGGACGGCCTTTAGAATTTGTCCGTTTTTCTTCTTCTGACATGAAGCGGATAATATCCGCTTGTGTGTCGAAGTCACCCGAACGGAATAGTTCTAGGAAGCGTTTCGCGTCTTGCTGTTTTGGCGTCAACTGCTTGCTTTTGCCCTTGGCCTTGCTACTGCCAGTTGGTTTGCCGTGTTTCGGCTCTGCGGTCCATCGTTTGAGCATCTTGGCCATCTGCTGTGTCCCAATCATACGCCCTTCCCTCGTGCCGAAATCATTGTCGAATAGTTCTTCAGCAACTTGCCTAGCGTTGTTTCCAGCGTCGTAAAGTCTCAGTGCGAGTTCCTTGAGTTGCTCTGGGTGAGTCGCTGTGTTCTTTCTGGCACCATAAGGCCGACTATGAGCTCGTAAACTTGCTTTGCCTGATCGTTTGCGTCGTGGGCTCCTTTGAGAAGCCATTTTAGTCGCTTCATCATCTGCATCGGGTAAGAGGTTGATATCCTTCGCTGCTTGACGCAACAGATCCGTTATTCTATCGCTTGCCCCATTAAGAATCAGACTCTTGTTGGTAGGTTGGTTTTCTAGCTGAGCAAGATCCCCCTTCCAGGATTGCAATTCATCCTGGAGGCCATCTTCCCATTCGGTGAACATACGATGTTCTTGAGGTTTGTTTTTTGGGGCCTGGTTAGCGGGGAGGTTAGAAATGTATGCTCCAAACAATATGTCTAGTTGGGCATCGTCGGCCAGATTCGCCTCGCGTTCCTCAATGGTTTTTCGCAGGTCATGCTGGCGCTGTTGGTCAGCACCTACAATCTTCTTCTGCTCCTCCTCCAGCACCTGCCGGAGAAGCCAATACAGTCTCCACTGGCCATAGAGTTCTACTAGACCTGGCCCATATATAGTCTCGAGGTGAAGCAAATCAATCTCGCGGAAATCCTCTTCGACTTCGACGCCGTCAATCGTGGTTTCCACGTGCTCTGTCCAACCAGGGCTGAGCTCTTGGTCCAAAAAGTCGGGAAAGTCTCGGTATTGCTCAAACGACTGGGTGTTCAGGGGACCTGCTTGTTCCATTTGGTTTAGAGACGACATTTCTATCTCCTTATCTTCCAGTTCGGTCAGCGCTGCAGCCAGTTGCTCATCGATAGGCAATTGAGCTTCGATGTGCGCATCCCTATGGCACAAGTCACAAACCAACTCGTGCGCGTCGCCGCACTGGTTTTCCAGGCTCCAACGCCTCCATGCCCGCCAAGTTCCGCAACGGCTACAGACCTTGCCAAACGGTGCGCCGCAGTTGAGACAAGCATGGCTGGCGGCTGGAGACACCGACTTGCATCTGTCACACCACACCGTGACGGCGTCGCCGATGTCCTCTTGTACAGCGCGCGGTTCCAGAGACCACTCACGGTCGTCTTCGGGCAGCCCAAGGAATTCCGCGTTTGCCGCCAAATCCAGAATCAAACAGTTGCCGTTGCTTTCTTTCGGGCGCAAACCTCGGCCCACCATCTGTAAATAAAGTGTCAGACTCTTGGTTGGCCGCGTGATAACCACACAGGAGGCGTCGGGCAAATCAAAGCCCTCTGTAGCAACAGAAACGTTGACGAGAACTCTTAGATTACCTCTCGTGAAAGCTGTGATATGCCTGGTTCGTTCTTCATCTCTGGTTTCACCAAGCATTAAGGCGGCAGGCACGCCTGCATCATTGAACACGGCTGCCAAATTATGGGCATGATCCACTGAAACAGCATACACAATCGTCTGACGGCCCTGGGCGTGTTCTTGCCAGAACCTAAGCGCGCCTGCCGTCAATATATGGCTCTGATTGGCCACCTCAATGCCGGTTTCCGTAAAATCTCCGTCCATGCCAATCGCGCCGCCGCGGACGATCCACTGTGAAGATGGCCTGAGAACATGCGCGCTGCACAAATGCTGGCCCGACTGCAGGTCCACAACGGAAGGTCCGCAGACCAACGCGTTGAACAGGTGGTCAAATCCTTCCTTTTGCGATAGGCGCCAGGGGGTAGCCGTCATACCTAGTATGCGTCCCGGCCATTGCTGCATAGCACGAGTCCAGCCGTCCGCAGCGGCATGGTGCGCCTCGTCAATAATCATCAGATCGTCATTGTTGTATTTAGTCCAAACGATGTTCCCTGAGGTGCGTCTGCTGACGGTCTGAGCCATAAGAATTACGACGCGGTTTCGTCTTGCCGGAGCATCGTCGCCAGAAATCCAATGCGTATCGACCATTGCCTCAACGTTGGCGCTGGCCAGCAGTTCGCGAGTCTGCAAGACCAATTCTCTGCGATGGGTCAACCAGACGGCTTTACGCCCATGCGTAAGCCAGTGGTTCAGCAGCGCTCCAGCGATAACGGTCTTGCCGCCTCCCGTCGGGAGCTGCATCATCACCCGAGCTTTTTCGCTGGACAGAGCGACCTGGACCTCATCCAGCAAGTCTTCCTGGTAATCGCGTAGATGTATCATTTCACGTGTGGAGAATCTGGAGTAGATGACGTGAGATCTTAAGTCGGAATCCGAAAGCGGTCAACACTGTGGCTATACAGAAACGCGAGGTCGCTAACCACTTGTATTTTTAGCGATTTTTTCAATCCACATTCCATAAGAGCGCGGTTTCCCGCGGACATGGTATACTGGTTCAGGCCGCCGGCCAGTCTGCCCAATCCCTCGCAGCCCTCGTGCCCCGTCAATTTAGCAAAAGTGGAGCAATCCGCGCGTCAAGTGTTACAGAGTTTCCGAATATGCATTCCATCAAACCCGACCACTGGATCCGCCAAAAAGCCAAAGAGTGCGGCATGATCGAGCCGTTCGAAGACCGCCAACGACGCGACGGCATGATCTCCTACGGGCTCAGCAGCTTCGGCTACGACATCCGCGTCGCCAGAGACTTCCGCATCTTCACCCCTGCCACCGGCGAGCTCACCGTCATCGACCCCAAGGCGATCGACGAACAGGCCCTGCAGTCCTACCACGGCGACGACTGCATCATCCCGCCCAACAGCTTCGCCCTCGCCCGCACCATCGAGTACTTCCGCATCCCCCGCAACGTGCTCGCCATCTGCGTCGGCAAATCAACCTACGCCCGCTGCGGCATCATCGTCAACGTCACGCCCTTCGAGCCCGAATGGGAGGGCTACGTCACCATCGAAATCAGCAACACCACGCCCCTCCCGGCCCGCATCTACGCCGGCGAAGGTATCGCCCAGGTCCTCTTCTTCGAAGGCGAAGCCCCCGAAGTCTCCTACGCCGACCGCAACGGCAAATACCAGAAACAGTCCGGCATCACCTTGCCCCGTCTGTAAAAGATAAGTAACCGCTCTGCCACAAGACACTCGCGATCCCGAGCGGGGCAACAAAGGTGTTTCTCACTCCTCACTTCTCGCCTGCCCTACAGATCGTAAATAGCCCGCATATTCTCGCCCAGAACCAGCGCCTCATCCTCCTCCGTGAAACCGGCCATCCGGATCCCGTTCACCCCATGCGTCGCGATCCCCGCCGGCGCATTCGAGCCGAAAACAATCCGGTCCGCGCCCAGCTCCCCGCTCTGCACAATTCCTGAAATCGTAAACGGCTCCGCCGCCGCGATCAGCGTCGTACCCAGATAGATGTTGGCGTTTTCCTGCGCCGCCTGCACCGCCGACCTCACCCACTCACGGTACCCCATGTGGTCCATGATGATCGTCACCTCAGGGTGGTTCCTGGCGATGTGTGCGATATACTCCGGCGCGCAGCCGCTCAGATGAGAGCCGGAGTGGATCGTCGCCGTGATGCCCAGCGAGCGCGCCAGGTCCATCACCGGATCCACCGCGGCACTGTCCAGGCGGTAACGGTGGCCGGCCGCCATCAGCTTCACCGTGCGCGCACCCCGCCGCACACAGCTCTCCAGGTCCGCCAGCGCGTCCGGCCCCATCGTCGGGTTGACCAGACAGCCGGGCAAAATGCGCGGTTCGCCCGCAACCGCCTCCATCATCTCCGCGTTCCCGGGCCGCGGATCGTCCGGCACACCGCCCTGAAACACCACGCTCACGTCGATGTCGGCCTCGTCCGCATTGGCAAGCAGACCGGCCGTACCGTACGGCCTGCCGTCAAATTCATCCGTCCAATAGGATTCGAAATCGGCGACGAACTGACTCATTTTGGGCCTCCGCTATGTTTGGTTGAGGATTGCCTCCGCTGCCGCGCCCCCATTCGGGCGCGTGCATGGAATCTATACCCTATCTGCGATCCCGCCCGGCGTCAAGCACCCCATTCCGGAAGGCGCATCCCAAAACAGGCCGAACTTTCCCATTCCTCGGGCAGCAACGCAGCCGCAGCCATCTCGCGGTCCGATCTTCAGCTCAGGAATCGCCGCCTCTGACTACTAACTGCTAACTACTGACTACTAACTGCTGACTACTGATTTTCGGGGCGGTGGGGCATATGCGGCCCTCCCTGGTGGGGGGGCTCCGCCCCCGCAACGCCCCCCCTCCTACAACATGCCTCGTCGACCTGGTGTCGACATTCGTAACAGGTGCCCAATCGAAGGAGTTTCGCCCAACCACGTCCCCCCAAGTCCTATGTATTCCCCGTAGGTGCCGGCCTTGTGCCTGCCCTCGCACACCCAACTGACGGACCCCACCGTAAGGCCAGACCTGGCACCTGCCCTCCGTCTCTCCAAATGACATTAGGTCCCGTTGACATTTCATTCCACTGGGCCGTCCCACCGTAGGGGCACCCCTTGTGGGTGCCCTGCTGAATGCCCCTCCTCCTGGCTCTTCGCGTGCCTTCGCCGATCAAAGAAAGATGTTCTTCGCGCCCTTTCGCGTGCCTTCGCGGATCGATTGGATTTGTTTTGACAACCCCAAATTGCCAATGGAGCCTGAACAACTCCAGCCACCGCTGGCATGGATTCCCCGCCAGACTGTTCCCACGCCAAATCCAGGATTCACCCCCATCCCGGACCAACACCCCTCCGCATTGCACGATCGCGCGCACCCGTGCTATACAGTGCTTTACTGTCACGCCGCCAAGAGCCCGCAACGCACCCGCCACGGAGCCGCCCAATGACGACCCACCCCCTTCCCGCGCCCGCAGACCTGACTATCTGCTTTGCCCACGTAGTCTATCAGCTGGAAACGATCTTTGCCCGCCGCCAATCCCATCTGCGCAGCAACACCCCCGCCGGTCAGGAGCGCATCCAACACTTCCAGGCCTGGACCCCGGAAGAAGTGGTTGCCCGTCTGCCCGAAGCCGATGTCCTCCTCGTCTCCGGCTTCTGGCAGAACGATCTCCTCGACGTCGCCCCCCGCCTCCGCTTCATCCAGTCCATCGGCGCCGGCGTCGACCAGTTCGACCTCGACGTCCTTCGCCAACGCGGCATCCGCCTGGCTACCGCCAGCGGCGTCAACAGCAACGCCGTCAGCGAACACGCCATGGCCCTCATCCTCGCCTTCACCCGCCACATCCACACCGGCCGCGACCGCCAGCACAACCGCGCCTGGCGCGGCATGATCGGCGACCTCGCCCTGCGCGAAGACGAGCTCGGCGGCAAGACCCTCCTCATCATCGGCCTGGGCAAGATCGGCTCCCGCCTCGCCAAACTCGCCAAGGCCTTCGACATGCGCGTCATCGCCACAAAAAGCAACCCGGCCACCGCCGCCGCACCCGCCGACGCCGTCCACCCGCCCGATGACCTGCCCGCCCTCCTGCCTCAGGCCGACTTCGTCGCCCTCACCTGCCCCCTGACTCCCGCAACCGAGAACCTGTTCGACGCCGCCGCCTTCGCGCAAATGAAAGAGAGCGCCTACCTGATCAACGTCGCCCGCGGCGGCTGCGTACACGAACCGGCCATGCTCACAGCCCTCCAGTCCGGCGCCATCGCCGGCGCCGGCATCGACCACTTCTGGGACGAGCCTCTCCCGCAGGACGCCCCCTTCTGGGGCCTCGAAAACGTCCTCATCACCCCCCACACCGGCGGCGAAACCTGCATGTACGAAGAAAACCTGATCGACATCCTCCTCGACAACCTCAACCGCCTCTGGCGCGGCGAAACTGAGCTCCGAAATCAGGTCGTGTAGCTGAGCGGGCCCCGGCTGGCAGGCGGCGCAGAAGGCCGCCCAATTGAATTGTCAGCCAAAGAGTTGGTAGAATGTCAGGCATGTCAGGCGCCGCTGTGCGACACTGAAGGCATACTCCCGAGTCCGTGCCCGGAATAGGCTGTCTGCAGCCCCAAAGTCGCGCCAAAAGAGGTGAATGATGCCACACGTCAAGATTCCGCCCCGACTCAAACCGAGGCGTCCAAACGCTTCCCGAAGACGGTCCCGCCTCCCTGCACGCCTGCTGACCGGCGCCGCCGTCCTTCTCGGCGTCCTCCTGATCCTGCAAGCCCATCCCGCCTTCGCACAGCAAAAGTCGCTGCTCTGGGACCGCTTCGACGTCGATATCATCGTCCGCAAAAATAGTTCCTTCGATGTGACCGAGCATCAGACCATCCGTTTTACACGCGGCACCTTTACCTACGGTTATCGCGACATCCCAAAGAAGAATTTCAACTCCCTCGACGGCTGGACCCTGACAGACGCCAGCGGCAACACCTATCGCTATGCGAGCTACGGCAAAGAGCCATATACGTTTACCGTCACCGAAAAGGCCTCCCGTTACGTCATCTACTGGTATTTCCCGGGCATCACCAATCGCAGCGAGACGTTTAGCCTTGGCTACACGGTGCGCGGCGGCCTGCGCTACTATGAGGACGGCGACCAGCTCTGGTGGAAGGCGATCTACGCCGACCGCAGCTTCCCCGTGCAGGCCGGGCGCGTGAATGTCGTCGCGCCCGCCGAAATTCATGAGTGGGCCGCATACACCAACAGGGGAGAAGCCTGGCAGGACGCCCGCGATATCGCCTCGGCTTCACGTCTGGACAGCGGGCGCGAAATTGCCTACGTGATCGACAGCAAGCTGGCCCCCGGTCAAGCGTTTGAAGTACGCGTCGAGTTTACCCCCGGCGTCGTGGCCGGAGAACCCCAGCCTTGGCAGATAAGGGCCGATGCCGAAGCAGCCGCGCGCGAAGCCGAAATACGCTTTCGCGCCCGCTGGAGCCCGATTCTTACACTCCTTCTCGGCGCCCTCGGCCTGCTCTTCCTCCTCGGCGGACCGGCCGCGCTCTACCTGCTCTGGTACCGCCTCGGCCGCGACCAACCGGTCGATATGGTCGCCGACTACCTGCCCGAGCCGCCCGACGACCTGGCCCCGGGCATCGTCGGCACCCTTCTGGACGAGCAGGCCGATATGCAGGACATCATCGCCACGCTTGTCGACCTCGCGCAGCGTAAGGTCATCAGCATCACCGAAGACAATACAGGCAAATCCCGGTCTGAACGCGACTTCATCTACCGCTACGAAAACCGCAAGCTGCCCGTCTCCTCCTTTGAGCAACACCTGCTGCACAGCCTCTTTAATGGCAGGAGTGATGTCCGGCTTTCCGACTTGAAACACAGGTTTCACAGGGAGGTGCCGGCTCTCAAGCGCGCACTCTACAGCGAAGTGACCGCACAGGGCTTTTTCGCCCGCAGCCCGGAAAAAGTGCGCAATCAGTACGCTGTCCTCGGCATAATCCTGTTCGTGCTCGCAGGGTTGGCCGGCAGGGGACTTTATACGCTGTACGGTGGTCTCACCGGAGCCGCCGCACTGCCCGGCATCGGCCTTGCGGCGACCGCCTTCGGCTTCCTGCTGCTCTCCCGTTTCATGCCCCGCAAAACCGCCCTTGGCTCACAGCTCGCCGCACGCTGGCAGGCCTTCAAAAGCTATCTGAGCGATATCGATCGCTTCAGCGACCTCGAAGAACAAAAAGAGCTATGGGATCGCTGGCTCCCCTATGCCATCGCCTTTGGCGTCGATAAAGAGTACATCCGCAAATTCGAAAAGGTTAAAGCACCCGCGCCCGGCTGGTATATCCCCGCCCCGACTCTGTACAAAACATACCGGAGCGCATACTATGGGACCGGCTCAACCGCCCAGTCGCTTGGACCGGTTGTCGTCAGCGGGGGCGTAGGCGGCGGAATGGCCGGTTTGCCCTCCGCCTCCCCGGGACGCGGCGGGCTCGGCGGGGGCATGGGCAGAAGCCTCAGCGATGTCAGCAGCGGGCTGGGCAGCAGTCTGTCAGGCATGAGCCTCGGCCTCGGCGCACTGCTCACCGGTACCAGCGTCAACATGACCAGCCGGCCCAGCAGCACCTACACAGGCGGCGACGGCTGGAGCCGTGGGGGATTCTCCGGCGGCAGCGGCTTCGGTGGGGGATTCTCCGGCGGCGGCGGCTTCGGTGGTGGTGGCGGCGGCGGCGGAGGGGGCGGCGGTGGAGGCGGCGGCGGCTTCGGATAGAATCGGAATCCGCCTGCTCTCTGCATGATAAGTGTCAAAGATGCCGCAACCTGAATGCTCTCATACCGGTTGAGTCAGCGAGTCCTCGCAAGCAATAAGGAGCGAACCATGCACGGTGGCGGCCGCATCGTCGGCCTGTCAATCAGGGCAATAGCAGCCCGCCTCTCTGCACGCCTGCTCACCGGCGCCGCACTGCTTCTCGGCGCCCTCTTGGTCCTGCATGCCCGCCCCGCCTTCGCGCAGGAAAAGTCCCTGCTCTGGGAGCGCTTCGACGTCGATATCATTGTCCGCAAAGATGGCACGTTTGAAGTGACCGAGCATCAGACCATCCGCTTTACACGCGGCACCTTCACGTTCGGCTTTCGCGCAATCCCTACACGGTATATCGACGCTATCGATAACTGGACCCTGACCGACGCCGGCGGCAACCGCTATCGACTCGCTGACAGCGGCAAAGCGCCATATACGTTCACCATCTCCGAAAAGGGCTCCCGCTACGTCGTTTACTGGTATTTCCCGCCCACCTCCAACCGCAGCGAGACCTTCACCCTTGCCTACACCGTACACGGGGGCCTCCGCTACTATGAGGGCGGTGACCAGCTCTGGTGGCAAGCGATCTACGGTGACCGCAGTTTCCCTGTGCAGGCCGGCCGGGTGAATGTCGTGGCCCCGACCACCATCCATGAGTGGGCCGCATACACGAGCAGGGGAGAAGCCTGGCAGGACGCCCAGGGCATCGCCTCGGCTTCACGCCTGGAAAGCGGGCGCGAGATTGCATACCTGATTAACAGCAGCCTGGCCCCCGGTCAAGCGTTTGAAGTACGGGTCGAGTTCACGCCCGGCGTCGTGGCCGGGGAACCGCAGCCATGGCAGTTAAGGGCCGATGCCGAAGCGGCCGCGCGTGAAGCGGAACTGCTCTTCCGCGCCCGCTGGGGCCCCATTCTTACGCTCCTGTTCGGCGCCCTCGGTCTCCTCTTCCTCCTCGGCGGTCCGGCAGCGCTCTATCTGCTCTGGTATCGTCTCGGCCGCGACAAACCGGTCGAAATGGTCGCCGATTACCTGCCCGAACCGCCCGATGACCTCGCCCCCGGCGTCGTCGGCACGCTTCTTGATGAGCAGGCCGATATGCAGGACATCGTCGCCACCCTCGTCGACCTCGCGCAACGCAAGGTTATCAGCATCACCGAAGAAAAAACGGGGCAATTCCAGGTCGCCCGCGACTTCATCTACCGCTACGAAAACCGCAAGCTGCCCATCTCCCCCTTCGAGCAGCTCCTGCTGGATAGCCTCTTTGAGCTCAAGGATGAAGTCAGACTCTCAGATCTGAAAAACAAGTTTCACAAAGAGTTGCCGGCTCTCAAACGAGCGCTGTATGACGATGTGACCGCGCACGGCTTTTTCGCCCGCAGCCCGGAAAAGGTGCGCAACCAGTACGGCTGCCTGGGTGTGTGTCTGCTGGTCTTGGCAGGGCTTGCTGGCCTCGGACTGTGGACACTCTTTAGCGATCTCACCGGCGCCGCCGCCCTGCCCGGCATCGGGCTCGCCGCAACCGCCTTCGGCTTCCTTCTGCTCTCCCGTTTCATGCCCCGCAAAACCGACGCCGGCGCCGAGCTGGCCGCACGCTGGCAGGCCTTCAAACGCTACCTGCGCAACATCGACCGCTACAGCGACCTCGAAGAACAGAAAGAGCTATGGGACCGCTGGCTCCCCTTTGCCATCGCCTTTGGCGTGGATTCCCAGTACATTCGTAAATTTGAAGCCGTCGACGCACCCGCACCCGGCTGGTACATCCCCGACCCGACTCTGTACGGACCATACAGGCACTGGTACTACGGGCCCGGTCCCGTTGGAAGGCCGCTTCGACCGGCTGACGGTGGGGGCCGCGCCGACGGCGAAGCGCTGGGACCGCCCCCCGGGTCCCCCTCAGGCGGCGGGCTCGGAGGAGGCCTGGGCGACGTCAGCCGCGGGCTCGGCACCAGCCTGACCGGCATGAGCGCAGGCCTCGGCGCCATGCTCACCAGCACCAGCGCCACTATGACCAGCCGGCCCAGCAGCTCCTCCACCGGCGGCGGCGGCTGGAGCGGCGGCGGCGGTTTCTCCGGTGGCGGCGGCTTCGGCGGTGGTGGGGGCGGCGGCGGAGGCGGTGGTTTTGGGTAAGATTGGAATGTGCCGGCTCTCCGCCGCATAAGCGGAAGATCGGCAGCGATGGGTGCGCTCTCTGACATGAAGGAATTAACGCAACCCCGGCAGCAATAAGGAGCGAAACATGCGTGGAGGCGGCCGCATCGTCGGCCTTGCAACGATGGCAATATCTGCCGTTCTTTTCCTCGGCTGGACCGTAGCGGTCGTAACCTCCGGCACGACCGCCGGCGGCATCGCGCTGGGTCTCTTCCTGGCCCTGCTCGTGTGCGCACCCCTGCTGGGCATCGGCTTCTATCTCTGGCGCAAAGGGCAGCAGGAGCTGACCGAACTCGCGCAGGTCGCACAGGAGAAGAAGATCCTCAACATGGTCCTCACCCAGGGCCAGGTGAGCGTGCACGAGATCATCGTCGAACTGCAGCAACCGCGCGAAACCGTCGAGGACATGATCCGCAACCTGGTCGGCAAGCAGCTTTTCAGCGGCGCCGTCAACTGGGAGGAAGGCACCCTCTACAGCGTCGACAGCCAGAAGCTCACCGACGGCCGCAACTGCCCCAACTGCGGCGGCGAACTCGAGCTCGCCGGCAAAGGACTGATCCAGTGCGGTTACTGCGGCAGCGAGGTCTTCCTGACCCAGCGCGCCGCAACCCGGATGAACAGCGCAGCGTAATGAATGTAGAACCTGCGTAACCCCATCACATAGCGGGACCGGCTATTGACCCGCCCCATCGGCGCGTCGAAAACCGGCCGGACAAGAGGACAAAATGACAGATTCCTTTGTGGAAAAAGCTGACGAGAACATGGGAGCCATCGAGCGCGTGCTCAAGGGGCTGCCGCTGGTGCAGGAATACACCGATAAGGAGCTGCGCCGCCAGGCCGACCACCGCCTGCGCCAGCTCCTGGTAACCGATCTGGAGCAGGAGAAGCAGCGGCTCTACGACGTCCAGAAGAAACTGCTGCGCAGCGGCGGCCTGGCTTGGATCGATGACGCCGACGGCGCCATCCAGCGCCTGCAGACGCTCATCGACCGCATCAGGACGGCCAGCTACGGCTACGCCGGGCTCTTCGCAGCCGTCAAGATCCAGGAAGAACAGCTCAACGCCCTCCACCGCTTCGACACCGCCCTGGCCGAGCGCGCCCGGGAGATCAACGCTGGAATCGACGCGTTGGAGGCCGGCGCGGCAGATCGCGCAGCGATCGGCCCCGCCATCGAAGCCGTCAACGACACCGTGACCGAGCTCCAGCACCTCTTTGACAAGCGCAGCCAAACCTTAACAACCGCGGCCGACAGCGAATAGCCGCCCACCGGCGGCCGACAGACAGGAGATAACTGATGGCAAGAATCATTGACGTAATCGAAGCGCCGGACCAGGGCGCGCAACAGCTCGTCGTTCGCGTGCCCGAGGTCGGCTCCGGCGACTTCCGCTTCGGCAGCCAGGTCATCGTGCGCGAAAGCCAGCGCGCCGTCTTCTACCGCGACGGCAAATCACTCGACCTGTTCGAACCCGGCCGCCACACCATCACCACCGCCAACCTCCCCATCCTGTCGGGACTCCTGCGCTTGGGCACAGGCGGCCGGGACATATTCACCGCCGAGGTCTTCTTCGCCAATATGCGCGAGTTCACAGACATGAAGTGGGGCACGCCCGAGCCCGTCACCCTGCGCGACACCGACCTCGGCCTCGTGCGCCTGCGCGGCTTCGGCCAGTACACCATGCAGATCGCCGACCCCAAGCGCTTCGTTGACCAGTTCGTCGGCACCCAGGGCATGTACCGCACCGGCCAGATCAACGACTTCCTGCGCAGCGCCATCATCAGCCGCATGACCGACATGTGGGGCGAGAACATGACCAGCATTCTCGACCTCCCCCGCCTCTTCGACGAGCTCAGCGCCGCCATGCGCGCTACCCTGCAGGACGACTTCACCGCCATGGGCCTGGCGCTCAAGCAGTTCCGCATCGTCTCCATCAGCCCCACCGAGGAAACCGCCAGGGCCATCGACGAGCGCGCCAGCATGGGCGCCATCGGCGACATGGCCGCCTACATGCAGTTCAAAACCGCCCGCGCCCTGGGCGACGCTGCCCAGCAACCGGGCGGCGCCGGCGGCACCGGCGAAGGCCTCGGTCTCGGCGCCGGAATCGGCCTCGGCGCCGGCATGGCCGGCATGATCACCAACGCCATGAACCCCCAGCAAAGCGCAACACAGCCCGGCGCCCCCGCGCCCAACGCGCCCGCTGCACCTCAGCCCCCCACGCCGCCCCAACCCCCCGCAGCCCCCGCCGTCATGACGCTCGAGCAAGCCGCCGCCTACCTCCAGGTCGCCCCCGCCGACATACAGGCCCTCATCGACGACGGCTCCCTCCAGGCCAAACGCATCGGCACCCAGTACCGCATCGCCCGCAAGGCCATCGACGACTTTCTCGCGGGGTAAAGGGATTTGGGCCCGCCCGACTCAGGTCGGGCGGCGTCCTGACCGGCGACGCCCAAATGCATCCCCAACGCCCGCACAATCTCCAAGACGGCACTAAAGCCTGGAATGCCGCTTGCGGAGGCAGGCAAATTCGAGTATTCTACGCACCTGAACCCGGACGAACGGCTATACAGTTTACTGGGCTTGGGCACAAAAAGGAGACGACCGGCCTTACGACAAGCACGTGCCGATCTCTAATAACCCGTGCGGTGAGCACGTCGAAGAGTTGAGAAAGGAGGACTTACTCTGATGAAAGGGCGTCGAAAACTCAACGAAAAAACTGAGCAATTTATTCCCAGGGACCGTAAAATCATTGAGGAAAAAAAGGCGAAATTGCGCGCCTCGTTGCAACGGCCAGACAAACCCAGTGAATTTCGAAAATCGGCCCCGCAAGCGCATGTTCGCAAATCGCATGCGTCAAGACGCAGATAGCACCTTCATCGCACGCGAGCTGGACGTATTAAGAAACGCCGCGCGAGGTACACACCTGAACCTTTGACTCTGTAGAGGTTCTTCTCAAAAAGGAGTCTTCCACTCTATTCCCCGCAAGAGAAGGATCGATTCCAGCCGAACCCCGACTTTTCCTCCGAGTTACCATAGTCAGATTACGATTTTGCCTGCGACCCTCACCGTTACCAAAAGCGCCGTTGACCGGATTCATGCCCGCTCAGACCGGAATTCCTACTTCAACACTTTAATGAAAGCAGAGGCACAATGACAGACCATACAGTTTCCCGACGCTCATTTCTCAAGACCGCAACTGTCGCATCGTTAGGGATAGCCCTGGCGGCCTGCCAGCCAATACCCCCCATCGACGACGCTGAACCGGCCATGGGCCAGATGACCGCCGCCCAGGTGACGGACGCCGAAAGCCTCAAGGCCTGAGTCCTCGCAGCCCACGCCGAAATCCAAAGGATCGCCACAAACCTGGACGCAGCGGCGAAGCTCAAGCAGTGGGTCAAAACGGAGGGCGACTGGAAATCCGGCTCCACCTTCCTCATCATCTTCGCGGCTAACGGAAACGTCTACGCTCACGGGAACGACCGTGGCGCCGAAGACAGGAACCTGCTTGACATGGAGGACGAACGCGGAACCAGAGTCGTCGAGGAACTCCTGGCAGCCGCTGCTGAGGGCGGCGGTTTCGTCGAATATTACGACGACGGGCTGAAGACCGCATACGCCGTCCCATTCAGACGACAGTTCGTGCTCGTCGGCGGCTACTCGCAGGACGTCTCCAATGTCCAAGTCCGCATCGCCGATCTCCCCAGACCCGCGGTCACCGCCTCCGAAGTCGTGGACCGCGAGACACTGATCACCTTTGTCGAGGAGGCGGCCAGGATCTACCAGGAGGCCCTCAGGTTCGAAGGCGGTCCCCCCCTCGTCGAGATCAAGAACGCCTTCCGGGTGGAAGGCGGGGACTGGAAGGCAGGCTCCATCTACCTGTATGTCGTGAGCGGCGGGGGCGTCACCCTGTTTCACGGCACCGAGCCCTTCCGCGAAGGCAATCCCACCGACATGACCAGGACGGACGTCAATGGCGTGCCGTTCGCCGAGGAGTTGATCGGAGGCGCACGCCGCGAAGGCCGGAAGTTTTTGCGGTATCACTACGACGACCCCGCCATCGAAGGTGACGAGGACACCGGTTCCCCCAAGCTCGGCTACGCCGTCAGCCTGCAGGTTGGCGTATCCGAAGAGAAGATGGTCATCGGCTCCGGCATCTATATCCCCACAGACGAGGAGTGACCGCCGGCGCACGGGAACCGGCGCGCCCTGGGCCGGGCCTCTCTTGCCGCAGCTTCGGTCGCCTCGGCGCGACCCAAGCTCGGCATGGCGCCCATGGCGCCGGTTCCCTGCAGCGAGCCGCCACCGCGGGCCACTGCACTGTTTACCGGAATATCGATTCGTCCGCAGGTCTCGATTGTCTGTTGCATGGCGGCATCGACAGCAGCGCCATCGGTTATGCTGCAGAGCACGGCCAGAGAACGGCGCCCGAAAGCCTCTACTTGGGCCTGCAGTCCCGTCAGGCCCCCCAGTCCGTGTCGGCATAGGCCTTCATTACGATGCCGGTCACGACGACCTCGGCTCCATCCTCAGCCAACCGCAGCCCGATCCCCCGTCGGTGCCGTGTTCGCCCCTGCCCGCCTCCTGCCAGCCGTCTCGCCCGCCACGCAACCACCACCCCTCAATACAACTCCGGCCGCCTGTCCGCAAAAATCGGGATCTTCGCCCGCGTCGCCTCCACCGTCTCCAGATCAATACGCACCGTCAGCAGCGCCTCGGTCTCCCCGCCCTCGATCAACGTCTCACCCCACGGATCAACCACCGCCGACGCCCCGAAGAAAGAGACATCATCCGACGTCCCCACGCGGTTGCACGCAGCCACGAACCACTGGTTCTCGATCGCCCGGCTGCGCAGCAGCGTCCGCCAGTGCATCCGCCGCGGGTGCGGCCACGCCGCCGGCAGAATCACCAGGCGCGCCCCCTCCAGCGCATAGCGCCGGAACAGCTCCGGAAAACGCAGATCATAGCAGATAGCCAGCCCCGCGCAGCCCCACGGCAGCTCGTGCATCGTGCCCGACTCACCCGGCGCCAGGTACTGGTCCTCATTCATCAGCCGGAAAAGGTGCATCTTCCTGTAGGAGGCCGCCAGCCTGCCCTCGGGGCTGTAAAGCACCATCGTATTGTAAAACTGCCCATCCTGGCTCTCCAGCATCGAACCGGTCAGCCAGACGTGGTTGTCCCTGGCCAGCGTGGCGAACCGCCCGAACCAGCCGTCATCGCCGGCCTCCGCCGCCAGCGGCGAAGCGTAACGGCCGGCGTTTTCCAGGTCGATGGAGCTGTGCCACAACTCCGGCAGCACCACCAGATCGCTGCCGCGCCCCGCCGCATCCTCGATAAACGCCTCCGCACGCTCAAAATTGCGCTCCGGAGCACCAGACAAACAGTCCATCTGCACCAAAGTAAGAACAAACTCAGACATAAAAACCATCCCTTTCCAAGAATCCTGTTGTCACCACCCACCCATCCGCGCCGTCACTATCCACTGACCACTGACTACTGACTACTGACTACTGACCACTGCCGTTTCATACGTGCTGGTCAACAAGGATCGGATTGCCGTCAGGGTCCACGATCACAAAACTCGCCGGCCCCGTCGTCGTTTCGTCGGCCTCGCTGGCAAACTCGATCCCGTCCGCCTTCAGCTTCTCCTGGATCTCCCTGACATCGGTAAAGCTGTCAAGAGGTTGTGCGGAACTGTCCCAACCCGGATTGAACGTCAGAATATTCTGTTCAAACATCCCCTGAAACAGGCCGATCACACAGCTGGGGCTCTTCATGATCAGCCAGCCCTCGCTTGCGTCACCGCCGAACACCGCAAATCCGAGCTTTTCGTAAAAGGTCCGCGAGACCGCAATATCCTTGACTGCCAGGCTGACCGAAAAACTGCCTAATTCCATTTTATGACCCCACTGTCTCCTGAAGATCAGACCGCCGTGATAAGGGCTGTCGGCTCCTCTTGTCCACTATCCGCACCCCCGCCGTTCACGGCGCTTCCTCCGGGTCCGGCAACACCTCCACCGTCGCGCCCGGAGCAGGACCGCTGTACTCGCCCAGCCTGCGCGCACGCGCAACGCTCTCGGAACTCTGACCGCGCGCCCGCGACTGACTCGGCGCAGCATCCACATTCAGCTTGCTGCTGGCCGGCGGACGCGTCGCCCGCCAGATCAACCACGCACCCAGCAAAGGCAGCAGCACCGGCCACAAACGCAGCGGAAGATTCTCCTGACCCAAGCCAACCGAAAAAAGAAAAAGGCCCAGCAGCACCAGCACGGAACCCGGCACCAGCGCCCACCACAGCTGCCACCGCTGTCCCAGCAGGTAAAGCAGAAAGAAGACCGCCCCCAGGCCGATGAAGAGGAAAGTGCCCAGAACCGACGGCGATTCGGTGATGCTGCTCAGAGCGATCGTGCCGCCCAACATCAGCATGAATCCGCCCGGAATGATCGCCCACCAGCGGTCCGCTCGGTCCAGCAGATAGATGTGAAGGAACGCGATAGCCTGGCCCACGAACAGCACGCTGGCCGTAATGCGCTGGTCCAGCGTCGGCAAGGTGGTGAGATAGACCATCGCCGCCAGCGCGATCAGCGTCCAGCCGGGAATCAGGCGCCACCAACTGTCGCGGGCCGAAAGATAGCCGCCCACAAACAGCAGCGCCATCAGGCCCAACAGCGCCGCCCCCCCGTACTGAACGTAAGGTTCAAAGCGGACAAAAACATCCAGATTGAACAGCAGCAGCCCGATTCCCGCCAGCGTCAGCAACACGCCCCAGATCAGGTTGTTGACGCGGTTGTCGCTGCCCTTAGCCGCCATCACCTGCGCTCCTGGTCAACCGCCAACGGCCGGCGTCCCATCGCTCGAAGCCATACCCCGCCAGACCGTCTCCGGCGTAAACGGCAGCACGTCATACCACACACCGACCGCATCGTGCAGCGCCGCCGCGATCGCCGGCGCCGTCGGCAGAAAAGGCATCTCCGCCATCCCCCGCGCGCCCAGCGGCCCCTGCGGGTCCGGCAGCTCCAGGATCACCGGCACGATCTCCTCGGCCACGTCGGCCACGCCCGGAATCAGATAGTTGCTCAAGCGAGGGGTGATCGTGACCCCCTCCTCCTGCAGATAGTTCTCCAGCAGCGTCCAGCCGATCGACTGCGCCACCGCCCCCTCTATCTGCCCCTCCACATGCTGCGGATGGATCGCCCTGCCCACGTCGTTGACACTCACGAACCGCTTGACCGTCACGTGCCCGGTCTCCCGGTCCACCTCCACGTCAGCCACCTGCGCGCAATACCCGTAGGTGATGTTGGGGTCGCACGCGCCCGTCTCGCGGTCCAATGGCGTCGTGGCCCGCGGATGATAGACGAACTCGGCCCGCGCCGGGCGTTCCTCATCCCGCCACAACGCCATCGCCCGCTCGGCCGCGCCCTGTATCGCGTTGCCGGCCATAAACGTCATGCGGCTGGCCGAGCTGCTGCCGCTCGAGCCGGTCACGTCCGTGTCCTCCGCCTCCAACTCCACCTGCTCCGGCGAAAGACCCAGCATCTCCGCGGTCATCAGAATGAAGGCGGTGTGTGCACCCTGCCCCACCTCCGCGCCCACGCAGCCCACCCGCGCCCGCTCAACTGTCTCCCCGCCGTGCAGCTCCACCCACGCCGTGCAGTGCTCCGGAAAACCGAAACTGTAGCCCACGTTCTTGTAGGAGACGGCGATCCCCCGGCCCCGCGCGATCCCGCCGCCGGAAGAGTCAAGGCTCGTGGTCAGCAGCCCGTTGCCATTCTCCGGCGGCCTGCTGCCGGCCCCGGCAGCCGGTAGCGACCACTGACCGGCGCGCTCCTGCCAGCCGCCCTGCCGCGCCGCCTCGGCCAGCACCTCCTCGGTCGTACACCCTTCGGGAATCGGGCTGCCGGTAACCAGGACCGAGCCGTCGCGCAATATATTGCGCATGCGCAGTTCGACCGGGTCCATGTCCAGAGTATGCGCCAGCTTGGCCATCTGCATCTCAGCCGCAAAATGCGCCTGCGGCCCGCCGAATCCGCGAAAGGCCCCGCCCGGACAGTTGTTGGTGTAGACCGTGCGCGCATCCACGTGCGCGTTCGCAATCTCATAAGGGCCCAGGCACATCAGCGTGGCGTTGGCCAGCACTTTGGTACTCGTGTACGCGTATGCGCCCGAGTCGCTGGTCAAATCCATCTGCGCCGCCACCACCTTGCCCTCTTTCGTCGCCCCCCACTTGGCCCGGATCACGAACGCATGCCGCTTGTGGTGCCCGACGATCGACTCCTCCCGGCTCCACACCGTCTTCACCGGGCGCCCCGTCCTCCACGCCGCCAGCGCCAGCGGAATCTGGATCGACATATCCTCCCGCCCGCCAAAAGCCCCGCCGACGGCCGGGTAGCGCACCACGATCTGGCTCGCCGGCAGGCTGAGAGCATGGGAAATCTGTTCCTGGTCCTCGTGCATCCACTGCCCCGCCACGATCACCTCGATGCGGCCGTCGCCGCGCACGTGCGCCAGGCCCGCCTCCGGCTGCAGATAGGCGTGCTCCTGCGGGTGCGTGCTGTAGACGCCCTCCACGCACACGTCGGCCTGAGCAAAGCCGGCCTCGATATCCCCGCAGCGCAGGCGGTGCGTCACCAGCAGATTCGACCCTCTGTCCCGCCCTTCCGGGTAAGGAAAATTGCTGAAGGGATGAGGATGCAGCGGCGGCGTGTCGGCCGCCAGCGCCTGTTCCGTATTGGTGATGACCGGCAGCGGCTCATACTCGATCTCCAGCAGCCGCGCCGCCGCCTCAGCCTGCGCCGCCGTCTCGGCCACGATCAGCGCCACCTTGTCCCCTTCCCAACGCACCACCTCCGCCTGCGGCGTGCTCCCCAGCCCGCACAGCACCGGCTGGTCCGGCATCACCAGCCCGTACTCGTTCACCGGCACGTCCGCCGCCGTCAGAATGGCAATGACGCCCTCCGCCGCCGCCGCCCGCTCCGTATCCATGCGCACAATACGCGCATGAGGCACACCGGCAAATACGATCTTCAACCAGGCCTGTCCCGGCAGATCGATATCCCCCGGATAGGCAGCCTGCCCCGTCACCTTCTCCGCCGCATCAAAACGCGGCACACTACTCCCAACCGCCCGCATCAAACCACCTCAACGACCACTCTGACCACTATCCACTGACCGCTGCAGTTACTGACTACTGACTACTGCCGTTCAAAACCACTCCGGATTTCGAGCCGGGATCCCGCGGTAATAGGCCTGAATCTCTTCGATCTGCGTTTCCATATCTCCGCTCGGGTAAACTGTCGGACCGATACCCGCGACCCGCCGTTCAAAGTCGGCATAGGCCAGGGTGATAGGCGTCCCCGAACCGAGAGCGATACGATAGAAACCGGTCTTCCAACGCTCTACCTTCTTGCGCGTCCCCTCCGGCGTGAGAACCAGCACGAACTTCTCGCTCCGGTTCATTTCGTCGACAACCTGCTGCGCAAGATCGCCGGGTGCCTGGCGATTCACCGGTAGGGCGCCCATCCAGCGCATGAGACCGCCCATGACGTGATCGCAGGCCTCTCTCTTGACCATCCACCTACAATCCAGCCCGGTGGCCAAAAAGAACCCAACCGCCAGCACGGCATCCCAGTGCGAAGTGTGCGGCGCGCCGATAATCACCAGCTTGGGCACGTCCGGCAGCTGACCCTCGATGCGCCAGCCCAGCAACCTGTACAACAACCGGCCGATTGCACGCGTCAGCCAGTTCCCCCGCCGCGGCAACGAAGGTGACATGACCAAATCCGCGCTGTGCCTGTCGATTAACGGCTCCGGCCCCAGCCAGCCCCACTCCCCCACACTTGGCGAGGACGAAAGAAGCCTTCCTCTTTCGCGGCGGAAGAGAACGACAAGAAAGAAAACTCCGAGGAGAAAGAAAACGTCACTCCGCATTCCTTTTCTGATCATAGATGCGAAACCCCCTCTTCTGGTAGTTTGGCAACGCCGATGGATGGTCCAGCGTACACGTGTGAACCCAGACCCGCTCCGGGCCAAGCGCCCACGCCCGCCTGATCGCCTCCGTCAGCAGCGCCCCTCCCACGCCCCGCCCGACAAAGGGCGGCAACAGGCCGAAATAGGCCAGCTCCACTTGAAAACTTCCTGCATCGCGCTGCGGGTCCAACTCAAAATAGCCGGCCGGCGTCTCGCGCACATACCCGATCCATGTCTGCATGCCAGGCCGCTCCATCCAGGCCTGCCACTGCTCCGCCGTCCACGACAGACGCTTAGTCCACGAATACGCCCGCCCCACCTCGGTATAGAAAAAACGGTTCAGCGCCGGAAACGCCGCCTCCGCCCGCCGCACCGCAAAAGGCTCCGCCGGCAACCGCGCCGGCCGCAACGCCTCCGCGCTCGTCATCTCCAAATAATAGGTGATCACTTCAGTTTCACTAACCACTAACCCCTGGCCCCCAACCCCTGGCCCCTGCATTTATGGGCGGTCGGGCCTATTCGGCCCTCCCTTGTGCGGGGGCTCCGCCCCCGCAACGCCCCGGGCCAACAACATGCCTCGTCGACCTGGTGTCGATATTGGTAACAGGTGCCCGATCGAAGGGGTTTCGCCAAACCACGTCCCGCCAGACTGTACCCACCCCAAATCTGAGATGTACCCGAGAAGCTTGCCATAGCGCCGAGGCCGATCGTCTACAGCAGCCGCCAGGCCGGTTGCCGCTGCAGGCAAACAGTCCAGCAAGTCCGGGAACGAAATCGGACGGCCGCGATAGGCCTCAGTGGAGGACCCTCCAGCGCTCGTACAGCGGGGTACCGTCCTGTTGCGCATACACCTCTTCGAGCTCCAGGCGGCCGCCCCTACCTTTAACGATTCGCTCGAATGCTTCACGCCTTCCTCGGAAAAGCTCATTACCCGGCGCTCGCAGGAGGTAGACGTTGTCGGTGTTTTGCAGAAATGGCTCGATGCGCTGGATGAACGTCTCGTCCGGCTCCGACAGGGAACTGTAGCCAAACACCTCGACCGGCCTGACGCTCCCCTCGCTCAGAAATCGGACTGGGGCCTCCATCCCCCAATCGAGAACGATTGGGGCGCCCTTACCCCCGTGACGCAGGTCATAAGCGAGGTGGTAGGAGGCGTCTGAATGGTCCACCAGCCCACCGCTGCGCGTCAGCGCGCTGTGGTAGGCGGACGTTGCCCGCAGATCGAGCAGCACGCCGGCACACACAAGGATCGCAAGGATGAATTGGAGAGCGGACACTCGTACGATGGGCAGCTTCACCCGGCAGCGCGAAGCCAGGGCGCAAAGCCGTTCAGGCGCCCAGATCCTGCTTTTCAAACGTCCCTCGCCTCCCGTGACGTCAGGTCGCCGCGCTCTGTTCGCCTCCGGACCCTCTGTTGGAGCAGAACTTCGCCAGAGTTCGTGCAGGGCAACGCCCGTCAAACCGATCACGAGCGGATGAAGCAAAGCGTAGTGGGTAACGAACAGATCGCTGACGGTGAACAAACTGGCCGCAAACGCCGCTGCGAGCAACAAGAGAGGAGGACCGACCACACGGCGGCCTGCAGGGCGCGACAGAGCGATGGCAGGTAGTACCAGCGCCAGCCAGGGGGCGAACGCGTTCTGCTCGGTCGCACCCAGATACCAGAGATGGTCACCGCGCAGAGTCTGGAGCAGCTGCTGCCAGCGCACCGACGCATTTGTCCAGATTGCGGCATTGTCCACGCCATAGTAGCTGCTGCCTAGGTTTTGGGTGATAGTCGTCAGTGTGCCGCCAGTCTTGAGATTGAACAGAATGAGCGGTACCAGGGGCAAGGCGAAGGCGAAGGCGGTTACGAGGGGCACAATTATTGGACGCAATTGGCGCAGCCTGGCAACCCCGCCCTCAGACGGCTCTGCGAGCGGATTCCGGTGACCCTCTCCTGCATCTGTACGAAGTGCGTGCCTGCCCCTCTGCCACAGCCACCATCCGGCACAGATGATGGCGAAGGGCAGGACAATCCACGCCGCCAGCAGTTTGGCATAGACGGCAAGCCCACCGCAAAGAGCCGAAAGTATCAGGGCGCGGCCCTGCCCGAGCCGCAACCATCGGAGCGCCTGCCAGATACAGGCGAAGGTGAGAGGCAAAGTGGCATTGGTGATGAAGATCCCCTGCCGCTGCCAGAATATAAAACTGGGCGCGGCGGCCAGGAGGGTCAGGCAAGCGAGAGCGGCGGGTGAAATGGGTGCAACGCGGACCTCCCTGTTTTCGCTGAGGGCCAGCCATTCCGATACGCTTCGTTCCAGCGCCAGCAGACCAAGTACGGCCAGAGTCAGAGGCAAGAAGCGCAGATTGGGCACGCCGATTCCTGTTGCCGCCAGGAACGGCAGCGCCAGATAGACGTTCAGTGCACCGATATAGTCCTGTACCATCAAGGGAAGATCGAGGCCGAAGACCGAAATGGTCGCGCCGCGGAACGCAGTCACCGGTATGCCGTGGAGAAGCTCCATCGCGTTGACGCCGGCCTCTTTGGCTTCGTCGTAATGGAGACCGGGCAAGCCCAACTGATATGCGGCCAGAAAAAGAAAGAGGCCGACTGAAGCAACCAGCCAGCCACTTCGTACTCTGCTCTGCCCGCGCGTCATTCGACGATCAGCTCCAGGTCGCTGGCGAAGGACAGGTAGTTCCAGCCGCTGGCATAGAGCCTGATGCTCTCGATATGGGCTGGCGGTGTCGCGTCCAAGACTTCCATCAGATTATCTGACTTATAGCTATGCCAGGTGAAGATCGGGGCCTGTTCGCCGCCAAACAGCGGGTATTCCGGTGGTGGATCCGTGTTATAGAAGCCATATCCCCACTTCCTTTCCTCACCATAGATGTCCGTAAAGGCAATTTCGACGCGAATGGGAAACTCGGAGCTTAGCTCTCCGGCGCCAGGCAGCGTCTGCCAGTCCAGATTGACATCCAGCCTGACGACCAGCGAGTCGTAGCTTTGTACATTCTCGTCGACAACCTGGCGAAGCCCAATCTCGGTATGTACCTGGTTTGGGCCTCTGTATAAGAACTTGGCTGCACGGCGCCCGTCTTTTTCGATGAATTCAACCGTGCCAGGAGTAACATGCGGCGGCGTGTAGCTTTCCCACACCTCTCCCAGCGGTCTCGCGAAAGCGCTGTCTCGGAGCAGGTTATGAACCACTGGAACAGCCGGCAATATTGTTCCGTCCGCCTGAATCCAAGTACGCAGCCCCGATTCAATCTCGACCGCCTTCTGTCCCTGCTGTATGAGTTTGGCAATGCCCTGCTTTACCACGACCTCACTGCTCTCGGTATTGACGATGAAGGCGTAGTTTCCTTCCTCAAGGTGGGCCTCGCCTTGCGGCGTCTCGATCTGGACTACGACCGGCCGGTCAAAGGCGCTCCGCGTAAACATCCTCACCTGTCCCCGGTAAAGGCGTATGCGCAGGGTATAGGTTTGATTGCTGCCGGCAAAGTAGGGCCGCCGGCTACTCACAATTTCAAGAGCTGTGTTGGGATAGAGTAGAATCGTGCCCATCAACTCATCGCTCATTCCACCTGCGGGGAGGCCCAACACACCCTGGGTTGCCGCGCCTGTCGTCTCCAGCCTGCTGCCCTCACTGACACCTTCGCGCATGTCCGTGATGGCAATCGGTTGATCCGAACTTGGCTGGTAGAGGAGGACTGTGCCTACAGTCGTCTCAAATTGCAGAGGCTGCCTCGCGGCGGCCGCGTGGTAGAGGTTGCGAACCGCCAGGGGGATTCCCGTTACAAGGACGAGAAAGAAGGCAAAAGAGAGTAGAAGGACAACCCAGGCTGCGCGTTCCGGACGTTCACGCCAGCGGGGCATGGGCTGTGACTCAATGGACGACGACTCGTCAACTGTGGGGCTCGGCGATACCGATGGTTCCGCCGTCATTGTTACGAATCCTGTTCGCTCTGATCCGGTGAGCGTCCGTTCAGGCCTCGCTTCTCCTCGTCGCGGCCCTGCTGGGAGCGGTTCTGCCTTTTCTCGCGCTCTCTTTCCACCAGCTGTCTACTGAGTCTCTCCATCCAGAAACGGGCGTCGCGGTCGTTGGGATTGATCTCCAGGGCCCGCTGAAACATGGCGGAAGAACGGCTCAGGTTTCCCTGCTGTTTGTAGATCAATCCCAAGTGGTAGTGAACGTTGGGTGTGTTGGGATCGATCCACAGAGCCTTTTCGTAGGCCGCTATGGCCCTCTCCTGGTGCTTCGGGCCGGAAGTCTCCAGTCTGCCCAGATAGGCCGCTGCCAGGTTGGTCCACAGCAGCACATTTTCAGGAGAGGCATCCACGGCCCTTTTCAGGGTCTCGACCGCCTTCGCCCATTTTCGCTGCAAAATCAGTGCACCGCCCATGTTGATGGCGATGTCAGGGTCGTCGGGCATGTCGGCCTGGAGCGGCTCGAGCACGGCGATGGCCTCACCGGGCCGGTTCGCGCGCAGCAGGCGGGCGCTCTCGTTGAGTATCCTGCGGTAATCGGCGGAAGTGCCGTGATTCTCGGGCGTAGGGCTGCTTTGGTCGCTGTCAGTCATCGCTATCTGCGTACTTTCACTTGGAAGGAAATGCTGGCACAGGATTGTGCAGGCCGAATTCGGTCAGGCCCGATCTGTTTGCTCAGTCGCCCCGGCAGAGCTGTCCGTTACTTCGTCAAGATTGTGGAACACCTCGTATTTCTCCAAAGAGGGCGCGAAGAATTCAACCACGAATTCGTTGGGCAGACCCATGGGCAGGACCAGTTCGCTGAGCAAGGCCTGCACGAACATGCGTCTGCGATCAGTTTCGATCTGCTGCGAGGCCATGTCCCACAGCAGGAGTGTTCCATAAGTGCCCTCACCTGTGTAATGAAGATCGAGTTTTCCGATCGTCAGGGGCTGATCTTCTTCATCTGTCTGGGTCAGGTCAAAGAGTGCGTACTGTTCAGAACTGTGCGTGCGCACCAGGCGCTTGAGCTTCAGATTCACCACGCCTCCCAGTCATCAACGTCATCGTCCCAGTTTTCAAGAGAATCATCAAACAGCGGAATCCCCTGGTCGTCTCCGTAGAACAGAGCCTCTTCCAGTGCGTCGTCGGCCGTCTTCGCTTCCTCCGCATCCTCACTTCCACTCATGGCGTTCAGCATCTCCTTTGCCCGCCGCCCGCCAAGCCGGCCCAAGGCGAAAATCGCCGCCAGCCGTACCGCTTTGCTTTCGTCTGACAGCAGCTCGATCAGGTCTTCAAGCGCGTCGCGGGCCTCCAGTTCGCCGCAGGCTCGCGCCGCGGCCGCGCGCATTTCCATATCAGGACTGCCCAACTCGGCCTGTACGGTCGAACGCCAGCGCACATCTGCGCTGCGCCCCATTGCTCGCAGCGCGGCCACCCGCATCTGGTCATCGTGCGAGTAGTAGCAGTCTTCGATCAACTCCCGAATGCCCGTCTCTCCGGAGAAGGCTATGCTCTCCAGCGCGTATGCCTGAACCGCCACCGGCTCCATGTCGGCGTGCAAGACAGCCAGCAGCGCGTCTTCAGCGCGCATGGCCAGCGCCGGCGAGAGCTCGTCCAACTCACCTGCCAGCACAAACGCGCCCAGGGCTTCGGCGGCGGCTGCGCGGACCGTGTCGTATGGATCGTTGTTCAGTATTTGAATCAGAGGACCGACAAGATCGGCTTCTTTGTCTTCCCACAGACCGCGAATGGCGAGAATGCGCACGTCGGGCAGTTCGTCCTTCAGTGCCAGTCGCAGCAGCCGGCCCAGCTGCACGTGCAGATTGGCCACACTTTCCTCTACGAGAGACTGAATAACATACAGCCTGCAGTCGTCACTGATCGTCCCCCACGTCTCTTGCACGCGCCGCAAGTCGGCCAGACTCAAGTCCGACAAAACGACCAGTTCTTGCGCGGTTGGCAGCACGTCTTCCTCTCGCAGCTGGGCTAACAGGACCTCGACGGACTGTGCCGCTCTGGGTTGCGTCTGCGCGTCGCTGCTGGCTGTGACGGTGTCGGTCACTTGCCCCCTCACAATCAAAGAGTGCAACTTGCCTGAAAATGGTGCGTAAATACCTGCACGGGCTGGCTGCATTATAAACGACATTCGCACTGTTGCCAGATGAGCGCAACACACTGGCAAGCAGCCGCGACGAGCTACCCGGCGGGTGTCGCGCTCGGCGTTTCGGTGGCGGCCGGCGTCGGCGTAGCCTGGAGCAGTCCGGGCAACACGATTACGTCCCCTATCTGCAATCGCGTTACGTCCCGGGGAGTGAGATCATTCGCCCTGAGCAGTTCGTCCTGCGGGATGCCAAATCGATTGGCGATCCCACCGATAGTATCTCCTGCCCTGATTGTGTAGGTCAGCCATGCGGGCGTAGGCACGGCAGTCGGAGTCGGTGTCACAGTTGCCGTCGAGGTCGCCGTTTCGGTTACGGTCGGCAGCGCAGGAAACGGGGAAGACGCCGTTGCTGTGTTTTCTACTGCGGCAGCGGTTTGCGTCGGCTCCTCTTCAACCGCCGTCGCCGCTACAGCCGGCGTCTCTGCAGGCGGGACTGCCGTGTCTGCCGGCATAGATCCGGCCTCCGAACCGTCAGCCGTCGTGCCTGATTCCTCCGGCGTCGGGGTTGAGTCCGCAACAATGGCCGGCTCCGTATTGGAACCGGACGACTGTTCTGCCTGGCCCGGACCGCTCTGAACGACTGCAGGCGCCAGGCTCTCGCGCGCAGGCAGTACATTCGGCTCACTTTCTGAAGATACGGGTGTGATTACGAAGTTTTGGAGCAGGGCTATGTTCTCGTTTCCCTGCAGGAAAGACGGCATCCCGCGCGCGATAAGCACGATGGCCAGTAACCCGACCAGCAGCGCCGGAACACCAAAAGTGAGCATCCGCGACGGAGCGGCGTGCAGGTTGCGCCCACAACTGGGGCAGATTACATGGTCCGACGTGGCATGCTTTCCGCAACGGAGGCACCGAATTCGGGTGACGCGTGGGACAAGGCGAGTGCCGCACTCCGCGCAAACGGTCTGATTTGGTAGAACTACGGAATAGCAGGAAGGGCAGCGCTTCGCGCCCCACGACGGGACCTGCGTCTCAGAGCGGCCTTCAGTTTGAGGTGGATTGAACTGTTCGGAATTGGCATCCGAAAAGTTTGTATCATCTAGAGACATTGTCGGGGCATGGTAGTCGCCTATCCGGGAACAGTCAGGCTATGTCTGCGCTGTCACGGCCCCAACAGCTGGGACCAGTCGATGCCTTGTGGTCCGGAGCGGATGTCATTGATAGTGATGACGACCATGAGCCCCAACAGCAAGACGAAACCGACAAGATGTATGACGCCTTCCTTTTCAGGAGGGATTCGTCGCCCCCGCAGCTTCTCAATGAATATGAACAACAACCGGCCTCCATCCAGCGCGGGAATCGGCAGCAGATTGGCAATTGCCAGGCCGGCGCTGATTATGGCAGCCAGCTGCCACACCGGGAACCAGAGGCCGGTGTCCGCGGTGGCGTTGACCGCCCCTCCCACCAGCTGGGCGATGCCAACCGGGCCGGAGAACGCGGCATCCTGGGGCGCCAGCTGCCCGGAAATCAGCAGGACCGGCAGTGTGACCACCGCCTGCACATAGTCGACGATGCCAACGACTCCTTGCCAGATACTGCGGAAAAAGGGCAGAGTTGTCAGCATCAGATTCCCGCTGATTCCTACGCCCATCGCACCCTGGCCGGGCGGCGGATCCCGACGGGCCAGCACATCGCGGGTATACAGTTCATCCCCGCGCAGCATCGTCACCGAAATCGTCTCCCCCAGATTGGAGCGCACCACTTCGCCCAGACTGCGTTCAACGGTCACGACCTCCCCGTTGATGGCGAAAAAGACGTCCCCCGGCATCAGCCCGGCCTCCTCCGCGGGGCTGCCCGGCGCCACCTGGGTGACCTGCGTGTGCAACGCGGCGTGGGGCGAAACATCCTCCAGCAGAGCCTGCAGTTCGTTGCGGGTAGCAAAGGGAACCTGCAGCGTGTGCAGGTTCCCGTCGCGAAGAATGACGATGGTACCGGCTTCGGCGGAGATAGTGGGCGTTCGACGTTTCGGCCTCAGCAGTTCACCATTTCTGGCGTCGATATAAACGGGCTGTCCGTTGAATCGAAGCAGTGTGTCATTTTGCTCGAGAGCGGCCCCCATCAGTTCGGTGCCGGACGGGACATCGCTCAGGAGGGGATGCGCGGCGCTGGCGGGAAAGCCGGAAAAGACACTGGCAATGGAGAAGAAAATCGCCAGCAGAAAATTCATGGCCGGTCCGGCAAGAAGTGTCAGAACGCGCCCCCGTTTGCGGGCCGCGTTGAAGGAGCCGGGGCTGGTGTCGGCCATATCCTCTCCCTTCATGCGCACAAAAGCACCGAAGGGGATCGCGTTCAGCGAAAATACCGTCCCGTCGTAGGTGAAAAGCTTGATCAGGCGCGGCGGGAACCCGAAAACGCCGAACTCTTCAACTTCGATTCCATTACGCCGTGCAACGAGGTAGTGGCCCAGCTCATGGAAGAAAATCAGCAGGCCCAATAGAAGAAAAAACGAAACGATAGTCAGGAACATCCGAATCCTTGCTCCGGAGTCTGAAGAGAGGGCGTAAACCCGGCCCCTCTCGACTCTGCTAATTGTGGGCAGTGGGACAGTGCGCAATACGCAACGGCCACCGCCAAGCTTCTCGGTATCTGGGGAAAGCAGCAGTTGACTCTATGGAATACTCTCTCCCGGATTCATTATACTAGGACGCCAAAATAGCGGGCAAATAGTTCACTCCTACCCTCGCCTCGCATTCTGACTTTGCCCCGCTGCCAAAGAACAGCCGGTCTGCACCTGCCGAAGGCCACACTGTGGATAAGAATAAGCTGCCAAATGCGGAGAGACTTTCAGGTAGGGTCTTGCGGTGTCCCGGCGTGGATCAGAGTGCCGGGCGGATCGGAGAGGTCGGTCAGCGCGTGAAATACTGCGCCTGGCGTAAGCCCGCCGCAGATGATCACTTCCAGGCCCGTCAACGCGCGAACCATGCGCAGCGACTGCTCGACCTTGGCGGCCATGCCGCCTGTCACATCGGTGGCATGGCTTGCGCCGAGCCTTGCCTGCAGCGATTCAATCGAAAGGGGCGTAATCTCCCTCAACAGGACCGCGCTCGGGTCCCGGCGAGGGTCGCTGGAATACACGCCGTTTACTTCGCCGGCCAGCACGATTCGTACCGGGGGCAGCCGCGCGGCCATCTCTTCGAAGATTTCCTCTGTGCTGGCAATTGTGCCCCCGCGCACGCTGTCGAGCGCGACGTCCCCGTGAATCAAGGGCAGTAGCCCCCGCTCCAGCGCCAGGCGCACCGTTTCCGCCGGCCCGCCAACGACTTTGCCATCCTCGCAACGCAGCGCCGCGCTGGGCTGTACGGTCCAGGCGGGCAGCTCTGCCTGCAGCAGCTGGGCGGCGACGATACGGTTCAGGCGCGCGGCCGCATCCGCGGTGCAGGCGAAGCCGTACCAGCCGGCCTCGCTGTGGACTCCCTTGCGCGTGCCATGCCGCTGCGCGCTGACGTGGCCGAAACTGCCGCTGCCGTGCCCCAGGACGAGTTGGAGCCCTGGACGCGCCTCTCTGGCCCGGGCAATTTCTCCGGTCAGCCGCTCCAGTACGTCAAGCCTGGGTGTTTCCCGTCTGTCTTTTTGGGTGATCAGCGAGCCGCCGAGCTTCAGATAGATGAGGGGCACGGTCGCTATCGCTATCCGCCTACTGGCCTGAGGCGCCGTCATCAGCGGGCAACCGGCCGCAGAGAACCGCCAAAAGCGCCTGCTCCTGCTCGGGCAGGACGGTCCTCAGGTCGACAAGCAGCCGGTCATTCTGGATCCGGCAGACTACCGGCGGTTCGGCACTGCGCAGTGCGGCGGCCGCGCTGTCCGGTTGCCGCAATGCGAATGCCAGCAGCACTGTGGGCAGGGTTTCGCCTGGCAAGCTCCCCCCGCCAACTGTGCTTTCCCCGGGGACCAGCTCGGCCTCAATGTCCGCCTCAGCCAGCCGGCGCTGGAACCGGCGGGCGCGCTGCTGGACGCCGTCTTCCGACTGCGCGATCATGCGCCACACGGGAATCTCGGCCGCGGCTCGCCCCCGTCGATAGGACTGCAGCGTTGCATCCAGCGCAGCCAGGGTCATCTTGTCCACGCGCAGGGCCCGCGCCAGCGGATGCGAGCGCAGTTTCGCAATGTGCTCTGCTCTTCCCACGATGAGACCTGCCTGGGGACCGCCCAGAAGCTTGTCGCCGCTGAATGTGATGATATCCGCTCCCGCCTGTACACTGCTCTGCACCATCGGTTCCGGGGCCATCCCGAACTGGGCCGTATCAAGCAGCGTGCCGGAGCCAAGGTCGTCGATGACCAGCAGACGATCGCCCGCCCGGCGGCTCCGACCATCGCCGTCAGGGTCGCTCGCGACAGCCGCGTCCTCAGTTTCAGTGGAATCCTCCTCGCTGGCGGCGCCTTGCCCGCGGGCGATTTCGACCAGTTCGGTCAGCTCCGGCTTCTTCACAAAGCCGACCTGTTGGAAGTTGCTGGCATGAATCCGCATGAGAGCGGCAGTCCGGGGCCCGATGGCGCCCGCGAAATCGTGGGCATGCGTGCGGTTGGTCGTGCCGACTTCCACAAGTGTGGCGCCGCTCTGGCGCAACACATCGGGTATCCGAAAACCCCCTCCGATCTCGACCAGCTCACCGCGGCTGACGATCACCTCCCGTCCAACGCACAGCGCCGTCAGCACGAGGAATACGGCCGCGGCGTTGTTGTTGACCACGAGCGCGTCTTCGGCGCCGCTCAACTCGCACAGAAGCCGGGCGGGGTGGACGTGGCGGCTGCCGCGTTGACCGCCCTCCAGGTCATATTCGAGTGTGCTGTACCCTTGCGCCAGCCGGACCACCGCCTCCTGGGCGGCGTCGCTGAGAGGCGTGCGGCCCAGGTTCGTGTGAATGACTACCCCTGTCGCGTTGACTACGGGGCGCAGGGAGGAGGCGGAGCCGGCGAGGACGCTGTCGGTGATGCGCTCCTTCCACTCGCCGCCCGAGGGCGCCGGTTGTCCGTTGTGGATGGCAGTGCGCGCCGCGTCGAGTTCAGCGCGGGCTGCTGCGGTAACAGGTCCGCTCCCGTACTCCGCAACCAAGGCGGTGATCTCCGGAACCGAAAGGAGCTTGTCGACCGCCGGCAGTTTTCGAAACTCTGCCGCTTCCCACCCCGACTTACTGCCGTCGGAGGCGTTGGGAGGTCGCTTCATCCCAGTTGCTTTCATGGTTCAGTCATCCTGGCGCAGCGTAACGAACAATGCAAGAGCGCGCTGGTCCCAGATCGCCCCCATACAGCGCAGGAGCTACACTGTATCCAGGCGCGGCAAATGATCGACCGGCAAATCTGCCAGGAAGGGATTGCCGCGGTCACGGTCGGAAAGGTGCGGGTCGCTCTGCTTCCAGTCCACCGCCAGCTCCGGATCATTCCAGGCTACGCCGTGTTCGTCCGAGTTGTCGTAATAGTTGTCGACATTATAAGTGAGAACGGCATCGGTCAGCGCGAGAAATCCGTGCGCGACGCCTACGGGGATGAAGACGCCCACGTGGTTGTGCTCTCCGATTTCCAGCGTCTCCGTCTGCCCGAAAGACGGGCTGTCCGGCCGCAAGTCGGCAAGTACAACCTGAACGGTCCCGTTCACGCAGAACCAGTAGTCCACCTGATGATAGTGGAAGTGCAGCCCGCGCAGCACCCCCGCCTTCGAATAACTGACGTTCGACTGGACGCGCGCCCAGTTACGTTGTGGGAACCACTCCTTGCGAAACGTCTCCAGAAAGCGGCCGCGGTCATCCCCGAATGCCCGTAGTGCGGCAAAGTTAACACCTTCTATCTGTCGTGAATCAGTTATCTCAGGCACAGAAATCCCTCTGGAAAGTATGACGCCGAGGCAGGGCGCCGGTCGCAATCTATGTCTTCTCCCCTCCGGTCAGGATCCCACGCAGTAAGCGCCGCCTATGCCGTCAACAGGCGCATCCGCTCAATGATCCTGTTGATCTCGGTCGCTTTGAGCTGGTACGAAGCCCGGTTCACCACGAGCACCGCCTGGCTCTCCAGAATCGAACGGATCTCCACCAGCCCGTTCATGCGCAGGGTGGTCCCGGTCTGCACCACGTCAACGATCAGGTCGGCGAGACCCAGGATCGGCCCAAGTTCGACCGAGCCGCCCAAAGCGATGATCTCCGCGTTTACGCCTCGTTCGTCGAAGAATTGGCGGGTGAGGCGCGGATATTCGGTCGCGATACGGGGCTGGCTCATGTAGCGCAGCGGTGTACCCGGCACTTGGGCAGATGAAGCCGGATCTGCATCAATGTCTGCAGCATCGAGACTCTCCGCATGTGAGACCCCGGGGGCCCCCGCCGGGCCGGCAACGCTCAAGCGGCAGTGTCCGAATGGCAGCAGCAACGGCTCGTAGACCGCCCGGTCCGTCTCCCGCACCACGTCGAGCCCGCAAATACCCAAATCGGCGGCGCCGTGCTCTACATAAGTGGGGACATCGCGCGGCTTGGCCATCACAAAGCCAATCGAGCCGTCGGCGGCCGGCAGAATCAGTTTGCGGCTTTCCGTGTCGGTGGGAATCGAGAGCCCAGCCTGTTCGAGGAAAGAAAGACTGTCCTGGGCCAGCCTCCCCTTGGGCAGGGCAAAGAGCAGCGACTGTTTGGTCTGCCCGCTTGCCGCTGACGGCTGTGACTGCTCGACTGTCTCAGCAGGCCGGTGTCGCGGCGCCGCAACTGTTGACGTCATTTGACTGGCTCTTCTCGACACTTTGCTTTCCTGCCCGAAAGTCGGCTCTCTACCAGTGGACCAAGTAGCACGAAGTCTCCTTGCTCGTCGCGGCGGTGATGCTGGAATCCATCTTCCCAAAGCAATACATCGCTTACGTCTGTCTCCGCTGCATAGGCGAAGGCGGCATCCAGCGGCCAGCTGTTGACGTCCACTTGTATGTGCAATCCGGCCTGGCGCAGCCTCTGCACCTGGGCCAGCGCATCCGCGCTTCCCTGGGGCAGTGCCAGCGCGGGCTGGAGCCGCTGACGGCCTTCCGCCGCGTCCTGGCCGTCCTGCCGCTGACGCGCCACCAACAGCCGGTCCACTCCCAGGGCAACACCAACCGCGGGTTGCGGCGGTCCGAAGCGGCCCACCAAGTCGTCGTATCTTCCACCGCTGGCGACAGCCGTGCCCAATCCTGGCGTCGCCGCCTCGAACGAGACCCCGGTGTAATAGCCCAAATTGCGAATCTCGGTCAGGTCGATGATGAAGCTGTCCTGAATGTCGTATCCGCCCAGTGCGTCGACGATTCCGCGCAAGTTCTGCAGGGCTTCGTGCATCCCCCTGTTTTGAATGTGGCGTTCTGCGAGGGAAAGGATACCGTCCACATTCTCGCCCACCAGCTGCGGCAGCGTCTCAACCGCCTGGCGCTGCCCGGTTCGCAGAGGCGTGTCTCGCAGGAACTCTTCCAGAAGGGGCTCGCTCTTTCGTTCCAGCGCCCACTGCAGTTGCTGCGTCTGCTCAAGATCAAGTTGCAGCGCTTCCAGGAGACTGCGATAGTAGCGGATATGCCCCACGATCTGGCGAAACTCGGTCAGGCCGGCAACCCTCAGGGCAGTGGCCGTAAGAGCCAGGATTTCGGCGTCGGCAGCCGGGCCCGGCGCGCCGAACAGCTCCCCCCCAACTTGCCAGAACTCGCGCTGGCGGCCGGCCTGCGGTTCCAGGTACCGGAAGACGCTGCCCCCGTAGCAGAATCGCTGCGGCATGGGCCAGTCGTGCAGCCGGGCCCCCACCAGGCGGGCGACCGGTGTCGTGAATTCAGGCCGCAGGGAAAGCGTGCTGCCGTCACGGTCGAGAAAGCGGTACATGCCGCTGCGCAGCCGGTCGTCATATTGTGCGCTCAGGGTCGAATCGAACTCAAACATCGGCGGAATCACGTCGCCGTAACCCCAACCGCGAAATGTCTCCATCAGCTGATCGAGGAGGCTCTGCCGCCTGCTGGCCTCATCCCAGAAGTAGTCGGCGACACCGTAAGGGACGTGCCCGTTCATCTGCCCTGCCCGCGCTTCCGCCGGCTGTTGGCCTGAAGGGTATCGATCTGTTCCTTGGGCGTGTATGAGGCCGCCCTGGCCGACTCGGCGCTGGACGCGCTCTCTTCCTGCGGCGTAAGTCCGCCCAGTCCTCCCAGAACGGCAACTTGCGATATCGTTCTCTTCGTGGAATCGCCGAAACACGCCGGGCAAGTGGGATGCTCCTGCGCCGAGGCCGCCGTTGGCCACAGTCGGTCGAACCGGTTGTCGCAATCCAGGCAGACATACTCATATATCGGCATATCTATCTCCGTTCCGATTCAGCTGCCCGCGCCTTCCGGCAGACACTCTCTGCTTCGACTGCCCACAGTATGCCAAAGGAAGAACGATTGCTCAAAGGTAGGCGTCCTTTGGAAGGCTCGGGCACGCGTTTCGAATGCCCGTGAATAAACTCCTGCGGCAGGCGTACATCCCAAAGTGGGAGCATGTATTCCGTTACCATGGGTTGCAACCGAGTCACCGCCATCCCGCGTCTAACCACGGCGCAGGGGCAGGCCTTGTGCCTGCTCCCTCTCACCCCCAAATCTGGGACGCACCCGCGGCAGCCGCATTTGGACAGGTCCCTCCCCTGCCTGTATACTGTCCGAAACTGAATATCTGACGTCAGGGGTGCCCATGGTCCGGATGCCAGGGCTGAAAAGGCGAAGCCGGTTAAAGTCCGGCGCTGTCCCGCAACTGTAAGGGAGATCTTCCCGCCCACCCTTCAAGCAGGAAGGGAGTCTCAAATGAGAGACGGGCAGGAGTATCCCAAGTCAGGTCGACCGCCTCTGTCGTGCTCTTGAAACATCTCGTGGATTGGGTGACGGAGTGAAGCCTCCGCATTTGGAGGCGTGCACGAACGACAACGTCCGATCTCGGCAGAGATCGGACGTTTCAGTTTGAGCGGGTGTTGAGGGTGACGCGGCGGAGGAGAGAACTACCTAAGATCTGTGAGGAGAGACTGATGCTGCGTCTGCCAAACTACCTTTTTGTAATTGTCATTTTTCTATTGAGCGGCTGTGTTGCCCAGCCGGCGGCGGTCTCCTCGCCGCCTGACAGCGCCGCTGCAAACTCTGCCGCGGCGGCCGTTTCCCCGGTTGAGAATCTGCACGATGGTTGTGTCGAACTGTACGACCCGGCGATAGACTACTTTCCACAGAAGCTGACGGTCGCCTACGCCTCTGGTTTCGAAGTCGAATATCACAACAACTATAAGGTCATTACCGTAACCAATCCGTGGCAGGGGGCACAGGAGAGTTTCCGTTATGTCCTGCTTCAGTGCGGAACGCCGGCCCCCCAGGACGTTGAAGGCACAGTAATCGAAGTGCCGGTCAAAAACATCATTGCCATGTCGACCACCTATCTGCCCTCCCTTGAGGATCTGGGGTTGACCGACAGGCTGATTGGGTTGGACAGCTTCATGTGGACGACCAACCCGGCCGTGCGCGCGCGCATCGAATCCGGAGAGGTCGCCGAAATCGGCGGCGGCGCGGCCGTCAACGTGGAGCTGACGCTCGACCTGGACCCTGCCCTGGTCATGACTTACGGGACCGGCTTTTCCGACTTTGACACCCATCCCGTCCTGCTGGAGGCGGGCATACCGGTCGCGCTCAACGGTGACTTTGTTGAACAGAACCCGCTGGGCAGGGCAGAGTGGATGAAGTTCATTGCCATGTTCTTCAACCGGGAAGCGGACGCCGCAGCGCAGTTCGACATCGTCGCGGCGGAATACAACGCCGTTGCCGAACTGACGGCAACGCTTACGGACAGGCCCTCAGTACTGATCGGGAGCGTCTACAACGGCACTTGGTATGTCTCGGCCGGCGGGAGCTACATGGCCAAACTGCTCGCCGACGCCGGCGCAGACTATCTCTGGTCAGGACAAGGGGACGTCGGTGCGTTGCCGCTCGACTTTGAGTCGGTCTACGCAGTGGCGGCAGATGCTGAATTCTGGCTCAACCCGGACAACTCCTTCTGGTTCACCGTCGACGACGTGCTCGAAAGCGATCCCCGCTACGGCGATTTTGCACCGCTCAAACGCGGACAGCTGTTCAACAACAATGCGAGGGTGAACGAAAACGGCGGCAACGCCTACTACGAAGAGGGCGCAGCTCATCCCGAAAAGGTGCTGAAGGACCTGGTCAAGATTCTGCACCCGCAATTGCTGCCGGATCACGAACTCAGGTTTTACCAACAGGTTGAATGACCCCGTATTTCGACCTGACAGGCGTGTGACGGGCCCGCCTGGCTAGTCATAGGAGGCGCAGGCGCCCCGTGAAAGCAGTTTTGACCGGATTAGTGGTCGCGTTCCAGTTTCTGACCATCGTGCCTCCGCTCCTGCGTCGCCCGGCAGCGCCGGACGAGTTGGGGAGATCAGTCACCTTTTTCCCCCTCGCAGGCCTCCTGATCGGGCTGTTGCTATCTGGGCTGCATTGCATTCTGTCAGCCGTCTTTCCGGAGTTGCTGACTGCCGCGATTCTGCTCGGTGTCTGGATCTTGTGCAGCGGCGCCCTGCACTTCGACGGCCTTTTGGATACGGTGGACGGCCTCCTGGGCGGCCGTAATGCGGAAGACCGAATGCGCATACTGCGCGATGCGCACGTCGGTTCGTTTGCCGTCGCAGCCGGAGGCACTGTGCTTCTGCTGAAGTTCGCAGCGATCGGAAGTATAGGGGCAGCGGGCGCACTCATCGTCGCGCCGGTTGCGGGGCGATGGCTCACCAGCATGGCGGTTGCTCTTTTCTCGTATGCTCGCCCGTCAGGGTTGGGCCGCGACATGAATGACAACGCTGGCTGGCCTCAGGCCGCCGGAGCGACGGCCATTGCTGCCGCGATTGTAGGATTCATGGCCCCATCTGTGGGCATCGCGGCCACCGGAGCGGCCGTGGCCCTGGTCTGCATCAGCGCCTGGCTTCTCATCAGATTCACATTGGCGCGCATCCCCGGGCTGACCGGCGATATCTACGGCGCACTGTGTGAAGTCGGAGAGACCGTCTGCATTGTGACGATTGCCGCCAATTGGTCCGTCTAGGCTTTTGGGGCCCTGTCGTCAAGGGCCCTGTGGAGAACGCACCAATGGCCGGGAACTGACCTGATTTCCGGACGATGCTCGAGCGGTTCACGAGTCTGCTGGCTGGAAGGCAGGACAAAGGACAGGTTTTCGTGGGCGAACTGATTCTGATTCTTGGCGGCGCTCGCAGTGGCAAGAGTGCGGAGGCTGTCCGCATAGCACGCGAGAACCAGGATGGACGCGTGCTCTTTGTGGCAACCGCCGAACCTGGTGACGATGAGATGCGGCTTCGCATAGAGAAACACAGGGCGGAGCGCCCAGCACACTGGCACACACTGGAAGCGCCGCGCCGCGTCGGCAAGGCGATCGGTCGTCAGTCGCAAGGGTATACGACCGTTGTCGTTGACTGCATCACCCTGCTCGTGTCGAACCTGCTGATCGACAAGCCAGACCCCTATGCCGAAGCGGTCCGTGAAAGCGTAGACCAGGAAATTGAGGAGATCGTGAGAACTGCGATCGACTTGCCGAGTGCAACCCGGACGGTTGTCGTTTCTAATGAGGTGGGTACCGGCATGGCGCCCCTCACCCCTGTGGGCAGGGCCTTCCGCGATCTCGTGGGTCAGGCGAATCAGAAACTGGCAGCCGCTTCCGACAGGGCGGTCCTGATGGTGGCTGGACTGCCGCTGGTATTGAAGGGTGAGGATTCCCGGCGCCGCGCGACAACTGCAATGAAGTCGGTGGCAATCGCGGCCGCGGCGAGAAATGAATAGAGAGAATGCGCCCTTTGCAACATCCAATATCCGGGTTCACCCTTCGCTGACGCGGGGCTTTTCCGTGGCGCCCGGTCTTCTGCTGACCGGGCTGGCGCTCGTGGCTCTGGCCGCATTCATGTTGAGCCTGGCGGTCGGCTCCGTGCGCATCCCTCTCGAAGAGATCGTGGCAGTACTGCTGGGCGGCGATGCCTCCAAGCAGGCCTGGGCCACGATCGTTCTCAAATTTCGCCTGCCCAAAGCCCTGACCGCGATGCTGGCCGGCGCCGCGCTTTCGGTCAGCGGACTGCAGATGCAGACCCTTTTTCGCAATCCGCTCGCGGGGCCGTTCGTGTTGGGGATCTCTTCCGGCGCAAGCCTGGGCGTGGCCCTGACCGTACTGCTGGCAGGCGTAGCCGTAGGGTTGGGCGGCAGCACGACCCTGCTCGCGGGGATCAGTCTCGCCGGCGATACCAGCCTGGCCCTGTCAGCGATTATTGGCTCCGGCCTGGTGCTCCTGCTTGTAATGTCGGTGGCCCGTAAAGTGCAGAGCGGCATGACGCTGCTGATTCTGGGGCTGATGTTCGGGTATACGACCAGCGCCCTGGTGAGTGTGCTCATCTATTTCAGCGTCGTCGAGCGCATTCAGGCCTACATCTCCTGGACATTCGGCTCTTTCGGCGGCGTCACCTGGCGCCAGCTCCAGGTCATGGCACCGGCGATCATTATAGGGCTCGCTGGCGGCCATCTCTTGATGAAACCGTTGAATGCGCTGCTTCTCGGCGAGACCTACGCCCTGTCTCTGGGTCTCAATGTACGCCGGGTGCGCCTGGGAATCATCGGCTCGTCGGCCATCCTGGCCGGCGTCGTCACCGCTTTCTGCGGGCCAATCGGGTTCCTGGGAATAGCCGTCCCCCATCTCTGCCGCAGTCTGCTGCATACGTCCGACCACCGCCTGCTGCTGCCCGCGGTCTCTTTCCTGGGCGCCACGCTGGCCCTGGGCGCGGATATCGTCGCCGGACTGCCCGGCAGCCAGCTGACGCTGCCCCTCAATGCGGTGACCGCGCTGTTGGGCGCGCCGGTTGTCATCTGGGTGATCCTGCGCCAGCGCAATCTGCGGCAGGCCTTCGCCGGCTGACCGGGATTCTGACATGAAGAACGAGACTGTCCTGCGAACAAAAGACCTCTCAATCGGCTACCGCCGCGCCCGCAGAGCCCCCGTTGTCATCGCCAGCGACCTGAGCTTCTCACTGCGTCCCGGGGAGCTTGTCTGCCTGCTGGGACCGAACGGCGCCGGCAAGTCGACCCTCATGCGCACGCTCGCCCGCCTGCAACCCCCGTTATCGGGACAGATCTGGCTCGATGACCGGCCTCTCGACAGCCTGCGGCCCGGCCAGCTGGCCCGCCGCCTGAGCATCGTGTTGACCGACCGCGTGGACGTGGGCGCAATGTCCGGTTACGGACTGGTTAGCCTGGGCCGCCATCCCTACACCGGCTGGACGGGTACATTGACCGAGCAGGACCAAGAGATCGTTGCCTGGGCCCTGCAAGCCGTCCGCGCCAGAGATCTTGCCGACCGCTACACGGTCGAGATGAGCGATGGCGAACGCCAGAAAGTCCTCATCGCCCGCGCTCTGGCGCAGCAACCGCGCGTGATGCTGTTGGACGAGCCGACCGCCTTCCTCGACCTGCCGCGGCGGGTGGAAGTGATGGACCTTCTACGCCAGCTCGCCAGCGAGAACAGCCAGGCGGTCCTGCTCTCCACACATGATCTTGACCTGGCGCTGCGCAACGCCGACCGTCTGTGGCTGCTGTCAGCCGAGGGCGAACTCTTCGACGGCGCGCCCGAGGACCTGATTCTCAACGGCGCATTTGAGCGCGTCTTCTCCGCCGAAGGGGTGACATTCGACCGCGAGCGCGGCTCATTTCACACGCGCCAGGAAGCCTGCGGGCGGCTGCGACTGGAAGGAGACGGCGTCGCCGCATTCTGGACGCGGCGCGCACTGGAGCGAATCGGCTACGCGGTGGAGAAGGAAGGAGAGAACGGGGACACCGCTTCCTATACCCCTGTTCTCCCTCCTCCGCAGTCGGCAACCGGCACCGTCTCCGTTCGCTTGCAGGACGACGGCTTTATCTATAACCTTGAAATGGAAGGGCGCGCCGATGCCTTTGCGACCCTGAACGCTCTGACCACATACCTGCGCCGCGGCGGCGCCGGAGGAGAAACTGATGCCCAGGTTGACGAAGATCTATACGCGCGGCGGTGACGACGGGACAACTGCCCTCGGCGGCGGACAGCGCGTCCCCAAGGATTCTCTGCGCGTCCAGTTGTACGGTACCGTTGACGAGTTGAATGCCCACATCGGGGTGGCGCTGGCCAGCGGCCTGTGCGACCGGCTCCAAAGGACGCTGCCTGAGATTCAGAACGAACTGTTTCACCTGGGGTCGGATCTGTGCTTTCTGGAAGAAGATAAGGTACGCTACACGCCACCACAGATCGAAGAGCGCCACGTGGACCGCCTGGAGGCGTTGATCGACGAACTGACGCCGGTCGTCGGTCCACTGGAAAACTTCATTCTGCCGGGCGGCTCAACAGGAGCCTCGCACCTGCACGTGGCGCGTACCGTGTGCCGGCGCGCGGAGCGAGAGGCAACTACACTGGCCAGAGAAGAGGCAGTCAATTCCCAGGCCCTACGCTATCTGAACCGTCTGTCCGACGCGCTCTTCGTGATGTCCCGGCTAGAGAATCTGCGGCAAGGGGTTGCGGAGCCGCTGTGGGACCCTGCTGCCTGAGCAACTCAGACGTTTCCCAGAGCGCCGCGTTCTGTCAACACTTCCACGACGGGCAAACTTCTGCTTTTGCACTGCCTGGCTGAAGTGGGGAGAAAGATGGAGGAGATTTCTGTGGACCTGCCGGAGATGGCGCCCTACACGCGCCACATTTTCATCTGTTCGGGTCCGTTCTGCGATCCGGAAGGCAAGGCGAACTGGCTCTATGCACAGCTGGCCCGCAAGTTGGGCGATCTGGGGGAGTACGACAATCCACTGCGTGTAAAGCGGGGGACCTCACCGTGTCTCGGCGTCTGCCACAGCGGGCCCGTCCTCGTCGTCTATCCTGAAGGCATCTGGTACTGCCAGGTCGATGAAGCCCTTCTGGACAGGATCGTCGAAGAGCATCTCCGCAACGGCAACCCCGTGGAGGAAGCGGTCTACCATAGACTCGGAGACAGCGTTTATTCGAGTGAGGTCAGATAGGCGTATACTGCTCTGAGTCCGTCCGGGCTGATCTTGGTTGAGCCGAACAGGTGATCGGGCCCAAGTTCGCCCCCGGTGCGAATCAAGTCCTCGAACTCGTCTTCGCTCAGCGCGAGACCCACGAGCGAGGAACCCTGATCGGTGCCCTCAGCCGCTTCGCCGTGACATTCGGCACAGCGATTGCCGTAGGCAAATTCCCCCATCGCAAGGTCCGGCTCCTCCGCGGCCTCCTCCTCATCCGCCTGTTTATCCGCTTCGCTCGCCTCTTCCAGATCCGTGACCGGGGTCGGCTGGTCAAAGCGTGCCGCCGGCATCGTCGGCACCGCCTCTCTGTCCGCCGGCGCCTCCCCCCCGGGATCGGTCAGGTCATCATCTGGCCCACATCCAGCCGCCAGGGCAAGCAGCAACAGAAGAACGGCTAAGGCCGGCACGAATCGGCTGGTGAATCTTGTCGTATTCATTTTCCTCTGTACCATTTGCCGGCTCTCTCCATCTTCCTGTCCTGGACATCGGACTCCAAAACCAGCTGCCATGAGGGGCGAACCTGGAAGCGCCTGATGGGCGCTTCACTCGATCATCTTTGGGTCCAGCGCGTCACGCAGGCCGTCGCCGACAAACGAGAATCCGAGCATGGCCAGTGCAACGGCAATGGTTGGAAAGAGAGCCAGATGCCAGTAGACACGCACGTACGCATTGCTGACGCCGACCATCTTTCCCCAACTGGGGATCGGGTCGTTGATGCCGATGCCCAGAAAGCTCAGCCCGGCCTCCCCGAAGATCGCCGCCGGGATACCGAAACTGATCGAGACCAGGATCGGCGTCAATGCATTGGGAAGCAGATGGCGTAAAATGATGCGATTCTGACTCACCCCCGTGCAGCGCGCGGCCTCGACATACTCCTTCTCCCGCAGCGAAAGAATCTGCCCCCGCGTCAGCCGGGCGATACCGATCCAGCTGGTGATGCTGAGAGCGAAAATTACTTTCGTGATTCCCCCTCCCCAGACCGAAATGATCAGAATCGAAAACATCAGACCGGGGAAGGCAGTCATCGTATCGATGAAACGGGAGATGACAAAATCGGTGCGGCCTCCCACATACCCGGCCAGGCTGCCGAGCGGCACCCCTATCAGGAACGCAACCGTCTGCACGGCGATACCGACGGTCATCGACGTACGTGCGCCGTAGATGAGACGGCTCAGGTAGTCGCGGCCCACTTCGTCGGTGCCAAGCGGGTGCCCCGGCAGCTCAAAGGGAAAACGCAGCACACGGTCAAAATATACCTTGTCGTAGGGAAATGGAGCAACCAGGTCGGCGAACACCGCCAAAAAGAGAAAGAGCAGGACGATTGCAAGTCCGATTACCGCCAGCCGGTTGCGCAGGAACCTTCGGGCTGCGTCTTGCCACAGAGTTCGGTGACGTTCCCCATCCTGCGGCGCCAGGTCTAAGCCGGATGCTGCCCTGGCCGTCACTACGCCCCTCCCTCGGCGCCCAGCCGCACGCGCGGATCGATCCAGGTATAAACGATGTCGGTGAACAGATAGGTGAGGCTCCACAAAAAGGCGATCAACAGGAATAGGGCCATGATCATGGGATAGTCGCGATTGAAGATACTGGTAACGAAGAACTTGCCCAGCCCGTTGATTCGGAACACCGCCTCGATAAAGATGCTGCCCGTCAACAGATTGGGAATGATGACGCCGAGCGCGGTCACCATCGGGATCAGCGCGTTGCGCAGTATATGGCGGAGCATAATCGCCCTGTTGCCCAGCCCTTTTGCCCTGGCTGTGCGTGTAAAGTCCTGGCGCATCACATCCACCATACTGGAGCGCGTGTAGCGGGCGATGATCGCCAGCGGACCGAGCGCATAGGCGACGACAGGCATGATCCAGTCGGTACAGACGAATCTGCTCCCTAACAGACAGGCGTCGGAAGCGTTCCATCCGCCCATCGGCAGCCACTTGAGACGCACGGCAAAGAAGAGTATCAACCACATCGCCACCACGAAGCTCGGCACCGTGATCCCCAGCATGGCGATGAAGGTCGTGATGTTGTCGATCCAGGAGTTCTGGTGGTAGGCAGCGTAGATCCCCAGAGTGATGCCCGCGCCGAATGCCAGCAATACGGTCATCACGCCAACCTGCGCCGTAACCTTCCAGCTCTTGGCTATCAGAGCGGTCACGGTGGTGGTCGGCTGCTGGTACGGGATACCGAAGTCGAAGTGCAGGACCGCATTCTTCATGTAGTTAAGGTACTGAATGTGGATCGGTTTGTCGAGGCCGTACTTGCGTAGAATGTTTTCTTTGGCGGCCGGCGGCAAGGGGGCTTTGGTTTCGTCAAATGGGCCGCCCGGCACCTGATGCATGAGGAAGAAGGTGACAACGGAGACGACAAAGAGGACAAGAATCAACGAAAGAATCCGTCCTAATATGTAACGTGCCATGGACCTGCCTGGGATCGTGATGCGGTTGCGGGAGGCCGCCAAGGCGGCCTCCCGCTTCACTCAATCGCAACTGTATTGTCGAGTACAGCTTTGCAGGACGCTACTCGGTTATGTAGATAAGCGAGATGTCCTGATCATTGCCCCAGTGCCAGCCGGTAATGCCCTGAGAATCGGGGTCGCGGATTGTGCCCTGTACCCATGACTGCATCAAGTCACCAGCCCAGCGGTGGGCGATGAAGATCCCGCCAACGTCGTCCACCAGAACGCGTTCGGCGTCGCGGAACATCTGGTCGCGCAGCTCCGGATTGCCAACCATGCCGGCGGCCTCGGTGACCAGGCTGTCGAACTCATCGTTCTTCCACGAGTGACGTCCGCCCGACTTCCAGACGTTGCCCAGCAGATTGGCAGGGTCAAGGAAGTCCATTCCGTAGTCAACCGCGCCAAACGTGAGCTGCGTGGGCTTGGCATTCAGTGCATCCATGTAGACCTTGCGGTCCACGTTCGAGATTTCGAGGTTGATGTTGAGGCATTCGGTTATGGAGGCGGCAACGGCCTGATAGACCGCTGCCATAGCAGGCGCCTCGCCGCGCAACATCATTACCAGGTCGGGGAATCCCTCACCGCCTGGATACCCGGCCGCGCTCATGTGCTCGTTGGCAAGGTCACAATCGTAGTTCTGATACTCTCGCAGATCGCCCTCCGTGTCAGACGAAGGGTAGCCCGGCATCAGCATCGAGTAGGCAGGCATCGCCTTGATCTCGCCGTATACGCTGGCCACAATGCTCTCGCGGTCAACCGCATGGGCGAAGGCTTTGCGAACATCCAGGCTGCTGAACGGCTCGGTGAAGGTATCGAACAGCAGATAGTCTGTACGGAAGTCGCCGAAGTGGCGCAGGTAGTTGCTGGCCATCTCCTCATCGCGCAGGATCAGTTCGAAGTCGGCCGGTGTCAGCGCCCCGTACGGCACCTTGTCGATGTCACCGTTCTGGTAGGCGGCGAAGAAGGTGCTCGGGTCCATGAAGATGCATTCCATGCGCTTGATCAGCGGCGGGCGGAACCCCTTGTAGGTCGGATTGGCTTCGACAGCGATCTTGTTGCCAGGATCGAACTCAGCCAGAACGAAGGGGCCCGACGAAACCGAGGTCTCCAGGCTGCTGTTGTAGTATGGGCCGTGCTCTTCCAGGGCCTTCTTCTGCAGCGTGAACGCGAACTTCATCACACCGGGAAGCGGCGGGAAGACATCTTCCGTCTCGACCTCAAGGGTCAGATCATCCACGGCGCGTACGCCCAACTCTTCGGGCGGCAGCTCGCCGGCGATGATCTTGCTCCAGTTCTTGATGCCGCCATCGGCCAGGAAGCTGTAGAACCAGGAAAAGTCCCAGCCGTGTTCCGGCGTGGCCGTGAGTCGGAAGGTGGCCTCGTAATCGTAGGCGGTCAGCGGCGTGCCGTCGCTCCAGACCTGGCCCGGCCGCAGGTGGAAGGACCAGACCTTGCCGTCTTCGGAGACCTCCCAGCTCTCAGCAGCGCCGGGGATCACGTTGAAGTCCTTGTCCAGTGAGACCAGCGTGTCCTGGAACAGGTCGGCAAGACAGTACCGGTTATAGACCGCCACTGGGAAGTCGAAAGTGGAAGCACTTTGATTTATGTCTGCCGCCACCCTGTAGACCTGCTCATCATAGGGCTTGGCATCCGCAGGCAATTCCGTACCGTAAACGGTAACATTGCCGGCGGTATCTTCCATCGCTTCCTCGGAAGCCGCTTCCTGGGCTGCTGGTGCAGCCGCCGGCACACAGGCTTGAAGGAGCAACCCCAGCAGAAGAAGCAGGGGTAGTCCATAAGTGAACCATCGTGTTCTGCGAACAGCTTGTGTTGTCACTGATTTCTCCTTTGACTATGGTAGATACACAAATGAGGCGAGGGTATGGGAACCCTGTCACTGCGTTGATACAGCACAGCGTTGCCGACACACACAATTTGGAATGGAAGCGGGGGAATCACGAGACAATCTCGCACGATAGTCTAAGGCAGTGTGCCCGTGATTACAAATTCTTGAGGGGGCGCGCGCAAACTATAACGCGAGTCACACGAAAAGCCGGGTCACGCCTTTGGTCGCTTTCGCTGAGCAGGAAAGCGACCCGGAGTGCCCCGGTGAAGTTCCTGTGTGTGAGTGCCTCGCGAACCTGCTCCCCGGTTGCGAAAGTCCGCAAACGAGACAGGCCGCAGCTCACGCTCACCCTCTCAGTCGCTATTCAGCCCAGGACCCCTTTGCCATCATGCCGCCGTCTACATTCACATATTCGCCGGTCATGAAGGAGGCGGCGTCGCTGCTGAGAAAGAGAACAACCGAGGCGATATCTTCCGGTGTTCCTATGCGGCCCATCGGATGAGTTCTTTCAGCGGCGGTTCGCAACGCCTCCAGGTCGTGGTTTACACTTTCCATTGCCAGGCTGGTCTCGATTGTGCCGGGATTGACAGCCAGAACGCGGATATTCTGCTCCGCGTATTCCAGAGCCAGCTGTTGTGTGAGCGAGATCATGCCGCCCTTGCTGGCGGCGTAGGCCGGCACGCCTTTCATCGACTGGCGGCCCTGCACGCTGGCAATGTTGACGATGACGCCTCCCCCCTGCCTCAACATGACCGGCACCGCATACTTCGACATCAGGAAACCGCTTTTCAGGTTGACGTCCAGAATACGGTCCCAGGTCTCCTCCGGAAACTCATGGGCGGGCATGTAGCTGTCCACGGGCTGAATGCCGACGTTGTTCACGAGAACGTCAACGCTGCCGGTCGCGGCGGCCTGGTTCACCAGCGCCTCACAAGTTGCCGCCCCGGAAACATCGGCGTTGACATAGGTTATCGTTCCGGCCACCGAACCGCTTTCGGCTGCGATCTTGGCGCCGGCCTCCGTGTCGACGTCGGCGCAGAATACGTGGGCCCCGGCCTGGGCGAATGCCCTCGTTACACCCTCGCCGATGCCCTTCGCGCCCCCTGTCACGATGACGGTTTTTCCGCTGAAATCGCTCATAGTGCTTTCTCCAGTGTCTCAGAGGTTCTGTCGTTGTTGATTCGTGCACCCATTATCGTTCCAATTCCAGAAATTCCGCAATCCTCCGTGCCTCCTCTGGCGTGACGCCCACCGCGGTCATCGAAGTTCCCGGCGCAAATTGGGTGGGATTCTCGATGAATTCGGCCAGGTTTTCCCGAGTCCAGACGATGTCCAGCCTGCTCAGGGCGTCAGATGCGTTGAAGTCGGCCACGCTACCTGCCCGTCTGCCGATCACGCCGTTCAGATGCGGGCCGGCGCTATGTTCAGCCGCCAGACTGTGGCACCCTGCACAGAATGTGGTGAACAGCGCGGCGCCTGGATGGCTTCCCCGCTCAGCCTGCGGTGTGGGAGAATGTTCTTCCCTCACGGACGAGTCTGCAAGATACGGCGCCCCGAAAGTATAACTTCCCTCCCAGACGGGGCCTCTCCAGAAGATCTCACCGTCAGGGCTCTCAACACGTACCACCTGTCCCGTATAAATGTGTTTGATCTCATACCCAGGCAGTGCGCGTACCACGACGCAACCGCCCTCAAATGCGGCGCTGCCTACTCCAGGATCGAAGGAGTAGAAGTCATAGACATTGAACCCGAACTGCCTGAGATCTTCAGAAATGTCTTTCGCGTGAAACGGAGTTATGTGCAGAAAGAAACGGTTTCGAAAGTCGCGTGTGCTGCAAGGGATTCTCAGATAAATCAGCAGGTCTTCGTGGACGAACACTTCGAACAGAGAACGCATTGCCGGAATCCCGATATCGGTCCCTTTGAGCGCGTGAATCAACGGGTCGACGTCTTCGCCCACGATGCTGAAGACGTCGATGCACACTGCCTCCGCGTCAAATGAAAAGATCGACCTCGGATCGTTTTCCTGCTGGCAATACAGCGGGGCGCGTTGCAAAAAGATGACCTTGGAAGAGTCTGTCAGCAACGCCACGCGGCCATCCGCCATCTGCGCTAGGTCGCGGATACGTTCGCCGAATCCGATTCGTTCGATATTGGTGACCCGCTCTTGACGGATACGCACGCGAAAGAGGGACCCGCTTCTGAGCGAGCCGACCAGCAGATCGCCCCGCCAAAGTGGAAACTGCTCGCTCTCGCTGACGATCAGACTGGATACGGCGATTGCCGGAACCCACGCATAGAAAGGTTCTTCGGAGCCATCGTGCCGGCCCTGTTCCTCGTTGTACGGCCATATCCTGTTTCCGTAGAGGATACCGTAGGTAGCGAACGGCCAACCGTAGTCCAGCCCCGGCCAGACCAGGTTGAGTTCATCGCCTCCCTGAGGTCCGTGCTCGGTCAGCCAGAGCTTCCCCTCCGCATCGCGCGCCAGTCCCTGAGGATTGCGAAAGCCCGTGGCCACGGTTTCTGCCCGGCCGTTTTCAAGTTTGATGCGAACCAGCTTGCCCAGGTGCGAATCGGGGTCGACGACCGGTGGCTTGTCCGGGTCACCACCTTCGTTGCGCAAATGCCATTCATACCAGGCGTGGTCGCCTACTGCAACGAGGAGATGTTCGTCTCCGTCCATCAACATCCGGCCGCCTGCTTGAATTCCCCCTCCTGTCTTCGGTACATCACCCTCCCAATAGCCGAAGATGGCATTTTCAATGCAGGGATTCGCGGTAAATTCCGTCTCCCAGTCTCCCGAGACACCGATCCTCCCATCCCCCATGCTCAGTCTCGTTGACGAAACCCGAAACTCCACACATTCGCCGACAAGATAGTGATGGGAAACGAACAGCGTGAACTCCTCCGGCGACACCTCTTTGAGCAGAATGTCGGCGACCCGAAATCCGACCCAGCCGATCTCTTCAGCAGGCGCAGTCTCGAACATCGGGACTCGTTCAGGCAGGTAGTCTACCTTTCCATCAGCCCGAATCAGCGCAATCCGCCCTCTTGGCGTGACCAGAAGCAGATTATCCCCGAGCGGCTCGATGGCGCCGCCATCGCCACGAAACTTTTCGAGTTCAACTGTGAAAAGCTGGAGCTCGTACAGGTGAGTTCTCTTGGTAGGAGGATCCGGGTCGAAGACCCTGCTTTCGCCGGCAAGTCGGGAGGAGGCCTCGATCGACGGGGGATGGCCGTGAAGGAGTGACAAGATCACGGTCGCCGCAAGCACGAGCAGAAGGAAGGAGAGTCCTTTTTTCTTTCTCACCGCGATCTACTTTCCGACTTTCTGGCTGGGCATCGATTCCTGCACGTCCGATCCGTCTGGGACTTTGGCCGCTTCCTTCGTCAACCTGTGCAGGTCGCGGCGCTGAAGCTGTCGCTTTTTTCTTGCCTCCACTGATTCGTCGCAAGAAACTCGTCGACGGGCAGGGCCTCTTCCTCGGACACGCCGACGCCAACCGACGGTGTGTCCGTTGGGAACCGGGCGAGACTGAAGGAGAGTTTGCCTGGATTCTTCCGCGTCGGCTTATCGATCCGCTGGGATGCAGTTCGCTTGAATATCCTCTTGCCACAGACAGAAGGCTGCTCCCCCTTCTGGTGCCAAGATGATCGGTCCGCAGTGACCGGGGCCTCTATTCTCGACAGCCTTCAAACTGGGTGTCTCTGTTCGCTGCGACGCCTTGGAGCATTGTGTCTGGCCACAGCCGCCCTGCTCCATCCTCTACTTCTGACTATGTACAGCAATCATAATCCTGTTCAATTCCTCTAACAAAATCTCTCAGTATGCGTCAGATTCTCGCAGATTTTCGCACGATCCAGGATTTGACTGCCTTCAATCGTACTGCTATAGTGTGTCACATTGCCTGGCAAGAAGCGGGTGGGACCTGGATTCTCCCACCGACTGTATGTAAGGAGGACCGGTAAAGATGGCTCGTATCAGAAAAGTGGTCGCAGTCTTTGGCGCTGCGACCTTCGTGCTAGGAGCAGAGCACCGGTGAACCTTACTGTGGACGGCGGTTCGGCCTGAATTCCGACCCCCTCCCGAATCGGCAAAATGGTCACGGTGCTTGCGCCCGTGACTTTTTTAATTGGTGGATTCCAATTCAGAGTCATGGGCTTGGCCTGTGGCTCTTTTGTTTTGGGCGGGCAACTGCCCAAAAAGGTAACGTGCAGTTTCAGTATGCGGTCCCCCGACGGACTGGGGCTGCCGTTACCGCCCCCCAAACCCCCGGCGCGCCCAACATGGGCGCGCGACGTGAAGGCAGGTAGGAGTTTATCCAAATGAACGACAACGCATCTGAATCCGGGAGGAGCATTCCATCCCGACCGCCCCAGGGCTTCAGGCCTGAAGAGAACGATCAAGAGGAGATGGACGATAAAGGAATAAGGCTCGCCTACGATCTGAAGGACACACTGACAGACAACCGTTTCGTCGGTCTGTGGCGGATGGCAACCGGCTTTCGTACCATCTATATCATCGCCGTCGTCGCCGCAGGACTGGCCGCGCTCAGCCGCTCCGCAGTATTCTACCTGCTGCGCTACTTGGTCGACGATGTATTGATGGGATCCGGCAGTCAGTGGCGGATACCATGGGTGGCGGCCGGAATCATCGCTCTGGCGCTGCTGCAAGGGTTCTTCTCATTTGGCATGGGCCGGCTGGCCGCGGAAACCGCCGAAGGAGTGACTCGCCGGCTGCGCAACTATCTCTACGACCACATCCAGAGGTTGACTTTCACCTACCACGACACAATGCAGACAGGCGAACTGATTCAGCGCGCCACCTCGGATGTGGACACGCTGCGCCGCCTTTTCCAGGATCAACTGATAGGAATCGGTCGGACCGGCCTGTTGTTCTTGGTGAATCTCACAGCGCTGGCTTTGCTGCACGGCTGGCTGGCTCTGTTGTCGATTCCACTGCTGCCGGTCATTTCGGTGGCTTCGTTCTTCTTCTTCAGGCGGATGACGACCGTTTTCGAATCCTACCAGAGTCAGGACGCCGCCGTCTCCAACCGGCTGCAGGAGAGGTTGACCGGTGTGCGCGTGGTGAAAGCCTTCGCCCGTCAGTCCTACGAGATCGACCGTTTTGAAGAGGAAAACTGGGAGAAGTACCGGCGCGGCGTTCAAATTGCCAAACTTCACACCCTATTCTGGCCGGTCGTAGAGACCTTGACAGGAGGCCAGCTATTGTTCGGCATGTATATGGCTTCAAGGTTGGCCTTGAATGGCGAAATCACTGTGGGCACATATGTTGCCTTCACCGGTCTGCTCATTGCTACGATCTGGCCAGTGCAGGGCATCGGCCGGCTGGTCGCCCATGTCTCGACCGGTCTGGTCTCGCTGACCCGCGTACAGGAAATCATTCGCCAGGAAAGAGAAGAGTTGGAAGAGGGCAGCGCGCCCAAGGACAAGCGTCTTCGCGGCGCCCTGCAGTTCAGAAATGTACAGTTCGCCTATGAGTCGCCAGCATCCGAAGAAGACGACGAAGCAAAGAAGGGCAAAGAGACGAACCTGGACCCGCAAGAAACGCGGCGACGGGCCTTTGCGGAACGAGGCTACGTTCTGCGCGATATCAACCTCACCGTCAAACCCGGCCAGGTAGTCGGCCTGCTCGGCGCGACAGGGTCGGGCAAGTCCTCCCTGGTCAACTTGCTGCCGCGGTTCTACGAATACAGCGGCGGCAGCATCACCCTGGATGGCGCAGAACTGCGCGAATTCTCGCGCGGCTTCCTGCGTGGGCAGATCGGCATCGTGCAGCAGGAGCCGTTCCTGTTTTCGACCACGATTCGCAACAATATTTCCTACGGTGTAGGACGAGACGTCTCTGATGAAGAGCTGGAGGCCGCGGCCAGGGCTGCCGCGATCCATGACGTTGTTCAGACCTTCCCCAAAGGGTACGACACGCTGGTAGGCGAACGAGGGGTGACCCTTTCCGGTGGTCAAAAGCAGCGGGTAACGATTGCCCGTACCTTGCTGAAAGACCCGGCAATCCTGCTAATGGACGACGCCACTTCCAGTGTCGATACCGAGACCGATGCCGCCATCCGCGCCGCGCTGCAGCGGCTGATGCAAGGGCGCACCACTTTCATCATCGCGCACCGCGTGCAGAGCGTCATGACGGCTGACCAGATCCTGGTGATGGAGTCCGGGCGCATTATACAGCGGGGCAGTCATGACGAACTGGTGGCCCAACCCGGTGTCTACCGCCAGATTTTCGAACTGCAGGTCCAGATCGAAGCAGACCTGGAACGAGAAATCGCCGCTGTTGTCGAAGCGGCAGAGGAAAAGCTGGATGGGATTGAGAAAGGACAGCCTCTCCTGCAGGCAAACGGCTCGCCCTCTGAATCCGAAATCCCCCATTCTGTTACAAAAGGTTGACCGATGTCACAACACGAACACTTTGAAGAAGAAGAATTCGAAACGGAATTCAACGGCGAAACCGTTTTGCGCATCTTTCGTCTGGGCCTGTTGCATTGGCCACTGATGCTCGGTTATCTACTGTCAGTGGTCGTTACCTCTGTGCTCGACGGCTACTTGACCTTTCTCACAAAGCGGATTGTCGACGATGGCATTGTGGCTGGCGACGCAGAGCAGATCTGGCGGCTGGTCCTCCAATACGGTCTTGGTCTCGTGCTCGTGGCCGTGGGCGTGATGGGCTTTATCTATTCGGCGGGGCGGCTGGGTGAGCGCGTTCAGTACGATCTGCGCAAAACGATGTTCTCCCGCTTGCAGGATCTGTCGCTTTCCTACTACGATCGCACCCCCGTCGGCTGGTTGATGAGTCGACTTACGGCCGACGCCAGCCGAGTGGGGGATCTGGTTTCCTGGGGCTTCATGGACCTGCTCTGGGGCGGAGTCGCTATTGTAATCTCTCTGATATTCATGGCGATGATCAACGTGCAGATGATGCTGATCGTTGCCGCGGTCATTCCCGTGCTGGTTGTGGTGGCCTTTCGCTTCAAGAAGAAGATTCTGGTGGAATACCGTGACGTACGCAAGACGAATTCAAAGATCACCGGGGCCTACAATGAAAACATAACCGGTGTCCGCGTCGTAAAATCCCTGCGCCGCGAAGAGGGCAACCTCGAAGAATTCACCGATCTCACCCGCACTATGTATCGTGCCGGATTCCGGGCCGCGTGGCTGTCGGCTCTTTTCCTGCCTGTGGTGCAACTGATAAGCGCGGTTGCAATTTCCGGCGTTGTCCTGTACAGCGGCCGCCAGTTCCAACTGGGAGGCATGACCATCGGCGGCATCCAGGCCTTCATCTTCTACATTACGCACATGCTGTTTCCGATTCAGGAAATGGCGCGCATCTACGCTGAGATGCAGCAAGCCATCGCCTCCGGAGAACGCATCTTCAGCCTGGTTGACGCCGTACCCGAGATTCAGGACCGCAGCGGCGCACAGGCGCCCGACACGCTTCGCGGCGACATCCTTTTCGAGAACGTGGACTTCCAATACGAAGAGGAAAAACCGGTCCTGCGCAACTTCAGCCTGCACGTGAGGCAGGGAGAGACGATCGCGCTGGTCGGGCCGACAGGAGCAGGAAAATCAACTATCGTCAACCTTGTCTGTCGATTTTACGAACCGTCAAGAGGACGCATTCTGATCAACGGCAAGGACTATACGGAGTGGACACTGCATGGAATCCACAGTCGAGTCGGCGTCGTCCTGCAGACCCCCTACCTCTTCTCCGGTTCGATCTGGGAGAATCTTCGCTACGGACGGCTCGATGCCGCCGATGATGAAGTCGTGAATGCAGCCAAAGTGGCCGGCGCCCATACCTTCATCGAAGAGTTGGAGGAAGGGTACGATAGTCAGGTAGGCGAAGGAGGCGTACTTCTGTCCGTCGGCCAAACGCAGTTGCTGAGCCTGGCGCGTGCGATCCTCGCCGATCCCGACATTTTCATCATGGACGAAGCCACCAGTTCGGTCGACACGCTCACCGAAGCGTTGGTCCAGGATGCCATGGACGCGATCCTGGCCGACCGCACCAGCTTCGTCATCGCCCACCGCCTCTCCACCATCCGCAAGGCGGACCGGATCCTGGTGATCGAGGACGGCCGCATCGCCGAACAGGGCACACACGCCCAGCTGATACGCCAGCGGGGCCACTATTACAACCTCTATACAAAGCAGTTCCGCGACGAGCGTATTGGGTCGGCGCAGCCGCTCTTGCAAGGCGGGAAGCTGGTCACGGCCTGAGCTGCTTTAGCCAACCCGAAAATTGGCGCCAGGTCTCGAAAGGGATCTGGCGCTTTGCGTTCTCGTGCTTAGAGCAAGCCTACGTGTATTCCTCTTTTTTCTGATTTGACGTTCAGAACCGATTCAAATATACTGTCTGCATTCGCTCTTGAACAGAGCGCTCTGGCACCTGAACAATCGATTCGCAATCGGGAGCTCGGAAGAACTGGGCTGAGAAATCTCCTTCTGCGTCCGAATGGCGCGCTGTGGAGATGACCGACACACCTGATCCAGGTAATGCTGGCGTAGGAAACTTAGCGACACGTAGAAGAACTGTAGAGAGCATGTAACGCCAACCGCCTATCAGGGCGGTTTTTTTGTTTGCGAAAGGAGACACGATGTCCAACACGGTAATTGTCGATATTGAAGTGCTTCCAGGGACCGGCGGCGATGTCTACTCGGTTGTGGACGGCGCCATCGAGGTCATTCAGGAATCAGGCCTGAAATACGCAGTCGGCCCGATGGGGACAACGGTCGAGGGAGACCTTGAAAGCTGTTTGGAGGTGGCCAAAGCGGCCCACCGCGCCTGCTTTGTAGGCGACGTCGAGCGTGTCGTTACGATCATTAAGATCGGCGAGTCCGTTGGTGGAACGACGATAGACGGGCTGGTCTCGAAGTTTCGAGAAGACGCCTGATGGGGACGCCCAAGCTCCTTGTTCCTGCAGTAGTCCTCATTGTTTTCGCGGCTATTTGGGAGTTGGCAGTACTTGTACTGGCCGTGCCGAAGTGGATCTTGCCCGCGCCCTCGGCGATCTGGCAGGCCTTCTGGGACACACGTGCCCTGATGGGGGCCCATGTGGGCCAGACTATGCTGGAAGTCGCCATTGGAATTGGGGTGGCCTTGATGACGGGCGTTACCGTAGCTGCGGTTCTCGACATCTCCCCCTGGCTGCGGCGGGCTGTCTATCCGCTTCTCGTAATCTCGCAAACGGTGCCAATTCTTGCGCTTGCCCCCCTGCTGATCATCTGGTTCGGATTTGGCATCGCGCCCAAGGTTATTGTTGTGACGCTGTTCTGCTTTTTCCCTATCGCCATCAATACAAGCGACGGGCTGACCTCTACCGAACCGGAACTGATCGACCTTTTCCGTTCCATGGGGGCAACGTGGCCTCAGATCTGGATGAAGGTTCGCCTGCCGGCCGCTGCGCCATACTTCTACTCTGGTCTGAAGATCGCCGCCACCTACAGCGTAGCCGGCGCGGTCGTCGGCGAGTGGGTTGGCGCCAAACAAGGGCTGGGAATATTCATGCTGCGCTCTTCGGCGGCATTCCAGACCGCTCAGGTCTTCTCCGCCATCGTCATTACTTCGCTCCTGAGTATTCTCCTGTTCCTGACGGTTTTTGCGATCGAGCGCGGGACGATGCCCTGGTACTTCGAAGAACGAAACGGCAGTAGCTAGTGTTCAGCTGCACGCAGCCAACTGCACTCTCGCCGCACACCATTGGCCTTTGCCAATGATTCACTAAGAGGAGACGAAGATGAGAAATCGAATGCAACATTCAGTCCTGTTGATCGCAGCGCTGATTGCGCTGATGCTGGTTGCAGCCTGCGTTCCTGTGGCGCCCGCCGCAACAACCGAGGATGCCTCCGCCCCACCGACCGACGTCATCCTTATGCTGGGGTGGACGCCAAACACCAACTACACGGGAATCTACGTTGCCCGCGATAAGGGCTGGTATGAGGAAGCCGGCCTGAATGTGGAAATCGTCCTCCCTGGCCAGTCGGATGTGCATCAGGTCGTAGGCACCGGTTCCGCCCATTTTGGATTCAGCTATCAGGAAGGCACGACGTTTGCCCGCAACGAAGGTGTGCCGGTTGTGTCGGTTGCAGCCATCATCCAGCACAATACTTCGGGCTTCGCCTCTAGAAGCAGCGCGGGAAAGGGAATCACGACGCCCACCGCTATGGCCGGTATGCGCTACGGCGCATTTGGTTCTCCAATCGAATTTCCAACCATCGACCTCTTGATGCAGTGTGAGGGCGGATCGGCAGAGGATATCGAGTTCATCGATATCGGCTGGGCAGACTTCCTGTCGGTCACGGAAGCGGATCAGGTCGACTTTGTCTGGATTTTCTACGGCTGGGGCGGCATCAACGCCGAACTCCAGGGCGTCGAACTGGACATTGTCATGCTTATGGACTATCTCGATTGCATTCCTGACTACTATACGCCAATCCTCATCACGAGCGAGGCAATGATCGAGAACGACCCTGAAACCGTGCGAGCCTTCATTGAGGCATCGGCCCGCGGCTATGAATTCGCGATCGACAATCCAGGCGATGCGGCAGACATTCTGCTGGCGGCCAATCCTGACCTCGATGCCGAACTGGTACGGACAAGCCAGGACTGGCTGTCCAAGGAGTACCGGGCTGACTCGTCGCAATGGGGCATTCAGACCGGCGATATCTGGCAAGGATATGCCGACTTTCTGATGGAGAACGGCATCATCGAGTCGTTTGACGCCGAGGCCGCCTATACGAACGAGTTCCTGCCCGACCGAGAATGACACTTCTGACGGTCGACTCGCTCTCCAAGACCTTCGGCAGCGGCTCCCGCAGAGGGACCCACAGCGAAGTCGAAGCAGTAATCGATCTGACCTTCAAGGTCGAAGAGGGCGAGTTCCTGACCATCATCGGCCCCAGCGGCTGCGGCAAGTCCACGCTTCTGCGCCTGCTGGCCGGCCTCGTACAGCCGGACAGCGGCCAGATCCATCTGAAAGGGCAAACCCTGCCGGACCCGTCCGACCGGCAGGGGCGCTTCGGCTTCATGCCCCAACGGGATACCCTGCTGCCCTGGCGCACAGTGCTTGAAAACGTCATCCTGGGCGTGGAGCTGGCCGGCGGCAGCCGCGACGCCGCCCGCGAAGAAGCGCGTCAGCTGCTGCCCCTCTTCGGGCTGGACGGCTTCGAAAACAACTGGCCCAGTACCCTCTCAGGCGGCATGAGGCAGCGCGCCGCGCTCCTGCGTACCTTCCTGGCCGGCTACGACATCCTCCTCCTCGATGAACCGTTCGGCGCGCTCGACGCCCTCACCCGCCGCATGCTGCAGCAGTGGCTGCTCGGCGTTCGAACGCGTTTCTCCAAGACAATTCTCTTCATCACGCACGACGTCGACGAGGCGCTGCTCCTGGGAGATCGCATGCTCGTCTTCAGCCCCCGTCCCGGCCGCATCACCGCCGACCTGAAAATCGACTTGCCCCATCCGCGCGACGAGAATACAATTCTGGAACCGGAGTTTCTTGCCCTGAAGCGGAACGCGCTGGCGCATCTGAAACTTTGAAAGTTGAGCAATATAACCGTGATCGACCCGCACAGTGCGGACCTCCTGAAATCAAGAGGATACCTCGTAACCTCCCGCACGGCCCTGGACCGTTCCGAACTCCTGGAAGCCTTCCGAACTTTCATCCACAGGGGTCGGGACTATCAGCTCCACTTTCTTCAAAAGCATTACGGGTATGCCTACGACGGCTATTCCTACTACGGCCAGACCGATAGCAGCCATCAGGCCGAGGACGACCTCATCAGCACCTTTGTCCTCTCCGAGTTCTATCCGGTGGACCGCTACCCCGAGGAGTTTCAGAGCTTTCTGAAGGGCGGCTGGCACAAAGTCGTGGAGACTGTGCGCTCGCTGGAAACCGACCTGCTGACACAGCTTGACATTCCCGGCCTGCTCGATTTCTACCGTCAGAACGCCGGCCACATGGTCTCCAACAACTACTATCCCCCGCAACAGCAGTTCACCACCACCGCAGCCGACAACACGCGGCTCTCCGCGCATCCCGATGCTTCCCTGTTCACCGTATTCCCCTTCGGTATCGACAGAGAGCTGGAGCTGCAGGTAACCGGCGAGAGCGGCGAACCGGTTTGGCGTTCAGTTGACGCCGTGGACTCCATCCTTCTCTACCCGGGCTATCTGATGGAAATGTGGTCCCAGGGCGCGATCAAAGCGATGAATCACCGTGTCCGGCTGAGCGCCAATAGCGCGGCCGAACGATTCACCTTCTCCTTTTTCTCGCTGCCTTTTCCTCTGCGGGAGTTTGAAATGCCGGGACGGGGTTTGATGACCAGCGAAGCCTACTTCGATGCCTACGGGTCCCTATTCTGACGAGGTCAAGCTGACGCCGTAGCGCTCGGCCGCGGCGCAGATCTTTCCCCACGCCGCATCGTCAATGGAAATGCCGTCCCGCGACCGCTGTTGACGCGTACGGATCTCCGGCTCGCCCGGCGCCAGGATCTCGTCGAACCCGGCCGCCAGCTCAGAACCCTTGACGTGCTGCACCAGCCCTTCGACATCGGCATAGAAGCCGTCGCCGTCCCTCAACTTCTCAGGCTGGATCACAATTGCCACGAATCCATTGCCGATGCGGTTCACGCCGTCGCGGCTGCAACCCGCACCAGACAGCGCACCGGCCAGAATGTCAATCACAAAGGACAGACCAAATCCCTTGTGCCCGCCAAAGGGCAGCAGTGCGCCTTCCGGCGGCCCGATATAGGCCGCAGGGTCCGTCGTCGGATTGCCGTCCGCGTCAACAATACAACCGGCCGGCGCCGGTACCCCGCGATTGTGCATGTCCTTCAGCTTGCCGTCGGCAATCGCCGATGTCGCCATGTCCAGCACCAGCGGTTCCCCATCCTTGCGCGGGATCCCTACGGAAATCGGGTTCGCCGACAGCCGCCTCCCGCGCCCGCCCCACGGCGCGGCCAGCTTGCCGCCCCCATGGGTATTGACGAACATCACCGTCACCAGCCCCTGCTCCGCCGCCAGGTAGGGGTAATGCCCAACGCGCCCGATATGCCCGCACCGGCTGACCGCGACGATGCCGACGCCGTTCTCCCGCGCCTTCTCCATCGCTACGTCGAACGCCTCCAGCCCGATCACCTGGCCGAAACCCCAGCCCCCCTCCATCACCGCCAGGACCGGCGTCTCATGCATAATCGACACATGCTGACCGGGGACGACGTCGCCCGCTTCCATCCACTCAACGTATTCGGGAATGCGCAGAACGCCATGCGAATCGTGTCCGGCCAGGTTGGCCTGCACCAGGTGTTCAGCAACAGTCCCGGCCTCGTCCTGCCCTAGGCCGGCGGCAACGAAAACCTCCCGGGCGATGGCTTTCAGTTTATGAGGAGAAAATGTGGGCATGCTATTCTGAAGTATAGCTGCGGAGGAAACTCTTCGGCCATCTTCTTCCGCAACTGTGGTAGACCTGATTGGGCAGGTGTTCCCTCAATACTGCCCAAACCAGAGTTGTCGAACGAGCCCCTCCGAGTCGATACCGCCATCACTGTCCATAGCCGTTTTCGCCGAATTCAGCGCCGCCGCCGCCTTTAAGTCGGCGAATGCGCCTTCGGCCAGGCCAAGGTTGTTCTTAGCAAGGCCCCGACTGATGAATGCTTTGGCATAGTCGTGCTTGAGTTGGAGTGCCCTGTCGTAATCGATGATGGCGTCCTGGAATCGACCGAGATTGGCCCTGGCAAGCCCCCGATGAAAGTAGGTGTGGGCATGGTCGGGCTTGGACTGGAGAACTTGGTCATAGTCGGCAATGGCAGTCTGAAATTGGCCCAGTTTCTCTCTTGCAAGGCCCCGGCTGAAGATGGCACTGACATGACCTGGTTGCAGCCCGAGGGCCAGGTTGTATTCGACGATGGCCTCCTCGTATAGACCTAACGCGGCCTTCGCATAGCCCCGACTGACGAATGCTTCAGCAAAGTCGGGTTTCAATTGGAGTGCCCGATCGAGATCGCCGAGGGCGTCCTCGCTCCGACCAAGGTTAAGATAAGTGACGCCGCGACCGTGATAGGCCCTGGCATTGTCAGGATCGTAATGGAGAGCCCTTTCAAAGTCGGCGAAAGCCTCCTGTTGCAGACCAAGGCAGGTCTTGGCATTGCCACGTTCCACGAATGCATCAACATGGTCATGCTGCAGCCGCAGAGCTACGTCAAAATCGGCGATGGCCTCCTCGAACAACTTGAGGCCGCTTTTGGCAGCCCCCCGGTAATAGTAGGCATTAACAAGGTATGGTTCCAACAGGAGGGCCTGGTCGAAGTCCGCAATCGCCTCCTGATACCGACGACTCATGAGATGAGCGGCGCCCCTTCCGATGTAGCCGGCGCTAACGTCGGGCTGCAACTGGAGTGCCTTGTCGTACTCGGCGATGGCCTCATCGTACAGACCGAGGCCAAGATTGGCGTTGCCCTGAATGAAATAGTCTTCGGCACTTCCCTCTCTTTGATTTGTGGCGACCACGATACATGCCGCGGCAACGGCTAGCAACAGGACTCTTACTCTGTTCTTGTGCACTATATTAGTGCCCTTTCACATGCAGCGGGTTTGTGCCATCCCGCGGCCCCCCGATGCAGCAGATCCGCGCGATCGCGGAGGGGGATTGGGAGATCGTCTGATCCTAAGGCTGTCAGCCACCCAGGAATAGCCGGATCGGCGCCTCCAACAGTTCTTTCACTCTATTCAAAAAGAGCGCGCACTCAGCGCCGTCGGTCACCCGGTGGTCGGCGGAGATCGTCATCTGCATGACCGTGCGCACCACCAACTGGCCCTCCTCAACGACCGCGGTCTCTCTGGCAGTTGCCACCGCCAGAATCGCGGCCTGCGGCGGGTTGATGATCGCGGCAAAGTGATCGGTGTCGTAGCCGCCCAGGTTGCTGATCGTGAAGGTGCTGTCCGACACATCCTCCGGCCTGACCCTGCCCGCACGCGCCCTCTCGACCATGGCCCGATTCTCGCGGGCGATGTCCGCAATCGGACTGCGGTCGGTCTGCCGGGTGGTGACCGTCAGCACGCCGCCTTCCACCGCCACCGCCGCGCCGATATTGATGTCAGTGTGAACTTCGATGCGGTCGTCCACATAGGACGCGTTCAGGTTGGGGAAATCGCGCAGTGCCAGGGCAGTGGCTTTCACCACGATATCGTTGACCGTAACCTGCGCATCCGATGGAAAGGCTAAATTGTACTGCCTTCTCAGCGCCAGTGCATCGTCCATCGTGACCGAACTGGTGATGTAAAAGTGAGGGATCGTCTGCTTGCTTTGGCTCATGCGCCGCGCGATCGTCCGCCGCAGCGGCGAAGCGGCAGTCCCGACCGATGGAGGCCGGTCGCCGTCCTCTGGCGGGCGCCGCACGACCTCCCCGATGGCGCCGGGACGGGCCTCGGCCAAATGATTCTCGACATCCCCCCGCAGAATCCGCCCCCCGGGACCGCTGCCGGCCACACGCCGTAGATCCAGATTGTGCTCGCGGGCCATGCGCAGGGCAATCGGTGTCGCCAGCAAGCCATTGCCCGCAGGCGCGGCCGGCACGCGACGCACCGGTTCACTCTCTTGCGGCTCGGCCGGCAAAGGAGTGGATGGCGTCTTCGCTGCGGGTGGCTCGGGCGGTGGTGGGGCAGGCTCTTTGGCAGGAGACGGAGCAGACGCCGGCGAGGCGGAGAGTTCGTCGGCCTCACCAATCCGGGCAATCGGCGCGCCCTCCGCGACGCTTTCTCCCGGCTGAATGAGGTGCTCCAGCAGCACCCCCGCAACCGGCGACTCCACCTCCAGCGTCACCTTGTCCGACTCGAACTCTGCGATAGGTTCGCCCGCTTCGACCGCGTCGCCGACGCCCTTCAGCCAGACCGAAAGCTCACCTTCATCGGCCTCAAAACCCAGGTCGGGCATGGGAATTATCTCGGCCACGCATCCCTCCCAGTAACGGTAACGGCAGGCAGCCGCTGACCGCCTCTCATACACAAATGCAGACCTGATGGAACGTCGGTCCTACCCGAACTCAGTCCGGTTCAGACCCACCAGCGCGGCCTCGAAGATCGCTTGGCTGTCGATCCCGAAATGCCGGTAAAGATCAGCCGGCGTTCCCGACTGTCCGAAATCGTCCACGCCTAGCGGAATCAAGTAGCTGCCGAACAGGCTGCCCAGCCAGGCCAGATTGTGCGACGCCCCGTCCTGTACCGTGACGATCGGGGCTTGGCGCTCATTCGGGGGGATCAGCCACGAGAGCAGCCGGCTTGGCTCCCTGCCCGGCCTGACTCCCCACTGCGCAGCCCGCCAGTTCTCAAAGAGACGGCGGGGGCTGGATATGTTCAACACATTGACCGCAATACCTTCCTCCTGCAACATCTCCGCCGCCTCCATCGCCTCCGCCAGCATAATGCCGCTTGAAGCGATATGGACCAGCGATCGTGGATCTGCTTCCGGCGTGGCCGTTTTCCAGTCCAGCAGCCTGAAACCGCCCTCAAGCACCTGGCGACGCAGTTCGGTCGCGCCAAGCCGCTCCATCGCCGGCTCAAGCAGCGACTGATCTGTCGGCTTCGTAGAAAGGCGCAGATAGGTCGCTCTGCCATCCACGTCACGGCAGCACTGACGCACCGCCTCCAGCATGATCCAGACCAGCTCCTGCGCAAAACAGGGCTCGTAGCTGTTCAGATTCGGCAGCTCCGCGCCCAGCGAGGGGGTCACCGTAGACTGGTGCGCGCCGCCCTCCGGGGCCAGGCTGACACCTGATGGCGTGCCCACAATGATAAAGCGGGAACCGGCGTAGAGGCCGTAGATAAACGAGTCCAGCCCCCGCAACACAAAGGGATCGTACACCGTGCCGATCGGGATCAACTGCTGACCGTTCAACTCCGCCGAGAGGCCCAGCATCGCCAGCATCATGAAGAGATTCATCTCCGAAATGCCCAGCTCGATGTGCTGGCCGTCGGGCCCGTAGTGATAACTCAGCCCCCGGTTCTCCTCCAGTTCGTAGATCTCCCTGTCGGTTAAGGAAAAGACGCCCTGTTTGGCGATCCAGCCCGAAAGGTTCGTCGACGTGGAGACATCGGGCGAAGTGGTGACCAGCCGCGGCGCCAGCTTCGGATCGCGGCTCATGCTCACCAGGATCTGGCCGAACGACTGCTGCGTGCTGAGCATGCCATGCATACGCGCCGGCACGCTTTCGGGAACGTCCTGAGCCGAAAGACCTGCGGGAAGCTCTGCCGCGCCGTTCACCTTCTGAGGGGCTGCGGTGACCTCTCCATTCGGGGCAGGGTACAGCTGTTGTGCGATTTCCGTGCAGAGCGCCCCCTCCTCCGAATCCGGGTCAAAAGCGGCCCATTCATCATTGCCGGGGATCGACAGCTCCTCTGCCAGGGCCGACATCTCCTCAACACTGAGCAGTTTCGAATGGTTGTGCGGGTCGCCGGCAATCGGCAGCCGCCAGCCCTTTATCGTATAGGCGAATATCACCGTGGGCCGGTCTGCCGTGGCGTCGGCCTCTTCAAGGACGCCAATCATTTCGTGGAGGTCGTGGCCGCCCAGATTGCCGACGACGCCGGGCAGCTCCTCATTGCTTATCGGCGCCAGCAGCTCCTCCAGGCGCGGGTCCCTGTGCCCGTTCACCGTCACAAAACGCTGGCGTAACTCATCGCCCGGCAGCCGTACCAGCAGCTGGTACTCCTCGTTGCTCATGTCGTCGATGCGTTTGCGAACCAGCTCGCCGTTTTCCTTGGCAAACAAGTCCTGCAGCTTGCGCCCGTACTTCGCCTCCAACACCTGCCATCCCCAGCTGGCGAACATCGCCTTCAGCGTCCCCGCGCGGATACCGGGGACCACCCGGTCCAGACTCTGCCGGTTCAGGTCCACGATCCAGATCGTGTTGGCCAGTTCGTCCATCCATTCATCGAATACCGCTTCCCAGACATTGCCCTCGTCCAGCTCCGCATCGCCGATGATGGCAATGAAGCGATTGGAAGTCACGTCGCCAAAGTGCATCTTGGCATAGTAGTGGGACAGCCCCGCGAAGGCCGGCGCCACCGCGCCCAGCCCCACCGAACCGGTGGAAAAATCAACCGGGTCGGGATCCTTGGTGCGGCTGGGATAGGCCTGCAGCCCGCCAAAAGCGCGCAGTGTGGTCAGATAGTCGCGCGGCAGTTGTCCGAGGAGATATTGAATGGCGTGAAAGACCGGGGAAGCGTGCGGCTTGACAGACACCTTGTCCCCGTGCTTCAGCAGGTGAAAGTAGAGCGCGGTCATGATCGTCACCATGCTGGCCGACGAGGCCTGGTGACCGCCGACCTTGACGCCGTCGCGTTGCGGACGAATGCTGTTGGCCTCGTGCACAATCCGCATAGACAGCCACATGATCCGGTCCTGAATCCGGTTCAGCGTGTCCAGATACTCTGATGTCAGCTTCATTGGCTTGATTGGCGCCTTGCAACTGCTCTCAACCTGCAACGACACTGCCTGCGCAACAGCACTCACTTGCTGCGAAGCGCCGCCCCTCGTTTCAGTCTAACCATCGAAGATTATAGCATATCGCCGCAGTTCACTATCCCCTAACCCCTAGCCCCTAGCTCCTGGCCCTTAACTCCTGCCGTCCTGCGGCTCATATCCGATCACGCGGCGCCCATGTTCCATGTCGTAGAGCGGCCAGTCGCCCCCGGAAACGCCGAAAACCACCTCGTACTCTACGTCCGGATGGATCACCGCCCGCTCAAAGACACGCACCAGGTCGGCATGGCTCAAATGATGCGGATGCTCTGCCTGCGGCCGGTCCGCGCGCACATTGCCGATGCGCACCGATACGCACTCCATGCCGTACTGGCTCGAATACATGTAGCACAGGTTCTCGCCGAAAACCTTGCTGATCGAGTAATAGCTCTCCGGGCGGGGCGGTAAGTCGATGGTGCGAGTGATCTCCTCCGGATAGTGAGCCAGCAGCCCCGCGCGGCTCGCGAAGACAACGCGCCGAACGCTGTTCTGCCGCGCCGCCTCGAACAGGTTGTAGGTCCCGATGATATTGCTGTTCAGTATCTCTTCCCACGGCGCCGAACCTAACGGGTTGCCAGCCAGGTGGACAACCGCCTCCATCCCTTCCGTCGCTCTGGCCACCGCCTCGAAATCGGTCAACTCACCTGTGACAACGTCTTCCAGATCAGGAATCGGCACGCGGTCGAAAGCCCGCAACGAATAGCGGTCGCGCAATCCGTTCACCAGCACCGTGCCGACTGCGCCCGCGGCGCCCGTAATCAGAATTCTCATCAATAACTCCCTAGCGCGCGGCGACAATCAAGTAAGTCAGCCACGTTTCGTCGGTGTTGGATACGTGGAAGGTCGTCTCCGCCGGCAGGTGAATGGAATCGCCCTCCCGTATCCGTGTTTCCTTCCCGTTGGCGGACAGGGTGCCTTCCCCGGCCAGAATATAGTAAATCTGCTCAAGATCGTGTGCATTCCGTTCCTTTGACCGTCGCCGCGGCTGCACCATCTCCCTGTCGATGAAAGCCAGGCCGCGCAGGCAGCCGCCTTCCCGCTCCGAGTCGGGGCCGAGCAGATGCCAGCGCACCGCGCCCAGCCCGTCGCTCTGCGGCGCCGCATCGCGCCAATTGCGACGCACCAGGCGGCCGCCGTCCCCGTCAACCGGCATGTTGATCACGTGGTGCAGCAGCCAGCCCTCCGCCGAGTTGAACAGCTGGTGGTACTGCCCCGATGGCAGATAGATGATGTCGCCCTCCTCCACCGGCGACAGAATATCGCCGCACAGAATCTGGCCCGTGCCGTCGATAATATAGTAAAGCTGCTCGCGATTCTCATGTTTGTGATAGTCCGACTGCTTGCGCCCCTGCACCGCGTGCACGGTGAATACCCCCAGCTTTTCCAGCGTCCCGTGTTGCGGAGGCTGCCCGGCGCCGTCCCCGCCCGCCGGCCTGGGCTGCAGGCAGCTCCAGACGATCGCGCTGTCATGGGCGACAACCGGCTGCGCCTCGCGCCAGTTCACAACTGTTGGCATGGTCCGGACTCCCGGTTGAGCATAGGAACCCCCCGGACCCTTTACGACCAGTCCTCGGCCGGTAGAAGCTCAGTCATCTGCCGGATGCGCGGTCGTGTCAGGTCTACGAACGAACGGTGAAAGGAGAAGGCCCCGTGCTTTCTCAGCCCCTCATAATGACGCGCCACTCTTGGCTTCGCCGCGAACTTCAGGGCGATGTATCGCCGGTCCTCCTGCTTGCCGAAGACGGCATGATACAGATACTGGTTAAAAAACACAGCGTCGCCAGGCTCGACCTCAAGTGCGCAGCCGGGCAGGTCGCGCCCGGGCACGCCAAACGGCGTCACCTCCGGCGTGGACTGAATGTGGTTGAGCCTTTCAAGCTGATCATAGAGCGGCCTTCGATGCGAACCGGGCATCACGCGCAGCGCCCCCGCATCCTTCCTCGTTGGCGTCAGGTACAGCATCACCTTGATACGCACGTAGTCCGGCTCCTCTTCCCCGGGCCGGTCGCAATGCCACTCGTGGCTCTGCGTTTCGTTGAAACTGCCCTTGTTGCCCTCGGAGCCGCCCCACACGAATCCGGCGCCCAGCAGCCGCTCAATCGTCAGGTAGATGCGGTCGTCTTCCACAAGCCCGGAGAGCTCCCGGCTCGACTCGAGGAACGGCGCGACATGCTGGTACTCTCCCAGGTCCGGTCCGCCGCCCCGCTCCTCGCGCCACAGGGCATCGGCCGCGCTGCGAATTTCGTCAATCTCCTCTGCCGGGAAAAGCCGCGGCAACAGGAGAAAGCCGAACGTCTCAAAATGGGCGATCTGTTGGTCGCTGAGCATGAGTGGCTCCCTGTTTCAAACCCGCGTAAACTTCTGCAGACGGTTGTCCAGAAATGGCACCTCTGCCACATAAAGATCCCCGTGTGAGTCCACCCACAGCCCATGTGGGCCATTGGCGAACTGCCCCGGCGCATCGCCCTGCTCGCCCCAGCGCGCCAGCAACTCGCCGTCCAGGTCAAATACGCTGATGCGGTACCTGCCCTCAGCCATATAGACGTTGTCGTCGCCGTCGATGTACAGATCGTTTGGCCCGTCCAGGTCGGACCACTCGCCCTGGTACGTGCCTTCCGCATCGAAAATCTGCATGCGTCTGTTCGTGCGGTCCAGGACCAGCACACGCCCGCGGCTGTCCACCCGAATGCCGTGCGGCAACGCGAACTGCCCCGGCCCCGTGCCTTCCTCGCCCCACGACTGCAGCAACGTCCCGTCCGCAGAGAAGCGGTGCACGCGAAACTGGCCGTAGCCGTCGGATACGTAGATATCGCCCCACGGCGCCTCTACCGCCCAGGTCGGCCCGTTGAACGGCTGCCCCGGCGCGCCGACCGCGTCCGCCGTGCCCAGCGTCAGCAGCACTTTCCCCTCGGTGTCCAGCTTACGCACCGTGTGGTCATCGACGTCAGCCACGTACATCTGGTCCTGTTCATTGAACCAGACGCTGTGCGGATTCTTGAACAGGTCCTCGCCCAACGAAGTCAGAAAACTGCCCTCACGATCATAGACCAGAATCGCCGGAGGATCGCGCCGGGCAATGTAAACACGGTCCTGTGAATCGGTCGCCACCGCCGGCGTCACCCCGCCGAAAACGCGGCCTCCCGCTCCCTGGCCCCACCCTTCAACTACCTTGTATTCGAAACCGCCCTGGCTCCCTGCCATCTCCCCTTCTCCTCTACTTGTTCGGTTCGCACCCGCATGCCGGCGGCAAGACCAAATGCTGGCCCTACGGTCTCGGGCTTTCCATCAGCACTGTGACGCCCATATCAATGTACTTGCTGCGTAGGTCCGGCGAATAGTTTCTGAAGCTTATTTTAGCGTCCGCACCTTCCAACTGCTTAAGCGCGTGGCGTACGCAGTCGTCAACGGACTTGAACGGATGCTCCGGATGCGCTTCCAGATCAAAGAGCAGATCGTTCGGTCCCCACGTCAGGCAATCAACCCCCGGCTTGGCCAGTCTGTGCACTGTGGTCACCGCCCGCACCGAATCCATCTGCAGGCACAGGATTCCGGTGCGGTTCCACCAGTCGGCATACTCCAATCGATTATCGCGCCCCTCGATACCGTAGCGCGCCGCGCCGCCCCAGCTCCTCCTGCCGACCTGGGGATAGTAGAAGGCTTCGATCGCTTCGTCCACCGTCGCCTCCTCCTCCACGATCGGAATCTCGATGCCGAGCGGGCCAAGGTCGAGGATGTTGCCGATCAGGTAGGCGTGCCGCGTGTGCTTGATGCGAAACTGCACGGGGACGCCCAGCTCCGCCGCCAGCCCGCAGATCTCCACCACCCGCTCCTCGTTATATGGCGAGTGCTGGCTGTCCACCGAAAGGAAGTCGTAACTGTCCTTGCTCAGGATCTCTTCAAGTTGACTCTTCGTGGCGTTGAAGGGGGCCGACACGCCGATCACGATCTCCCCGCTGCGTATGCGCTGCTTCAGTGACGCGCCGTCCGACATTACCGCCTCCTGTGACTCTTGACAATGAATTGTTAGACCTCTGTTTAGCTGAAACTGTTTGCAATCTGAAACCGGTTTTTGTTCCACGCGCAAATTCCGGTGTGGATTCGGTTCGAATCCTGATTCTCAACCAAAGTCGCTGAAATCGAGGCTTATGACAGTCTAACACCAACGCGCCTTCAATGCAGACCGGCGCGCGCCTTCTGCTCCTGCGCGTGAGGCCCACCCGCTCTCAACGTCGTAGGGCCGCTTTGGGTCCGTCGGCCGCCAGTGCAAGATCTTCCCGAGCGATATTCGGCTGTACTACTGAATCAGGTGGGCAAGTAGAGGTCGGGCCCGCATAGGCGCCGTCCGTTCAAGGGGGCCGGTCCGCTTAAGCACAGTACTCTGATCTCAGTCCAGAAACTCCATCTGGCTCCGCAACGCAAAAGACTCAGCGTCGATCGCCCGCGACACCGCCAGCACGCCGTCCAGATGATCGCACTCATGCTGCAGCAGCTCCGACAGATCATCTTCCAGCAGCATCGTCTGCTCCTGCCATGCCCGGTCAAGAAACGTGATCCGGCACTGCCTGTGCCGCCTCACCTTGACCACCAGGTCCGGAAAACACATGCAGTCGTCCCACATCGTGAACATCTCTTCACTCTGCTGGTCGAGGACCGGATTGAAAAAGACCGTCGGCGAGGAAATATACATGTAGACAAGCCGCTTCATAACCCCGATCTGGGGCGCCGCGATCGCCCGGCCCACGCCGTACTTGCGCCGAAAATCAAACAAGGTGTCATGCAGGTCCTCGATGGCCGGCGCCAGGCTTTCAACCTCATCCCGCCGCACCGGTTCGCACACCTCGTACAGCTTCGGATGTCCAAGTAGCAGTACCTCTCGTACAGCCATCTGATCGCTCCAACTTCTGTATGTGCCTTTGGATTTGCCAGGCCCATAGTCCCAACTAAACTGCAGTAAACTGGGTGCTCAACCGATTCAACGAACCTCAGCGGCACCACACCGACAACTCACGGTTCTGCACCGGAAAGTCGATCCGCTGATTGCCCAGCCGCTGCGATTCGTGAATGGCAATACACATTTCCAGCGCCGCGCGTCCGTCCTCACCGGTAGAGCAGGTCTCGCCGTCCGTCTCGATGGCCTGGATCAGGTCCTCGATGGCCCCCGTCGTCTGGCTTTTCGTCTCCTGCGGCGGGTCAATCTCCGCCTTTCTGAGTCGAGTGTAAGGGTCATTGGGGTCTTTTTCCCACAGCTCCAGGCCCAGGCCATTGTACAGACAGCGTAGCACCCCGTCGGTGCCGACAATGTCGATGTCCAGCCCCAAAATCTTGTCATGCGCCCCCGCAAAATGGATCCCCACGCCGCTTTTCGTCCGGCCAATGCCGCCTCCGCTGGCGTCTATGCGGTGGGTCAACGTTTCCGGGGGATCGAACTCCCCTTCCAGATAGCCTACCATCCACGCCATCGGCTCGTCCAGCAGCATCAGCAATATGTCGAACAGGTGCGTCACGTTGTGGACCAGCCCGTGCGTGCAGTACGCCGTCGCCTCCCGCACTTCGCCCACCGCGCCCTCGGCGATCAATTTACGTGCGTAACGGAAATGTTCCATCCAGCGCCGGCCATGTCCGATCGTGAGCTTGGTCCCGTGCTGCCGGCAGGCATGCATCATGATGTCGCACTCGGCCAGCGAGATCGCCATCGGCTTCGTGACCAGGACTCCCTTGACGCCCGCCGCGGCCGCCGCCACCGTTGCCTCGGCATGCAGCGGGGCATGGGTCGCCACGCCCACAATATCGAGTTTCTCCTTTTCCAGCATCTCATTGTAGTCGGCGTAGGTACGCACGTCGCCATACCTTTGCCGGAACCGGGCGCGGCTCTCCTCGCCCGGCGCAGCTCCGGCCACCAGGCGGGTCCTCGGCTCGTGCGCGAACACCGCCGCATGGCTGTAAGGCACCAGAAACACCGGGTGGCCGGCCATCTCGTCATCGATGAACGCGCCCATGCGCCCAAGCCCGATGACGCCGGCGCGGTACTCTCCGTTCATGGAAGACGCCTTTGGATTGTCATGGATTGTCGTCGCCGCACAGGGGGCGGTGGCACAGTATGTAGGCCCGAACTAAGTCTTTCTTATCGTCTCAACCGGAAGCGACCAACCGTCCCACTCCTGCCCGCAGCGCGGACATCGTTCCACGTTGGAAATGACCTTGTCGCCGCACATGCACCACATGAGCCAGCCCGGTTCGCCTTCAGGCAAGGGCGGAATCCCCATGCCGGCCGAGTCCATGATACCCCAAATGAAACGAGCGATTCGCACCGCTACTCGTCCCGATGTCAGCGGCTCCCTGTCATCCTTGATACAGTCAATAAAATGACGAATCTGCACAGCCGAGCTGTCCACCGCTTCGAGCGTCTCGATCACCTGCCCGCCCCGCATGATCCTCCCGTTGCCCCGACTGGTCGAATCGATGAAGACCGAGTAGCCGTTGCCATAGGCCGTTAACTGTTCGCTGTGGCCCCCTGAACCGAAACTGCTGGTCATCGATCCGACCGAGCCGCACTGAAAGCGGATGTTCGCAAGCGTGTGCCCTTCCCGCTGCGCGTTGAACATATCGCACTGCGCCGTCACCTCCGCCGGTTCGCCGCACAGGTAATAAAGAGGGTCCACGATATGGTTGCGGATAAGGCCCAGGTAGGCCGGTTCAGGCCGGACATAGTTCGCCAGCAGGACCTCAGGGGGTTCGTCCCCAAAGAGCGCCTTGACCCGCTGCAGCGCATAGGTCCGGTTCCAGGCCACCATCAGGTGCTTTCCAGCCCTTTCCCCCGCTGCCGCCATTTCTTCCACCTCCGCCACCGTATAGGCAGGCGGCTTCTCCACCAGAACATGCACGCCCGCCTCAAAGCTGTGGAGCGTCTGCGGATGGTGCGCCAGATCGGGCGTGAGTATGAGAACCGCGTCCAGCTTCACGCTTTCCAGCATCTCGCTGATAAGGGAAAACGTCCGCTCGACGTTGAACTCCTGTGCCGCGGACTCAAGCCGCTGCGGACTCAAATCAGCCAGCGCGGCGAACTCGACGTCCTCCAACTTTGCCAGGGCCCGGGCCAGGCCCAGCCCTCGATGTCCTACACCGGCAACGCCAACACGAATCTTCATGATATGTCCTTTGCGCAGCTACTTCTCCCCGGTCGGGGTCAGCATGCGCGGGTTTAGCGCATCGTTCAGGCCGTCTCCCAAAAATGTGAAAGCCAGTACGGTGACGAACAGGACCATGCCGGGCATGACAACGAGGTGAGGCCGGTAGCGCCACTGCACCAGGTTCTCCGCGATCATCATGCCCCAACTGGCCCCCGGCGGCTGAATGCCCAGCCCGAGATAGCTCAGCGACGCCTCGGTCAGCATCGCCCCGCCGAAGCTGGCGCTTAGCGAAACGATGACCGGTCCCAGGGCATTCGGTACCAGATGGTGGACGATGATGCGCCACTCCTTCGCCCCCACAACCTGCGCCGAGCTGACATACTCGGTCGCCCGCAGCGACAGCACCTGCCCTCGCACCAGCCGCGCCAGGTTCGGCCAGCCCGTGATGCCCAGCACCGCGAAGATCAGCAGATAGTCCAGGTAGAGCGTATTGCCCAGCGCCCGGATGCCGAACTCCTTGACCAGCGCGTCACCAAATCGAATGAAGCTGGGCTTCAACGTGGCCGCGAGAAAGACCGCAAGCAGAATATGGGGAAACGCCTGCAGAAAGTCGATCGTTCGCACCACCAGCGCATCCACATATCCACCCATATAGGCACCCAATGCGCCAATCAGGACGCCGAGAACGAAGGCCATCGTTGTGGTAACCACCGCAACCAGGATAGCCGTGCGCCCCCCAGCCAGGATCCGCGACAGCATATCCCGCCCCAGTTCGTCCGTGCCCAGCGGGTGCAGCCTCGTCGGCGGCTGCGCGATGTTGTCCCAGTCCTGATACAGATGATCGTAGGGGGTGAGAAAGGGCCCGAACGCAGCGATGAAAAAGACGATAAAGATGACAACGATGCTCCCCATCGCCAGCCGGTTGGCGATCAGCTGGCTGAAAGCATCTTTCCACAGATTGCGCTCTGGACGCCGAAACTGGTCGGTCAACTGTTGACGCTGGTCTTCGGCCTGACTTTCCTGCTCCGCCATGATTCTGGATTCCCGCCGCCTATTTCATTCCTGTGGTCAACTGCTGCGCCAACCAGGTGGCGAACAGTACAGGCGCACTTTACTGGACAGACTGCTACCGCCGCGCTCTTTCCCCAACCCGCACCCGCGGATCAACGACACCGTACAGAATATCTACCACCAGATTCATAAAGAGAATGATCGCCGCGCTGAAAAGGGTGGTGATCATCAGGACCGGGTAGTCCAGGCCGATGATGCCCTGCCACACCAGCCAGCCGAATCCGTGAATGTTGAAAATCTGCTCGACAAAGATGCTGCCCGTGATAAATCCGCCAAGCGAAGCAGCCGTGATCGTCAGAATCGGCGTGAACGCATTGCGCAGCACGTGGCGCACGATGATCAGCCGCTCTGTCAGCCCCTTGGCCCGCGCCGTCCGCACGTAGTCCTGGCTGATCGTCTCCAGAATGCTCGACCGCCACTGCCGCACCAGGCCCGCCGTGCCCGTGAAGCCGATCAGCATCATCGGCAGGATGATCTTCTGGCTGAAGATGCCTTCCCAACCGATGCTGCTTTCAATCCAGCCGAGTTTGAGAATGAAGACGATCATCAGCATCGGCGCCAGCACAAAAGTGGGTATCGTAGACACCGCCACCGTCGTGCTGACGATAATGTAGTCTATCGTCCGGTTGTGGAACCTGGCCGCGATGATCCCCAGAATGGTCCCGCTGACGAACCAGAAGAACATCCCCACCAGGCCCAGCTGAATGCTCTTCGGCCACGCCTTCGCCAGCATCACGTTGATCGACCTCTGCCCGGACAGAATCGAGTAACCCAGCTGACCCTGCATCAGACGCCCCAGGAACTCTCCGTATTGGACGATGAACGGTCTGTCCAGTCCGAGCGAGTGGCGCACCCTTTCGCGCAGTTCCTCGTCCCAGTAGGCCTCCTGCAACAGCTCCATCAGCGGATCCCCGGGGCCGTAGTGGGCCAGGACAAACGTCAACGCCGACGCGGCGAAAAGTGTGGGGATTATGTAGACCAGGCGCCGGATAATGTATGCGCTAATCCTTCAACCTCCTTGCGGCCGGTACCCTGACGGCTCAATGCCTGCGCACTTTGAACGTCCACAGGAACTCAACCAGGTCATCCAACTCCTTGGGTTCCATCTCCAATTCGGACGCGTTCTCGTGATACGCCACCAGGTAGACCTTCAGCTTACGCGTCGTCACAGTGTCTGCGTATGTCCCGTCTCTGAACCTGTCGTCGATCTGACCGCCGGCCTTGGTGGTATCGGCTGTCTCGCCGCCTCCCTGGCTGATAATTGTATGGCACTCAGCGCAGCGTTCCTCGAAGATTTTCTCGCCTCTCGCGATCGCAGCTTTCTGCCCTCCCATGCCGCAAGCAGCCGCGAAGTTCAAGGTGACAACTGCCGCCGCCAGCGCCAGACAGAAGCGGCGGCCCAAACTTCGTGGCTGATGACGGAGGGTGGGCTGCATTTCATTTCCCTTGCAGCAAAGAGCAGGTAGGAAGGCGGCAGTAGCGGGGGCTACACTGATTCAGCATAGCCCCATGGATACGATTCGGACTACTGCACGCCTTCCTTACTTCCAAGAACTAGTGACGATCCCGTTTGACGCCAAAACTTCCCGCACCTGTAACACAATGGAATCGCGCCTGCCTTACCTGCCTCTACGCAGTACGCAATTCGCAATTCGCAAAAAATCGGGTTCTCAACTTGGACGCAGATTAGTGTTCGGCGATCCAGACTTCATCCGGGTGGAGCAGCCGCGAGTTGAAGCCCAACTCGAAATTCCGCACCCACGGCTTGACCAGGAAGTAGCGCGAATCCAGGTAAGTCGGGATCATAATATACAGGCTGTACATGTAATCCTCGACCTCTTTCCACGCCTCCATCCGCTCCTCTACATTTTGGATCGCCTGCGCTTTTTCGATCAAGGCATCCAGCTGCGGGTCCTGGTGCTTCAGGTAGCCGTCATTGAAAGGACCGTCTGAGTGCCACAGCGGCCAGATCGCCTCCTGGGGATCCAACGCCTGAATGCCATGCGCCCAGCTGCCTACGTTGGCCAGTTCCCGCTCCTCAGGTGTCGTTCGCTGCTTGATCAGAAGTTCAATCTGGACACCCAGCACCTGATACACCTGCTGTGCGATCGCCTGCCACAGCAGACTGCGGTCGCCCAGTGTCGTTCCCGGAGGCGCGTAGACGCGAATCGGCTCGACCAGGCTCGGGTCGCCCTGATAGCGGGATTCGGCGAATGCCTGCAGCGCCCCCTCCACGTCCTGCGTCAGACCGGGCCGGTCATCGCAGTTGTGGTGCGCACAGTAAGGGCCGTACGGGCCCCCCGTGAGCGTCTTGAGCTTGAAAAAGCGTCCTCGCATCACCTTCTCGATGATCTCGTCCATGTCGATCGACTTGATGAACGCCTCGCGCATCTTCGGATCATCGAAAGGAGGCTTGTCGGTGAACAGAACCTGGGCCAGATAGTTCTGAGTAGGCCAGAACCGGAGTTCATCATGCAGCGGATTGTCCGGTTCCAGGATTTCTGACAAGATCGGACCGGCAACCCAGACCACGTCGAACTCGTCATTCTCATAGCCAATCAGCATAGTCTCAGCCGGCAGTCTGCCCTGCAGAATGAGCTTGTCGAGCTTGGCAGGCTCGCCGGGCCAGTGCGGGTTGCGCTCCAGCACGAGGAGATTCTCGTCGGGGTCAAATCTTTCGGCTTGGAAGGGGCCTGCACAGCCTCCGCCATCCTCCAACCAGTGTTTCTCAGCCGTACCCGCCTCCAACTGCTCCTGCTCACAGACAGCCATCGGCGTACCGGTAGACCAGCGGTTCCACATCGGCGCCGGCTGTATCATCTGCACCTGTAGCGTGAAATCGTCCACGACCGTCAGGCCCGACATCGCATCGGCGGTCTCGTTGTACAGGTCCATGGCGCCTTCAATGAACATGAAAAGGCGTAGGGGCCACTTGCCGACACGCAAAGATCGCTCCCACGTGTACTTGATGTCGTGCGCAGTAACGGGATTCCCCGTCTTGCCAAACTTCAGATCCTGGCGAAGATTGTAAGTATATGTGAGCCCATCATCGCTCACCTCGAAACTATCACATAGCCAGCAGGTTACCTCCTCCACGCCCGTATCCGGGTTTACCACAACCTCTGTGAGCGCAGAGAGCAGCCCCGCACCGTAGTAGTAGTCGGCGCCCGTCCCGGTTGCGGGATCCCAGCGGAAGCTGCAACACGGCGCAAAGCGCAGAACCTGCTCCTCTGCAGGCTCCATCGACATCATCGCTTCCTCTTCGGCATCAGCCGCCGGTTCCGCGCCGGCGGGGACACACGCGGAAATGCCGAACATCAACAGCAAGAGGATCCCGGCGACAAACCAATGCGTTCTGTGCATTCTCATGAGAAGATCTCCTTTTGTGGAACACTGTCCGATCCGACTCCAAGGCCAATTACTGAGCTTCTCCAACACAGCTGGTGCATCTTCTTCTCCGGACCAGTTCTGCACCCGCACCGGTCCGCCCTGCCAGGTTCGCTGCCAATCTTCGTCACGGCTACAGTATCATCCCGGAAAGCCTCGCAAAGACAGACCGGTGCCAATCGTGTCCCCGTTGCGTCTTCCCTACCTCTCACGACTCGGCTTCTGCGTCCTGGGGACTTCAATGTAAATTATATATACTGTTCAATCTCTGTCAACGCCGCAAAAAGAGATCGGCGGCGACCGCTAAGTCCTTGCCTAATTGCGTTCATGATTCAATATGTCGAAGATGTTTCTCTCTCCTCACGCCTCTCCACTCCTTCCCTTCTTCTGAGCGGTCGGGCCTATTCGGCCCTCCCTTGTGCGGGGGCGGAGCCCCCGCAACGCCCCCTCCAAAAACCTCGCGCCGCAGCGAGTGTGTGGGGAATACGAAGTTGGCGTCCCGCGGCGGCCGGGCTTCCACCCCACCCCGCGTCTTGGTAGGTTCCAAGTATGTGCCAAAACAGGCAAGACGGGCGAGGCAGCTCCCATATATACCCAACGTTCACCGCTATGACTGTCAAGAGCCCGCCATAGAAATTCTGACGGTACATTCCCCCCAGGCAGACCGCACACAGTACACACAGAACATAGCGTAGTAGCTACCCGAGGTCTATAAGACTGACCAATGGCGTCCTTGGCATTCATTCCTCCGCTATGACCTCACCTCCAGACGGAGAATGCCGTCCCATCGTGGGCATGCGAAAAACTGAAATGACTGAGTGAGGAAAGAAGAATAGAGAACTGAGGAAACGAATCGGGAGAGACTCAGAGTAGAGTTCGCTGAGTCAGCAGGGGAATTGGCGTCAAAATGGCCCGAGATCTGATGTATAATGTTCTCAGAACCAACTGCCGCGGAGTCACTTTGAAACGAATATGGGTCGGAAAGCAAGCATCCGCCCGACACTACCCAAAATGATTCGTCTGAACACGCCCAATCACGTCAACGCTCGTAAACGCTCGCACGACCACACCTGTGCCAGGAGACATCCGCCATCCTGCAAATCCAACGAAAATCCAGCAAATCCTGATTCAGACAATCAGCAGACCGCCCAAAGCCGTAAACGCTCGTGAACTCATGCAAACTCTCGTAAACGCTCGTAAACGCTCGTCACCTCTCATACGACCACACCCGTGCCTGGAGACCTTGCAATCCCGCAGATCCCACAAAATCCAGCAAATCTTGATTCAGACAATCAGCCCACCGCCCAAAGCCGCAAACGCTCGTGAACTCATGCAAACGCTCGTAAACGCTCGTAAACTCTCATACCACCACACCCGTCCCTGGAGACACCCACCATCCCGAAAATCCCACATAATCCAGCAAATCCTGATTCAGACACCTTAAAATTCCCAACCCATGACCAACACCTGGACAACCCGCGGCTTCGAAAACTTTCGTCAAGGCCACTTCGGCAACGCAGGCCAGAACCTCTACGTCTCCCGCGCCGGCGTCCTGCAACGCATCCACCAATACGACCTCAACGGCAACGGCTACCTCGACCTGGTCTTCTGCAACAGCCAGAACCACCAGGAGCGCCCGCCCGCCTACCTGTACAGTGACCCGTTGGGCGCTGCCACGCGCATCGAGCTGCCAGCCGAAGGCGCGTGGACCGGCGCCGTCGCCGACCTCAACGGTGACGGCTACGACGACCTGATCCTGGGCATGCGCAACAACGGCATCCGCCCCGACCTCAACGCCACTGTCTACTACGGCGCGCCGGACGGCATGAGCGAACGACGCCAGCAACAGTTGCCCGTTCCCCAATGCGAGTCTGTGGCAGCCGGGGACTTCAATGGAGACGGCCGCCACGACCTTGCCTTCGCATGCCAGGGCGCCCTCCGTATCTTTTTTCAATCTGAATTGGGTTTCGAGCCGCAGAGATTCGTGGATCTGGACATCGCCGCCGACCAACTGGCCGCCGGCGACCTCGACTGCGACGGCTTCGACGACCTGGTCGTACGTTCCGAAGCAGGTGGTGTAACCGTGTATTGGGGCGGTGCCGATGGCATCAACCCGGATCGCGCCACCGTCTTCTTCGAGCCTGACTCGGAGCGGCCCCGCCCGTCAGACGGCGCGGTCCAATACGCCGAGCACGTTGAGGATGCAAAGCCGCTGGCCGGCATCGTCCATCTGAGCGGCCTCCCACACCTCTTCCTGCCCCGGTCGCAAAGCGTCACCCTTTTGCCGGTCAACAAGGATCGGCGCTCAGGCCCTCCCTTGGAACTGTTTTGCACCCAGGCTTTGGCCGTGGCCGTTGGCGACGTAAACGGGGACGGAAACGACGATCTGGTTTTTGCCTGCCGCGATCTCGACAATGGGAGAGAATGTTCCTGGATCTACTGGGGAGGCCAGGATGGATTTGACGAGATCCGCCGCACGCCCCTCAACAGCCACCAAGCTTGCGATGTCGCCGTCGCCGACCTGACCGGGAACGGCTGCGCCGACGTCATTCTCTGCCAGACCCATACCCCCGACTCCTACAGCGCCGACTCGCTCATCTACCGCGCCTCTCGCACCGGCATCGACCCCGAGCCGCTCCGGCTTCCCTGCGAGGATGCCCGCCGCGTCCTGTTGGCCCGCGTCGGCACCGAAGCTGGGCCGCATGTGATCTTTGTAAACCACTTCGGCCGCAATCGCCTCGGTAACATCAATCCCTACGTCTACTTCGGCGAAGCTGACGGGTTCTCCCCCGAAAGAAGGCAGGAGCTGCCCGGCTGGGGCGCGGTCGAAGCCCTCTGCTGCGATTTCAACGAGGACGGCAACGTCGACATCGTCTTCGCCAACGCGTCGGAAAACTCGGTCGACCGCGATCCGGGTTCCTATCTGCTGCTAAACGGGCCGGACGGCCTTGCCGCTGAACCTACCTGGATCCTGCCTACCAACCGGGCGCATGGCGCCTGCGTCGCCGATATCAACCGCAACGGCCATCTCGACCTGATATTCTGCGGCTTCGACAATCCCGATCTCCTCATCTTCTACGGAACAGCCCCCGACACGCCGACCGGCCTCTGCTTCGACACCGCCAATCCGCAGCGCATTCGCATGGAACACGAGGGCAAGCTCTACAACGAGCCGCGCTGGATCTACCTCGCCGACCTCAACAACAACGGCTGGCTCGACCTGGTCGTCCCTCAGATTGCCTACGACCGCAGCTTCATTCTCTGGGGCGGACCCGATGGCTTCAGCATGGACCGCTGCCAGCCGCTGTCGGTCGTGCGCGGCGCCTGCGCCCGCGCCGCCGACCTCACCGGCAACGGCTATCTCGACCTCATCATCGGCGGCCACATCACCTCCCAGGACGGCCCGCACGACTCCTTCGCCTACATCTACTGGAACGGACCCGAAGGCTTGCGCGAGGACCGACGCACGCTGCTCCCCGCCAGCGCCGTCAACTCGATGGCCGTTGCCGATTTCAACAATGACGGCCTCCTCGACCTCTTCATCTGCTCCTACCACAACGGCCGCGAACGCGACATCGACTCCTATCTCTACTGGAACCGCGCTGGGCGCGGCTTCTCCGCGAATGACCGCACACGCCTCTTCACGCACTCCGCCTCCGGCTGCCTCGCCGCCGACTTCAACGGCAACGGCTGGATCGATCTGGCCGTCGCCAATCACAAGGTCGAAGGCGACCACATCGGCCATTCAGCTGTTTGGTGGAACGGCCCCGAAGGTTTCAGCGCCGAGCGCGTAACCCGGCTTCCCACTTCAGGCCCTCACGGCATGACCGCCGTCAGCCCGCACAGCATCGCTGACCGCGGCCCCGAGGAATTCTATGTTTCGACCCCCTACAAGCTGCCGTCAGACGCCGAAGTGTCCGGGATAACATGGGAAGCGGAAACGCCGCCGCGCACCTGGGTCACGGCCCAACTGCGATTCGGCAGCACTGAAAAAGATTTGGAGGAAGCGGTCTGGCGGGGACCGGGAGGAGAAGCAACGTGGTATGAAAGACCACAGGCCGCCGGCGCCATGAACCAGTCCGGCCCGTGGGTTCAGTACAGACTCGCCCTCGGCGCCCACAACGCATGCGGCACGCCCCGCGTCACCAGCGTGGACGTAAAATATGAAGAGCCGGCGCCATCGTGAGTACCGCCCACCCTCGAACTCAACCTGCGCCGAGTATGGCCGTCCGGCTGCTATTCAGCCTTGGCGAACTGAACATGATCCAGCACCGCCGGGTTGCAGATATCCTTCGGTTGCCGGTCGTTGAAGAAGTCGAGAATCGCGTCCACGGCCATATGCTCAATGCGCCCGCGCCCTTCGAGCGTAGTCGTCGCCGAATGGGGCGTCGCCACGATCTTGGGATGCGTGCGCAGCCGCGACGAGACCGGAGGCGGCTCCGGATCAAACACGTCCAATCCCGCCCCGCGGATCTGTCCGCCGTCCAGCGCTTCCAGGAGTGCGTCCTGGTCTACCAGCGGGCCGCGCGCCAGATTGAGCAGGATAGCCTCGGTCTTCATCTGCTTGAAGCGGTCCGTATTCATCAAGTGGCGCGTTTCCGGCGTGGAAGGCGCGTGCAGACTGAGAAAGTCGGCGCTAGCGATTACAGTGTCCAGATCAGCGAGTTCTACGCCGATCTCCGCGGCCCGCTCCGTTGTGATATAGGGGTCGAACGCCAGCACACGCATGTCGAATCCACGCCCACATATGTGGGCCACGCGCCCGCCGACCCGGCCCAGCCCGACCAGCCCGAGCGTCTTGCCCATCAGTTCCGTGCCCATCGGCACCGCTCGCGGCGCAAAGTCTCCGGCGGCCAGCTGCTCCATCCCCGGCTTGACCTGCTTGGCCACAGCCAGCATCAGAGCCACCGTGTGTTCGGCGGTCGACTCCGTGGGCCCGTCCGGTGTATTGCAGAAGACGACCCGATGCCGCGTGGCTGCATCCAGGTCTACGTTATCGATTCCAATGCCTGTGCGTACCAGGATGCGCAGATTGGGCAACCGGTCGAAGACATCGTCGTTGTAGCGAATGGCGGAAGCGGCCAATATCGCCTGGGCCGGCTCCGCGCTGCCCACCGGGTCATCCGGGTCCGCAATCAAGCGCGTAACCTTCTTGGGGAACTTGGACAATGCGTCCGAAAGCTGGGGCGCTTCGCTCCAGACATGCGTTAGTTTGAATTGGTTCATGGAATCTACTCCGGCCTTTCCATTAGTTCCAGTAGGGAGGCAGATCTGTCTAGGTCTATGCCAAGCCTGATACCCCTGCCTTTCACAGTAGTCAAAGACACTCTCTTGCCGCCATCTATATTGGTGCGTCGGTCCAGCGTCGCGCTCGAATGTTTATCAGTGTCTGAAGCGGAACGGTCGCTCGCTGTGGAAGCGCGCATCTCTTGGCCTGCTGGCACCTCTTCATTCAAATTGCGCATCGTACTCATGTGCCAAAGAATAGTATGTGGGCTCTTCTAAGTCAAAAAGTAAGTCCTTTCTCAGAAAGGAGGTCGTAACGCATCACCATGCGGTCCTGACCCACCGGCGTCACATCCACGAAGCCTGCCCGGCGATACGTCTCCGGCGTCCCCATATACGTGTACGACGGCGCATCCGGCGCCACCGGGTACCCTTCGACAGCAGGTGCGCCTTGACCTCGAGCATAATCGACTGCCGCCTTCAATAGCCTGCCCGTCAACCCTTGCCGGCGGAAATGGCGGTCGACGAACAGGCACACCACCGACCAGACCGGCGTGTCGTCAACACGCGGCAGCACCCGCGAACGCTCCAGCGCCGCGTAACTTTCGCGCGGCGCCACCGAACACCAGCCAACCGGTGTCGTACCGCTGTAGGCAAGGATCCCGACGGGCATGCCCGCCCGCACCAGTTCTTCCAGAGCCGCAACACGGTCTTCTTTGGTTGAACGGCGAAACTCGGAGCTGGTCATCCGCCACCGCATACAGGAGCAGTATCGAAACTTGCCGTGACAATTCGAGAACTCTTCCAGGTCTGGAAGCCGCTCGGCCGTCACAGGCAGGAACAAAAGGCGTGAGTTTGCTTGATAATCCATATGATCTCGGTTCGACTGATCCGCGCTGACCAGGTCTCCGGACGGTCACCCCAATGGGGCTCTGGGCATCGCTGGACTTCGATGCCCACTGTTTCCTGAATGATTCTATAGCATCGGGACAGTTACAGCCGATTATCCTGGACCTGCAACTCTCAAGTGTGGCCCATCCAGCGTGATCCGCCTGGCCTGACCTTCAGAAGGCATGTCGGCGAGCTCCGTGCCACCGCGATTGTATACCTTAACATCAATGCGCCTACCTGCCCTGGAGTCTGAGATGGGGCATCCCAAACCTGTTTGACAGCCCAAACTAAATGTAGTATACAAAGGTCGACCACAACGAATCCAACCGGGCGCAGAGAATTGCTCTTGCCTACGCGTCCCGTAAGCAACCCGATGCTCCAATGCAGGGCGAACGCGACGGCAGCCTCTTCTGCAAGAACTGCATTCTTGCCAGCAGCATCAAATGGGCGCGACGAGAGCGATTCCTCTTACGCTTGCAGCTCTCGAATCTGGTTTCAACCGCCCCGAATGCCTTCGCGTGCAACCGAGCCGTACAGTTCCCCTGGTTCAGTATGACGCGTGATCGCTGACCGCTGGGCGGATTACTCTTTCGTTTTCTGCATTCCTCAGGAGGAAACTCATGCAAAGAATTACTCGCATCTTCGTGCTGGCCGCAGTACTCATACTGGCCGTCATTCTTTCAGCATGCGCAGCGCCGGCGGCTCCAGCCGGAGGAGCGGCTGCCGACGGCGGTGAGGCAATGGAAGAGGAAGTAGTCGAAATCACCTGGCTGCAGTGGTGGGTCAATGAGTGGGGCCCGGACAACCACGCCCAGCTAATCGCCGACTTTGAAGCCCAAAATCCCAATATTAAGGTCACGGTGGTCGACGTGCCCTGGCCCGAAATGGCCGGCAAGCTCCAGGCCGCGGCCGCTGGCGGCAGCGAAACCTATGACCTGTTCGGCACGGAGTCAACATGGATCGCCGGTCTGACCAAACAGGGGTTCATTGAAGACCTCGGCCCTTGGCTTGAAAACGACCCTGAATTCGCCGCCAAGCTGACACCGACAACGCCCATGAACCTGCTGGGCGAGACCAGGGGACTCTGCCTATATCTCATTCCCTACCAGTTCGCCTACAACGTAGACGTCTTCGAGGAAAAGGGTCTTGAGCCGCCCACAAACTGGGACGAGTTTTTGGAAGTGCTGCAGGCCCTGCGCGACGAGGACACCAACTCATACGGTATGAGTATGCCCTTGCAGGACGGCGGTTTCCTCCTGCTGCGCTACTTCAACTTCCGCCTCGCCCAGGAAGGTGGCCAGATGCTTGACGAGAACGGCAACGTTGCCTTCAACTCCGCTGAAGGCGTGGCGGCTATGGATTGGTGGAAAGAGTTCTACGATATGGGCCTGGTCGTACCCGGTTCCTTCGGCGAGGATCAAGCTCTGATGCTGGAATTCGTGGCCAGCGGCCAGACTTCCGCCATCATTGACGGCCCGTTTATCTGGACGAAGGCGAAGCAGATCGATCCCGAAATCCGCATGGCCTACGCCCCCGCGTGGACGCACAAAACGGGCGGCTACTCCTGGGCTTGCAGCGGCATGGGTATCGCGGCCAACTCGCCCCACAAAGAAGAGGCATGGGAATTCTTCAAGTATATCTATTCCGATGAAGTTTCCCTCAAGATGACGGAAACGGTCAGCCTGCTCTGGGCGACGAATGCGGCCGTCGATTCGCTGGCCGACTCAGATGACCCCATGTTGAGCCAGGTACCCGCATTCGCAAATCAGGATCCCGAGAACAATATCCTGTTTGCCCCCCTTCCTGAAGCCTCGAAGCTCATAGATGCTTTCCAACAGGCTTTCCAGCAGGTACTTGCGGGCGAAAAGGATTCCCAGACCGCGTTGGATGAGGCCGCCGCCATCTGGCAGGCCGAACTGGACGCCGCCAAGTAACTGGATAGGAACTGTGAGGCCCTTGTAGGGATTCTCTCAAACTACCGTCTGGCTGCCGCGATCCCTGCTTACCTTGGGAATGATAGGGCCTTACTGGCACAAGAAGCCCGTAAGGCCCTGATTCACAACGTACCAACGCCCTGAGTTCAGCACAACTCTTGAGAGCTCAAGTATGGGTGAAAAGGGCGCGCATCAACCGCCTTCCCCTGAGATGACTGTAAAGGTCACCGAAGCCCAATCGGCCCGACAGGGGCCTCCCTCGACGCGAAGGGTCTTGCCCCGCGAGATGTATGGCTTCTTGTTCGTGGGCCCCGCAATCCTCTTTTTTATCCTTGTCAGCATCTTTCCCCTGTTGCGCACATTTCAGATGAGCCTGATCGATGTGGAGGCTGGCATACCCCTTTTTGTCGGCATTCGACACTATGCCGAACTGGTGCAGGACCCGTGGTTCTGGAGTAGTCTGACCAATGCATTTGTCTTTACGGTTGCCTCGGTGATTCTGCATATCTTCATCGGCATGGTGCTGGCCGTACTGTTGAATGAGACCTGGTTCAGCACGACATTGAGAAACATTATGCGCGGCCTGCTGATCCTGCCCTGGGTATTCTCCACGGCATCTGCGGGACTCATGTGGACTCTCCTCTATCATCCTTTCGGACTCCTCAACTATCTCTGGGTCGGTCTTCTGGGTCAGGAAATGCCGATTGAGTTTCTTGCAAAACCGGGTCTGGCAATGGCCTCGGTTGTGGCGGTCAATACCTGGAAAGCCTATCCCTTCTATATGATCATCATTCTTGGCGGACTTCAGGCGATTCCGCCCGAACTCTACGAAGCCGCCAAGGTTGACGGGGCCAACGCAGGTAGACGCTTCTGGCATGTCACCCTGCCCCAGCTGCGTCCCATCCTGATCGCCATTTCCACCATCGACATCATTACGACTGTCGGCCACGTCGATCTCATCAGAATGCTGACCCGGGGTGGTCCCCTCCGCAGCACCGAGACCGTGGCCTACTATATCTATAAGACCGCCCTGCTGGACGGCAACCTTGGCTACGGCGCCGCCGTCAGCACCCTGATGCTGATCATGGTGGCTATCCTTATCATCGTCTATTTGAGGCTGGTGTCTCGGGGGAGCGAATCAGGTGAAACGAGCTTCTGATCTCAGATTCAGGTACGGTTATCTGATACACCAAGTCTTTGTCGTATCGCTCACGACTCTCTCGGCCATCATAATCCTTACGCCGGTGGTCTGGATGATCAATGCCGCTATGCGGCCAATAAAGGAGGTTCTCACATATCCTCCCCGGCTCGATCCCAGCCAACTCACCTTCGAATACATGGCTTCCTTAATCGAAAATGAACTGTATCGTGGGTACTTCGTAAACAGTACGATCATCTCTCTGTCCACGCTGGCGATCGTTCTCGTTCTTGGCCTGCTCGCGGCCTATGGCTTTTCGCGGTTCAAAATGGTGGGCGGGCGGTACATGCTGCTGGGTATCATGGCCCTGCTCATGCTGCCTACTGTAACACTGATCGTTCCCTACTTCCGGCTGGCCCACCTTGTCGGGCTCTACGACACACTCTTTGGGCTCATCGTCGTAAACTCTGCCTTTATTCTGCCCATCTGTATCTGGCTCCTGAAGGGATACATGGACGCCATACCTGTTGACCTTGAAGAAGCGGCAATGATAGACGGCTGCACCCGCCTCCAGGCTATGCAGAAGATTCTGGTACCCTTGGCCGTACCGGGGATCGTGGGCACAGGCACCTTCGTTTTCGTATTTGCCTGGAACGAATTCCTGCTTGCCGTTACACTCACAGACTCACCTGGATCTCAGCCTCTCACGATCGGCCTGGCCGCCTTCTTTGGCCAGTTCGTCAGAGACTGGAATTCCATCATGGCACTCTCGACGATCACCAGCATCCCGCTCATGATCATCTTTGTCCTCTTTCAGCGTTGGGTTGTGCAAGGCATGACAAGCGGCGCAGTCAAATAGCCTTTAATCCTGTTGTCCAATTCAGAGTTACAGATGCTACTCACACCTGCTTAGCAACGCTCTGTAAACCAAAGGTGAAACTGTCGCAGTTGGTCGACTGAATTGCGGACGAGTTTGCGAAGGCCTTCTCTGCTCAGACCATGCCCAGCCAGTCCACGATCTGGACCGCCTGTCCCGGACAGTCACCGGCTCCAAGTCTCTAATCCACAGGGAGAGAAACGAAGTGCGCATAGCAATTGCTGGCATCAGCCATGAAGCCCTGAATACATCCCCGATTCCAACCACAATTGACCACTTTCGGGTCTGGCGCGGACAGGAACTCCTGCATGGTGAAACTCTGTTTTCGCCCTACCCGGTGGGGTCTGTGGCCGGACCCAAATACGCCTCGCTCGCCGAAATGATGAACGACCTGGGCGCAGAACCGGTCCCCATTCTGCACGCCAATGGCCTGTCCCCGTCGGGAACGGTAGAACAGGACACCTATCTCCAACTGAGGGACGAGATTATAGAAGGCATCCAACAGGCGGGTCCGCTCGACGGCATCTGCCTGATCCTTCACGGTGCACTCCTGGTTGAACACATATGGAGCGGGGAGACAGACTTGGTGCGGTCGATCCGGGCCGCAGTCGGCAACGACGTCCTCATCTCGGCCAGGTTCGACCTGCACGGCAATCTCACCGAAGAGTTCGCCAACAAGACCGACATCTGGACCGTATACCGCACCGCCCCCCATCGCGACGCCCCGCAAACGCTGGAGAGAGCGATGACATTGCTTGCCCACTGCATTCGCGGCGGTCATCGCCCGCGGCCGGTCTTTGTCCGCGTACCAATGATTCTGCCCGGCGAGCGGGCCACGACCGACGTTGAGCCCATGAAATCGCTGTTGAAACTGGCAATTGAAATCGGACAACAACCCGGCATCCTGACCGCCGAAATCCTGGTCGGCTTTGGTTGGGCGGACGCTCCCTACTCCTCCAGCAGCGTCGTCGTGATCGCCGAGGGCGAGCCCCACCTGCCCCACGCGCGGCGGCAGGCGAAGCGCCTGGCCCAGGCCATGTGGGATCAGCGCCACAACTTCACCTTCGACCAGGAGGTCGCCTCCTCAGCCGATGAAGCAATCGATCTCGCCCTGGCGGCCGAGGAAAGCTGCGTCTTCATAGCAGATTCCGGTGACAATCCCACCGCAGGCACGCCCGGCGACGTGCCCTACTTTCTGTCGCGACTCCTCGCCAAAAGTGTCCCCGACGCCATACTGGCCGGGATTCCCGACAGCGAGGCCGCCCGCATCTGTTTCGAAGCAGGAGTCGGTTCCACCGTTTCCCTCAGGCTCGGCGGAAAACTGGACACCGAGTACGGCGCTCCCCTGGAAGTCACGGGCACAGTGGAGCATCTCTGCCCATCCGATCAGGCTTCGCAGAAAGCCGCTGTCGCTACCGTAAAAGTGAGAGGTGTTCGTGTCCTCATCACCGACAAGCGCACCTATTTCTCATCTCTGAACGACTTTCGCAAGGCCGGTGTCGAGCCCCTGGACCATAAGATCGTTGTCGTGAAACTCGGCTATCTCATGCCGGAACTGCGCGACGCCGCGCCGCGTGAGATCCTTGCCCTCACTCAGGGATACTCTGATCTGGATTTCACGCGTCTTCCCTACCGATACGTTACCCGTCCGATCTTCCCCTTGGACGAAGAGTTCGCCTGGTCCCCCGTGATCTCGAATGTCGCAGGATACGGCGCCTGAATTCGTAATGATGAGACTGGCTGACATTGCAGCGTGCAGTGGATTAGTGTCGGAAGTGGCCACTGTGCGCCAGGTTCCCTGAAATCAAGGAGAACAAAAATGGCCGGACCCGGCATGGAACTGGTCGGTGAAGAAGAGATAGAGGAAGTTCTGCAGGTGCTGCGGGCCGGCTATCTCTACCGCTACGGAATCCAGACCCCTGAAGGAACCGACCCGCGCTTCCAGGGCAAGGTCTATCAGCTGGAGCAGGAAATCGCGGCCATGTCGCAGGTGCGCTACGCGGTGGCGGTCAACTCTGGAACATCGGCGCTTCTGGCGTCGCTGGCGGCGCTGGGCATCGGCCCCGGTGATGAGGTGATCGTCCCCGGTTTCACCTTCGTCGCCAGCATCTCGGCAATCGTCTTTTCCGGTGCCGTGCCAGTCCTGGCAGAGATCGATCGCACCTTCAATCTTGATCCGGAGGACGTGAAAGCGAAGATCAGCCCCCGCACCAAAGCGATAATGGCTGTCCACATGATGGGCAACCCGGCCCGTTTGGAGGAGCTCAGGCGCGTCGCGGACATTAACAACTTGCACCTCATCGAGGACTGCTGCCAGGCCTTCGGCGCCGCCTACCGCGGCCGACCCATCGGCTCAATCGGCCATGTCGGCGCCTTCAGTTTCAACATCTACAAGACCATTACATCGGGCGACGGCGGTATGGTCATCACTGACGACGAAGACCTGTACAGGCGGGCGTTCGCCTTTCATGACCAGGGACATTCCCCTTTGCGGACCGGCGTCGAGATCGGCCGGCGCCCCTTCCTCGGCCTGGACTTTCGCTGTACCGAGCTGCAGGCAGCCGTGCTGCTGGCCCAACTGCGCAAACTGCCCACACTGATCGACCGCCTGCAGACCAGTAAGCGGCACTTCAAAGCGGCGATATCCGATCTGCCAGGCCTGGATTTCCGCGAAGTCCTCGATCCCGAGGAGGAGGTCGCTACCATACTTACGGTTATCCTCCCAGACGCCGATGTGGCCGCGAAGATCGCCGCAGAGCTGGACAGCAAGGTCGTGGCCGAAGCCGGCTGGCACGTCTACAACAATATGGAACACCTGCTGGAACAGCGCATGCCCACGCCGTTGTCCTGCTCGTTCAGTTGTCCGCACTACGCCGAAGTCGGCGGTTCGATGCAATTCGGAAAAGGGATGTTGCCGCGCACCGACGACCTGCTGAACCGCTCGATCAATATCAGCATTGGCGTCTCCGACGCTGGCCTGGGTTCCGCCTTTGGCGTGACAATCAACGACGATCTGGACGTGGTGGCGAAGCGGGCCGACACCTTCCGCCGAGTCGCGTCCAGCTATCTCATCTGACTGCTTATACACCGGGATGTGAGCCACATGCGAAAATTCTGGCGATTCGTCTTTTTTTCTTTTTGAAGTATATTAGAGGCGCTCGTCCAAACGGCAACAGATAATTTGTTTTCAAGAGCGAAAAAGATGGGAAAGTCAATGAACGCATCCATAGCTGAAATCGCCCGATCTTTCGCGCGCGATGGGTTTGTCGTCGTCCCCAACCTGTTCAGTCGCGCGGAGGTAAAAGTCCTTAAAAAGGAAATTCAGAAAATTCTGCACGAGGTAAGGCAGGAGTCTGAAGGAGAGGGCAGCCAGAAGAAATTCGTGGATGAAACCGGCGTTTATGTCGGGTTGGCCGGCCGCAGCAGCCTGTTTCGCCAATCCGTGCGCGACGACCGCCTGGTCGATATCCTCGAAGCCATCATTGGCCCCAATGTCGAATTCCTCAGCGACAAAGTCGTATATAAAGACGAAGACACGCATATCGCCAGCCCCTGGCATCAGGACTGGCCGTACTGGGAAGGCGCGCACAAGATCTCTGTCTGGGTCGCGCTCGACGACGCTACGCCCGAAAACGGCTGTCTCAAGCTCTTACCCGGCTCGCATCGCGGCAGCGTGATTCACGATGGCGACATGAGCGACGGCTCCGGCTTTGGCCACCGCATTCGGCCCGAGACGATTGATGAGAGCACCGCCATTACCGCACCGGTAGAGGCTGGCGGAGCGGTTTTCTTCCATGACCTGACCATGCACGCCAGCCACCCGAACACAGAGCGTCGCGAACGCTGGACCTGGGTCCCCACCTATCGCGATGCCCAGGCCGACGATCCGCCCTATTCCTTTGAAGTCGCCAACGTCGTTGTTCGTGGAGTCGGTCGCGAGTAGGGCAGCCAGAGCTCGACTTACCATTCCAGTTTCCGCCAGAACAAGCGCCGTCACTGACCACTGACCACTAACCACTGCAGTTCCGGGCGGTCGGGCCTATTCGGCCCTCCCGTGTTGGGGGGGGCCCCCCCCCCCACACGCCCCCGGCCAACAACATGCCTCGCCGACCTGGTGTCGATATTCGTAACATGTGCCTAATCGAAGGTGTCTGGCCAGATCACGTCCCGCCAGTCCCATCAGATCCCCGTAGGCGCCGGCCTTGTGCCTGCCCTCGCACCCTCTCCAACTGACGGACTCCACCTTACGGCCTGGCCTGGCGCCCGCACAGCGTCTCGCCCAAACACGGTATACAACCCCAGCCGCCGCTGGCACTGATTCCCCGCTACACTGTTCCCACCCCAAATCTGGGATGCACCCGATTCACCCGCCGCTCCTCCACTCGATCCAAACTGTGCTAAGATAGGCTCTTCAATTGAACGCAATGAATTCAGGAGCAAGCACTCTTGAGCCATCCACTGCTGGACACAAAGGTCATAGAGGAAGCGCCTGGCGTCTATCTGAATGAGACCGGCGATGTCTTCGCACTCTTTGATGCACAGGTGCAGGATTCCGGTAACATCTCGTATGGCGTTCAGGTCGGACAACAGCGCTTCTTCGTCAAGACCGCGGGAGATCCTCACGATCCTCGTCCCTTTTTGCCCCACGAGGAAAGGGTAGCCCTGCTTCACAACGCAGTTCGCGTTCGACGCAGTTGTTCTCACAACGCCTTACCCCGGCTCCACAACGTGATCGAGTCGGCGCACGGGCCGCTGCTTGTCTACGCCTGGGTCGAAGGCGAGCTTCTCCACGCTGGAAGTGCAGCGCGCCAAGACCCTCATTCGGCCATGCAGCGCTTCCGCAGGCTACCTCTCCCGGAAATCATGAGAGCGCTGGACTTCATCTTCGACCTGCACTGTGAGCTTGCACAGGCAGGATGGATAGCGGTCGACTTCTATGACGGCTGTCTGATCTATGACTTCTCCTGCGAAAAAATGCATGTCGTCGATCTGGACATGTACCGTGAAGGTCCGTTCGTCAACGAGATGGGGCGAATGTTTGGCTCATCCCGATATATGGCCCCCGAGGAGTTTGAACGCGGTGCGTCGATCGATGAGCGAACGAACACCTTCACAATGGGGCGAACCGCAGCCAACTTGCTGTCAGACGGCACACTGGCCCGTTCCGCCTTTCGCGGCAGCGACGCACATTATGAAGTTGTCCGCCGTGCGTGCAGCGACGAGCGCAGAAGGCGCTATGCGTCAGTTGGTGACTTTTGCGCTGCCTGGCTAGGGGCAGGTAAAGGGAATCCCTGATTCGGTTAGGTCTTGAAGAGTGAACAAGGAGTGGGAGACCGAACGCCGCCGGTACGCCTGACTGCCGGTCGTAAGACCCTGCATAGCGCGACTGAATTTGCGACGCGGAGAAGGGATCTGTTACCGCCCGCCAAATCCGGTCATGGCGATCCCCTGAACGAAGTACCGCTGGGCCACGATGAATATCGCCACCATCGGCGTCAGCATCACCGTGCTGGCGGCGAAAACAACCTCCCAGTTCTTGGCGTAGGAGTCATTGTAGGCGCGAATGCCCAGGGCGAGAGGCCACTTGTCCATCGAGTTGATGTAGATCAGCGGATTCATAAAGTCATTGTAGTGCTGCAACAGGGCAAACACGGCAACGGTCGCGATGACCGGCTTGGACAGAGGAAGGAGGATCTGAATGAGGACGCGGATGCGGTTGGCGCCGTCGATCTCGGCCGCGTCTTCCAGCTCCATCGGAATGCCCCGAAAGAACTGCCGCATCAGAAAGACATAGATGGCGCCTATGCCTCCCCAGTAGGGCACAATCAGCGGCAGCCAGGTGTCGATCCATTTCAGATTCTTGAATATCAGGAAGCGGGGAACCAGGGTCACCACATCGGGCAGCATCATCGTCGCCAGCAGCAGCCCAAACCAGAAGTTGCGCCCTGGCCAGCTTATGCGGGCAAACGAATAGGCCACCAGTGCCGACGAAACGACCGTCCCCACGACCGCGAACAGAACGATGATCAGCGTGTTCACGATGAATCTGGTCAGCGGCAACAGCTGGAACGCCTTGACGTAGTTATTCCAATGCGGGTCCTGGGGAATCCACACGATCGGGTGCGCAAAAACCTCCGTCGAGACTTTCAGAGAAGAGGAGATCATCCAGAAGGTAGGCACCAGGAATGTGACCACCAGAAAGGTCATGAAGAGTTGGAGCGCTACCAGTCTGACTGTCTCCCAAGCGGACCGGGAGGATTCGCTGCGTCTGCTCAACGTGGCGCTGGCAGTCTGCACTTCAGCGGAGGACGATTGCCAATCAGTTGTCAACGCCCCCGGCACCTGTCTGTCCGACCGCATCGTCAATCCCCCTCCTCGTAGTAGACCCAGCGGTTAGACAAGTAGAACTGGACCAGGGTAAAGCCGACAACAATCACAAACAGCTCCCAGGCCAGGGCTGATGCATAGCCCATGTTGAAATATTGGAAGGCGTTGCGATAGATGTTCAGGACTACAAACAGGGTCGCGTCCTGGGGCCCCCCCTCGGTCATGATCATCGCCGGAACGAAAGTCTGAAACGAGTTGATGATCGCGATTACCGAGTTATAGAAGATCAGGGGCGTCATCAGCGGGAGAATGACGTAACGCAGCTGGCCAAACGCGCCGGCGCCATCCAGACTGGCGGCCTCTTTCAGCGAGTCGGGGATGTTGCCCAGTCCCGCGATGAAGATCACCATCTGGCGGCCTATCATCCAGAACGACATGAAGATGAATGCCGGTTTGGTCAGCCTCGGTTCAAAGAGCCACATGCGCGGCTCGAATCCGAACCAGCCCAGCGCCTCGTTGAGAATGCCGAACTCTGGGTGCAGTACGCGCTGCCAGACCACCGCGCTCGCAACCAGGGGCACGATGATCGGCATGTAGAATCCGGCCCGGTAAAAATCCCGGAAGCGAATCCTTTGCGTCAGCGCCAGCGCCAGCGTGAATGAAATTGTCAGCTGGATCGGGACCGCGAATATGGTGTAAAACGCGCTGTTGTAGAGGCTGAGATTGACCTTCGGGTCTTTGAACATGCGCGCCAGGTTGGCGAAACCGACGAATGACGGCGGGCTCAGAAGATCCCATTCGACAAATATCAGATAGACCGAATAGAGCATCGGGAAGGCGATGAAGACCGAGAACCCGACGATAAACGGTGAGGCAAAAAGATAGCCTGCAATCCAGTCCCGCAGTTGTCGCTTCGATATGCGGCGCCTGCCCGCGGGCGCAGTCGTTACAGCCATATATGCTCCTCAAGGGGGTGGCTACGCTGCTCGCCACCCCCTGTTCGGAAAGACTCGCCTATCCCTGCTTCGCCCAGTGGGCATCGAGCAGGCCCTGCACACCTTCATTGACTGCTGACATGACGTCAGCGGCCGTTGCACTGTTGGCCAGCATTGGATCCCAGCCAACTGGCTTCGCCACCTCACTCCAGATCTGTCCGCGAGAGACGCCGCCGATTACGTCCACCTCTGAACGCAGGAAGGCATTGCTGAATGCCGCCGCGTTGGAGACGCCGAAGCGCTCCTCAATCGTCGGGCCCCAGAAATTCTCGACCAGGTCCGCGGTGTTGGGGATACGCCCTGTGATTGTCGAATAGATCTTCTGGCCGTCCTCGCCGCCCATATAGTGGACAAAGTCCCAGGCCGCGTCGACCAGGTCGGACTTGGGCACGCATACGCCCTCGGCCCAGCCGCGGTGGGGTCGGCTCTCATCCGCCATCTGCGGCATCAAGACCACGTCAAACTCGATTTCCTTCCCCTCTTCACGCAGTTCCGGGCTGTTCAACCGCGGGAAGAACCACGGCCCCTCATACTTCATGGCCGCGTTTCCGGTGTCGATCGTGTTGGTGCCGCCTTCCAGATCGGCCGGTGTCGGCGAAATGCCCAGGCTGTACATGAAGTCCTGAGCCACGAGCTGCAGAATATCGATGATCTCCGTCTGGTCGAACATGGCCGTGCGCGGATCCACCAGCTCATCAAACTCCTGCACGCCGGTGGAGCGGATCCAGTGGATGTCGCGGGCATAGCTGCCGTTGGCCTGGTAGCCGTACATCTTGGAATCGCCGTCCGTGCTGGTCAGCTGCTCGGCGATGCTGACAAAATCGTCAAACGTCCAGTCGTCCGTCGGATAGGCAACGCCGGCTTCGTCAAAGGCGTTCTTGGCATAGAACATCACCATCACACCGGACTGGAGCGGAATCAGATAACGGCTCCCATCACGACGCGTGCTGAACTCGATGCTGTCTACGCCGTCCGGATACGGTCCAGTGAAGTTGTCCCGTTCTATGTAAGCGTCGATCGGGGCCAGTAGTCCGGCATCGCTGAAAGGCTGCCACTCCCACCCCTGGAACGAGGCCACCTCAGGCACAACACCGCCCGCGAAAGAGGTCTGCAGCTTGGTGTAATAGTCCACGCCCGTGCCGCTAATCGACGGCTTGACCGTGACGTTCGGGTTCTGTTCGTGGTACGTTTTCGCCAGTTCTTCCCAGGCGGGGATATCGGAAGCGTCGCCCCAGGCGAAGAAGTCCAGTTCGATATCCTCTGCAGCCGGTGCCGACCCGCCTCCCGCGCCGCTGTCCGCCGGTGCCGGCGCCGGACACGCCGCGAGCAGCAATGTCGTTGAACCGATGCCGATTCCTTGCAGAAACTTGCGCCGGGATACCTGGCGGCTCCTGCTCCGTTGAGCGTCTGTCATGGTTCCCTCCTTACAGGGGTGAGCTTCGGACCAGTATTCTGATATTTGGTCTATGGACGGCCCGCGGCAAGGCGGCAACTCGGTGGGGATCATGATGCCAGCCCGGTTGGGCCATTCGGCATAGAATACATCAACTGACTGATTTCGTCACATTTAGGCAGGTAATGTAGGTGATCAACGATGCAGCCGAATCTTGTTAACCAACTACTAACCTTTTCTTAAATCGCTCCTATTGGCGCCCCGGTACCAACGACTGTCAAAGCAAGTAACATCGGTCGCCAAACTCACTTCACAATCTGCGCATTGCGAAAACCGCCCCGCGGCCGAGTGCGTATGGGTAGAGGGCAAGCCAGTCTCTTACCGGCTTCAGACTGCCAGCGGGACCGGCCACAGCGGCACCTGTGTACTGATTCCGATTCTCAAGTATGGCTCCAGCAATAACGACCTCAAGTGGATTCGCATTTGTGCGGCGGACTACCGCCGAATGCATCGGCGTCTTCTTTCTGGTTTTGGTTGCCTGCGGTTCCGTCACAATTGGCGGGCTGACAGGCGCGTACGGACACATGGGCATGGCCTTTTCGCCAGGGCTTGCCGGCGGGGCTTGCAATCGGTGGGGCAGTCGCGTTGAACGTACTCTGGGCAGGTCCGATACGCGGCGCGTCAATGAACCCCGCCCGCTCTTTCGGCCCGGTTCTGGTCTCCGGCGTATGGACGGCTCACTGGATCTACTGGGTCGGTCCGTTTATCGGAGCGGCCTTCGGCGCTTTCGCCTACGAATTCGTGCGCCGTACCCAACCCACAATGGCTGATACCGCGGAGGCCCCGAAAGGCGCAACTGAGAACTCGGAATGTGCGATGAAGATGAGGAAGTGTGTTTTTTGAGGGGCTTACTCGACCGATTACCGGCTGCCCACCCAATGCGGTCAAGCTACATCCTGATACGGACCTCGGTTTCCTGGAGGCAGCAACGCGGCGATCTGATTCATGGCTTCGTTGGCGAGCGCGTCAAAGTGTCTCCGCCTCTGGCGTCTGGGAATGTCTTCGGGGATTGAGAGGGGCCCAAACGGTCTGCCAACTCTTATTCTTACATGTGTCCGGCGCAACTTACGCAGGTTGACCAGGATTTTCTCTGACCCGAGCACGGCTACGGGGAGGAGTCGAGCCTGCGCCTGAGAAGCCAGCATACCAATGCCGGACTGGGCTTGAATCAGATTCGCGCTGTGACGCGCCGTGTGACCGGCGATCTGCTCGATCCGTTCTCCCCGCTCACGGGCCCCAGCCAGGGCCGGATCGATTCCGCCCTCAGGGAAGACCCCTATTGTACGGCCGTCCTTAAGAGCGGCCAGCGCCGCGCGCATTGCCTTGCGGTCCACCTGGCCTCGCCAGATCGGTATCAGATTGAACGACCGGCTGAGAAAGCGGAAAAAGCAAACACGTTCCGTCTCTATGGCAAGCAAGAATACAATACGGACGGGCAGGAAGATCATGAGCAACGGTCCGTCGAACCAACTGAAATGATTGGAAACGAGAATCAAGCCCTCGTTGCGCGGGAAATGCTCCATGCCACTGACGGAAACAGATATAAACAGACTGCTGATCAACCGGCCCAGGAACACGAGGATCGACTGGAGGATTCCTTGTAGAGCGGCGAACATGGCACCTATCTCCTAAGGGTCAGGCCGGTAGCGGCGCCGCAGCTGCGATCAGTCCGCTGTCTTGAAGTTCCTGCCACATCGCCGCAGGCGCCTTCAAATCCCATATGGCCCGGTTGTCGTCGGCCTCGGCCGCCGTCGCCGAACCAATCACGAGTGACGCGATTGCAGGATGGGCACCCGCGAAGTGCAGGGCCGCTACGTGCAAGGGCACCCCGTACTTCGTCGTTATCTCCTGGAGACTCCCTGCCTTTGTCAGAATCTCTTCAGGTGCGTCTTCGTAATTGTACTTGGCGCCTGGGATCGGTCCCGTCGCCAGAATGCCGCTGTTGTAAACTCCGCCCAGAAAGATGCTTACATCGTTTTCAGTACACCAGTCCAGAAAATCCAGCGACGTTTGCTCCAGGAGTGTGTAGCGGCCCGCTAGCAGAAAACAGTTGACGTCGACGTTCTTCGCGAATTCCCACTCCATCTCCCACTGGTTCATCCCTGCTCCCACCGCGCCGATAACTCCTTGCGCACGCAGGTCAAGAAGCGTAGGGAATGCCTCGTCCAAGGACTGTCGGTGGTGAGCTTCCGCGTTCTCGTAATCGGGGTCATGTACAAGAAGAATGTCAACACGGTCCATTCCCAGCCGTTCGAGGCTGTCCTCGAAACTCTTCATCACGCCATCTCGGCTATAGTCGAAATAGATCGAACGATCGGGGCGTATGATGCGGCCGACCTTGGTTTGAATGACTACCTCGTCGCGTGGAACGCCCCGGAGCGCGGCGCCGAGCCGCCGTTCTGCCTCCCCGGCACCGTAGAGAGGAGCCGTGTCGAAGAAACGAATACCGTGCTCATAGGATCGCTGTACCGTCTCATGGGCTTCAGCATCATTGAGAGGTTCGTAAAGATTGCCGATTGGGGCCGTGCCCATACCTAACCGGGTAACCTGGAGCGCGGTGTTTCCGACCTGGGCGTTCTGAATGGTGTTCGCTGTCATCTTGTTTCTCCGTCTGGCGGCGATTCTTCGCGAAGGTTTGCACGCAATTCAAGCAAGATGGATGGCCGCAACCAGAGGCCTGTGCCGCGTACCAGGGGCCCGATCGCACGGCTCCTACATACGCAATCTGAGCGCTGCGATCTTCTTATGTTGGCGGACTCAAGTCATAGCAACTGTCGCTACTCCTTGAACTACCGGTCATGCGAGCAGTGCCGGAGGAATTGTACAACAACTGTGGTCGATTTGCCACAGACTTTCGTCAGGCTCCTTTGAGAGATCTCAACAAAGGAGTCCAGTTGGAAACCGGCCCATTCGCTAGGGGATTACCTAGTGTGAAAGAGGCTGTGAAGAATCCAGAAGCACTCTGCCAAAAAACGGGAAAGTGAAGCGTGACCGGCCTAGGACGAAGGAGAGAAATCTGGCGAGAAGGGCTAAAGGCTGTTTAGCCTTAGGACTGTGTCAGGCGAGCTAACCGCGGGTTGGAACGATGCCGCCACGGTCAGCGACTAGGAAAACCGCGCGTGAAAAGCATCCATCTTGGGAAGGATTCTTTCCCAGGTAAACCGCTCCTCGACAAAGGAACGACCGGCTATCCCCAGCGCGCGACTTCGCTTACCACCCGCGTCCTGATCGCGAAGTAAAGACAGAACTGCGTCGGCGAAGGACTGTTCGTCATCAGCGATACAGAGGTGCTTGCCGTCCCGCAGCGGGATCCCTTCAACACCCAAAGATGTGCTGACAACCGGCCTGGCACAGGCCAAAGCCTCCAGGACTTTGAAACGGGTGCCCCCTCCTACACGCATTGGCGTCAGGTAGACAGATGCGCCAAGTATATAGGGTACAACATCGTCGACAGCCCCCGTCAACTCCACACCCGAAATCGTCCGCAATCTGTCTAACCTGGGATGGGGATTCATGCCGACGATCTGAAGCCTTACATCCAACTGGCGGCGAATGCGGGGAAGTACCTTCAGCCCGAACCAGAGCATCGCATCTACATTGGGACGATAGTCCATTTTCCCTGTAAAGACCAGTAACGGTGGACTCATTGTCGGCAGCGGCTCCGGCTCGTAGCGAGAGATTTCAATCCCATTGGGCACGCTGACAATCGGGGTCTGCGGCGCTAACGATGACAGCGCCCACCGGTCCGGTTCGCTGACGGCAATGATACCGTCAACTGCCCTGCAGAAGGTTCTTTCATAGTGAAACAGTTTTCGCCACTGCAGCAAGCTGTAGCCGGCGGCGTGCCAGCGGTCAAGACTGCGGGCGTCCGTAATGGCGGCCCGCTTCTGCAGCAGATATTCGGCGTTGTGGGCGTCAAAAACAACCGGTGGCCTGCCTCCACAAGCGCCAAGCACACGGAAGCCGTAGGGCGCCATCTCCAACCCCTCTACCTGGACCAGATCATAGTTCTCTGCGGCCAGCATTCGCTGCAGTAGAGAATGAGCCCCCTCTTGTTCCAGGCGCAATGCCATATCCGGATTGGTCGACGCGAGGGAACTGATCAGGCGGCTGTGCAGGGGGCGCTCAGATTGTCGGAAGCCTTCAACGCGGGAGCAGATGTTCGAAAGCTCCGGTTCGGGCCATTCCTCGGCTTGGGGTGGCAAGCAGGTGAGGAGATGTACCTCATGTTTTGAAGCGCAGTGGCACATCAGGTGGTAATTGCGAAGAGCCGCGCCCTGTCGGGGAGGGTAAGGTGACTGAGGCGTAAGGAAGAGGATCTTCATCGCTGGACGTCAGGCAGACGAGTGATGCGCAGGTGCGGCAGGGACCGCTGTACTGTCGCAGACCATCCTGTAGACGTCAAGCGTTTCCGAGGCTGCTCGGCTCCAGCTAAAGACTGAGGCGCGCTGCAAGCCTTTTTGGCTGAGCTCCTGATGCAACTCCTCTTCGGTCAGGAGTCGGTGCATTGCGACTGCGATCTCTTCCCGGTTGGCGGGGTCGACGATCAGCCCCGCGTCGCCCACAACTTCCGGCATGCTGCTCGTGTTGCTCACAATTGTCGGTGTGCCGCAGGCCATTGCCTCCAGCGGTGACAGCCCGAATCCTTCATAAAACGCCGGGTGAACATGGCACTGGGCACCTACGAATAGTTGATGCAGATCCTCGTCAGGCACTCGGCCTACAAAAAAGGTGCTCCGCCCAAGATCCAACTGCTCGACCTTCCGATAAATCTCCTCATACAACCAGCCGGGCTTCCCGGCCAAAACAAGGCCTGTGTCCTCAATGTTGTAGTATTTTCGCAGGTGGTAAAAGGCGTCCAGCAGCCCTTCGATGTTCTTGCGAGGTTCGATTGTGCTGACAAAAAAGATATACTTTTCCGGGATTCCGTATTTGGCCTGCATGGCGGCGCGGCTACGCTCTGGCGACATGGGGTAGTAATGGGGCGCCGCGGCCTCGTATATGACGCTTATCTTTTGGGGCGAGGCGCCGAGTTGCCCAACGACATCATTCTTTGTACTTACGCTGGGCACGATGATGTGCTTGGCATGGAGAACAGCTCTGTCGATTTGACTGTAATAGGCTGCATGATTCTCGGTTAGAAAATGGGGCCAGCGCAGGAAGGCGAGATCGTGGACGGTGATGACCGAAGGGATGCTGCTGTTAAGAGGAGGGATAAAATCAGTGCTGTGAAGAAGGTCCAAAGAGTGGAATGACAGTTCCGCCGCTAGCATCGTCTGTTCAAGGCGTGAATGCACAGGCGTGAACAGCGTGCGTCGACGAAAATTAGGCGCGCTTGCCAGTGGTTCTCGCTGTTTGCGGTGTTGGAAAACCGTGTAAGTCGATTCCCGATCCTGCAGCGCAAGCTCTTCAATGAGATGCTTTGTATAGCGGCTTATTCCTGCCGGCTGATGGTAGCTCAACCGAGCGTCTATGCCAACTTGCATGGTCTCAACGCATATATGGTAGGAAAAGTTTGGCCTGGGTCCCTCCTCGTTGCATCAAGAAAACTGCAGACACCAGTCAGAGGTCCTGTTAGGTTGGGGATACCTGAATCCGGGCAGACATACGAACGGTATCTTAACAGTATTAGATTTATTGGTCAAATGAAAATGTAATTCTGTCCCTAACTCTTCGTCTTCAGTTCGATGATTGAACCCAAAAGGTCCTGGGTATCCAGGTATGCCCGCACGGCGCCAGGGTCCAAAGTCGACCCGCCGCTCTGGAGAATATCCACCTCCAGCTCCCTCGCAACGCCCTCGGGATCGGGCACACGAAAGAGCAAGTGGTGCAGCCCCTCGCCTTTCTCCTCCAGGAACTCTGAGTAGATATTATCACCCTCAAGAGGCTCGATAAATTCGATCTGTACGGGGCCTGTCTCAATGAAGGCCAGCCTCATGCGAAAGTTTCCGCGTCTCCCGCGGAACGTTGACAGAGCATCCAGATCGCTGCCCTCCGGCGGCCAGTCCACTACTTGCGCCGGTTCAATCGCAAAGCGCTCTGTCCACGCGTTGGCCGCGGCGCGGGCATCTCGAACAACAATACCAACCTGAACGACTGATCCCAATTCGATTCTGTCCATAAGCAGTTCCTGGTATCAAGTCCTATGCCCGAACGAATTCAATCCAAAAGCCTGCATCGCAGCCGGGGGGTCAGATGCCACAAAAGACTGCACACTCTCGGCTCGAGCTGCGACCCTCTGTCCTTCCCCACATCTTGCTTTGCAACTGAATAGCCAGTAAGGAGCCGTTCCGCAGCCTGTTTTGCTGAATCTGTGGGATAATACCAACTGCCAACCTGAATGCCAAACACTTCTGCAGGAGAGTTTCGATGATAATCCAGGATATCAGGACAACCGTGCTGTCCCTGCCCCACCTGCCCGGGATTCAGGACGCGACAATACGTCATGTCGCGCAGGGGCGAAGTCAGTGTTTCGTTCATGTTCACTCCGATCAGGGCTTGGTAGGCTTAGGACTGGGCGGAGGAGTCACTGCAGCGCGCGAAGTGATCGAACGTACTCTCAAACCCATCCTCATTGGGCAGAATGCCCTGCATATCGAAAAGCTGTGGGATGACATGTTTTGGGCGATTCGGGGCGTCGGTCGCAAGGGTCTTGCTTTCAGTGCACTGTCCGCCGTAGATATCGCGCTCTGGGATCTGAAGGCGAAGTACTACGAAACGCCCCTCTATGAACTTCTGGGACCTTACACTGAGTCGGTACCTGTCTACGGCAGCGGCGGCTGGACGCACTTCAGTCAAGATGAATTGGTCGCGGAGCAGTGTGGTTACGTGGAGCGCGGAATGAAGGCCGTGAAGATGAAGGTAGGAAAGGATTTCGGCCAGAGCGAGCGGGAGGACGTAGCTCGCCTCGCGGCGGTGCGAGAGGCCGTTGGCCCTGACGTACAGATTCTCATCGACGCCAATAACGGCTATTACGCCAAACAGGCGATTCGGATGGCGCGAGTATTCGAGCAATACGACGTGGGCTGGTTTGAGGAGCCAGTCCTGGCCGACGATATTGAAGGGCTGGCTGCCGTTGCCAGAGCCATCGACATTCCCGTGGCAACTGGCGAACACGAGTATACCAAGTATGGATTCCGTGACCTCATCGCTCGCGGCGGCGCCGACATCGTACAGCCTGACGTGGGCAGGGTTGGCGGCATTACCGAATGGATGAAGGTTGCCCATCTCGCACACGCCTTCAACCTGCCTGTTGCTCCCCATGCATACCAGCTTATTCATCTTCACATGGCCTGTGCAACGCCAAATCTGAGAGTCGTCGAATATCTGGGTACGGTGGAGGCAGCGGATCGTGTCTTCTACGCTTCCTTTGAAGAGCCGCAAAAGGGCCTCTGGTCCCCCGATCCGGAAAAACATGGTCTGGGCCTGGAGCTAGACCCTGTCGCTGTCAAACATTACGCGGTAGAGTGAGCAACGACCGATATTTCTCTAGCTTCTAATGTCAGAAAAGTACGCAACTCAACCAGCCTTCAAGATGGCTGGCTGGATTGTATGTAGTAAGGTGGGACGGGCCAATTGGAGTCGCACCTTCATTTCCACCGTGCAACGGCCGGTCCAGGTGCAAGTTCTCCCTCGCGGTTAAGCTGCTTCGGACCCGAGTTGTACTGGAGATAGACGTCCGGTGGCAAGGTCAAGAGCCTAACCATGTCCGGTTGTCCGGAGATTCTGGCAAGTGTTATAATGAAGCTTCCAAAACGCCCCTTCAGATCGGTCTGAAAAGAACTCGAAATCGTTACCTCGCTCGTGATTCGAAGGGGCTCAAGAACCAGATAAGTGCGATCCGCTTGTCAGTCAAGCCCATTCGAGCACGCCCTTCCCATCAGGCTCACTGAAAGAAAGAAACATGGACAACGCCCAACTAGCCCAAATCGTAACATGGCTCGACGAAGAACATCGGCGCGACCGGGCTGAGATCTCCCGGCTGCAGCAGCAGTTGGAGAGCCAGAGCGGAGACATCGTCGAACAAGCGCGTCGAATCCAGGAGCTTGAGGGACGCCTGGCATCTACCATCGCGCAATTGGGTAGATTCACCCAATTGGAGCAGCAGATTGAAAGCTTCAAGCAGGAACTGGGCCTGATGATCGACCGAAGCGATGAGGGCCAGGCCCAATCCGCTCGCGAATCTGAGCGCGCAAGGCTGGCAGATAGGGAAGCACTGACCAGAGAGATCAGTGAGGTGCGCCGTGAACTGCCTCGCATCGGCCGCATCGAAGAGGCGGTCGAGTTGCGTAAGGGTGAGGAAGAACGCTTGGTCGATATGATTATGGAGAGCCGAAACCAGGTGAACCTGCTCGTCAAGGACCTTGAAGAGCGTACTCGCCAGATTCCGTTTCTCACAGACCAGCGCTCAGGTGACGCAAAACGTATCGCCCAGTTGCAGCAGGAAACCGTCGAGCTGTTCAAACGAACCGAGGCCTTCACCGGGCGCTTTTCCATTCTGGAGGACGCCGACCGCCGCATGAGCGGAGAAATTGAGCGCTGGAGGCCGGTCTTTGCCGAAATCCGTGAAGAGCAGCAGCAGTTCATGGAGCGGTTGCGCGTAGAGGTCGTCGAGCGTTTACAGGTTCTGACCCGCTGGCAAGAGATTATAGACGATCAACAGTCGGTCGTTAACAAGAATGAAGAGCGATTGCAGTCCTTCTCCCAGACGGTGGAGACCGCCCGCCGGGCTGCAAATACGATTCCGGAGTTTCAAGAAAACATTAGGCGCGACCAGACGCAAGTGCAGGAGCTGCAGCGGTTGGCCGAAGAACGCATGCGGCGAGAAATGGAGGAATTTCAGGAGGAGTACGAGAAAAGAAGCCGTCGCGAAGGTCTGCGGCAGGAGCACTTGTGGAGAGAACAGGAGAAAAATAACAAGGAGCTTCTGGATCATCTCCCACCAATTCTGCACGACCTGCGCGTCCACGAAGAGATGCTGCGCCTCCTTTGGAAGCTTCAGGAACAATACGGCGGCAGATATATCAGCGCAGCCCAGCTCTGGCTCGACGGTCTGCAGACCGCCCTTGAAGAAAGGGACGATACGATGAAAGACCTGGAAGAGGAATGGCAGAAGCAGCGCCGCACCGCCGAACTGTATGCTCGCCAGGCCAACAGCACGACACGCACGGCCGGAGTCGTCTCCGGTGAGGCCTCACAAAACCGCACCTGATGCGGGTAATCGCCACCGCAGGTCATGTGGACCATGGCAAGTCGACCTTGGTCCAAGCGCTAACGGGAAGTAACCCCGATCGTCTTGAAGAAGAGCAGCGTCGCGGGCTCACCATCGTGCTCGGTTTTGCCTGGATGGACCTGGCATTGCCCGACGGTACTCTTGAGCCTGTCAGCATTGTAGACGTCCCCGGCCATATCGATTTCATCAAGAATATGCTTGCCGGTGTCGGCAGCATTGACGCCGCAATACTCGTCATTGCAGCAGACGAAGGGGTCATGCCCCAGACCCGAGAACACCTCGCTATTCTTGACCTGCTCGCACTCCCCGAGGGTTTGGTCGCCCTCACAAAGACCGATCTGATCGACGATCCAGAGTGGCTGGAGCTGATCGAACTCGACATTCAGGAAATCCTGGTCGGAACGCGGCTGGAAGGGGCGCCAATCGTCCGCGTAAGTGCGCAGTCCGGTGAAGGCTTAAATCAGTTGCGATCTCATCTGGCACGTGCCTTGACTGCTCTTCCCCCCCGCCGCGATCGAGGACGGCCGAGGTTGCCCATCGACCGCATTTTCAGCCTGCCCGGCTTCGGTACAATTGTAACCGGAACGCTGAGCGACGGACATCTTGCCGTTGGCGAGCCGGTAGACATACTTCCCGACGGGCCTTCGGGTCGAGTGCGCGCTCTGCAAACGCACAAACAAGAGATTGAACGCGCCTTGCCGGGCAGCCGCGTCGCCATGAACGTCAGCGGCATCGCAACGGATGAAATCCGACGCGGCCAGGTGGCAGTTACCCCAGGAACGCTGCGAGCGACGCGCCTGCTGGACGTGTCTTTCCGTCTGCTGCCCGACGCGCCCAAACCACTGCGGCACAACACTGCGGTAGACCTGTTCAGCGGCGCGTCAGAGACGCCTGCCCACATTCGTCTCCTTGCTGCCGAGGAGCTTCCTCCCGGTGGCAACGCCTGGTTGCAGTTACGACTGGATCAGCCTGTTCTTGTGGCTGCTGGAGACAGGTTCATTCTGCGCCAACCATCCCCCAGTCTCACTCTAGGTGGAGGGGAAATCCTGGATCCACACCCAAGACGGCGCTATCGACGAAACGACGCGACAGTCCTCACCAGATTGGAAACACTGGCGCAAGGGAGCCCCGATGAAATCGTGCTGCAGGCCCTTGAACGGGAACCTCTGCTTTCAGAGCAGGAACTGATCACCGCCTCCGGACTTGATAAAGAGATTGCGGGTGCGGCCATTCAGCAGCTTCACAAGGACGGGCCGATGCGCGGGCTGGATGAGCGGCGACTCCTGATCAGCGAATCGGCCTACCAGCAGGTCGTCGCTGACATGCAACTACTCCTTGGCGAGTTCCACCTCAACTTTCCCTTGCGGCAGGGAATGCCTCGCAGTGAGGTGCGCAGCCGGCTGCGAGTCGTCGGTGCAGGCGGAGTACGCAAAGAGCTGCCCCAACGCGCCTTCAACGACTTGACCGTGCAGGCGAGTGAAGACGGGCTGGTCGCAAGCCAAGAAAACACAGTCCGGCTGTTATCCCACTCTGTACGTTATTCGTCCACTCAACAGCGGGCCGTCGACCGAACACTTCAGGCCTATGCCGAAGCGCCGTTCAGTCCCCCTAATGCAATCGACACGCTCAGTCTTCTGAACGACGATGAGGACCTTTTGGATTCGCTGATTGAGATGGATATAATCGTCCGACTTCCCGGCTCAGTCTATCTCCGCCAGGAGGACTTCGCTGTCGCTACGCAGAAGACCATTGCTCTGGCCAGAACCAGAGGGGCCATCACGTTGGCCGACGTGCGCGATCTGCTTGACACCAGTCGAAAATATGCACAAGCGCTCCTGGAAGAGCTCGACGCCCGCCGCGTCACTCGCCGCGTCGGAGATGAAAGAACGCTTATAGGAGTCGAACAATGATCGGCATCCAGTATCGCCGTCTGGGCCGGACAGGACTCAAGGTTTCGCCACTCTGCTTAGGGTCGATGCAGTTCGGCTGGACGGCCGATGAGAAGACAAGCTTTGCTGTGATGGACGCCTTTTCGGAGGCAGGCGGGAATTTCATCGACACCGCCGACATCTACAGCCGCTGGGTGGAAGGAAACGACGGCGGTGTCAGCGAGGAAGTGATTGGACGCTGGCTTCAGACGCGCGGCAACCGTCGCCGGATGGTCATCGCCACCAAGGTGCGGGGACGGATGGGGCCAGGCCCAAACGACGAGGGCCTCGGCCGCAAGCACATCCTGGAAGCCTGCGAAGCCTCTCTTCGCCGCCTGCAAACCGATACGATCGATCTCTATCAGGCCCACTATTACGACGCCGATGTACCCATTCAGGAGACATTGGAGGCGTTTGATCGCCTCGTGCAGCAGGGCAAAGTCCGATACATCGGCTGTAGCAACTATTCGGCCTGGCGCCTTACAGAGGCCCTCTGGACGAGCGACAAGCACGGCCTGGCCCGCTACGATTCCATCCAACCCCACTACAACCTTGTGCACAGGGCCGAGTTTGAGCGTGAACTAAGGGAGGTCTGCCGGGCATACGGCCTCGGCATCATCCCTTACAGCCCGCTGGCTGGGGGCTTTCTGACAGGCAAATACAGCCGAGATGGCGATACAGACAGTGTACGCGCAGAGAGCGTGCGCGGGAGCTACTTCAACGACGCCGGATGGAAGGCCCTGGAAGCAGTGCAATGCGTAGCCGGAGAACTTGGCGCCACGCCGACCGCCGTCTCAATCGCTTGGCTCCTTGCCCAACCGGGCACGACCGCCCCAATCATCGGTGCAAACACGGTTGAGCAGCTGCAAAGCAGTCTGACTTCACTGGAGTTGGAGCTAACCAGGGAACATCTGGAAAAATTGGAGAAGGCGTCAGCCTGGTAAAATCGGCCAAAGGTTGTGACGAATACAGGTTTTCTGCGCATTGGGAGGCTGCGCGCGCCCTCTAAAGATTTCTAGAGTAGTCGCAATTGCCGGTCTTCTTCTCTCTTGCGGGACCGGCGCGGCTGTGCCTGCCGTACCTCCTGCAGGGCCGCCTCAATGTCGGTGACAAAACCGGAGAGCGGATTTACCATTGCCTGCCCAAATAGAAAGCGTCGGTTGGCGTGTGTCAGGATCAACCGCCGCTGGGCACGTGTCATGCCCACGTAAAAGAGCCGCCGCTCCTCGTCCAAGTCTACGTCACGGTTGACAGGCTTGTAGGGCAGGAGCCCTTCTTCACAACCTGCTATGAAAACGACGGGGAACTCCAGTCCCTTCGCTGCATGGAGACTCATCAGCGTCACGCGGTCTGCCCGCCGGTCGTAATGATCGCCTTCGCTCTGCAACGCCATCGTTGTCAGGAACGCCTGCAGTCGGTTTCTGAACGGCGCCGCCCTGCGCTGCAAGCGATCGATTCGCTCCAATTCGGCATCGTTGTATTTGGCGCCGCGCAACTTTTCCCAGCCCGCGGCTGCGGCTTGAATCTGCGATAACAGTGGCGCGGAGGAGTCCCTGTCCAGCTCCTTCACAAGCTCGACCGTCTCTGCCAGCCTCTCTCGCTGAGGCTGCCGCAGATTGCCGCTTCTGTACGCTGCTGCCATCGGCTCGGGCCAAGCCCATGACACGCCGCTATCCTTTTTCTCCGAGCTCTGGCGGCCCAACAGATCTGACACTGCTTCGCCGGATAGCGCCCGCTTCCCTTCCGTCAGGACCCGACCCCAATGGACGAAGCCCGCCGGCGTCTGTGTGAGCCACAAGAGCGCCAGAGTCTCCCGCACGGGGCTCTGTTCTGTCAGAGCCGGGCCACCTAGCGTCGAGTAGGGAATGCCTGAGCGGTCAAAAGCCTCTTCAATCTGCCTGGCTTGCGTATTAAGGCGATAAAGAACGGCGAAATCGCCAAAAGTAAAATCCTCAGGCAGACTGTCTTCGTCTACGCGCCCGGAGTCCAGAGAGAAGTAGCTGACCCCACCTACCATCTGTTCCACCTGGTGGACAAGGTATTCTGCTTCAGCCCTATCTGTGGGGGCGCGATATACGTCCAACTTTATCTGCTCTGCAAAGTCGGCGATCAGGTTGGTTGCCTGATGGTCGGGACTGCGTGAAATGACCTGCATCGCCGCGTCCAGAATGGTCTGGGCCGAACGGTAGTTTTTCTTCAAATAAAGTCGCTTGCCGCCAGGGTAGTCGTCCTCAAAGGACAGAAAGTAGCGGTGATCCGCGCCCCGGAAGCCGTAGATTGCCTGGTCCGGGTCTCCTATGACGCACAGGTTGGCGCCCCCCGCGACCAACAAAGACAACAAGCGGTGTTGCGCTGCGTTCACGTCCTGATACTCGTCCACGGAGATCCAGCGAAAGCGGGCCTGGACTGTATTCAGGACGGCGGTATCCGACTCCAGCAGCAAAACGGCGCGTAGAATCAGGTCGTCGAAATCGAGCGCGTTTGCCTCTTTGAGGGCGGCCTGATAGCTCGCCCATACGTCGCTCTCGCTCTCCTGGACTTTGCCGTATGCGTTCGCTGCAGTTGCACTGCTCTTACGCATTGAAATCGCCACCAACGCATCCCGCAACTCCCTTGCTCCCAACTGAGGGCAGGCCCGTCTCAGAACTGTCTGCCGCTCCGCATCTGCGAGAATCGTAAAGCTATGAGAAACTCCAATCGCCGCCCCGAACTCCCGTAGTAAGCTGGCGCCCAACTGATGAAACGTTCCAACTGTAATTCGGGCCGACCTTTCTGTGCCCAAGAGTTCGTCCAGCCGCTCCCGCATCTCTTCCGCGGCCCTGTTCGTAAACGTAACCGCCAAAATCGAAGACGGCTCCGCGCCCAACTTCTCGATCAGACGCGCAATGCGCACGGTCAGAGTTCGGGTCTTGCCGGTACCCGGTCCGGCCACGATCGCCAGGGGCGTGCTTGTATGGGCTGCAGCTGCCTGCTGTTCCGCATTCAGCTGACTGAACCAGTCGGCCTCGGTCTTGCCGACTGCATCCTGGCGCACCTGAGAATACGAAAGTTTGGGGTCCTCGAGGGCTGTTTCGAGGGGCAAACTGTACTGGACCTCCCCGTCCGCCACTACTTTTTCGGCGGGTGCACTGGACCTATTCGAAGGCAGACTTTGCCCCTCTTCCCTGGCAGGCACCCGCCCCTCTGCAGTCGCGCTGCTTTCCTTCATTGCAGACGATGGCTCGACGGCGAACATACCCAGTTGGAACGAAGAAAGCTGGTCTACCTCCCCATCAAACATGCGGATGACGCCGTATTCACCGTCGTACCCGCTCTGCGCAACCACTTCGCCTCCCCGCATGCGCCTGATTCCCTCGGCCAGAACGGGTCCGCCCGCCGCCGCGATATCTTCAAGAGCGGTAGATCGCAGAATTTCCAGTTCCGGCCCCAACCTTCCCAACAGCCGCAGGTACTCGCTCTGCACCCGTTTGGAGTTCGGGCCGACACCGAGAACTTCACCCAGCGCCTCGGGCAATGGAATGAGGCTGGTGAAAGGCGCCACAGAGGGCGGACGTGCACCGGGTTCGCGGTCAGCCAACTCTTCAACCCTGTGGTAGACGCCAACAGTCACAGGCTTGCCACAGCTTGAGCAAAGCCCTTCATGGGCAATCGTTGTCACCGGCTCCCAGCAGACCCCGCACTTGCGATGACCGTCCAGGTGATATTTGCCCTCCTCCGGGAAAAACTCGATGGTGCCCTGAAACGCCGTGGGATCCCCGCTCTGCAGGGCGCTGAACAGCGAGTCAAAGCTCAGTTCGGTATCGAACAGTGTGGCCTCTCGGGCCAGCTTTGGCGGCGAGTGAGCGTCCGAGTTTGAGATGAGCGTGTAACTGTCCAGCCAGGAAACGCGCCAATTCATCGGTGGATCTGATGAGAGACCCGTCTCGACAGCGAATATGTGGGGAGTCAGATCAGCGAAGCACTCTTCAACCGAATCGAACCCGGACTTGGACCCGAGGATCGAGAACCAGGGAGTCCAGATGTGGGCGGGAATCAAATGGCAGCGGTCGTCCACTTCCAGGACAATTTCCAGTAGGTCACGACTGTCCAGACCCAGGATTGGACGTCCGTCCGCGCGAATGTTGCCGATCTTTTCCAGTTCGGCCTGCAATATCGTGGTCGCCTCGAAGGACGGCGCAAAGACGATGTTGTGTACCTTGCGCGTGCGGTCATATTTCTTGTAGATGTTGCTGATCTCGCCGCCGATCAGAAAACGTACTGTTCCTCTGCAGGCCGGCGGCACTTCTTCGGCGACAGTAGCTTGGTACTCCGGCTTGAGCTGAAATAACCCTTCCTCGGCCGATTCCAGTTTCATCTGCATCTCTGCCAGCCAGCCCGGATGGGCGATGTCACCCGTGGCTACAACCTGTACGCCTTTGAGCTGTGCCCATTTCCACAGGTGCTCAAGGGTCAGGTTCTTGCTCGTAGCTCGCGAATAGTGGGAGTGCAGATGAATATCGGCGACAAGTTTCATGCTGTCTGCCACCTATCCCAATAGGTCCTGTCGCGCATCGGCTTCCGACTGGCTGGGCGAAAGTCGCCGCCCTTGAAGTAGGCGACCGGCAGCAACGAGGCCTGTGTAATATCGTCGGGGATGCCTAACATCTCGGCGATCTCGCGCTCGCTCTGTAGGTGCAGGGTGGTCCAGGCAGAGCCTAGTCCTCTGGCGCGCAGCGCCAACATCAGCGACCATGCCGCCGGCAGTATCGAGCCATATACACCAGCCTGCGACGCCGGTGAAGCATCTTCAGGGCGGCCTTCGATGCAGGGAATTATCAGGACGGGGACATCCTCCATGTTGTCGGCCAAGTACTGGGCGGAACTGATCACGCGCAGCAGCTGTTTCTCCTCTGCGGTCAGGTTCGGCCCCTCACCCACATTGCGAGTGGCGTTGTATCCGTACCACGCCTTCCGATACCGTTCGGCGATGAAGCGTTTCTTCTCCGCATCGGTTACCACCACGAAGTGCCAGCCCTGACGATTGCTGCCGCTGGGAGCCTGGGCCGCGATCTCCAGACATTGTTCGATGACTTTGCGTTCAACCGGTCGGTTCAGGTCCAGCCGTTTACGTACCGAGCGGGTGGTCGTCAGCAGGTGGTCAACGACGGCAAGGTTTTCTGACGTTGAGAGTTTCATTTTATCTCCTCAAAGCGCCGAGCTAGTGCAGCGCAATATGTCTTGTGTTCTGCCGTTTCAAGCCCTAGCTGCAAGGTCTCCAATACACGAGAAAGATCCCCAGCCAGCAGCGCATCCGGCAACAACCACAGACCTGGGAATGTCTCGCTCTTGAGGACGCCATCTTGGTCGGGCTGCAGTTCTTCATAGACGCCGCCACGCAAGACATGCCAGATAACGCGTTGCTCATAGGCCAGATACACGATGTACTCCGGCACGCCGTTACGGGCATAGGCCCGTTGTTTCTGGTTCAGATCATAGCTTGCGCTACTCGCGGAGACTTCGAGGATCAATTCAGGTGCACCCTCCAAGTAGCCGTCTTCGCCAATTCTGGAGTTGCCCCCGAGTTCCGGTGGCAGTCGCAATAAAACGTCCGGTTGGGGTTCATTCTCGAAATCAAGTCGCAGCGTTGCATTGTCACCGCCTGTCACTCCCGGTGTGGCAACTTTGTACATGCTGAGCCAGCCAATTGCGTCAAAGAGTGGTTCGCCATGTTCGCGAAAGCGTGCCGGGGGTGGCATATAGACGACTCCTTCAATGAGTTCCGCCTTCTTTATCTCAGGATGGGCCGCGTAGATGCGTTCGAACTCGGCGCGCGTAAGTCGGTCGCCGTTGTTCAATGGCGGAACAGGCGCCTCATTTTCTGTCGCAAGAGACCTCTTCGAGCGCTCGACTGTCGACACAGCCATTGCAGTCCTCCTTACTCTCATTTGCAGTGCGAAGCGTCGATGGAATTATACCCGATCGAAGTGGCCGGTTTCAATCTGCCCACTGTCGGTCCATGATCGAGTACCCGCCATCCACAACCACGGTCGTACCCGTGACGAACTCGGCCGCGTCTGAGGCCAGGAAAATGGCAGCTCCAGCCAGGTCATCGGCAGTCCCCAGACGGCGTGCCGGCGTTTTGTGCCGAATCTCTTCTCCCAGCGGCCCGTCCAGAAGGTCGCGGTTCATGTCGGTCTTGTGCCAACCCGGCAGCAGTGCATTCACCTGGATGTTATGAACAGCCAACTCGACCGCCAGCCCGCGCGTCAGACCAAGGATTCCAGTCTTGGCCGCTGCATAGTTGGTGACATTGGGCGGTCCAAATAGGGAGTACATCGACCCGATGTTGATGATTTTGCCCCCGTTTCCGGCGTTGACCATCGCCTTGGCCGCGGCCTTGGCGCAGTAGAAGCCGCCGTTCAGATGCGTGTCAATCACGTCGTGCCAGTCAACAGTATCCATGTCCAGGATATTGATGCGGCGGGCGATGCCGGCATTGTTGACCAGGATGTCGAGTCTCCCGTGTTTTTCGACGACGGTTGCCACCGCCTGACTGACCGCATCTTCGTCCCGCACATCCAGAGTGATTACATCGTGGCCTTCACCCAGTTCCTCCGCAACTGCTGCGTTCTTCTGCGTGTTGCGTCCGCTGGCAACAACCGTCGCGTCCATTGCCTTGTATCCCAATGCAATCGAACGCCCTATCCCTCCGTTGGCGCCCGTGACCAGTGCGACTTTGCCGTGTAAAGAAAATGAATTTAGCATCCGGTTCCTCCATAGCTGATGTTGAGATGTAACCCACTGATCTGCGCTACGAACTCAGAACTCTAGAGCGGACCAGTAGACAGCAGTCCTTCGCATTGATACATTGTGATTCGTCTCGCTAACAATTGTCGGGGAACTGCAAGGGAAGTGCAAGATGGGCAGATGGCTCATCGACGAGTCATCAGACTAGCTTCCGCCAGCTTGGCGGTTTCGCAATCGTTTTCCTGGCCTCTCCATTGGTGGAGGGAGGCTATGCGCCTCTCTCTTGGCCTGCTCCAACAGCTAGGAGACCTTGCCAAAAGCTCCTCTAAAACGGCAGGGCGGGACATACTTTTTCTTTGTACGAATTTTATGGTGACGGAATTGACATCTGTCTTTCCTTATGGTAATCTCTCCCTCAATGCCCTGATGAAACTCTCAGCCGCCCTGCTCATAGGACGATTTGACAGAGTGACTACCGAACGCAGCGAAGCACCAGTGACAATCGCCGATCTGATTCGTAGCGAAGACGACTCTCTTCTGCCGATCAACCTGTTGGATGGCCCGTCGGCAGCTGAGATCCTGTTGTCCAGCAACCTGCGCCATGAGTGGCGCGGGTTTTCTTTCGGCAACTTTTGGTTTGGTTATTATTTTGGCGTGAACCAACCGTCTCCGCTGGTTGAGGAGCGTTGGGCTGTGTAAGGGCAGTCAACGTAAAGACACTCAAAGCGTGGAGACGAACTCCACGCTTTTTTTGTTGGCATGAAGACGAGTTGCCCGCAACACGTGCGCATACTTGACACGCGTAATTAGGACTCACAATAAACTAAGTCGCCATGCGCCGTTTCTTCCAACGTGTGCATGACTCAGCGAAAGAAATGGAGATAGCCGTGATCTGTCGAGGTGTGCGAGGCGCAACTACCGTTGAAGAGGACACGCCCGAAACGATTTTGCAGGCAACCAGAGAACTGTTGGCGTTTATGATTCGTCTTAACGATATTAAGTCTGAAGACGTGGCCAGCGCAATCTTTACGACAACTATCGATCTGGTCAGTCAATTTCCGGCGCTGGCCGCTCGACAGTTGGGTTGGATGGATGTGCCGATGCTGTGCGGCCATGAAATGCGTGTTGCCGACACTGTTCCTCAATGTATTCGCGTCCTGATCAACTGGAATACAGATACGCCGCAGAAAGAAATCCAGCATGTCTATCTTAAAGAGGCTGAGGCTCTGCGCCCCGACAAACGGCTGGCATCCGAAATCGACTTGGACGAGTTGAACAGGTGGATCGATGAGCAGTTGAAGAACTGGTCTTGACGGCGCCGAATTGGACACTACGGACAGGGAAAACGCTCAATTTCGACGTCAGACAACTATGGAGCAATCCGATGAATGTAGTCGCTTTTCAGGGAGAACACGGTGCGTACTCCGAAGAAGCTATCCGCCAGCAGTTCGGTGTACAGGTCGATACTCTGCCCATCCGGACATTTGAGGACATATTCGCATCGTTGGATGATGACCGCTCTACTGTGGGCGTAGTGCCTGTGGAGAATTCGCTCGCCGGCAGCATCAATAAAGCATATGACCTCTTACTGGATCATGACTTTCGCGTTCAGGGAGAAATCCTGCTGCGTGTGCGGCACAATCTACTGACTTTGCCGGGCAATGGCGACCACATAGAGCAAGTTCGCAGCCATCCGCAGGCCCTGGCACAGTGCGAAAGCTTTCTCAACCGCCACGGTTATACAGCCATCCCCTGGTATGACACGGCCGGCAGTGCCAAGGAACTGGCGGAGCATCCCGAACCGAAGGTGGGCGTGATAGCAAGCGCACTCGCAGCAGAAATCTATGACTTGGAGATTGTCCAACAGGGCATCGAGGACCTGCACTTCAACTTTACACGATTCTTTGTCATTGGAAAAGGCGACGCCGAGCAGTCTCCGAATTCCAAGACCTCCCTTGTATTTGCTACGCCACACAGCCCGGGCGCACTTTACGCCTGTCTCGGAGAGTTCGCCGAACGCAACATCAATCTCGTCAAACTGGAGAGCCGCCCCCGCCGCAACCGACCCTGGCAATACGTATTCTACCTGGACTTCGAGGGTCACTGGCAGGAGCCTGATTGTAGTGCTGCCGTCCTGGGACTGCTCAACAGAGCTGCCTTCGTAAAAATGCTGGGCAGTTACCCCGCTGCCGTGCAACCTACCCCTGAAGAGTTTGCACAAGAGGCTATGTTGCAGATATAGAACACTGAGGAATTCAAACTATGACAAAGGGTAGCGACTACCCCTCTTGACATTGAATGTCCAATCCTTTGACTGAGAATTCGTAAAATGGGAGAGATAAATGGTAGTCGTAATGAAACCTCAGGCTTCCGAAACCGAGATTGAAAACGTCATCAAGCGCGCTGCATCGATGGGCGCACAAACTCAGCCGATCTGTGGCGAAAGTCATACCGTCATTGCGCTTCTCGGCGACTTGACCCAAGTGCAAAGAGCAACTTTCGATGCGATGTCAGGCGTGCAAAAGACGGTGCGCATCCAGGATCCTTACAAGCTCGCAAGCAGAGCCACTCACCCTGAACGTACTGTGATCGATGTGAACGGCATCCGTTTCGGGGGCGAGCAGGTTGTTGTCATGGCCGGGCCCTGCAGCGTCGAAAGCAGGGACCAGATAATCCAGACCGCTATCGCTGTCAAAGAAGCCGGCGCCAGCGTACTGCGAGGCGGTGCTTTCAAGCCGCGTACCAGTCCATACAGCTTCCAGGGGCTTGGCGAAAAGGGGCTGAAGTACCTGGCCGAGGCCAGGGAGGTCACAGGTCTGCCGGTCATCTCCGAAGTAATGACTGTAGAGGCCATTGACCTGGTGGCCGAGTATGTGGATATCCTCCAGATAGGCGCCCGCAATATGCAGAATTACGCACTGCTCCAGGCAGTGGGCAAGACACGGCGACCGGTCATGCTCAAGCGGGGCCTAAGCGGCGAAATCCAGGAACTGCTGATGTGTGCCGAGTACATTTTGAGCAACGGAAACATGCAGGTGATGCTTTGCGAGCGCGGCATCCGCACCTACGAAACGGCAACTCGCAATACCTTCGATCTCAACGCCATACCCGTTCTCAAGCGTGCCTCCCATCTGCCGGTCGTAGCCGATCCGGCCCACGGCACGGGCGACTGGGAATTGGTGCCGCCGATGTCGCTGGCTGCGGTCGCGGCCGGAGCAGACGCCCTCATTTTGGAGGTCCACCCTGACCCGGAATCAGCCTTAAGTGACGGGGACCAGAGTCTCAAACCGGAACGGTTTGCCGATCTGATGTGCTCGTTGCGCAAGGTCGCAGAGGCCGTCGACCGCTCGATAGCCACGCCAACCGGTTCAGTCGACACGGCTGAAACCTCGGACAAGGAAGTGCCAAATACAGTCGAAAAGGAGACGGGTGTCGCGTTGGCCTGAACAGTTCCGAACGGTCTTATGAGAGGAATAGGCCTAAGATCGCAGAACGCTGTCTACATCAAAGACTGAGCTATGCAATCAGACCAGGAAAGGAACATTCAATGATTGTTGTTATGAGGCAAGGAGCCTCGCAGGATCAAGTAGAGGAGGTCGTCAAGCGCGTCGAAGAGCTCGGATACAAGGTGCATCTGAGCCGCGGAGAAGCCCGGACTATTGTAGGCATCATCGGTGCCGACGACTATCTGATCCAACAGGACACTTTCGAAGTCCTTGAAGGAGTGGAAAAAACAGTCCGCATTATGCAACCCTACAAGTACGCCAGCCGCGACTTCGTTCAGTCGTCGACCACGATTCCCGTCAATGGCACAGACATTGGCGGAGAGAGAGTTGTGGTTATGGCCGGGCCTTGCAGTGTGGAAAGTCGCGAGCAGATTCTGGAGACGGCGCACGCTGTCAAAGAAGCCGGCGGCTCAGTGCTCCGCGGCGGCGCATTCAAACCTCGCAGCAGCCCCTACAGCTTCCAGGGCCTGGGCGAAGAGGGCCTCAAATACTTGGCTGAGGCCAGAGAACAGACCGGTCTCCCCATCATCACTGAAGTGATGAGTTCGGAGGATATCGAGCTTGTGGGCGACTATACCGACATTTTTCAGATTGGCGCACGCAATAATCAGAACTACCCCCTCCTTAAGGCTGTGGGCAAAACGACCAAACCGGTCTTCCTCAAGCGAGGCATAAGCGGCACGATCCAAGAGCTGCTGATGGGCGCCGAGTACATTCTGAGCAACGGCAACATGCAGGTGATGGTTTGTGAGCGCGGGATCAGGACTTACGAGACGGCAACCCGCAACACCTTTGACATAAATGCCATCCCCGTCTTGAAGCAGTTGACTCACTTGCCTGTAGTGGCCGATCCGGCACATGGCACGGGCCAGTGGGAATACGTGGCCCCGATTGCTAAGGCCGCGGTTGCCGCAGGGGCAGATGCACTGATGATCGAAGTACACCCAGACCCATCAAAAGCCTGGAGCGACGGCGCCCAAAGTCTGACTTTCGAGCACTTTGGTTCGTTGATGCAGGAGCTGAAATCTGTCGCCAGTGCCGTTGGACGTCAAATCTGATCTCCGGAACCTGGTCACGAGGCATCAGTTCCTTTGAACGTCTTGACTTGCAAAGCAGGGGCGAGAGCCGGGCTACGACAATCTATACATGAAATCACTATCCGAGTGCAGTGTTACAGTCATCGGGCTCGGCCTGATGGGCGCAAGCCTTTGCATCGATCTGAAACAGCGCAACCTATGCCGAGAAGTGCGGGGCGTTACCCGCAACTTCGGCACTATCCTGCGCGCTTTTCATGAGAATTCGGTCGACTTGGCGACAACCGATCTTAGTTCCGGTGTCGCCGGGGCCGACATTGTTATCTTGTCCACGCCTGTGCGCGCAGTCGTCAAGACGCTGGAAACGCTCAGTCCAATCCTGTGGCCGGGCACCGTAGTAATGGACATGGGAAGCACCAAAGCAGAAATCTGCGCGGCCATGGACCGGCTGCCTCCCCGCGTTCAGCCGATTGGCGGCCATCCCATGACCGGGAAAGAAACTGCCGGATACGCTTCCGCAGAAAGCGGTCTCTACGAGGGTGCACCGTGGGTGCTTACGCCCCTGCCGCGCACCTCGAAGGAAACAGTCGAGCTGGCATCCGAATTGGCGGAGGCAATCGGTGCCTACCCTGTCACTATGCAGCCGGCCCGCCACGATCAACTTGTCGCTGCCATCAGCCATCTGCCCTTTCTACTGGCGAGTGCCCTGGTACACACGGTCAGCGAATTCGGGGACGAAGATCCCGCCGTTTGGGAGCTGGCAGCAGGCGGCTTTCGCGACACCAGCCGGGTGGCAGCAAGCGATACGCAGATGTTCCTGGACATTCTGGTGACCAATCGAGAGGCTGTTCTGGCACAGATGGACACGCTTAGCGAGCACTTCCAGGAACTGCGAACGCTGCTCGCAGAGAACAATGAAGAGACTCTACAGGGTAAGCTCTCCTGTTCTCAGACTGCGCGTGCAGCGTGGCAGCAGAAGAAAGGCGCGTTCACTACCCGAACGGAGGGCTGATAAGGGCCTCCACCAGGCGTCGCGCAAAGGCCAACCGATACGAGGCGCCAAACAAAGCATTAGACAGAGAATCATTTTCAAGACAAATTGACCGGTCCGTCCCAATTCAACCGAAACCTTCAATGGCAGACATACTCAAAATCAGCAGCAAAGGTCCCCTCGTCGGTCGGTGCGGAGTCCCCGGGGATAAGTCCATCAGCCATCGGGCGGTGATCTTCGGATCGATTGCCGAAGGATCCACTCACATTCGTAACTTTCTTGACGGCCATGACTGTCGGGCCACGATGAACATCATGCGGGCGATGGGCGTGCGCATCGATGAGATCAGCAGGACGCGCCTGGAAGTCCATGGTGTCGGGCTCGAAGGCTTGAAGGAGCCCAACGACGTACTCGACTGTGACAACAGCGGTACCACAATGCGACTGCTGTCTGGGCTGCTGGCTGGACAGGAGTTTGTAAGCGTGCTCAGCGGGACGGCCCAGATTCGCGGGCGTCCTATGGCGCGGATCGTTGACCCTCTGCGCACGATGGGTGCCCAGATTTTCGGACGCCAGAATGGCCGTTACGCGCCCCTAACTATAGTCCCCTCCCGCCTTGCCGCCATTGAATACGAGATGCCGGTCGCCAGCGCTCAGGTCAAGAGCTGTCTCCTGTTGGCAGGCCTCTATGCCCACGGGCTGACGGTCGTTCACCAGCCCGGACCAGCACGCGACCATACGGAACGCATGTTGGAATCGATGGGCGCCCCGGTCACAGCACTGGGCAATACGACCCACAGCGAGCGTCCTCACTCGCCGCTCAACCCTCTCAACATCCTGGTTCCCGGCGATATCTCCTCGGCTGCATTTCTCTTGGTTGGAGCGTCTGCGTTGCCGGACAGTAATCTGACGATCGTAGATGTGGGTGTCAACGCGACCCGTACCGGGATCGTTGATGCTCTTTCTGAGATGGGGGCCAGGATTCGGCGCAGAGAACGGCCGCTTCAGGGCGGTGAGCCTGTGGCAGACCTGATCGTCAGCGGCGGTGGGTTGCGGGGCCTGGAGTTCGGTGGCTCACAAATCGTTACCATGATCGACGAGTTGCCGGTCCTGGCCGTAGCTGCGACTCAGGCCGAAGGGCGCTCCATTGTGCGAGATGCCCAGGAGTTGCGGGTGAAAGAAACCGATCGGATCGCCACGACAGTTTCCGAACTCAAAAAGATGGGTGCACGGATTCAGGAGACTGCCGACGGATTCATCGTGGACGGGCCGACGCCGCTCAAGGGCACCACCGTAGACAGCCACGGCGATCACAGGCTGGCGATGGCTTTGGCCGTGGCCGCCGTGATTGCCGAGGGAGAGACTACCATTCAAAACGCGCACGTTACCGCCGACAGTTTTCCCGGATTCGAATCTACTTTGCGTGCACTCAACGTAAGTGTGCAGGAGCGGGATTGGGCAAGCGAAGATGAGTGAACTAGAGCAGAATGAAGCTGTCTCCGTCTCTTCGGAGGAAGCTGAATCAGAGGTATTCCCGACTGACATTAATGCTGCGACAACCCTTGTCGGCCTGTTCGGCTGGCCGGTCACTCATTCCATTAGCCCGCAGATGCACAACGCAGCCTTTGCGGCACGTCAGATGAACTGGCGCTACCTGGCTTTCGGAGTACCGCCGGACCGGGTGCCCAACGCTGTCGCCGCGTTGCCCGCACTGGGACTTAGAGGGGTGAACGTGACCGTGCCCCACAAACAGGCAGTTATGCCGCACCTGCAGCACTGGACGCCCGCGGCTGAAGCCATAGGCGCCGTCAATACGATTGTCGTCGAAGAAGATGGTCAACTCACTGGAGACAATACCGACGGCGCCGGTTTCATTGCAGACCTTCATGCTCACAATGTTGAGCCTGAAGGCAAGCGGGCCCTGGTGATTGGGGCAGGCGGCTCTTCGAGAGCAGTCGTATTCGGACTGGCAGAGGCCGGAGTGGATAGTGTGAAAATCCTCAACCGCACCGTGGCCAAGGCTGTCGATCTGGCGGCGACAATGCAATCTTACTTCCCGGAAACTGAATTCTACAGCGCCGCCTTTCCTGATGATGTGACAGGCAGTTCTCAGGATGCGGACCTGATCGTCAACTGCACATCGCTGGGTATGGAGCCGCGCATAGAAGGACTGCCCTGGGAGGAAAATGTTGAATTCCGTGAAGATCAGGTCGTCTACGACCTGGTCTACAATCCGGTCATGACCAGGCTTCTTCAACTGGCGTCCACCGATGGGGCTAAAGCCATAGGAGGTCTGGGAATGCTTGTTTACCAAGGCGCTATTGCCTGGGAAAAGTGGACCGGAGAAACCGCGCCTGTGGATGTCATGCAGCAGGCAGCGAATATCATTTTCGAGCGCAGATGACGGACTGCTGGGCAACCGTCGACAGACCGAATGCGAGGAACTAATGACCATTTCGACAACATCGACACCGGTTAACTACGGCGCCGTTCCGGACGAGACGGGGCGATTCGGCCCATACGGCGGCAAGTACGTTCCGGAGACACTCATGCCGGCGCTGGACGAACTGGAAGAAGCTTACCTGAACGCCCGCGTTGATAAAGACTTTATGGCTGAACTGGCCCATCTGCAGCACACGTATGTTGGACGTCCCACTCCGCTCACCTACGCACGCCGCCTGAGCGAAGAGTTGGGGGGTGCCCAAATCTATCTGAAAAGAGAAGATCTTGCTCACTCCGGCGCCCATAAGATCAATAATGCCCTGGGTCAGGCCTTGCTGATGAAACGCAAGATGGGCAAGACGCGCATCGTGGCAGAAACCGGCGCCGGCCAGCACGGCGTCGCCACCGCCACAGCGGCTGCGCTGTTGGGCACCGAATGCATTGTCTACATGGGCACGGTGGATATGGAGCGGCAGAAGCCCAATGTCTTTCGCATGCAGCTCCTCGGCACCGAGGTGCGAGCGGTCGACAGCGGTTCTCAGACGCTCAAAGACGCTATCAATGAAGCCATTCGTGATTGGGTTACAAACGTAGAAACCACCCACTACCTGCTGGGCAGCGCTCTCGGCCCTCATCCCTACCCTGCCATGGTCCGGGATTTCCAATCCATCATCGGCATAGAAGCGCATAGCCAGATGCAGGACCCCGCAGAAGGCGGACCGGGCCGGCTGCCCGACGCCATCGTGGCCTGCGTCGGGGGCGGTAGTAACGCCATCGGCATCTTCCATCCATTCCTCAAGGAGGAAAAGGTTCGACTCATCGGTGTCGAGGCCGGCGGACACGGAATTGAAGACGGCGCCCATGCCGCTCGTTTTGCAGACCCTGAGCGCGGTCGGCTCGGCGTCTTGCAGGGCACTAAGAGCTACGTGCTTCAAGATAGTGACGGGCAAATCGCTCTGACCCATTCGATTTCCGCCGGCTTGGATTACGCCAGTGTAGGCCCGGAACACGCTTGGCTTCGAGACGTTGGACGCTCCGAATACACCTACTGCACAGATACACAGACTCTCAAGGGGTTCAGTGCACTGTGCGAATTGGAAGGGATCATCCCTGCACTGGAGAGTGCACATGCCATCGGCTATGTGTTGGAGTTGGCTCCGCAGATGGCGCAAGACCAGGTGATTTTGGTCAATCTCAGCGGACGTGGCGACAAGGATTTGGGCACGGTCATGCAGACAATCGGAGGAGACAGATAAATGGGCAAGCTTTGGGCGAGAGGTGAAAGATGAGGGGAGTTGAACGGATCGAGCAGGTCTTTCGCGAACTGAAAACGACCGGCGCCGCTGCCTTCATGCCCTACCATGCAATGGGCTATCCCACACGGCAGCAATCACTGGAGGTAATCGCTGCTCTGGCGGTAGCTGGCGCGGACATAGTCGAATTTGGTATACCTCACAGCGACCCCCTGGCCGACGGGCCGACGATTCAGACAGCAACCTATGCGGCGCTCGTGGGCGGCACTTCCGTTGCCGACTGCCTCAAGATGGCGCGCGAGCTGCGTGACCAGGGCGTTGACACGCCTTTCTGCGCCATGAGTTACTACAATCCGATTCTTGCATTCGGAGAAGAGCGCTTTGCCAATGCCGCGGCCAGCGCAGGCATCGACGGGCTGATCGTCCCCGATCTGCCGCCGGGAGAGTCTGAGCTACTGGAGCCCGCCTGTCGTGCTGCCGGATTGGCCACCATCTACATGCTTGCCCCCACCAGCACCGAAGAGCGCATTAAGTCGGTTGCCCGGCATTCCACAGGTTTCATCTATCTGGTGAGTGTAACCGGAATCACCGGCGCTCGCGATGAGTTGCCGCCCTATCTGCCTGCCTTCGTTGAACGCGTGCGTCGTCACACCGACTTGCCCTTGGCGGTCGGCTTCGGGATCAGTACCGGCCCGCAGGCCGCAAGGGTGTCCGAGATCGTTGAAGGAGTAGTCGTCGGTTCGGCGTTGGTGAAAGCTGCCGGCGCGGAGACGGGTGTCGACGCCGTGCGTATTCTGGCGGAGGAACTGGCGGCCGGCAGCCACAAAGGGGTGGATGGGTAAGAGACGGTATAAGTAGCACCGGCCGTCGCCTAATGCATTCGGTTTTGCATTACTGGACGTAACTTGAGGCCGAGTTGAAGCGAAAAGCGCGCGTCGGCGTCGTTGAGATCCATCCTGGTGATGCCGGCTATGCGCTGCAGGCGATAGGTTAGGGTATTGCGATGAATGTGTAGTGAGGCTGCGGTCTGGCTGAGATTGCCATGGCATGCAAAAAAGGCCTCAAGCGTCTCAACGAGCTCGGCGTTGTGTTCTTCATCGTGCGAGACCAACGGCTCCACAGTCTTACGGAAGAAGCGGTTCGCCTCGCCGCTGCCTCCCAGCCCGGTTAACAGCTGATATAGCCCCAGGTCCCCGAAGTAGGTCACCGGCGAGGCCTGCCAGGAACTACCCATTCGCCAGCTCTCACGCGCCTGCTCCAGGCTACGTAGCCACTCCCGCACGGAGGCTGCCGGGCGTCCGATCCCGATTACAAGTGAAGCCCTCTGAAAAGTCGACGTGAACTGCTCAACCATGCCATTGGCAACTGTTTTGAAATCCCGCCCGCTCTTGGGATTGTCGCACGGCCAGAATAGAAGCGCCACTTCAGCGCGGACGGACAGCAGTACCGGATCCTGCTTCGCGGTAAGATACTGGCGCAGCGTATTCGGCCAATCTTGGATGCCATCTGCCTGAATCAGCCAGGCGGTGTGAGGCCGGGTCAAGTCGAAGCCAAGCGAGTGCCCGCGTTGAATCCACGCCTCCTCGTCGGCGATTTCTGTTGCCAGTAGCTCGTCCAAAAAAACAGCCCGCATCTTCTCTTCAACCGCCCCTACAGCCTGCTCGCGGCTCCAGGCCAGGGCAGCCGCGCCCGCTCCCTGAAGTACAGCAAGTCTTTCTACGGTGGATACTTCCTTCGAATTGCCGGTATCCGTTCGCAGAAGCAGGCAGTACCCTTCAACTCGATCGGCGACGATCACCGGGCTGACTACCATTTCTCGGTAGTGATTCTTGCTATCGATTGGGAGGATGCCGGTCAAATCTGTGTTTTCGGATGGCTCGATGCCGAAATTGGAGGCCAGCCAACTTCGCAAAGTGGTGCGACTCGGTAGAGACGCCAATACGCGCCGCTTGTGTTGCTCGGTCAGTTCTTCGAGACCGGCGACCGCAATCGGCGTTCCCTCGTCTTTCAAGAAGAGTACCGGCTGTTCGGAGAAGGTTGCCAGAAGCTCCGCCATCATCTCCATTCCGCCGCCGTCCAGTTCTATTTGAGTCAGCTCGCGTTGCAGGTCGGCGGCCTTGGCGGCAAGATATCCGCCGCGGTCTACGATGAGTCGGATCACGGTTCGTTCGACTGAAAGGAGGGGTTCGGAATCCGGCAGGGCAATGAGTGGAATCTGATTCTGCTCGGCGGCAATCACGGCTTCCCGCGGCACGTCACCCATCACGCCAATTGCAGAGATGCTCGCCTGATGCAAGCTGTTCACGACCCGGTCCAAGCGTATCTGAGGGTTGAACTGGCGCAAATGGTCGGCTTCGATCAGGGCCAACTCTTCCCCTTCGAGGTTGGGGAATGCCGGGGGACTGGGGCGCAGGCTGCAAGCCCAACTTACAGGGCGGTTCAGCAACCCTTCCCCAAACAGTATCCGCGATCCTTGCGGCAGTGCCAGCCGATAGATTTCTTCAAGCGTAGTCGCGTCGCGATACATATGCCGAGCCAGTCTGAACGCCTGTTGCTGTGTTCAGCGCTGTAGCTGATGTAAGTTGCCTACGTCCAACGGTCCAGAATTGAATCAGCGGGCGACTTTATCCGCCCGCTGAACCAGGTCTCTCATTTCAAATAACCTCTGGCGCGTACTGCGTTTCGTATCGCCCTTTACTTGCTCCAGGCGCTCAACGCCGCGCCAACCGTACCGCCCCATACAGCCCAGAACAGAATCGAGGCTAGGCTAGGCCAACTGGTCGGATCCTGCCCGGCGGCGAAAAAGGAAACGATCCAGGCGAGAATCAGCCCAATGATGCTGGCCAGAAGAAGCTTCCAGATCGATTGATTCGGGCTCATTGCGCCAACGACAATGGGCCAAAGAATAACAGTGATGATACTGATGGGGAGACCGACAACGACAAAGCCAAAGTTATCTGTGAATACAGCAGGCAGCGCGACGCCGATTACGAAGGCTATGTTTCCGATTAGCCCGCCAATCACGGGTCGCCAGTTCTGGCCAAGCGCACCCCGTGCAAAGTCGTAGCCTACAATTGGCGCGGCTCCGATCACGATGCCCAGTAGGGCCCCAAGGACAGGTACGCCCTTTAGAAGAACCATCAGGAGCGACACTACTGCCGCGGCCAGCGCAGCGTAAAGCGAAGCCTTCCAGCGTTCCGTGCTTGTCTGGGCGACGCTTGTGGCAGTTAAAATTGTCATCGTGAATCCTCCCCGGTCAGGTCGTAACGGCTGAATCTCTACGACGCCTCTACCAGGCAAGAAGGTAGGGCGCTGACATACGTGCGAGACGTCGAATTCCGCTCATGGCGGAGTCCAAATAGAAGCTTTGCTCCGGGGAGGAGTTACTGCTCGCCGGGCAGGTTCTCCCAATCCTCGACAGTCCAGCCACTCACATTCAAATACAGCTGCGGTTCATGGTTGCGGCTAAGAATAAGTACCAACTCGTCCTCTTCAGTTGCCGCGATTTCGTCCAACCAGATGCCCTTGCTAATCAAAGTTTGCACTATTTTACCAGTCTGTTGCCAGCCGCGCAAAGGACTGCTTTCAGGATCACTATAAATTGCCGTACCGTACAGTGCCAGCAGCATCTTATTGTCCAGATATAGGTCCAGGTCAAACAGTATGCGCTGATCCGGCGGTGGCCGCACGCCGCCTTCATCGCTGACCGATTCCTCCCACAGTGCCAAACTCACAACTCTTTCCCCGGCAACGGCGTCAACCAGTTCCTCGTACTGTTCGTCGTCCAAGCGGTAGTAGAGCGGGGCTTCACCAGGCCCACTGCCATTCATTGAAATCTCATTCATTTCGTATGGGCGTCCCTGTGGCGGCGGGATGACGGGCTGGAGAAAGCCCATCTGATCGTATTCAATTCCTTCATGTCCTTTCCGGCCCCACTACAATCATTCGAGTGGGAATCGTCATCGGATCGTGAAAATACTGGCCGCCCGCCTCAAAGTGACTGAACTGGACTGGCAGCCCCTGGTCGATGAACAGGTTGGGTCCGTTCATCACATGAAAGTGCAAGTGCGGCCCTGGCGAATTGCCGCTGTTTCCCACTCTGCCCAGGAGCGCTCCCCTTCGGATCAGCTCCCCCTCGTTGACCCGCAAGCTGGCCTGTTGCAGGTGAGCGTAGTAGCTGAACTCCCCGTTGGCGTGACTGATCGCGACTGCGTTACCCAATAGCCGCCGCAAATCTCCCCGCATGACAGCCTGGTCAGGGATCGCGCCGGGGGCCATATCCGGCATATCGAAGCAGACATAGGCCACCTTGCCTCCTGCCGCCGCATAGACCGGCTGACGCCAACTGTAATGGTCCGAAAGTTCGCGTCCGTCGCCCTGGTGTGTGCGCCCTTCAGGTCCCAGTCTTACGAAGTCCACTGCGAAAGGCTGACTGAAGACCTCTGTCTTGTGGAAATCGCTCCAATCGCCGGCCTGCACTGCCCACCACGCTCCAGACAGCGGGAAGTAGAAGTCGGTCTGTTGTTCGTGATAGGTTACGGGGGACTGACTTTGTGCTTGAACTTGCTGTCCAGCAGGTGCCGCTTCTTCCTCGACCTGCGTTCTGCCGACCGCAGTTATTTCGACATGGGTGAGGTGCTCGTAGGCATGCAGAAGAAAGTGTAGACTGCGGACTGCCAAACCGGTGGTTGCAGAGATCGTCAGGTCCTCTTCTCCCGTGCGCTGACGGATAATGCCAGCTGACCATCTCTGTTCAAATAGCAGCTGGTGTCCGCCATAGCCCTGAAAAATCAGACCCTGCAGTTGAACATCGCCATCGAGAGCGGTAATTCCCAGGTCAAACGCGATTTCCTGCAGTGGTCCTATGTTGGGGAAGGGAAGCCTGTCGTATAGTCCTGCAACAATACTTTGGGGGCGAGTCTCCAGTGAAAGTCGGCCCATCTGATATCCTAGGGCGTTTGAAATGGCAGGTTTACCAAGAGCCTGATTCTGCTTGGGCCCTGCGCGAACAGGATACTACCTGTTCACCGTCAGGTGGTCATCTGTGACTTTGGCGGAAACACTCGCAGTCCCAGTTCGCCTTTCTGTGAACGTCTTGCCGGGTGTACACAGTTCCGTTCGGCAAGAATCAACTGCTCGTCTGCGCTCCGGACAAACCAGTCTACTTTCCATTCGCTTCATTTATGAGAGTTGAAGCCTCAAGCAGTGCTTCCTCCGGGGTCTTCGAACCGCGCAGAACTCGGGTGATCATGTCGTTGGCATAGCCCCAAACCTCGTCCAATTCTGGGTGGCGGGGCTGAGAAACTGCACTGCCTGCCTGTTCTGCGAAGCCCTCGAGTAGTGCATCTCCATTCAAGTCTGCGTCTTTGTGGGCGGGCAGTCGGCCTGCAATGCGGGCAAGTGTTGAGGCGCTCTCCGCGTTTGTTATGTGTCGGGCAAACGTCAGGGCCAGGTCCCGCTGCTCGGTGGTCGCAACCGGACTCAGAAATACGCCGTCTGCGCTCAACCATGGGCCGGCGGCCCCTGAATGTCCGGCTGGCAAAGTGGAGACGCCAAGGTCATCGCCAAATCTTTGGCGCAATTCACCGATGCTCCACGGTCCGTCAATGAATAGAGCGTACTCTTCCTTTTTAAAGCGGTCCATCAGCATTCCATAGTCGAGTGATACAAAGATTCCCGGTGTACTGTCGGCCCTCTGCAGCCAGGTCAGGAACTCTGCCATCCCCTCAAACTGTTCGAGAACAACACGGCCGTCCTCGTCGAAGAGCTTCCCACCGTGGGCGGCGATGCCCCAAGTCAAGTGGTAGAAACTCGCGTATATACCGGCACCTTGCGAGGGCGACTCCTTTGCCAGTTCGATCAGGTCGTCCAATGTACCTGGCAGATTGACTTCATCCAGTAACCGCCGGTTGAAAAAGAGCGCCACGACTTCAAAATCTGTTGGCAAACCGTACAGTTTTCCTTCCCAAATCAGGTTGTCTATGGAAGCGGGGAAGTACTGCATTCTTTCCTGTGCCGATATCTGATTCTCAATTGGCACAATTGCTTTCGAAGCCGCCAGCTCCCGAATCCACCAATTTGGCGCCAGGATTAGGTCCGGGCCCTCGCCGTTCGTAACAGCTTCCGTGTAGGCTCGGGCTAGTTCACCGTAATTCACGAATTCTGTCGCCACCTGTATATTGGGACTTGACGTGTGGAAACGCTCGACGATATCTGCCAGGGCATCACCGTCCTTGCCTGCCCAGCTATGCCAAAGCCTAACCGTGCCAACGAGGGCTACCGGCGAGGACTTCGAATCTGCCGGAGCGTCGGCGAAAGCTACAGCAGTTGGTGCTGCTGCCGGAAGAGTTTCAACCACTGGATCTATGTCGGTGTGGATGGACGAGGAGAACAGCGATGGCGAGGCACCTGTCCGGCCGGACGCCATTGCCAGCACGGCCATCAGCATCAGCACCATGAGGATAGAGAGCGTCCAGAATATGCGCCAACGAAACTGGGTCATCTGCAAGGCAAGAGAATAGACTGTACGAACGTCGCCGGCAAAGGTCCGGTCGGATTGACTCTCGGTAGAATCTTCGTCAACTCTGGGCAGGTGAACTGCGTCCCGCAGTCTACTCGGTCCGATTCTCGGAAACGTATGACAAGAGCCATTGCAGTCCAAGCAAATAACTACGCCAGCCGAAACCGCTGATCTGACCAACACAGACCGGTGCAATTACTGATCGATGACGGAACTCCTCACGGCTGTGGACGTTGCTCAGGTGGACTTCGACCGTGGGCAAGGCTACGCCGGCCACCGCGTCGCGGATGGCGTAGGAGTAGTGGGTGAACGCACCGGGATTCATCAACAGTCCGTCGGCCCAGGATCGGGCAGCGTGAATTTCATCGATTAGCGAGCCTTCGGAGTTGCTCTGAAAAGTGCGAACTTCATTTTCCTTGCCGGCAGCAGCAACCAGTTCCCGGTCGATCGTTTCCAGAGTGACATTGCCGTAGATGGACCGTTCGCGCGTTCCCAAAAGATTCAAATTGGGGCCATGGAGCACCAGGACTTTAGTCATGAGAAGTCATATTGTTGTTGGGTGCGAATTTCTTGCCGCCGTACTATGGTGTACGCTATGCCGCGGCGACATCCTGATAAGATCCCTATGTCAATACAGAGGCCAGGGCATCGAGCACAATCTGCTCGCCCGGATCGTCAATAATAACCACGTCCCCAATCGCCTGTGGGATGATAAACCGCAACAATCTGCCGCTCCGCTTCTTGTCTTTGAACATCATGGCGTAAACGTTTTCCAGGTCGAGGCCTCGGGTATTCGTCGGCAGGTCCAGTCTGTCCAGGCATTTCTCGATACGGCTCGCGGTCTGGGCGTCGCAGCGGTTCAGCGCCACAGCCATGCGAGCGGCTGCGACGGTCCCGATGGCAACTGCTTCCCCGTGCCTCAGAGTATAGCCGCTTACCTGTTCGATGGCATGGCCGAATGTGTGTCCAAGGTTGAGCGTCGCCCGCCTCCCTCTTTCAAACGGGTCCTCTATGACCACGTCCACCTTCACACGTACGGCGTCGGCGATCATCTGCGTCAGGTTAGCTGGCCCTTCGCCTTCCAACTGGCGGAATAGATCAGGCGCGCCCAGAATGCCGTGTTTTACAATCTCGGCCAGCCCTGAACGAAACTCGGCTGAAGGTAGTTCTGCGAGCACTTCCGGATCGATAATCACTATTTCTGGCTGCTTGAACGCGCCCACAAGATTCTTGCCCTGTGGTAAATCTACGGCTGTCTTGCCCCCGACCGAAGCGTCGACCATGGCCAGCAGTGAAGTCGGGACCTGTACGAAGGGAGCCCCCCGCAAATATGTGGCCGCTGCAAATCCGGCCATATCACCGATCACGCCCCCTCCCATCCCGATGATTGGGCTTTTCCTGTCTAGCTCCGCGGCCACAAACTGATCGTACATATCTTGAACTGTTGCCAGCGTCTTGTGAGCTTCCCCTTCGGGAACGAGGCACTGGACCGGCGTGTAGCCCTCCTGTTGCAGACTCTCACTCAGGATATCGGCGTAATGTCTTGCGATATCTTCATTGGTAACGATCGCTGCCTTCCCCTTTGCCACTTCGCGATTGGCCAGCAGACGGCCTGCATGCGCCAGGATTCCTTCGCCAATGCAGATGTGGTAGTTCCCTTCTGGCGTGGGCACAGTAATACGGTTCATTCCAGCGATCTCACTGTTGCCTGCCAGCGAGTCGAGAACTCGCTCGGCAACAGTTTCCGGTTCGATTCCGTCGGTCGGCACGCGCAAGGGAATCCGCCCGTACGCGGCGCGACGGTCCTGTAGCAGCCTCTCGATGTTGCGTCTTTTTTCGTCCCGATCACCGGGCAGTAACGGGCGATCTTCGAAGGTCTCTACCCGCTCAAGAATCGTGTCGGCGCCGGCAGTCAGGCAGACGACAGGACCGCTGCCCTCCATGGTCTGCCGATTCTCATCGCTGACCAGTGCGCCTCCCCCGGTTGCAATGATCAAGCCGGTCTCTGCAGCGAGCGTCTGGCAGAGCCGTGCTTCTGCCTGACGAAACAGCTCCTCACCGTCGTCAGCAAATATCTGGGCTATTGGCTTACCGAACTCGGCCTCGATCTGCTCATCCATGTCGACGAGACGACGGCCCATGCGCTCCGCCAGAATGCGCCCTACGGTCGTCTTGCCCGTGCCCATAAAACCGGTAAGTGTCAGATTGCAGCCGTCGGCCAAGGGGCTTTCCGTCTTCTGTATGGCTGCCGCTGCGAAGGAGTTATCCACTGAATTGACTCCGATTCAGAACAGCTTAAAGTTCCGCGTGTCCACCCGGCCCGACTGGTGCATCAACACGGCGTTCATCAGCTCAATTGCCAATCGGGATTCCAGTGTTACCCCGGCGCGTACGCCTACGCAAGGGTCGTGGCGGCCCCGATCCAAGGCGAAATCGATCTCCTCAAGGTTTTTGCGAACCGAATGCTGTGTCTTGAGAATCGTGGACGTGGGCTTAAATCCGACCCTGCAGACCAACGGCGAACCGGTTGACATGCCGCCAATGAGTCCGCCATGACTGTTGGCCTGGTAGCCGCTGCGGCGTATAGGGTCGTTGTTCTCACTGCCCTTGCGTGCGATCACCTGAACGCCGTCGCCCACTTCACACGATTGCACGGCGTTCAGCCCGCCCAATGCCCCCATAAGCCGCACCTTGAGACTCTGATAGAGAGGCTCACCGACCAGCGGCGGCGGGTTGACCGCCACAACCTCTACTGCAGCGCCCAATGAATCGCCCTCGATACGGGTGCGCCTGATCAGTTCCCCCGCCTCCTGCGCAAATTCGGCGTCCAGCGAGCGAATCTCGGCTTCGTCCAGCTTGTCCTCGACCGCGGAGATCTGTCCTGGTGTGACGGTCTGCGAGCCCTGCTGCTGCCTTACGCCGGCAAAATGCTGCGCCAGGCTCAGATCAGTTCGAAGCGGTCCAACCTGTGAAATCGAAGACAGGATGATTGTTCCGAACTTTTCATTCAGAAAGATACGGGCGATGGCTCCGCCGATAACATCCGAGATCGTGGACCGGTAACTGGAACGGCCGCCGCCGCGGATGTCCACGAAGCCCTTCGACTTATGGTACTTTACCAGGTCGGTATGTCCCGGCCGCACTTCGCCCCTGGGCCCGGCGAACTGATCATAATGACGCGACCGCTGAGAGGTGGAAAGTACCAACGCTGCGATTGGCTCACCTGTCGAGTAGCCAACCTCATAACTCTCGGTTGCAGACTCCGCTCCACCGCCTATCGATACCGCAGGCCCGGACAACAACCTGTCGACCTCGCCTTCCTCGTACAACCCGGAAAGCAGTACAACCCTGTCGGCCTCTTGCCGAGGTGTGCCGTGGCGGTTGCTTCCTGGCCGGCGCCGGTCCAGGTACCGCTGAACCTCTTCTCGGCGAATGCGAAGTCCGGCAGGGCAGCCGAAAACGATTGTCGTTACACCCGGCCCGTGCGATTCACCCGCCCCCGCAACGGCGAACAGAGGACCCCCCAGAATCTCCATGCATCAATCTCTCATTCGGCGTTCAGATCCCGATCCTGCCGCCCCCAGACCTTTGGCTGAAAATATAAAGTCGCGCACCTTATCCGAGTCTTTGCATCCGGCTTCGAACTCCACGCCGCTGCTTACATCTACCGCCCAAGGCCGAACAGTCTCCACGGCCGCAGCAACATTAGTCGGGGTTAGGCCGCCCGCCAGGACCATACGTGGGTAGATTCGTCCCAGACCGGCAGCAGCATTCCAGTCAGCTCTCTTTCCAGTACCGCCATACGCATTGGCGTCGTAGGCATCGACTAGGAGTTGGGGGCCATTATCTGGACCCAGTTCTGCGAACCACTCGGCCTCAATCTCGGCTTCGGCGGCACTGGTTGGGCGCAATGCCTTGAAGCCGCGTCCTCCGAGGGCCTCAAGCATGGCAGGTGTCTCCTCACCGTGCAACTGGGCAAAGTCCAGATTGGCGCGACGAATCGTCTCTTCCACCACTTCTAAAGATTCGTTAACGAATACACCGATGTAGCGGGGAGTTTGACCGGATTCGGCACCGCTAACCGGGCGCGTGTTCGGATCAACAAAGTGCTCGGTCAACCTTGAAGTAATCTCTCCCGCCGCCCCCGGCGCGATGTAGCGGGGAGACCTTCTGAAGAAAATGAAGCCCAGAAAGTCTGCCCCGGCATTGGCAGCACACAGTCCGTCTTCAAAGCTGGTAATACCGCAAATCTTTACGTGCGTCATTGTTCCAGATGCTCCACCTGGCAGAATTGTAGTCGTAAGGTCTTCGTGTTCCCCGTCAGAATCCGATCCCCGCAATGTCCAGGAGCCAGACCAGCAAAGGTGCAATTGCGATACTAGGCAAGAGATTGGCGATCCTGATCTTCTTCAGATCCAGCAAAGTGAGCCCGATTCCAAGAATGAGAACCCCGCCCGTGGCCGTCAGTTCGACGACCCACGGCGTTTCCCGGCTGACATGTCCAAGTCCGCTACCGACGCCTGTCGCCAGTGCCGACAGCCCTCCCTGCACCAGCGCGACGGTTCCGACACTGAGCAGAACGCCTGGCCCCAGGCTGGCAGCAAATGGGATGGCAGCAAAGCCGTCCAGAGCGCTCTTTATCGCCAGTAACTCGTAGTCCCCTAGCAGACCATCCTGTATGCTGCCCAGAATCGTCATCGGGCCCACACAGAAGATCAGGCTGGACGTGACAAAGGCCCGCGTGACGCTCCAGCCCGCCACTTTGCCCTGGCCCAGGGGTCCCCCCCAGCGCGCTTCAGCCTGCTTGCCCAGCCAGTTCAGACCGTCGTCAATGCTGAGCAACTCGCCCAGGACGCCTCCCGCCACGACACTGAAAAGAGGAATCAGAACATTTCCCGTTCCGCTAACCATGATGACGCCGATGGCGAGAACCATCAGGCCTAGGCCATGCAGGACCGTCTCCTGAACTCTGGCTGGCAGCCGGTGCCCCAAAAGCGTTCCGACTGAACCGCCAATCAGGACTGCGATCACATTGAGAATGGTGCCGGTCATGGGGGATACGATCGGGGCATGGGATGCCTGTTCTCAAGGACTCCTGAATCACTGTCGGCCCGCGAGTACAAATTCGCGCACAAGCGCGTCCCGCTCTACCTGGGGCAATTTGCAAAAGCTCTCGCCAACGAGAATGGCATCGCAGCCCATCTCGGCCATGCGCTTTACGTCGACCGAATTACGGATTCCACTCTCCCCGATCACAATAACATCGGCAGGAATCAGTTCCCGCAACCGGGCCGTGGTTTCGATATCCACGTCAAACGTTTTCAGATTGCGGTTATTGACTCCGATGATCCGGGCCTCCGCCGCTAACGCGCGCGCTACCTCCTCCTCGTCATGGACTTCCACCAGTGCGGCCATCCCTAATTTGTTCGTCAAATCAATCAGCTCCCGCAGATCGGCGTCTCCTAACACACCAACGATTAGCAGCAGAGCATCCGCGCCGGCCGCGCGAGCCTCGTACACCTGATAGGGATGATAGATAAACTCCTTGCGCAGCAACGGCGTGTACAGGTTGCTGGCGCGCAGGTGCTCGACGATCTCCGCCAGGTATGCTAATTCCCCCTGGAAAAAACGTGAGTCGGTCAGGCAGGATATCGCGGCCGCGCCGCCGACCGCGTATGTCTCGGCAATTATTGTTGGCGACCAGTCCTGGGCGATTAACCCCTTGGAGGGGCTTGCACGCTTTACCTCGGCGATGAGGCTGGCACCGTCCTCGGAAGTGAGAGCAGCTCCGAAATCCAAAGGCGGCTCGGCCAACGACACAAGGGCCTTGAGTTCAGCCAGAGGCACATCCTCCATCTGACGTGCCACCTCCTGACGCTTCCAGGCCATGATCCTGTCGAGGACCTGACCTTTATGTTTACTGATTTCCAACTGTGAAAACTTGGCCATTGTCTTACTTGTCACTGCTCAGGCTTTGCGTCTTCTCGATAAACTCATTGAGCGAATTCAGTGCTGCGCCGCTGTCAATAGAATGCGCGGCTGCGGAAAGTCCGGCTTCCCAGTCACTACTCTCGGTCGCCAGAGCGGCTGCCGAATTCAATAGTACCACATCCCGCTTTGGGCCGCGCAGTTCGCCGCTGAGGATTCCCCGAGTGATGGCGGCGTTTGTAGGTGCGTCTCCCCCAACCAGGTCGTCGAGCGATGCGGGCGAAAGGCCGAGATCAGTCGCCGTCAATTCACTCTCAGTTACATCACCGTTGCGCAAATGGCTGATTCGATTGACTCCGGAGGTGGTGAGCTCGTCTACGCCGCGCCCATCATCGGTGGTTCCATGGACGACAAATGCAGCAGCGCTTCCCATCTGACCCAGGACTTCCGCAATCTGGGACGTCAGATTGGGGCTGGGGACGCCGATCACCTGGTGCGTGGCATCGGCCGGGTTCGTCAGCGGACCGAGGAAATTGAAGACGGTGCGAGTCGCCAACTCCCTGCGCGGGCCGATGGCATACTTCATTGCAGGGTGATAAAGAGGGGCGAACAAAAAACCGATGCCGACCTCCTCGATACACTCGGCAACCTGTTCAGGGCCAAGGTCCAGCTGGACGCCCATTTCCTCGAGGACGTCGGCACTGCCGCACTGACTACTGGCGGACCGATTGCCGTGCTTTGCTACCTTTTCGCCAGATCCTGCGACAACGAAAGCGACGGTAGTACTGATGTTGAAGGTGCCAGTCTGATCCCCGCCCGTACCGCAAGTATCCAAAAGGCGCTGGCCGCTGAGATTGGGCCTCACCTGCACCGCGACGCGTTTCATTGCCCGAGCGCAACCTGTGATTTCGGCTACACTTTCTCCTTTTTTGCGCAGCGCCGCCAGAAATGCACCGATCTGTGCGTCGGTCGCCTGACCGCCCATGATTTGAGTCATCGCCGCGTCGGCTGCGTGGGCATCCAGATCTTGCCCGGCGAAAATGGATTCCAGTGCTTCATGTATGGGTGATGCCATGAGTTTGCTCCTGTCATTTCAATCGGCTACAAGCTACTTCAAAGCCTCTACCGATCCGCTGGCGGTGTATATTGATGATTAACTTGCAGGCAACCGACTGCTGGTCAAGTACCTGATTTCTTCTGCCAGAAGATCGCCGTCTCTATCTCCTAAAGGAGACAGGCCCCATTGTGTCACCGAGCGGCGCAGAGCAGCCGTTAAGGCGCATATGAGAAAGGACTGGTAATTGGAACTCTCTGCATCTTGTCCCGAGTCAGAGACTGGCGGTACAGCCTTTTGTCGAATGCCTTCCAGCAAATAGGTCACTGCCTGAAAACTGAACAGCCGCTCGTATAAGTCGACTCTAGCAGGCAAGCTGGGCTCTGTATTGCCACAGCAATAAATCTCCTGCCACTCGTCTTGGCTTTCATCCGTCCAATCGTCTCCTCCATAAAAGAGGAAGCGGGCGATTTCCTGGGCCGGATCGCCTAACCCAAAAAACTCCCAGTCCAGCAGCAAGGCCTGGCCTCTGTGAAACAGAGCGTTTTCAACCCTCAGGTCACCGTGGATTGGTGATGGGGGCGTCTCCCCAAGCAGAGGCATCTCAGCGTTTATTAACCGGTGCGCAGCTGCCCAAAGCGACGAGAGATGCTCGGTAAACAGAGGCGCAGGTGCGGAAGATGTCCACTCGCGCAGCGGGGCCTCCCCCGCCTGCCAAATCTGCCAGAATGTCAGCAGATTGAAAGGGTGCGGGCTGAATCGCTGAACGTCGTCCCTACTGGCACAGTGGACCCGGGAAACTGCCTCGGCGTGAGCGAAGCGATGGAGGCGATCTGAGGGTGCCAGTGACACACCGTCCGCCCATCGGTAGACTAAAATCTGACGCGGCAGTCCGTGCGGATAGCGATCATACCAGAGCGGCTCCGGCGCCAAACCGGAGGCGGCAAACTGCTCCTGGCCGCTGAACTGCCGTCGGCTGCGAGCCTGGCCGGCGTCCATAAACATCTTCAAGACGGCATCACTGCCGTCTTCGCAGTGAATTCGCCAGAGCAGATTGTCTCGCCCCTGCCAGTGATTTGCGATGACCACCTCCTGATTGCGAAAACGGCTGGAGGTGGCGCCGGTCAGATAGGAGTGAATGGCCTGTGTCCATGCGCTCATACCAATTGCACCGGTCATACATTCAGGAAGTTTCGCAACAGATCGTGACCGTATTCCGTCAAAATGCTCTCAGGGTGAAACTGCACGCCGAAGATTGGCTTTGACCGGTGCTGTACGCCCATCAGCTCGCCTTCGACAGTGTGGGCTGTGGCTTCCAATTCTGCCGGCAAAGGCTCCTCCACGATCAGACTATGGTATCGGGTGGCGGTAAATGGGCTGGGAATCCCTTGAAAGAGAGTCGTTCCCTTGTGATGAATCGGGCTGACTTTGCCGTGCATCAATCGCGGGGCCCGCTCGACATTGCCGCCATGAACGTGTCCAATGCACTGCTGACCGAGACAGACGCCAAGAATGGGCGTCCGGTCGCCCATATTGCGGATTACATCGTTGCTGACGCCGCTGTCCTGTTGCGGTGTGCCCGGGCCTGGGCTGATTATGATGTGGTTCGGCCGTTTCTCGATCAGTTCCTCTATATCAATGGCATCGTTGCGCCATACCTGGATGCGGTTGGCCTCCTCCCCACCGGACAGAGGGGTTTCATTGACGATTTCGCCCAGAAACTGTACCAGATTGTACGTGAAGCTATCGTAATTGTCGATGACGGCGATCATTGCCCGGATCCTTTCTCCTGTCTCTCGGCTTAAGCCTTAGCGAGCCTCTTCTGGCGGCGCTCATTCGAGCGGCGGATGCGATTCCACACGCCCGTCAATCCCATCGCCTTCTTCATTTCCATGAGCGTTTGTCGAGCCTCTTCCTGGGCCCGCTGCGTGCCTTCGTAGATCAACTGGTCGGTGTAGCCGGTCTGATCGGCGTAGTAAGCCCGCCGTTCGCGGATCGGTGAGAGGAAGTCTTCCAGGGCGTTGTACAGCTTCGTCTTCACCTCCACATCACCGACGGCGCCCTCCCGGTACCGGCTTTTCAGATCTTCCACCTCCTCCTTATTGGGATTGAAGGTGTCATGATAACTGAAGACCGGGTTGCCTTCGACAGTACCTGGAATGTCGGCGCGAATGCGGTTGGGGTCCGTATACATGCTCATTACCCCCTTCCTGACCGTGGCCGAGTCGTCGCTGAGCAGGATCGCATTGCCCAGACTCTTGCTCATCTTAGCCTGTCCGTCAGTGCCTACGAGCGTGCCGCCAACGATGTATGCGTCCGGCAATGGAAAGACTTCGGAGTAGGCGTTATTGAAACGTCGCGCAATTTGCCGGCTGATTTCAATATGGGACTCGTTGTCTTTGCCTACAGGAACCATATGCGCGCGCGGCATCAGAATGTCGGCTGCCTGCAGCACAGGGTACCCGAGCAGGTTATATGGCATCTGCTCCATTTCGGCCGCCGCGGCCATATCCTTTATGGTGGGCAGCTGTTGCAATCGCTCAACTGTTACCATGCCGCTGAGAATCAAGTGCATTTCGTAGATCTCATGCACCGCCGACTGCAGATAGAACGATGTCTTGGACGGGTCGATACCTATCGCGAGGTGATCGAGAACGATCTCGCGAGCGTTTTCGCCGATCTGCGCGATATCCTCTTTGGATGGCTTCGTAGTCAGCATGTGGAGGTCGGCTATAATGAAGAAGCATTCGTACTCCTCCTGGAAAGCCAGCCGGTGCTGTAAGCTGCCTACATAGTGGCCAACGTGCAGTTTGCCCGTTGGACGGTCGCCGGTGAGAATCCGCTTCTTCTGTGTCATTTCCCCCTCCCGGATATACTTGATAGTCTAAAGAAAGTTGGTTTGCACGCAGTCTTAGTCGTCTAAACCCTCTTCGGCCCGCTGAACCGCGGCGGAGAGTGCCTTGGCCTTGTTTAGCGTTTCTTCCCACTCATAGGTGGGATCGCTGTCAGCGACAACACCGCCGCCCGCCTGCAGGTAGCAGGTCTTGCCTTGCATCACGATCGTGCGGATGGCGATGCAAGTGTCCATTGTGCCGTCGTAGTCGATGTAGCCGACCGCACCCGCATACAGTCCGCGCCGCAGCCCTTCCAACTCTTCAATGATCTCCATTGCCCGCACCTTCGGTGCACCGCTGACAGTTCCCGCGGGAAAGGTTGCCTTAAGCAGGCTTATGGCGTCGTGGCCTGCCGCCAGCTCCCCTTGGACATCGCTGACGATGTGCATGACATGACTGTAGCGTTCGATCACCATCATTTCCGGCACTCTGACTGTGCCATACTCGCACACTCGTCCCAGATCGTTGCGTCCCAAATCGACCAGCATAACGTGCTCGGCCCGCTCCTTGGGATCGTTCAGCAGCCCCTCTGCGAGAGCGTCGTCCTCGGCAGCGCTTTCGCCCCGCCAGCGCGTTCCCGCAATCGGGTGCAGGAAGGCGCGGCCGTCTTCGAGCCTGACGTGCATCTCCGGGCTGGACCCGATAATCCACAACGGCTCTGCAGTTCCGGAATTCTCTTCCAAGCCGGCTACGCCGTTGAACTCCAGGAAGTACATGTAGGGCGACGGGTTCAACATGCGCAGGGCGCGGTAAATCGCAAATGGCTCCGCGTCAGTCGAGCGGCTGAGGCGCTGGCTGGGTACCACCTGGAAAATGTCGCCGGCGGCGATATACTCCTTTGCCTGGCGCACAATCTCTTCGTATTCCTCTTTGGCAAAGTTGCTGCGCCACTTGGCGTCACCCTCAACAGGGGAATTCACTGGCGGCGTAAGAGGTTGGCGCAGGTCGCTGACGATCGCATCGATGCGGGCAACTGCTTCGGCGTAGGCCGTTTCAATCTGCTGGTCAGTAGGCAGATCCTGACCTGGTGTCTGCATATTGGCGATGACGAGCAATTTGTGCTGCACATGGTCGAAGACCACGAGGTTGTCGCTGAAAAGCAACAACATGTCCGGTATGGCCAGCTTTCTCTTCGCTGTCGTAGGCAGACGCTCGACGAAGCGCACGGTGTCGTAACCAAAATAGCCGACCGCGCCTCCAGAAAAGCGAGGCAGCCCTGGGACCTCCACCGGGCAGCGTTCTGCCAAGAGGCTGCGCACGGCCTCGAACGGGTCGCCCTCCCGGCGTTCCAGCTCGGCGCCGTCGGTCCCGCCGATGACCATCTGGTCCCCTTGTGCGCACAGAGTCAGCGGCGGACGAACACCCAGGAAGCTGTAGCGGCCAACCTGCTCCCCTTTCTCAACCGACTCCAGCAAAAAGGAGGGCCCGCCGTTGCGCAATTTCAGGTAGACCGAGACCGGCGTCTCCAGGTCGGCTGGCAGTTCCCGAAACACCGGGATCGTATTGCCGGATGCCGCGAACTCCCGTACCTCTTCCAGTGAAGGACTATAGGTTGCCATGTGCCCTCTCCTCTTCCCTCGAATCCTTGCCCAGTTTCTTTCCCAACAAAAAACCCCGTCTCCCGTAGCAGTCATAAGCTGCTGCCAAAAGGGACGAGGTCCGTCATGACGCCCGCGGTGCCACCCTGTTTAGACTGGTGAACTTTTTGCAACAAAAAAATCCCTCGCATGAAACGCAAGGGATGCTCGCACCAGTCTCACTCATCGCGCTCAGACGATCTCGTCTGGCGACGAATTTGTCTGAACTGCAGCGCCCTGATAACGGTGGCGTCTCCGGATCCGGCTAGTGAGCGGCACTTCGTCCGATTGGCAAGCCAATTGGCCCCAATGCCGAGACGTGCCCACCGTTCGCCGTCCAACTCCCCGGTCCATTCACACTCTGCGCCGCTATCCCGCTTCCACCCGTCCGGGACTCTCTGGAACTCGCTTTGAGCGCTACTATTCCGGTTCACAGTCGTTATTGTTCGGTTGTTGCCATCGAATATATCTTAACCGGCACAATCTGTCAATTTTCAGCGTCAGTAGTGTCCCAACTCGCTACGGAGGGCTCGCCGGGTCGCTTGTATTTCAGCTACGAGCAGATTAAATGCCGCGAATTGGTCTGGACCGGGACCTGGGGAATGCCCGAATGGCCGGGAGAGAAGTAGGGGAAATAGCTCCTGGAACTTTAGAGCCCCAGGTAAAGCGTCCAAAGAGCGACTTACGAGTGAACACGAGAGAATACAAGTGATCGGTCCGCTGTTGCTCTGTGTGCGAGCTTGTACTTACCGACAGTACAAACAGGTGAAATGTAGCGCTGCGGAACGGCACGTCAGCCTGCTGGGCTTCCAACCTCCCCACAGAATGCCCCAGTCCGACTCCTATACCTGTTGCAAGAAATGGACCAGCGATTCCGGTACCTACTATGAGATGGTGAGAGGAGAGGCGAAACGAAGGTCTGCGGTAAACTTACCCAGTCGTTCTCCCGCAAATTAGACGGTAAGCTGACGTCATTGAGGGAGTGGCGAAGTTTGTCGCAACTAGGAACTCTTGATCCGAGGTTCGGGGGCGGGCATCTGTACAAGAGAAACGCCCGCCTCCTTCAGGAAGTGGCGGCTGTTCTCGTCCGGGTAGGTACCCACGTAAACAACCCTTTCTATACCGGCATTGATGATCATCTTGGCACAGGTGATGCAAGGCTGATGGGTCACATAGATCATGCCTCCCGCGGTGCCCACCCCGTGGAGCGCGGCCTGGATGATGGCATTCTGTTCGGCATGGAGCGGGCGCACGCAGTGGCCGTCGATGATCAAGTGGCCGACATCATCGCAGTGGGGCAGACCTGTCGGGGCCCCGTTGTAGCCCGTTGCCAAAATGCGTCTGTCGCGGACGATTACGGCCCCAACATGGGCACGATCGCAGGTGCTGCGAGCGGCCACGGTGAATGCGATCTGGAGAAAGTACTCATCCCACGATGGGCGGTCGGCTTGCGAGGAGGTCATACTCAGAATCGAGCTCTCAGGCCCTTCGCTGCATCAATCCAGACGGCGGGTTTCTCCCATGGGGATCTTCACCTGTCCGTTTTGGGCCGGATCGGGCTGGCGATTGGGCTGCTCAGGCGACGTCACTTCTTCTTTCTTAGCTTCCCTGTCATGAAGAAGATCCGCCAGGATTCGGCGCGTATCCTCTTCTGTCGGCGATGCCAGCACGACGGTTTCCAGAACCGTTCGTTCTCTACTGAAGCGGCCGCGCTTGGGAATGAGAATCTCATGTTCAATAGCCAGGCAAGTCTGCGTTATTCTTCCGTAACTGACCATGCCATAGCGGACGCTGCGGACAGAATTGGGAAAGAAGAAAACGTACCACATCCCAACGTCTTTTTCGGGCCACTCCGCCAGCAGAAAGCGCTTCGGCTGTACGAGACAGATTACAGCGTGTTCGCGAGTCGCAAACGTGCGGAAATACCCTTGTAACCAGGTAAATCGTTCGCTTTTCTCCTCGACCGTGAAGTAGCCACTGGCGTGGATCGGCACGCTGTCCCGAGGGGCTAACGGTTGCGGCGTGACGGAAGGCGTCGCCAATTCGCGAAACTGTACGTAGTCCCGGCTGCGCCAGTGGCGGCGAAGCCAGATAAAGGAAACGAACAGTACAAGGCATAGACCAGTCGTGAAGAATCGACCGGGCACGAACCCCAAACCGCCCATCGCGCAGATGACCAGAAGCAGGCCGTCTATCCAGCGGACGGCCGGTGTTCCGGCAAGCATCATTCGGTCGAGGTGATATAGCAGACGGGACACGATATAGTCTTTGCCTGCGGTCTAAACGGTTTTGAGGAGCGAACTATGTGAGAAGACCTCGCCCAACTGGACGAGGCCAGGCAACAGCAGGGTCAAGCTAGTCTGGATTCGATCGAGAAAGCCATATCAGGCTGGTGCGGGCAATGTCCCTCCGCTCAAGTCAAGCCCCTGGTCACGGCTATCCTCCTCTTGGGACCGTTCGCTGCCGTCCCTTTCGGAGGTTGGGGTGCCGCTGGTCTGTCTTGTCTCGATGTCGTCAAGCGATTGGAATGGGTCTTCGCCGCGCATGATGGCCTCGAACTCTGCAGCATGCAAAGTTTCCTGCTCCAGCAGAGCCGCCGCCACAGCGTCAAGGCGGTCCTCGTAGGAGGTCAGGATCTCGTGACAGCGGCGGTGCGCCTCGTCAACCAGGTTGCGTACCTCTACATCAATCTCCTGTGCAACCTTGTCGCTGTAATTGCGAGTCTCGGCAATACCCCGCCCCAGAAAAACCATCTCTTCGCGTTCACCGTATTGGACCGGGCCAAGCGTGTCGCTCATGCCCCACTGCGTGATCATCATGCGAGCCATGTTTGTCACGCGCTCCAGATCGTTGCTGGCCCCGGTAGTGATATCCTCGAAGCGAATCTCCTCCGCGACCCGTCCTCCCAGGAGCGCCGCAAGTTCGTCGCGGAACTTGTCTCGTGTGCTCAGGTTGGACTCTTCCTCCGGCAAGGGCATCGTATAGCCGCCTGCCATGCCCCTGGGCACGATTGTCACCTTATGTACAGGGTCATGTTTGGGAAGCACGTGCATAGCCACGGCGTGTCCGGCCTCATGGTAAGCGATGATCTCCTTTTCCTTAGGAGACATAACCCGGCTGCGCCGTTCCGGTCCGGCAATGACCCGCTCGATCGCTTCCTGGAATTCAGCCAAGCCGATCGAACGTCGATTGCGGCGGGCAGCCAAGATGGCCGCTTCATTGACCAGGTTCTCGATGTCGGCGCCGACGAACCCGGGCGTCTGCTTGGCGACGACTTCCAGATCGATGTCCGTAGCCAGCGGCTTGCCCTTCACGTGGACATCCAGGATCTGCCGCCGACCCTTTACATCGGGCGAATCCATCATCACCCGGCGGTCGAAGCGACCGGGCCGCAACAGCGCCGGGTCCAGGATATCCGGCCTGTTGGTTGCAGCGATGATGATAATGTTTACATCGGTGTCAAATCCATCCATCTCGACCAGGATCTGGTTGAGAGTCTGCTCGCGTTCATCGTGGGAGCCGCCCAGACCGGCGCCGCGGTGCCGGCCCACAGCGTCAATCTCATCGATGAAAATGATGCAGGGAGAGTTCTTCTTGGCCTGTTCGAACAGGTCGCGCACGCGGCTGGCCCCGACGCCAACAAACATTTCCACGAATTCGGAGCCGCTTATATTGAAAAAAGGGACACCTGCTTCACCGGAGACCGCCTTCGCCATCAGCGTCTTGCCGGTGCCGGGCGGCCCGACGAGCAAGACCCCCTTGGGAATTCGGGCGCCAAGAGACGCGAACTTTTGCGGCTCTTTGAGGAATTCAACCACCTCCTCAAGGTCCTGTCTGGCCTCTTCATTACCTGCCACGTCCCCGAAGTTGACGGTAGGCTTGTCGCCCGTGAACATGCGCGCCTTGCTCTTGCTGAAGCTGAAGGCCTGATTGCCGGCGCCCTGGGCCTGGCGCAAAATGAAAATGAAAAAGACGGCGATCAGCAGGATGGGCAACAGTGCGAGCAGAATGCTACCGTACACCTCCCACCCGCTGGGGGCTTCGATCTGCACATTGACTGCCGACAACTGGTCTTCGGTTACGCCCAGGTTTTCGAGCGTCTCGACCAGACCGACACCGGTTTCCTTGCGCGAACCAATAAGCTTGCCGCCGGAATAGGCGAAAACTTCGTCACCGTCAACGTGAATTTCCTGCACGTTGCCGCCGCGGACCAGAGACGCGATTTCAGCGATCGAAACTGTTGCTGAAATGTTGCTTCCCTGGTTGCTCAGAACAATATAGAGAAACGCGCCGAGAGCTACGACCAGAAGGAAGTAGATCATGCCGTTGCGAACTCGTTTGGAATCCATAGCTCCTCTTAAGATCCGCGAGGTCAGGAGGGTCAGCCAGAGCGACTTTCTCGGCATTTGCGTTCGTCCTGGACCCTCTTTTGCCACGCGGGAAGTCTAGCATAGGGAAATCACAGCGTCAAATAGTTCGGATACAGGCTATGCCCCCATTTCTTTCGCAAACACGCAACCGAACTCCACATTCATTGTGCCGCAGCAGTCCCTTACAAGCAGTAAGACTGCATCCACCTTTCAGACCGGCCGCAAGGTAAGGAGCGTGATCTCCGGTCGGCAGTTGAAACGGAAGGGGAGTGGCCAGACTCCCAAACCCCGGTTGGTATAGAGTTGGTAACCTCCAACGATGTAGTGCCCGATGGGGTATTTGGTTGCCAGGTGCGGCAGAAGCGGCGCACGCGTCGCCAAACCGTTGCCGTCGGGGCGCATGCTAGGCAATCGGACCTGCCCGCCGTGGCTGTGCCCGCTCAGTTGCAGGGCAACCGGCAGTTTCTCCCTTCTAATGGTGTCAAAGTAATCGGGCTCGTGACAGAGGAGAAGATTCGTGTAGTCGGACGGTGAACCGGCCAATGCAAGATGCGGGCGGGGATGTCCCGACCAGGCGTCGTCCAGTCCTGCGATCATAAGCCCGGGCGCTGCCTCCATGCTCTGATTGACCAGAAGTGTAACCGGTGTCTCGGCTATGGCGGCTCCCACGGCTTCGCGATCGGTCCAGAGATCGTGGTTGCCGTACACCGCATAGGCGGGAGGCTCAAGCATGCGCAAAGGCTCAATCAGACCAGCGGCAAAGCGGGCCTCGTGCCCTACGTAGTCGCCGGTCAATACGACGATGTCGGGCCGCAATTGGTTGGCACGGGTGACCGCTGCCATCAACTGTTCCACCGCAGTGAAACGGCTAAGATGAATGTCAGAGAGCTGGGCGATGCGTAAGCCGGACAGTCGTTCGGCCAAACGCGGGAGATGGAACGTCCTTTCCTCGACGTCGACCCATGCCCTCTCCAGCAGACCTCCGTAGCCGAGGCCGGCAGCGCCAACCAACGTCGCTGAACCGGCCAATTGCAGGAACCTGCGCCGGGTCAACATGAAATCTGACATTTCGTTGGAGCGGCTTCTGGAAGTCTACAGAAGGGCGGACCATGCCTCAGGCTGCACAGACGCGGCTTCTTGCGATGGTAGTGCGGGAACTGTAGCCCGCGAGCGGAGTTGCTGCCCCACTACTCTAGATCGATCCGGTAGAGCGGCTCGAGACCGGCGGCTACGCGGTCCACATTGTCGGCGGCGCACTGCGCCCGTTTACGAGACGTGCCGTCAGTCACTCCGGCCGTATGGGGCGTCGCAATGACATTCGGCAGACTGAAAAAGGGCGAACTGAGGTCCGGGGGCTCCTGGCTATAGGCATCGATGCCTGCGCCGCCCAGTTTACCGTCGAGCAGTGCCTGCGTCAGAGCTTGTTCATCGATAAGCGCGCCGCGTGCGACGTTTATGATGTAGGCCGTCGGCTTCATCAGGCCCAACATTCGCGCGTCGATAATATGCTGGGTCTCACTGTTCAAGTGCAAGTGAAGCGATAGGATGTCCGATTCGGCAACCACCTTTTCGAGGTCGTCGGGCGTACCCACAAACGAGAGGCCGAACTCCTGTCGCTCCGCGTCGCTGACCTCCCGTATGTCGATGGCCGCGATCTTCATCCCGAATGGCATCGCGCGGCGTGCCAACTCGATGCCGCTGGCCCCAAAGCCGATGATGCCCAGCTGCAGCCCTTCTAATTCCAGGCCCATCGGTTCGTATAGTTCACCCTCATCCAGGAGCGTACGCGCTTCCGGATAGCGGCGGGTCAACATCAGAATGAACATCATCGCGTTCTCGGCCAGCGCTACCGCGCTGAATGCGCCAGGGCAGTTGGCCACCGGAATGCCCTTTGTTTTCCAGTAATCCAGGTCAAAGTGATCGAAGCCAGTCCCCAGGATCTGCCACAAGCGCGCGTCGGTGGCAGCGTCTACCATCTCGCGCGTGCCAGCCGAACCGCCATGGTCAATGACCGCGTCCATGCTTTCGAACTGGGGCGCCAACGGTTTGTCGTAATCCAATACATGCATGTTGTGGTTGCGGCTGACAGCCTTTGCCACGTCCATTCCCCACGGATTGAACATCGAGACTTTGACCGGATGGGGCAGAAAGAGGACGTTCAATCGCTTCATAATGGGTTCACCTGGCTATGGTGGCAGGCTCTGGCGCCCACCTAGGTTGGATTCTGACTGGTCGGAGTCTTAAAGAGTCGTAAAGCCGCCGTCGGCCACCAGTATCGAGCCGGTTACGAAAGAGGCCTCGTCGCTGGCCAGAAAAAGTGCAGTTGGGGCGATTTCGCTTGGCGCGGCAAATCGCTTAAGCAAGTTCGCTTCCCGGTATGGCGCCAGTTTTTCTTCCGGTATCGTCTCTGTCAGCGGCGTGTTCATCGAGCCGGGACAGACGGCATTCACGCGAATATTGTCAACTGCGTGGTCAACCGCCATAGAGCGCACAAGGCCGATAACGCCATGCTTGCTGGCGTTATACGATGCCTGCAGCCCGTTGCCTACCAGGCCCGACAGCGAGGATATGCAGATGATGTTGCCGCCGCCCTGTTTACGCATCTGTGCAACTGCGTATTTCGAACACAGAAACATGCTCTTAAGGTTCGTGTCAACGACAAAATCCCACTCGTCTTCACTGGTGTCGACCACATCCTTGTTTATCTGTACGCCCACGTTGTTGACGAGGACATCGAGCCGGCCGAATGCCTTTACCGCTGAGCGCGTCAGGCGTTCTGCGTCCTCCGGAAGCCTCACATCCATCTGAACAAGAAGTGCCTCTCCGTCTTGCTCTTTGATACGGTTGACCGTCTCCAGGCCCTTCTCTGCGTTAATTTCACCAACCACCACGCGGGCGCCTTCGGATGCGAACAGTGTGGCAACTGCCTCTCCCAGGCCCATGCCCGCGCCTGTGATCGCCGCTACCTTTCCTTGCAGGCGGTTTGCCATCTGCCTGTTTCCTTGGTCAATACGGCAGTAGTCCGCCGCTGACGTTGTATGTCTGGCCGGTCATATAACTGGCGTCACTGGAGGCCAGGAATGCGACCAGGTTGGCGACATCTTCGGGCTGCTGGATACGGCCCAAGGGCACACGCGCCACTGCCTGCGCCTTGACGGAACCAACGGCCACGCCTTGTTGTGCCGCTGTCTCCCGGTCGATCAGTTCCCACATGGGCGTATCGACGATGCCGGCGCAAACGCAGTTTACAAGGATACCATGGTCGGAAAGTTCCAGTCCCATCTGCTTGGTAAGGGCAACGACGGCATGTTTGCTGGCAGCATAGGCTCCCAGAGGCATACCTTTGCCCGGAGCGATTTTGCCCGCCCCGGAAGCGTTGTTGATGATGCGACCACCGTCCCCTTGCTCTATCATTTGACGCGCTGCGGCCTGGGAACAGAGCAGAACACTCTTGGCGTTGACGTTCATTAGAGCATCCCATGTCTCTTCATCGGTTTCCAGTAAGGTTGCGATGGCACCGATGCCGGCATTGTTCACGAGGATACGCAGGTCCCCCAGCTCTTCACATGTCTGGCGGACCATTCGCTGAACCTCGTCTTTGCGGGTTACATCTACCTGCAGCGACAGAGCCTGTCCACCACGGTCCCGCACTTCGTCGGCGACCTGCGCGGCCGTCTCACCATCCAGGTCTGCAACCGTCACCAGACAGCCCTCGCGCGCCAAACGCAGGGCTATGGCCCGTCCGATGCCTCGCCCGGCCCCAGTGACAATCGCAACCTGACCTTCAAGATTGTAGCGCGGCATAGGCTACCTCCAGCAGAGTTTCCCTGACTCCATTCGCCTCAATGCTCGCCATCTTTTGTCTCGTAGGGAACCTGCATCAGTTCCAAAATGTAGCCGTCGGGGTCTTCGAAGAAGACCACATGGACAACAGCCCAGCCGAGATCGAAACTGACAGGCTCGGATACGAACTTGACCCCTTCCGCTTTCAGTTCCTGGTAAGCCTGTGCCATATCCGGTACGCCAAAACAGATATGGGAGTGGCCCACATCTCCCAGCTTTCCGTCCGAGACCTTTCCCTGCGGCTGCACGTATTCTTGCAAGTCGAGCAGCATCCCCGGCGATTCCGGCGCCTGCAGACGCACAACCTCCATGATTACGTCATCTTTTCCCGCCATCTTCGAGATCGTCTCGCCTTCCAGCCGGTGAGTTTCGATCTGTTCCATCCCCAGCAGGTCACGGTAAAACGCCAGTGAGCGTTCCATGTCGCTCACTGTGACCGAAATATGATCCATCACATTTACTGAGCTGATCACTGTGCGCTTCCTCCCTGTTCAGTGTGGCTCCAGAGCATCCAACTCGCCCAACCGTCGAATCCATCGTTGGTGACGGGCGTCGTCAATGGAACGCCAGTACGGACCGTACATAGGGCGGCCTGCCTGCGCGAAAGCCTTGTGGTTCCCTCGCATCTGTTCCTGGATGGCTGCCGTCGCCTCTGGCGTGTCCGGATCCTCATAGTAGACAACCACACCTTGCCTCCGGTGACTGTCCCCGCCAAATGCAGCATGCCAGAGCGCAACATTAAATACTAGGACATCGCCTGGCTGCGATTCGAACGTAAAGGCAGGCACATCGGCCTGGGCAATGTTGTAGGCGGTCTCAGGTTCGCGGCTGATCTGGCTGTGAAATGGATCGCGGTGGGAGCCGGGTATAACCCGCAAAGCGCCGGAGTCCCCGTCAAGTGGGTCCGGATAGATGCAGAACTTGACGGCCATGTAGTCCAGCGACCTTGTATCTGGGTGCCAGAGCGTGTCGCTAACATGGTAGTTCCCGTCCACCGCGATAGCCAGAACATCCTTACCCATCAACTGTTCGGCCACGTCGGCAAAACGAGAATCGTGTGCCAACCCGGCGATGAATGGGGACTTCTCCTCCATTAGCGAGGCGTAGTGGCGGCTCTTGCCGTCATGCTGGCCGCCCTCAATCCAGGAGTCCAGCCCTGCATTGAACTCACGGCTGTACCGCGCCATCTCCTCCGCAGACAGTAGCTGGCGAAAGATCAGAAATCCGAAATCGTGGAACAGGTTCAGCTGCTGTTTCGACAGTTTCATTTTAGCTCTTTCGGTGGAAGATGGGTGTGTTCGCTCGGCAGAACAGGTGCATGGAAAACGAGACGGCGTCGCGCCGGCCAGAAGTGAAAAGAATGCTTCGAAAGACCAAAAATTGCCCCCTGGTGAAAACGGGGACTGGTTGCCTCAGCACGCTGGAGTATAGCATCCGGATTCGCGCCGCGTCAACCAGTTCCTTTCCTCGGATGCATCCCAAAATGGGTGGTGAACTTTCGTATATCTCTGGAGGCACCCTAGCCATGGTCATTTCCTATTCCGGTTTCCGCCAGAATAAGCGCCGTCTCTGACCACTGACTACTAACTACTGCAGTTCTGGGCGGTCGGGCCTATTCGGCCCTCCCTTGTGCGGGGGCTCCGCCCCCGCAACGCCCCCTCCAACAACATGCCTCGTCGACCGTGTGTCGATATTGGTGACGTGTGCCTGATCGAAGGTGTCTGGCCAGACCACGTCCCGCCCGTCCCATCAGATCCCCGCGGGTGCCGGCCTTGTGCCTGCCCTCGCACCCTCCCCAACTGACGGACTCCACCGTGCGGCCAGGCCTGGCGCCTGCACTGCGTCTCGCCCGAAGACGGTAAACAACGCCAGCCACCGCTGGCACTGATTCCCCGCCAGACTGTTCCCACCCCAAATCTGGGATGCACCCCTTTCCTCATAATGCCAATTCGACGCTACAGTAATCGAACCTCTGAGCACTCCTGGTTCCAGCTCTGCCCGCCCATTCGCCAAACTCTTCTGCCCCCCCAAATGCTCGCAAGACCCGTCTCAATGTTCATATTCCTCCATCAATTCGACCAGATTGCCGTCAGGGTCGTAACAGAAGCAGACACTGACCGAACCTTCAGTGAGCTCGAAATTCACGGGCCCCGAAATGAACTCTACGCCGGACCTTCTCAGCGCGTCCACCGTCGCCGGCAGGTCCTCCACGGTTAGAGCGAAGTGGCAGGACCCGACAGAGCCAAGTGGGGTGACGTGCTTGTCCCCGTGCGCTGTAAAGAATTCGAGCAGGTCTATGAGGATCCCGGGCGTTCCATCCGCGGCCAGGCGGGTTGACTGCGCACGCGAACCCTGCAGTCCTCCGGCCATATCGGACTTTTCTCCTTCCAACTGGTGTTGCTCGACCTGCTTCAGGCCCAGCTTGCCGACATAGAACTCCAAGGCCCGTTGGGTGTCGCTGACCGTAATGGCAATATGATCGAGTGCCTTGACTTTCATCGCTTTATTCTCCTTGCCAATTTTGGGAACCGAGAATCGATTTGCTGGGAACACGACGGGAAGCGCGAATCCGGGACGAAGCGAGGCAGCCTCAAGCCCAGTTCCCTCCGGCGCGGCTCAGATACCTTGCCGCGCCCTCCCTGAGCTGCCGGTCTGAAGGCTGGATCGCGGTGGCGCCTCCGTCAACCATGAGTACGGCCGCAGTTATGTATGAAGCCTCGTCGCTGGCCAGGAACAGGATTGCGTTAGCCACCTCCTCAGGTTCGGCGAACCGGGAGAACATGGTCATGGCTGCGTAGGACGCGACGTTTTCCGCGGGCGTTCGCGCCATCATCGGCGTGTTCATTCCGGTTGGGCAAACCACATTGGCGCGAATGCCGCCTTCTCCACAGTCCTGTGCAAGGCAACGGGCCAGGCCGATGAGACCGTGCTTAGAGGTGTTATAGTCAGCCTGCATTTCGTTCGCCACCACGCCGGACATCGAGGATACAAATACGACGCTGCCGCCGCCCTGGCGTAACATCGGGGGAATCACGACCTTGGAGCACAGAAAAGGCCCCTTGAGATTCACGCGCATCACGCGATCCCAATCTGCCTCGTCGATCTCGGCGATATGTTTGCCACTCCCGAATGTCGCCGCGTTGTTTACCAGAATGTCGATGCATCCGAACTCAGCCAGAGTTTCCGTAGCCATCCTTTCGGCGTCGTGGGCGAGGCTCACGTCGACAATGACTGCTATCGCCTCCCCGCCAGACGAGTTGATGGTTTTGACCGTGTCGTGGGCGGTCTCCCGGTTCATATCGGCGACGACGACCTTGGCGCCTTCGCTCGCAAACCGCAACGCAGTCGACCGCCCGAGGCCCTGACCGGCACCCGTGACAATAGCGACTTTTCCTTGCAATCGACCCATTTGGCCGTACCTCCAGGTTTGGAATCGTTCGCCCTGAAACTGTCAGCCGCCGTTTCTGGACGGCAACTGGATCGAGTCGCCGACTAGCAGGATGCGCAGGTCGAATTCAGGCTTCTGCTGGTAGTAAAGTTCAAAGAGCTTGCCGATGTCGCCGGTGTGGTTGCGCCAGAATTCCCAGTGGAAGGGCAGTAACGTCTTGGGGCCGAGTTTCTGCGCCACGGATAGAAACTCCTCAATCTCCATGTACCACGTGCGGCCAAAGGCCAACAGCGCCAAATCCAGATTGTGCTCCGCACCGATTTCTGCCATGGCCGGACCATCCCAGGTGTCGCCGGAGACAAAGAGTTTCGTCCCTCCGGAAGACAAAACGAATGTCACCGCGTGCGGCTCGTTCGGGTCGTAGGAAGGGTAGACCTGTAACTCCACGTCTCGGAACTGAAACGAGTCGCCTGGCGCCACCTCGCGTATACGGTCGTCGGCAATGCCAAACTCCCGCATCAGTTTCGCCGAGGAGCGCGGCGCAACACAGACTGCATCAGTGTTGTTCACGATGGGCACCAGCGTACCATCGTGGCAGTGATCTACGTGGTCATGGGTGGAGATAATAATGTCGGCCACGCTTACTTCGTCGGGCTTGACGGGGATGGCCGTCGATCGGTAGGCGCCCGGCACGGCATCATCGGGCGTTCCGTAGGAGTAGGGATCGATCCAGATCAACGTCTCCGGCGTGCGGTAAACGAAACTCGGCCCGCCAAGTGCCCAGAACAGGATGCCATCGTCGATCGTTCGCCCCTCCACTTCATCCAGAAATGTCTTGGGCCAGTAGGCAACATCTCGCATGATTTTTCCTTTTGCTGATTTTACATCGCGGCAATTGCCGATTCCCGAAAACGAGGATTCATCAATGGTTTCGCGCCTTCCCCAACTCACGGGGACCGATCAAGCCGTACTCCAGTTGAAGTCGTGCGGCACTTGTTCACCGGTACCGATTTCGTTCAGTTCGAGCAGGTTTCCGTCCGGGTCGTAGAAAAAGAGTACGTGCCAATCGCCCTCACCTTCGAAACGTACCGGCGGCGAAACTATCTCCACACCTGCTGCCTTCAAGCGCTCATAGGTGGCCGGCACATCCTCGACACCGAAACAGAAATGCGCGCTGGGCACGTGGTGAAGCGGCTGCCGCCCTGTCGGACTTTCTGGATTGATCCACTGAATGAGGTCGAAGGTGAACCCCTGTTCCGAGGTGCGCGTATGGCCGTTTACGCCACCAGGAGGGCGCAGTCGGTACTCACGCATGTGTACGTTTGACATCGCAGTCATCTCATCAATGGGGCCGCCATCGTGCTCCTCTGGGGAGACGACCTCCATGCCCAGCATATCCCTGTAGAACTCCAGCGACCTTTCCAGATCGCTGACCATAATTGCTACGTGATCAATCGTAATTCGGCTCATTCCTGGCCACCTCCGAGAATAATGCACCATCTGACACTGCGCCGCTTGCACGGCCTAAGAAGCTTTTGAATGAATGTTCAGAGAAAGGGGAGGCATCCTGCCGCCCTGGGTAGATAAACAACATAGCCAATGATTGCCCTCACAATTCCTACTGAACGGCTTTGAACTTCCCCACCCTGTTATTGCTGGCCTCTACGCACGAGTAGCCGCAGCGTAGCAGACAGCTTTCTCGACATGGCGCACTTGCGAATCTGTTTGCAGGTCGTGATCTTCGCCGAAAGTGTCAGGACGGGCCGCACATGTGAAGGTTACGCACGCCTCAGCGACTGAACCTATTGCAAACCATGTCCTCCTGGTGAGCCAAACACGGCAAAGAAGGCGAGCAATGCTTCCGGGCTGCAACAGTCAAGCCTCTCTGAAAGGCTTGTCAGCTTGGTTGCGTCACTCAATTGCGTTAAGAAGGGTTTTGCTCCATGTGATGGCGTTAACGTAACCGGCAGTGAGATGTGAATGTCAGCTTGAAAGGCCGGCCCTGTAAGGAAATGGGCCATAATTGATGGGTTGCTTCAGCATGTCTAGGGGTATGGTCGGCGGAACCAAGCATAACGACCAGGACAAGCCAATCCTATCACAACCGAATCTGCAAGAGAAACTGAAATTAGTAACATTTTCTCCTGTATCTGTGGGCGATTCCACCACAAAGCCTGACGTCAAATCCAACGCTAGGCCACGTTCCCAGGTCAGTCAATTCAAGGACTTTCTTCACTACTCACCCCTCGATCTTGGATGTCCTGGCCCTCGGCTCTTCCTTGTGCAGGCGTAGACCTCGAAGAGAACATTCAGTGGATCTAGGAAAGTACTACGGCAGGAAATAACAGAATGGGCATAAAGTCAGGAGCTTCTTGCCAGCCACTTTTCGGCTCTGTCAAGAACCAGTTGCGCAAGGGCGCTGTCGGTCTTAACGTGCTTGTCGGTGAGCACAAGTGTAGGGATCACATCGAGTTTCTCGAAGAAATCCTGCCAGGCGCGAAACTTCCTTTCGGACCACCAGATCCGGGGATGGGGGAATGTCCAGACGCCGCGTCTGGGTTCGGGCCCGATCGACCCGGAGGAGCCGTAACTGAGCATGTAATTGCCGAGAAGACGGCGATACATTTCGGCGTTGACCAACTCGTCTAATTTACCTCCGTCGTGTCCTAATGCCATGTCGATCCACAGGATTTCACCCTGTCCTGATGAGAGCGCGTACATTCCGGCCACCCATTCCGATGTTCCTTCACCGGTAAATAGTACGTCGGGATATGCAGCCTGCAACTCTTCAAACAGGAGGCCCACGCCGCGCATGTGATCGTGGTGGAGATCATTGATGGGGAAAGCCGACTGGTCCAGGTGGAAAGCGTCTATCGCATAGTCATTTACAAGGCGCCCAATACATTCGACCATTAGTTTTCTGAACTCCGGGGCATCGGGCGAGATGTAGGCAAAGGTCGGCTCGATGTTTTCGTCCTTATCGTAGTCGACCTCCCAGAAGACCGGCCGCCCGAAAAGATCATGGATTTGGTGCTGCGCAAACTGGGGGTAAAGAGGGTGGTCCAACGCCATTCCCCAGACGTTCATGTGCACCAGCACTTTGAATCCGAGTTCGTGGGCCGACTTCATAAAGCGGGCGAATCCCTCCGGTCCCCCCAGCTCCTCGCCGGGCAGATTGTCGGGCACATGGTAGTCGACGCGTCCTTCATGGCCGAGCACTTTGATCAGCGTACGCTCCGGCGGGAATACCTGTGCGAGTTCATGCAGCCGCGCTTCCATCTCCTCGAAGGTATGGCACATCTTGCCGTCTGAAGTTACGCCGTGCAGGATGGCCATGAAGGCAACCTGGCGCAGCCATTCGGGCACGTCGGGCCTACTTTCCATAGGCATCAAGTCGTATGCCTGCTCCATCCAATCGATGTAGGGTTCGACAGCCTCCTGCCACGACGAGACGCGCTCGATGTGCCAGGTCGGTGATATGTGCTCGTTACTGATTTCGAAGGCGTTCTCTTCCGACATGAGATGGACTTCGAGACTGTCTTCGACGCGGTAAGCCCAGAAGCGCTTGAAGCGGGGAGGATGTTCATTTGAGCGTATACAGATAGTCTCTTCCTCGCCCTCGATCAAAATGAACTGAGCGGCCATGCCGGGAAGCGGCCCGACTGGAAGGACGATGCCGGTTTCTCCGCCGCGCCCCCGAACCGGGTAGGCGCCATGAGGAAATACGAAGCACTGCCCCGCCGATTCGCTGATTTCCCACCGCAAGCCCGGGGGCGTGACGACTTTACCGTACGGGAGAGACTCGACGAACACCTTTATTCCCTTGACAGGTTCCGAGTGTTCAGCCTTGGCCTGCCAGCTGACGGTCTGCGAACTGCTCGCGAACGAGACTTTAAACTGTGCGGGGACGCGCCCGCTGTCATCTCCGTAACTTACCTCGTGAGCACGGTAGATGAGGCGTTCTTCCTCCTGCACCGGCGCGGAGAATTCGGCGGTGTAAGCGTTGCCGGTCGTCAGGACCTGGAACAAAAATGTATAGCCTCCAAAGCTGATGCGACTGGCCACGAAAGTTCTCCTTTCGCGGAGGGGTTGAGCAGAGGGGATCAGAGAAGGTGCGGCGATGAGCCGCACCTTCGGACGACAATAAGAGTGACTGATGTGCGCCGGACGCCTAGCTGGCTGCGTATGACTTGTCCAGGCAGGACTGCGCCTCCGCCGCCGCCTCCTGAACCAAGGCCTCCAGGGGGCGTTCTTCGTTCTCGATGTACCGGGTCCAGATTCCTGAAAACTGTGGGTGGACGCAGTCCCAATGAAATTCAGTGCGCAGGTAGTTGGGCACCTTGGTAGGCAGCTGGGCCTGCTGCCAGAATTTGCTCAGAACAGGATCCTGGTCCCATCCCAGATTCAGCCAGGTCTGTGGAGTCGGCGGCGTCCAGGCCCCCACTTCAGCCGCAATCTGGCTGCCTTCCACGCCGCTGATGTATTTCATCAACTCCCAACTGGCCTCTTTTTCCTGTGAACCGGTCCACATGTAGTACTGTACCGAGTCTCCCCACGCGAATGACTCGCCGCCCTCGCGAATGGGAACGGAGACCATATCCCATTCGAATGGGACCTCTTTCAGGTCTACAAGATTCCAGCCTGAGGCCTGGAACATGCCTACCTTGCCCGATCCGAAGGCAAATGGGCCAAGTGCTTCTGACTGGGCGCCCGACGGCGCAACCTTGTGCACGACCTCCAAGTCGAGAACCCACTGAATGGCCTCGATCGAAGTTGGCGTGTCCAGCAGGCCTTGCACCTGCCGCCCGTTTTCGCTAACAATTTCGAATCCCATATTCCAGCAGAAGGCCTGGTCCCAAAGAAGTGTGCCTGGACCGGAAATGAGTGTGCCCCAGGTCCCCAACTCTTCATCGGTGAGGGCGATACAAGCAGCCAGATAATCGTCAATCGTCCAGCCCTCTACTGGCAGTGGCACGCCCATCTCCTCGAAGAGGCTGGCATTGTAGCCAACCATCCCCCAGACGCCGTCACGCGGCGTGCTGTACATCCGTCCCTCATAGGTGGCCCGCTCGAGGCAGATCGGGAACCACATCTCCTCCGCCTGGATTGCGTCGGCTTCGAGCATCGGCGTAATGTCTTCCGTAAATCCGCGGCGGGCAAAGTCGGTGGCGTAATAGAAGACCCATACGTCCGGCCCTGTGTCGCCTGCGATCATGGCCAAAATCTTTTCGGCGAAGCCTCCTTCAGGAACATCCTGCACTTCGACCTGGATGTCAGGATTCTGATCCGTGAACGCGGCCGCCATATCGATATAGGCCGGCTGCCAGTCGAGAACGTCCGGGTTCCACCATGAGATGGTCGTGGCGGCAGTATCCGGTGCTCCCTCGTCTCCCGCTGCGCCTGGCGCCACCGCCGCACAGGCTGCCAGCAAGCTGCCCGCCCCTGCCAGCGCTCCCAATCTCAGAAAATCCCGACGACTCTGTTGTGCGCTTCCGTTCATCTTGTCCTCCCTGTGTGGATACTGTGAGTAATGCCTCAACGCTTTAAGTGATTCAACCCTTTAAGCCAACCGAGGCGATACCCCCAATCAGCTTGTTCTGGGCAAGGAAATAGACGATGAGTGTGGGTAGGACCGCCAGCAACGAAGCCGCCATCAGCACGTTATAGTCTGTGCGATTGCGCCCTCGAAGCAGGTTTAAACCTAAAGCGATTGTATACTTTGTGTTTTCATTCAGATAGATCAACGGCCCGAGGAAGTCGTTCCATACGCCTATGAAGGTGAAAACGACAACGATTACCAGGGGCGGAATACACAGAGGCAGGAGAATGAAAAACAGGACCTGGAACGTATTGCAGCCATCCATGCGCGCGGCGTCGTCCAGATCAAACGGAAGCGACATGAGATACTGGCGCATGAGGAAGATGAAGAAGGCACTGCCGGTGAAAGCCGGCACCGTGAGTGGCAGGAATGTATTGATCCAACCAAAGAGCTTGAACAGAATAAAGGTGGGAATCAGGGTCACCTGGTAGGGGATCATGAGAGTCGCAATCAACATGATGAAAAGCACATCACGTCCCGGGAAGCGGAGGCGCGCGAAGCCAAAGGCAACCAGACTGGTCGAGAACACCTGCCCCAATACATTCCAAAACACAATGATCATTGTGTTTTGGAAAAAGAGCAGCACGGGAGCTACCTCAAAAATGCGGGGAAAGTGTTCCCAGACAACAGGGTTCGGGATCCATTCAGGGGGAAACAGCCACGTCTGGGCCCGGCTCTTTAGAGAAGTCGAGAGCATCCAAAACATCGGGATCAGGAAGATAAGTGACAACAGTATCATGGAGAAATGGGCTGAGAAGCTGACAACCCGGCCTCGCACGCGGCGATTCCAGCGCAACTGACTGAGCCAGCCGCCTCCTTGCGTCACGGGCGAATCTACATTCATAGGTCGTCTATTGCCCCTGGCTTCATGCGTCTTCCTTGCGCCGTTCAGCTTCGTAATAAACCCAGTGCGGTGAACTGCGGAATACCAGCAGCGTAACGGCCAGGATGATCAGCGTGAGTATCCACGCCAATGCCGAACCATAGCCCATCCGCAGGGTGCCAAACGCCTTGTTGTAAATGTACAGCATATAGAAAAACGTTGCTTGGAGCGGTCCTCCCTGCGTCGCAATGTAAGACTGGGTAAATACCTGAAACGTCGCGATCAGATTCAGAACCAACTGGAAGAAGAGTGTCGGTGTCAACAGGGGCAACGTGATTCGCCAGAAGCGGCGCCAGATATTCGCGCCGTCAATCTCCGCCGCCTCATAGAGGTGGGGCGGTATGTTTTGCAGACCGGCCAGGTAGATGACGGCGCCCCCGCCTACACCCCACAGACCAAGCAGCATCAGACCTGGTAAGGCCCAGCGTGGACTGTGAAACCAGCTCGGCCCCTCAATCCCGACCAGCGATAGAAGATGGTTGATAACACCGAACTCGGGATTGAATATCCAGATCCAGAGCATGGTCACCGCCACAATAGGCAAAACCGCTGGGATGTAGAAAAGTGTACGATAGAAGTTCATGCCGCGTAGGCGCAGATTCAGCAGCAGCGAGAGCGCCAGCCCCAGCACCAGGTGCAGCGGCAGAGTCACCACGGCATAGGTCAGAGTAACCTTGAGAGCCTGTAGAAAGTCCCCATCGTTGGTGAAAATCTCTGCGTAGTTCTGCAGTCCCACCCAGCGTGGAGCACTTCCGATATCCCAATACGTCAGGCTGAGGAGGAGTGACGCCAGAATCGGGCCGGCGACGAACATGACGAATCCGACGAGCCAGGGAGAGATGCATATGTAGCCTTCAACCGCTTCGCGACGGGCCTGCCGGCTCATGCCGCGCCAAGCGTTGAGGAAGTTTGAAGGCTGATGCGTGCGAGCAAGATTCCTGGTCACGTAACAGATTTCTTCAATTGATTGTAAATGCTTGGGTCCGGCGTCCCGGTTTTAGGGGAGGTCAGTAAGCTAGTGGGCAATCTTACATAACTGCACGAGATATGCAAAAAACTCGAAGCCGTGTACGCGAACCGCTGCCGGGCATGAGGCTGCAACCCGCAGCTTAACACGTCTTCATTTGTCCGCTGACAGTCCCAGGCCCAATCGGATACTTCGTTCCTCTAAGGCGGAACTCTTGGGCGCCACGAATCCTAAACACGCAGCCCGTGCATACAACATGGTGTCGAGCGTGCGCTAAAGCACCGTTGATTCGGGAGAGGAAAAGCTCTAGAGGAGAGACATCAAATCTCAGCGATCATCCGCCTCAGATTCGCGTAGTTAATTTGCATCGCCTCTTCGCGGGAACCGCTCGGCGGCACAAAATGTGTCGCAACCGACAACACCGCGTCGCTGCGCCGGTCTCGCAGACTCCGCAAAATCGCGGGATAATCCACGTCGCCTTCACCTATCGGGCAGTAGGAAAAGTCCAGCTGCAACCCATCCTTGACAGTTAGGTCCTTCAAGTGCAGCCCGTGGAGATAGGGATGTATATTGAGGAATCCCGCCGTCGCCACGTCCGCTTCGCCGCTGTTCATGTTGTCGGACGGCCCCCACATCACCTTGATGCGCGGCGAGTTGAGCGCCTCGGCCAGTCTCCTGAAATTACCGGTCGTGTTCGTATAGTTCCAGGGCATCATCGAGAGAGCCAGGTCGACGTCGTACTTTTCGGCCTCCTCAAGTGCAAACGAAAAGGCCCGCACCAGCTTCTCCATGTCGACGTCGGCGATATGGCCTCCCCGCGTTAACCACCTCATCGGCCAAGTGGGCTTGGCGGCTGTATACTCCCCCGGCCACGCAAACGTGAATACGCCTACTGCACCGACCCCCAGGCGGGCCGCTATCTGCATCGACCGAACCATGTCGTCCATGTCCTGCCGAAACTCCGGATTTTCTTCCATACAGTCCAGGTCGAGATCGGTGAGGTGAATCTGCTTGAACGGATTGCCGACGTTGATCAGGAAGATCTCAAGCCCGTGGCTTGCCACCTGCTCCCCAATGCGGTCCACCGCGGCATCATCCAGCTCGCGCATCGACGGTCCGTCGGTGCCAAGCGTGTTGAACCAGACACAGTCGGCCCCAATCTCCTTGGCCTTTGCCAGCGAGTCGTCGAAGGGGAGAGCCAATTCCGGTAGGTACATGCCCAATCTGAATCTGTGCTCTGTCATTAATCGGCCTCGTATTCTTTCAGTTTTGCAGTGGCTGCAACCAGCGGTCCAGGCCCGCGTCCGCCAGATTCTGTATCCAATCGTGGTGCGAGCGTGCGACACGGTCGGGATGCTGCCGGCTGCGGGCGACAAAACCGGGCACCTTGGAGCGGCCCGTCGGCAGTCCAATGCGGCTATATCGCGTATCGACGCTCCAGCGCACCGTCTGCGACCGGTTGGGAATCGAGCGATGCACCAGCCGCTCCATCGTTATCAGGACATCGCCCGGGTCTACCTCGCAGGTTGCAACGCTACTGGCAGGCAGGTCCGCGTCGGCGATTCCTCTGGCCCCTTTATGCCCCGGTGTCTCGAGCCACAGGTCATGCGCAATCAGTCCTTGAAGGTGGGAGCCCGGAATCACCTGCATGCAGCCGTTCTGCTCGTTGGCGCTGACGAGCGGGATCCAATAGTTGACGACAAGAGTCTCACCTGCTTCGTCAGGTATCAGGTAGGCGAGGTCCTGGTGCCAGGGGATGTCCATCAGGTCAAGATCGGGCATTTTCGGACGCAACGCGAACTGGGGATGGGCGAGAATCTCGGGTCCGATCAAGGATTCGGTCGCGTCCAATAATACGGGAGCAGTGCGAAGGGTAAACATGCCGGCCGAGATCGGCTTCCCCCGTGAAAAATAGTTCTGCCATAACCAGTTCCGGTCGGTACAGGCTTCGGAGGCCAGCGCCAGCCGGTTGGCGAACGGCGCCTCTTCAAAGGTTTTGCTGGAGTCAAGCTGGCCCTTCAGGACAGCATCTCCAATCGCACTTTCTACCTTTTGGGTAAGCTCATCTATCAGGGGCTGAAACGCATCGAGGGGAAGCATCTGACGCACGATCAGAAAACCCTCCTCTTTGAACTCCCGGATCTGCTCCGGCGTCAGCCCCGCTACCCCAGCTGTTGCGTTTCCATTACTCTGTTCCAGCGCTGGAGAATCGCCTGCCATGAATTCCTCCCATGCTTCGTTCACAATTGGCTTGGCATCTGCATCTATGATCTATGTGAGGGGTATTCAGTGATAAAGTATATTCCAAATCGGCGAGCGACGCTACTTTTTGAGACGAGCCGAGGTCGTGTCCGAGAAGCCCGCCAAACGGCCCCGCGCCGTCAATTCTATACCTCTGATTTGAGTGCATTGAATCTCTTCCCGCGGTTCAGGTCTTCCACGCGACCGCACAGACTACAGTTCAGGCAAATGGTGCTTTCGTGTACAATACAGCGACGGCGGTCTGGCTGGCTCCTGTGATTGCCCAAGAATGAAACGAATGGGTAGGTTGCGAGGCCCCATGGATATGTCGTTTCAAATGGAATCAGGCGGCAAAGAATAGAGTCAAGAGACTTTGAGGTGAACTGATGACTGTGAACGGTGCGAAGGCGACTCTGGGATGGGCGCTTGTAGGCTGCGGTGGCGCGGGCAGGGCACATACCGACTGGGCGGCGACCACCGAAGGCGTATCCGTGCGCGGCTTTTGCGATATCCAGGCCGGGATGGCTGAACAGCTGCAGCAGCAGCACGGCGCAGAATTCGCCACCACCGACCCGGAGCGCGTCTTTGACGACCCTTCCGTGGACATCGTTTCAATTGCCACTTCTCACAGTTCCCACGCCGATCTGGCGGTCGCCGCCCTGCAGGCCGGCAAACATCTCTTCCTCGAAAAGCCAATGGCGATGACAACGGCCGACTGCCTGCGTATCCACGAAGCGATGCAGACCGCAGGCACGAAACTGATGCTCAACTTCTCCATTCGCTTTTCCGGCGCCGCGCGTGCAATTCGCCAGCGCCTGGTCTCGCCCAAAGTCAGCCACAGCCAGTGTATGATGAGCCGCGCCGACCTCAACCGCTGGCGCTGGCATCCAATTGAAGGTGGCGGGCCGCTCTGGGATGTTGGCGTTCACATGGTCGATTATCTGTGCTGGATCCATGACAGCGCGCCGGTGGAGGTTTACGCAACCGGCGGTCAGATTACGCATCCCGGTGAACTGGGCAGCGACGACATGGTGGATACGGCGGCGGCCACGATTCGCTTCGCCAACGACTCGGTCGGCACCTTCCTGATGAGCGACGCCGGTTTCAATTCCGTTATTTCCAAATGGTTCTTTGAGTTCTTTGACGGCGATGATACGGCAGTCCTCTACGAACACTTCCGCAAAGTCAGCTTTTCGACCCCGGACCCGAATGAGGGGCAAAAGGATGAGACTCTGACCCCGCCGCCGATCGAACGCCTTTCACTGCTCGTCGAGGCGATCCGCAACGACACTGAACCGTATGTGCCGCCGCAGGCGGGCATCCTGTCCACACTGCTGGTAGAAACGATCATTTCGTCGATTCACTCCGGCAAGCCGCAGCAGGTAGATATGTCTGTCTTGCCTGAACCTCTTACAAATTGAGCGAGACCTGGCCGATCTTGTTTCCAACTTCAACCGCCCCCGCAAAGTGGGCCAACCTGAGATCCGTCTATGAATGGAATTGATGCCATCGCAGCGATATTGAAAGCGGAAGGGGTCGAGTGGCTGGCCTGCTATCCATCCAATCCTCTGATCGAAGCCGCCGCCCAGGTCGGCATCCGGCCAATCAATTTCCGCCACGAACGCGGCGCGGTGATGGCCGCCGACGGCTACAGCCGCACAAGCGGCCGCCAGCGCTTCGGCGTGGTCGCCGTCCAATCGCAGGCCGGTGCCGAAAACGCGATGGGCGGTATTGCCCAGGCTTATGCCGACAACGTTCCGATTCTGGTCCTGCCCGGCGGTGTCAATCTGGATCAGTTGGCAGTGAAACCCAATTTCGCTGCCGCGAGCAACTACCAGGGCATCGTCAAACGTGTTGAGGCCATATACCGGCCCGAACAGGTTGCGGCCGTGATGAGAAGGGCGTTCCATGCGCTGCGCAATGGGCCGCCGGGGCCGGTCGTTGTGGAAATGCTGACGGATGTGTGCGACCAGGATGTCCCGGAAGGCGCGTTAGACTATCGACCTCCTCAGATGATGCGTCAGGTTCCTGCCGAGGCCGACATTGACGAAGCGGTCAAGGAGTTGCTACGGGCAGAGAAACCAGTGATCTGGGCAGGCGGCGGCGTTCTGCTCGCCGGTGCCAGCTCTGCACTGCAAGAACTGGCCGAGCTTACCGGCATTCCGGTATTCTGCACGATGCCGGGTAAGTCGGCTCTTGACGAGCGCCATCCTCTCTGCCTTGGCGCGGGCAGCCGCGCCACCACACTGCCTGCCCACCGCTGGCTGCAAGAGTGCGACCTGCTGTTCGCAGTCGGCTCCAGCCTCACGCGCGGCCCATACTGTCAGATAATCTTGCCGGGCAAGGTCATCATCCAGAATTCGATCGACGAGGATGACATTAACAAGGATGAGTCGGTCGATATCGGTCTGGTCGGTGATGCCACGCTGACCTTGGAGGCGATGATCGATTCGGTAAGGCGCCAGATTGGCGATGGCCGGGGCGAACGGGGCCGCCAGACCGCGGCCGAGATCGCCGACTGCAGGAAACCGTGGCTGGACAAGTGGTTGCCTCTGCTGACATCGGACGAGGAACCTCTCAACACGTACCGCGTGATACACGATATCGACCAAACCCTCGACTGGGAAAACAGCATCGTCACGCACGACGCCGGCGCACCGCGCGACTCAATCGTTCCCTTCTACACAGCCACCGTACCGAACAGTTACATCGGCTGGGGCAAGACGACGCACCTCGGCTTTGGCCTGCCACTGATGATCGGGGCCAAATTGGCGCATCCCGACAAATTCTGCCTTAACCTCATGGGCGACGGAGCCTTCGGCATGTCCGGCCTGGACCTGGAAACGGCGGTACGGGCTAAGGCGCCGATCACCACCGTTCTCCTCAACAACGGCGGCATGGCGACCTATCCACCTGGAAATTTCTCGACCGCCCGCGAACGCTTTGGCGTCAGCCACATGGTCGGAGACTACGCCAAAATCGCAGAAGGGCTCGGTGCAATCGGGATTACCGTGACGAAGACCGCCGAAATGATTCCGGCCCTGCAGAGGGCCCAGCGGCTCAATGATGACGGGCAGACCGTTCTTATCGATGTGCATTCCAATCTTGAAGCCCGCCGCTCGCGCTGGGACCGCTGACGGTCGCAGACGCAATTGACGGAAATTTCCACTATCTTCTTTGCAAATGTAAGGAGACAAACGAATGAGTGTCTTGATCCACGTGGGGGTACGAGCGTCCAATCTATCGGAATCTATCCGCTTCTGGCGCGATGGCCTGGGGCTGCGTGTCGCCGGCGAAAGGGGAATCCGCTACGACCTGACGGACGGCTACCACAATTTCGCCGTATTCCAGCACCAGGGCGACGACCGGCCCGAACACATAGGCGGAATGCTCGACTACCTGCATATCGGCGTTGGCGTCCCGGACGTTGCGGCGGCCGCCCGTCGCCTGCGCGATATGGGATACACAATCTTCTCCGACGGGCTGGGCGGCAAGACGCCTCTTGACCCCGACAACCTGGAGCAGCCCGCCTTCAAAGTCGAAGATCCGGACGGCATCACAATCGACGTGAGCGAAGTCACCACGATGTGGCCGGGCACGACGATTCATCCGAATCAAACAGCCCAACCGGAGGGTTAGTTCCCCCAAGCAGCTGGCTCGACTCTGCTATGCAAGCCCTCAATACTTGGGAAACGTAGTGCGGGGACCGCAATTCTTCTCCGCACTACGGCTCTCTCCTCGCCCAACTCGTTGAACAGCCATCGGAGCTTAAACCAGGCAGGCTTTGGCCGCAGCGGAATGCTCCGACCCGGATGGCTTTCCACTTTCCTCGCCAGTCTCAAGCGCCAAGAACAACTGTATTCATTTTTCTCAATGTGGAGAATCAGGGGCAAGCTCTGCTCAACTGGACTTAGCCAGCTGCCGAAGCTCGTAGAGCCGGTTGAGCGCGTCAAGCGGGGAAAGGGCATCCACGTCCAGCGCGCGTAGCGACTCCACAACCGGATGGTCATCGGCAAAGAGACCTACCTGCATGGCCTCCTTCTGCTTGCGTCCGGGCGTCTGATCCAAAAGGGTCGATGGGCCGGCCGCGCCGGAAGCCTCCAGATCGAGAAGAATCTCACCTGCCCGCCGCACAACGCCTCTCGGCAACCCAGCCATCTGTGCCACGTGCACGCCATAGGACCGGTCGGCCTTTCCTGGCAGGATCCTGCGCAGGAACACGACGTCGTCGCCGCTGTCGTCAACGGCCACGTTGTAGTTGACGATCTGGGGGAGCCGGTCAGCCAGGTCGGTCAACTCGTGGTAATGGGTGGCGAACTGCGTTTTGGCGCGCAGCGAAGGGCTATTGTGTAAATGCTCCACCACGGCCCAGGCGATGGCGAGGCCGTCGTACGTACTCGTGCCGCGCCCAATCTCATCCAGTATCAGCAGGCTGCGCTCGGTGGCGTGGTTGAGGATGTTGGCCGTCTCGATCATTTCGACCATAAAGGTGGACTGCCCGCGGTGGAGCTCGTCACTGGCGCCAATGCGGGTGAAGATGCGATCGACAACGCCGATGTGGGCAGTGGTCGCGGGCACAAAAGAGCCAATCTGCGCCAGTAATGTGATGAGCGCCGTCTGCCGTAGATAGGTGGACTTGCCGGACATGTTCGGCCCGGTCAGGATGTGAATGAGTTCGCCCGGAGAGAGATGCACGTCGTTCGGAACAAAGGGCTCGTCACTCGTCAACTCCACAACCGGATGGCGCCCTCCCGTGATTGTGATCGCGGCGCCGTCGTCGATCTCGGGGCGGCAGTAGCGACGCCTGACCGCGACCTCGGCCATCGACGCGTACACATCCAGCAGGGCCAGCCCCTCGGCCAGGCAGCGAATCTCGTCGGCGTGCGCGCTCAAGTCTGCACAGACGCGGCGAAATAGCCCCTGCTCCAGCGCGAGGCGACGCTCGTCAGCGTTTAGAATCTGCGACTCGTATTCCTTGAGTTCGGGCGTAATGTAGCGTTCCGCGCTGGTCAGCGTCTGCTTACGAATGTATTCCTGCGGCACCTTGCCGGCATGCGTATTTGTCACCTCGATATAGTAGCCGAAGACCTTATTGTAGCTGACTTTCAGACTTGGGATGCAGAGGCGTGTGCGTTCTGCATTCTCAAGGGCGGCAACCCACTCCTTGGCATGGCGGCTGCCTTCTACGATTTTGTCCAGTTCGTCGCTGTATCCGGGCCGGATGATGCCCGGATTCGCCAGCGTAGCTGAAGGCTCATCGTCGATCGCCCGCTGCAGAAGTTCGAGAGAAGACGAACAGTCCGGCAATCTGGCCATCATCTGGACGAGAAAGGCGCCCGCCGAGGCGCGAGGCACAGCCCCATTCTCCGGCCCTCTTTCAGAGTAGGCCTTGGACGAGATCAACAGTTCGCGAAGGCCCGGCACCTGGCCCAGGACCTCCCGGACGCCAAGTAGATCGCGCGGCAGTCCTTTGGTCTGGGTGATGCGGTTGATCCAGCGCTCCAGGTCCCCCAACCCCCGCAGAACGTCGCGAACCTGCCTGCGCAAGTCGGTTTCGTCCACGAGAGCTTGGACTGCCTCCAACCTTTCATTGATTAGGGCAACGTCGAGCAGGGGACGGCCCAGCCAGCTCCGCAGCAGGCGTCCTCCCATGGGAGTGAGGGTCTCGTCCAACACGCCAAGAAGGCTGCCGCGTACGTCGGCGCCGCGGATCGTTTCCATCAACTCAAGATTGCGCCGTGTGGAGTCGTCCAACACCATGAACTCGCTCACAGCGTAGCTGTGTAGTCTGGCCAGCTGCGAGAGTGCGCTGGGCTGCATCTCCTGCAAATAGGCAAGGATGGCGGCGGCCGCACGCACGGCCTGCGGCCTTTCCTGCAGGCCGAATCCGTCCAGGCTGCGGACTCCGAGATGCCTTTGCAGCGCATCACGGGCCGTGTCATTCTCCACCTGCCAGGCTTCAATCGGAGAAACAAGCGCCTGCAAACTGGCGATCAATGGCGCGAGCCGGCTCGCTGCGGCATTCCATTCGGCCGTAATCAACTCGCTTGGCCGCAGGCGCGCCAGCTCCTCTTCCAATCGCTGCTCGGTTTCAGCCAGGCCGCCGCCGTCGATCTGTGTTGCAGCGAACTCCCCTGTGGTGATGTCACAATAAGCGATTCCGGCCTCATCCCCGCGGGCGTTGAACAGGACGGCTACAAGATAGTTGTTGCGGTCGTCCTCCAGCATCGAAGGATCCGCTATCGTGCCCTTGGTGACTACCTGTTGAATCTCCCGGTCCACCAGACCCGACCCCGGTTCGCTGACCTGTTCTGCGATTGCAACTTTGTAACCGGCTTCGACCAGTTTCGCCAAGTAGCCTTCGACGCTGTGATAGGGAACGCCTGCCAGCGGCACCCGCTGATTATTTCCTACAGGTCGGCTGGTGAGTGCAACATCGCAGACCTCGGCAACGATCTCGGCGTCCCTGTCGAAAGCTTCGTAGAAGTCCCCCAGGCGGAACAGGAGAATGCATTCCGGGTGCTGGCTTTTCAGTTGCAGGTACTGACGGCGCATCGGGGTTGTCATGGCTGCGATTGTTCCGGCTGCGTTCAGCGACCTTCCGGCTGCCAGGAGACGCGGCTATTGGGATCACCGTAAAGCGTGTAAGCGAGCCAGGTGGGGTTGGCGGCCTGCATGGCGCGGATCTGCTGCCGTGCCGAGTGGAAGGCTTCGCCCATCGTCTTCCCCGCCCACAGCTCCTCATAAAAGATCTGTGCGAACTTCGAGGCCAGTTCATCGTGCACTTCCCACAGCGCGCCGACGAATGCGGTGACGCCCAAGTGGTCCACCAGCCGCTGTGCCCAGCCCCCCAGGCCGGTCAGGTTGTAGCCGACGCGGGCGCCGTGACAGGTATTGAGAAATATGAGCGGCTTTTCGCGCCGCAGCCCTCGGGCTCTTCGCCGTGTCAGGTCGCTGGGAAAAAGGGGATCGCCTTCCAGTACGATCGGCGACTCATCCACAAATTCCTGGTTGTAGTTGCCGTGGGTGGCGAAGTGAAACAGCTGGGCGCCGCCTCGCTCCGCCAGCTCAAGGAACTGAGCGCGGGTAGTGATCGGCGGCGCGATCTCGATCTGACGTGCTGCAAGGCTGTCGAAATACTGAATCTCCTGGGTCACAAAATCCAGCGAAATCATCGGCGCAACGAGGCGGGCGGCTCGGATGTTCAGGTCGGATGGCACGGCTGCGCCCGCCAGCCAGCGGCTCATGCGCCATGCTCCCGCCAGATGGTCGTCCTCGACATCCTGACCGTCCACCACGTCGTAGGGCTTGACCAGCTCCCAGGGAATCCAGGGCTCGTCGCTGACTACGAGCAGATTGTCCAGCTCTCCTGCATCCCGTCGCGCCTTGATCTCCCAGTAGAGCTCCCGCAGTGGAGCGGGGAAGAGCTGCTCATAGAGCTCGATGCCGAGATCAGCAACTTCGTCTTCCATGCGGGTGGCTTCGTCTCGCGGCAGATCGGTGCCCGCCCGGGCCGCAAGGGCGCTAAGCCTTTCGGCCAGCCGGTCGAAAAAAAGGTCGGGCCTTGAGAGGTCGTTGAAGACAATCGAGCCGACGTTGCGCCCATCCACGGCAGAGAGCTTCTGCGAATGGAGATGGAAATGAAGTGTGCGGCCGTCGGCGTCTCGGGTGATGCGCAACTCGATATCGGCTGCCGGAATCGGCGTGCCTTGCGGTATCGTTACACCGTCGACGGCGCGGATAACTGAGGCCGTGCCGAATGCCGGCAGTTCCTCGTCTTCCTCGGCGCCTATGCCCTCCCCGCGCCGAGTGCCGCCGCGCAGGAACGGAAAGCTCCTTACGGCGACCTCCAATGTCAGCGAACCTGCGTTTCTGCCCCGGTGGTAGAAATCGACAGTTACCCATTGCGGGCCCGTCCGATCGTCAACGAGTTGGAAGAGAAAGACAGCCGGCTGCGAGTCGCCATCCTGTGGCACCGTGATCGTTCGCCGTAAGGCGGGCCCTTCGCGCGAACCTGCGCCATATCCGCTGACCTCCTCAAAGCCGGGCGCGCGCACGACAACGTCCACATACTCGACTTCATTCTGAAACGCGATACCGACTTCAGTTTGGCCCCGGCTTTCACGAGGAAGGTCGCGAACCAGCTGCACGACCAGGGGATACTTGACATCATTCCTGTTGGAAATAGTCGGCGGAAAGTCGACGTAGGTATGAAACTGGACGACCGCGCCGCCATCGGCAACACCTGTGGCCGGTTCAGCTGCGTTCTGGCGTCCAGGAAATCCGCCGCGTCGCGCAGGGCCGCCCGTTTGCCATTCACCGCTTGAATCGGAGGACGGGGGTGCGGCGCCCCGAAGGGATGGGGCGGGCGGCACCTGAAAGGAACGCGGAACGTAATTGGCCGGGTCATCGCGCATCGTCCTCAAAAGGTTGAGCGCCTGCAGGTAGCTGACGCCCATGACCCTACCGTAGCCGGGATTGTTACTCGCTATGCCGCCGCGCAGCGCTTCTTCGACGAGAGGCAGTACAGCTTCGATAGTTGCCAGGTCGTCCAGAAAGCCAGTCAGAATCCCGCGTCTTTCCAACGCGCTGATGTCGGCGTCACCTGCCGCCGTCGCCGCCGCCGCCCGCAGGCGGTCCACCTGGCTTCGCGTCACTGGGTCAAGATTCCAATAGCTGCGATAGAACCGGCGCAGGACCGAATCCATGATATTCAGGAGTTGCCGATCGTCCCAGTTCCTGGACGAAAACTCCTGTCGTCTGCCTTCTACCCCTGCCATACATCCCCTTTTTGGGCGGTAGTCGAACGAGCCTGTACCTGAGTGCGGATAATAGCTGCTTGAAATGGTGGGCAGGATCGTATCATAGCGGCCGAGGATTTTCAATTCCTTTCCCAGTTTTTTCATGCCCTGTCGCGAGTTTTTCCGTCCCCGGCGCACTCGGAGAATCCCTGGCGAAGCACCCCTGCTTTAGCCTCTAAGCCCAAACTGATTGTACAATCTTCAGGCCTCCAGAAAGGCGTTGAACGGCGACCGCAGCAATCTCTTCAGGAGCATCTCATGAGCATCGTACAACTGGCCCGGACAGTCTATGACGGCATTATCTCCCACGCCCGCGAAGGGAAGCCTGAGGAGATCTGCGGCATATTGCGCGGACGTGAGGGACGCGCGACGCAGCTCTACCGCGCCCGCAATCTGGCTGAAGACAGGATAGACAACTACGACGTTGACCCGCAGACACTCTTGAAACAGTTCGAATTTGAAGAGGCAGGGGACGAAATGGTGGCGATCTACCACTCGCACCCGGTCTCAGTCGCCTACCCGTCGGCCACCGATGCCTGGAACGCGCACTACCCGGAGACCTACTATCTCATCTGCTCGTTGGAATTCGACGACGCGCCGGTAATACGGGCATTTCGGATGGGTCCGCAGTGGCCCGATGCGGACCTGGACGCAGCGCGAGATACCATCCCTTTCGATGAGGTGAGGCCCGGTCTGTTCGGCTACTTTCTAGCCCCCACCGCCCCCGTGCCGCAAGAACTGGAGGACTACTTAGTCGGGACTGCTCCTCCTCTCTACATAGTTTACGCCGCTGACGAATCTGGCACAGTTGACGACTTTCGGGTCGTCGGCATAAAGGAGTTCCCGGTGCATGTGTCTGAAGGCGCGTAGTCCATTCTGATACTGTAGCAAGGTGACCCACTAGCGGGACGGAGTCGAATGCGCACAGAACTGTGATGGCTGCCTTGTGGAAGGGTTCGGTTAGGGTAAAACCCTGCAACCGGTCAGTGTTAATCTGATGCTTTCCGCCACTTGGAATGCGCTTGCGCAAAGTTTGACTTTTGTCGCTACAAGAACTATAGTGTCGGCTAGAAAAGGAACTTTTAGGCAATCTTATCCTGATGCGTGCTCTAAGACAGGCGACCTTCCTGAAAACTTGCTCGTGTCCTTAGCGGGCGCCGCCAGCACGAAGCTGGTGGTTTCCCGCTGTCCGGAACAGGAGCGATGAGGGCGTTCGCTTGTCACTTGGCTCGCACGCGACGGACGATTCCACGGTCGGAGTGACGCCAGCCCATATCAGTTGGCGCAGATGTATGTCCGTAAGCGCTGGGATCAGGAAACCGTGCCAGGGTTGAAATCGAACGCCGGAATCATCGCTACGATGGTTCCGGCATTTTTTATGGATCGCCGCGGGTCGCAATTGTGATGTTCTGAAGAGATAAGAAAAAGGAGAGCCGAAGAATGGCAACTGTGTTTGTGCCGACCGCATTGCGTCGCTTCACCGCCGGACAGTCAAAGGTGGAAGCGACCGGTTCTACGGTTGGCGAAGTGATAGGTCAACTGGAAGGCAGCTACCCGGGCATTGGTGAGAGGCTTTTGGACGAAAACGGTAACGTAAAACGGTTCATTAACGTATTCCGTAACGATGACGAAATTCGCACCCTGGACGGGCTGGCGACGACCGTCGGCGAGGGCGACAAGATCTCAATTGTGCCGGCGATGGCCGGCGGGAGCAGGTGAAATATGGCGCGGCTAAACCGAGATCAGCTGCTGCAGTTGGCACGGAGCGAAGTCCAGGAGATCACTGTCAACGAGGTGAAGAACCGGGTCGACAGCGGCGACAACATGACGCTCATCGACATTCGCGAGCGCGATGAATGGGTACAGGGGCACATCCCTGACGCCTCATTCCTGCCGCGCGGTCACCTGGAACTGCAGATCGAGCAGCATCAGCCGGACCGCTCACAGCCGCTGGTGATCTACTGCGCCGGCGGCGTACGCTCACTGCTGGCCGCACGCAATGTGCAGGAAATGGGCTATACCGATGTCTACTCCCTTAACGGCGGATTCGGCGGCTGGAAAAACGCCGGCTTGCCTTTCAAGGTGCCCACGGTGCTGTCCGACGAGCAGGGCATACGCTACAGCCGTCACACGATTCTGGATGAAATCGGAGAAGAGGGGCAGATCAGGCTTCTCGACAGCAAGGTGCTTCTCATCGGCGCCGGCGGGCTGGGCAGCCCCGCCGCCATCTATCTGGCCGCGGCCGGTGCGGGCCAGCTTGGCATCATCGACTTTGACGTTGTCGACGTATCCAACCTGCAGCGCCAGGTGCTCCACGGGGAAAGCGACGTCGGCCGCCCCAAAGTTGAATCGGCCCGCGACCGCATCGCCGAGATAAATCCCGATGTCACCGTCGTGGGCTATCGTGAACCGATTACGAGCCACAACGCCTTCGAAATCATGCAGGGCTACGATGTAGTCATCAACGGGTCCGATAACTTCCCAACCCGCTACCTGGTCAACGACGCCTGCCAGATGCTCGGCATCCCTCTCGTGGACGCCAGCATCTTCATGTTCGAGGGCCAGGTGACCGTCTATCTGCCCAAACATGTAGACGCCGACAGCCCGTGCTATCGCTGCCTCTACCCGGACCCACCGCCCCCCGGCGAGGTACCAAGCTGCGCCGAAGCCGGTGTGCTGGGCGTCCTCCCAGGAATCGTCGGTTCCATTCAGGCGATCGAGGCGATCAAATTGATCGTAGGGATAGGGGAACCTCTTTCTGGGAAGCTGCTCATGATCGATACGCTCGACATGACCTTCCGAACCCTCACTGTGAACCGGTCCGTCGACTGCCCTGTCTGCGGCGATGACCCGTCCGTCACCGAACTGATCGATTACGAACAGTTCTGCGGCATGCCCAGTTTCGACGAGCATGCGACAGACAATGTAGCCGAGGCATTTGCCGAGACGGTCACTGCCAATGGCGCCGGCCAGCCCGAACTGGTGAAGGCGTAGAATGATTTCTGAATGGTGGATAGTGTTCCCCACTATCCACCGTCACCTGACCCGCCAATGATTGCCCAAGCTTTGTCACCGATATCGACAAGTAGCCGTGCCGCAGACAGCGCGATTTCCCTGCTGGATGATATCGGCAATACGCCCCTACTGGACCTGACCGATTTTGCCCACAGTTGCGGCGCGCAGGACAATGTACAGCTTTTCGCCAAGGCAGAGTGGGCAAATCCCGGTGGGTCGGTTAAGGCACGCGCAGCTTTTAAGATCGTGGAAGAGGCCGAAGCGGACGGCAGGTTGGGCGCGGGACAGATTCTCATCGACAGCAGCAGCGGCAATACGGCCATCGCCTACGCTTTGGTGGGCGCCGTCCGGGGATTCCCAGTCCATCTGGTGATGCCAAAGAACGTAAGCCGCGAGCGCAAAGCGTTGGTAAAGGCGTACGGCGCCACGCTGATTGAATCGGACCCGCTGGAAGGATCAGACGGAGCCATCCGCATGGTGCGGCAAATCGTCGCCGCGGACCCGGAACGATACTTCTACGCGGATCAGTACAACAACGATGCCAACTGGCGCGCCCACTACGAGGGCACGGGTCCGGAAATCTGGCAGCAAACGCAGGGGCGCGTATCCCACTTCGTTGCCGGGTTGGGCACGACCGGGACCTTTGTCGGTGCAGGCAGATTCTTGCGTGAGCAAAGCGCAAGTGCGCAGCTGGTAGCCGTGCAGCCCGAAGATGAACTTTCCGTAATCGAAGGATTGAAGTACCTGCCCACAGCCATCACGCCAGGGATCTATGCCCCGTCTCTGGTAGACCGTCACATGACGGTCTCTGCGGAGACTGCCTGGGATGTCACACAAGCCCTCGCGCGGGAAGCCGGACTGTTCGTCGGTTTCAGCAGCGGCGCAGCCGTTGCAGCCGCCGTGCAGGTGGCAAAGGAACTTCCTCTGAACTCTGAAAGTGTCGTCGTCACCCTTCTTCCCGACGATGGCAGTAAATATGTGAGCTTGGGTCTTTTCGATTGAAGCGAGCAGACCTACCCCTAGGCGTGCCAAAAACAACCCAACTGAACGTATCCCTCTCACTCCATGCGCAAAGCCTCCGCCGGATCCGTCCTGCTCATGCGCCAGGCCGGATAGAGACCGGCCAGCAACGCGGCTGCCAGCGCAACAACAAAGGCTTGCCCAAACTCCCCTGCCTGCAAACGCATTGACAATGTCCAACCGAAAGACCGCAGATTGATTATGTAGATGAGAATCAGCGCCAGGATGAATCCGGTCGGTATCGCGATCAATCCGGCGCTTGTTCCGAGCAGGCCGGTCTCAAGAAGCGTGAGCCCCCACAACTGCCGCCGGGTCATGCCGTTGGCCCTCAGCACGCCGATCTCCCTGGCACGTTCCAGTTGCAAACTCATGAGCGTGCTCAGAATGCCGACGAATGCTACAAAGGTTGCCAGCAGCCGCAGAGCGACGGTGATGGCAAAGGTGCGATCGAACACCTCCAAAGCATTGCGGCGGACGCCCCGATTGGAGCTGATTATCAGCTCCGCCTTGCCCGCCAACTCACGGCGCAGCGCGTCGACAGTTTCGTCCACGTCGGCGCCGGGCTTGACAAAGAGAGCAATTGTTGAGAGCGAGTCATCGTTCCAGAAACTACGGTATATGCCGTCGGACATCAGCAGGGAGGGGTTCACGTCGAAGTCGTAGGTGATACCGACGACGGGGAAACTCTGAACTCCGGCGTCGGACAACAGTCGCAGGCTTTGACCTACCTGCAGTTTGTAACGGTTGGCCATTGTCTCGTTGATGACTACGCCGCCGGCCTCGACGGCCCGCCAGGTAGCGGCAGTGTCTCCGACCGATTCACGGTAGCGGCGGTCTCCACCGGCGAGGTCGCGCAGTAAGGCTGCCAGCTGCACATTCACCTGCTTGCCGTCCGGTAAAGTGGCGGCCACCTCCACCTCGCGGTTAGTCGAGAAACCGGCAATGTCCGGAAAGCCGGTCAGCCTTTCCAGCAGGGCCTGTTCTAGCGAGACGTTGTTTCGATTAGGACCCAGTGCCGGCGCCGAAACAAATATATCGGCCTGCAGGATTTCGTCCAGCCACTGCTCAACAGTCAGCCGGAAGGAAACGATCATCACGCCCACACCGATGATCACGCTGACCGCGACCATAAGGGCTGCAATGGCCGCAGACGTTCGCGAAAGCGAGCGCATGATGTTGCGGGGCGCCATGCGGGTGAGGATGCCGAAGCGGCGGCTTAGCAGGCGGCGCACGCCGTCCATCAGCAGAAGTGTGAGCATCGGGGTGACCAACGCCGCGCCCAGGATGACCGCGAACAGGCCGACGAAAGCGACGACGAGATTCCACTCGGGAATGAGCAGGGCGGCGCCAAGCAGGCCAAGGAACAGGCCTGCCGCGGTGAGCCGCGGCAGAGCACGGCGGGCCTTCTGCTCGATACCTGAGCGCAGAACGGCTCCCGCCGGAGGAACGCTCGTCGCCTCGAGCGCCGGCAGCAGGGCGGCCAGCAGTGCCGCGCCAACCCCGCTGACGGCGCCTTTCGCCAGAGTCCAGACCGGGATATCGGCGTTGCGTACGGCGACGACAAAGAAGAGATCGTTAATGGTCTGGGTGACAGCCTGGACCGCCCCACGGCCCAGCAAAACGCCCAACCCCAAACCCAATGCCGTGCCGATGAGACCAAGGGAGGCCGCCTCAATCAGTATCATGATGAACAGCTCGCGCCGGGTCATGCCCAGCGCCCGCAGGATCCCGAGAATGGATCGGCGCTGGACAACGCTGAAAGATACCGTGTTATAGATAAGAAACATACCAACAACCAGCGCGAGCAGGCTGAGGGCAGTCAGGTTGAGCCGGAAGGCGGCGGTCATCTCCTCGACCGTTGCAGTGCGAGCAGAGGGGCGAACGATTCGGGCTCCAGGGGGCAATATACCTCTGATCTCTTCCAGGCGGGCTACGCCATCAGCCCCGGACGGCACGATCAGGTCGACGCGGTCCAGGCGATCTACTCTCCCCAGCAACTCCTGCGCCGTGCTGATGTCGACGATGAGCAGACCGTCCAACGCCCGCCTGCTCAACTCGTTGGACGGAACCAACAGCCCGACAATGCTCAACTCCTCCACTCTCGACCCGATGCGAATGGGGAGCATCTGGCCTGGCTGAAGGTTGTAACGGTCGGCCACGGATTGCCCGATTAAGACTGTTTTGGGTTCCAGGAGAAAGGGAGTGATGAAACTGCCAAAGCCATCTGCCGCTGCGGCGCCGTTGGTCTGTTCGTTTCCGCCCAGATAGCTGCGAAATGGCGGTTCAGCGAAGGGATCAATGCCAAGCAGACGCATCGGCTGGGCGTCCAGCCGCGGAACAGTTACGTAGCTCTCTACGACAGGGGCGCTCAGGCGATAACCCAGTTCACGGCGCAGGCGCGAGTAGAAGGAAGAATCGACGCCTTCCGGCCCGCCAATCACCTGGTGCGTTGCACGTCCGGTGATCTGCTCGGCGCCAAGTGCAAAGGCCCGGTTGGCAGAGCCGTTGGCCAGATCGATAGCGACGATCATGGCGACGCCGATGGCAACGCCGACCATAAGAAATACTGACTGCAGGGGGCGTCGTCTACTGTGCCGCCAGGCCAATCGCAGCAGTACGCGTCGAGGAAGAGCAATTCTCATCACTGCGCGGTTGCGGTTTTAGCGTCGCGACCCAGGGCCCGCCCGACTCCCGATTCTCTCTTCGCACTCGGGGCCTGGACATGGTGTGATACCAGATATCCCCGCTCGAGGAAATAGACCGCGTCGGCCAGTCCGGCAATGTCCTCATCATGGGTGGCCATGATGAGAGTCTTACCGGCATTACGGCTCAACTCCAGCAGCAGCTTCAGAACTGCGTCACCGGTTCCTTCATCGAGGTTGCCGGTGGGCTCGTCAGCCAGGAGTAGGACCGGGTCATGGATGAGAGCGCGGGCGATGGCGACGCGCTGCTGTTCGCCTCCGCTGAGCCGGTCGGGGAATGAGTCGAGGCGGTCCCCAAGGCCGACCCGTTCCAACAGGTCTTCGGCGCGGCGGTGGCCCTTTCGGTCGCGGCTGGCCAGTTCAACCGGCAGAGCTACGTTCTCGAGAACGGTGAGCGTAGGGATCAGATTGAAAAACTGAAAGACAATGCCAATGTTGCGGCGCCTGAAAAGCGTACGTTGATGTTCGTTCAGGGCGGTCAACTCGACTTCGCAGCCCTGCTCCCGTATAAAGACTCTTCCTCCGGAAGGGCGGTCGATACCGGATATGAGATTGAGGAGCGTGCTCTTACCGCTGCCGGACTTTCCCAAAAGGCAGATGAACTGGCCGGCCGCGAAAGAACAGTCTACCGCTTCCAGCACACACTTCTCCTCCCCTGCCTCGTTGTAAGACTTGCCAAGGGCGTCAAGACGTACGAGCAACGGCGGAGTATCCGACGCATGCCCGTTTTTTCTCGCTCTACTGTTCATTACCAAATCACACTATGGACCAAGGTCTACACTGCAAATAACTACGTCAATCTCATTTTATCAGTGTAGAGTAGAGGCGCAGAAAGTGTCTGTGACGAAGATGCCAGAGTTGGCGCCGTCTCCGGCCCGTCCCGTAAGCAGAGTGCCCCAGTGCCAACTGTTTGGATTCTCTCTTGCCCGATGTTAGCCTTCACGAGTGAAATTCGGTAATCGGCTCTACGCATTTCGAACAATTCCCAAGCAAGATAGAGAGGAAAGTGATGAAGCGAGACTTGGATCGATTGATGGAAGAACGAGACCTGGACGGTTTTCTGGTGCTGGGGGAAGGGCATGGCCCGGTGATGAGGTACCTGACCAACGGTGGGTTCTTCGAGGGGGCGCTGTTATTGAAGCCGCGCGGTGAAGAGGTAACTCTTGTCCACGGCATGATGGAGCGCGATACGGCCGCAGCAACCGGTCTGCGCACGATCAACCGGGAAGAGCACTTCAACATGTATGAATTGCTTAAAGAGTTTAGTGGCGACCGGCTGACGGCGGGGGCCGCCTACATATCCCGCGCAATGGAGATGGTTGGGCTACGCGGACGCGTCGGTGTTTACGGGTTGCAGGACGCCGGGGCGTCGCTGGCCCTTATGGGTAAGGTGAAAGAACAGATCGAGGGCATAGAAATCGTCGGCGAATACGGCGAAACGCTCTTCAGCCAGGCCTTCGTCACCAAGGACGACGCTGAGCTTGAAATCTTGAAGCGCGCCGGACAGCTTACCTGTTCGGTAGTAAGTGACGTGCAGTCGTTCATTCAGGGGCATAAAGTGGGCCGGGACGAGATTCTGCTGAAAGCAGGTGAGGAGCCGCTGACCATCGGCGACGTCAAAGCATACATGCGCGGTCGGTTGCACGCCAACGGACTGCAGGAAGACCATGGCACGATCTTTTCGCAAGGCCGGGATGCCGGTGTCCCCCATAACTCGGGTGATCCGGATATGCCGCTGCAACTGGGCCGCTCTATCATATTCGACATCTTTCCGACTACGGAAGAAGGCTACTTTCACGACATGACCCGCACCTGGAGTCTGGGCTATGCCACCGACGAAGTCCAGGAAGCCTACGACCAGACCAAGGAGATTTTCGACCGTGTCATGTCGGATATGGAATTGGGCCGGCCGATGCGTGAGTATCAGATCATGACCTGTGAATTCTACGAGAGCAAGGGTCACAAGACGGTGCGCAGCCATCCCGGGACGGAAGAAGGTTACGTCCATGGCCTTGGCCACGGAATAGGCCTGGAGATTCACGAAGGGCCGAATTTCAGCCATGCCGCGGGCGAGGATAAAGTCCTGCTACCCGGCCATGTGGTGACGATCGAGCCGGGGTTGTACTATCCCAGTCGCGGATACGGCGTGCGCGTCGAGGACGCGGTCGCCTACAATGAAGCGGGTGAACTGATCTGGCTCACTGACTACCCGTATGACTTGGTCATACCGATGAAGGGATAGAATGGCGCGGGCAAAATAAAGAGAGAGGGGAGTCTCCCCTCTCTCTTCTCCATTTTCTCTTGTTGCGTCAGGTTACCTTATCCGTCATCTGAGTCGGTGTCTTCCTCCGAAGCGTCAACAACTTCGAGAGTGTAAGTACCCTCTTCATCGCCCAGCGCAGAGCTGACTTCGACGATCAGTTGCAGATCGCTCGGAACCTCCAGTTCCTCGAGCGCGGCGTCCGTATCGTATGAGTCGTCATCGGTCATGATCGGTGAGTCGCCGTCGAGATAGAGGGCCAGGTAGGTGTCGAACTCCTCGCTACGGGCAAAGATGCTGATTACGTCCCCAGCGGAGAGCGGAAGCGTGTACTGCACTACCGTTTGAGCTGCAATCGTTCCCTCGATGACATCTCCTATGGCGATCTCGCCGCCATCGATGGTTTCGACGGCCAGCAGCGAGTCGAGGTGAGCAACGGCCGCGTCGAGAAGAACGTCATCATCCTCATCCGCCAGCAGCGTCTCTCTTGTTATAGGCACCTGCACAGTGGGTACCACGCCGATGCCCTCAATGTGGATTTCACCGTCGGCATCCACGGCTCGCCCGATGGTAAACGTGAAATACTCATCGTCGGGCATCTTTATGCTCTTGATGCTGCCGCCCAACCCACCGGTGGGGTAGTGGCCGACGATGTGGGCGCGGTCTTCGATGGTCATATCGTAGGAGAAAAACTCACAGGCGCTGAGGCAGAACGGGCCGACGATGACAGCGACTTCGCCATCGTAGCGCAGATCTTCGGCCGGCAAGTAGTAGCGGTCTTCTCCATCAGGGTTGAAGTAGAACTCACCCCGATCTTCATCATAGTACCCGGCATTTCCGAGAACATGCGGCTCATGGAAAAAGTAGGCGGCCATTTGATCGGCGAGGAAGCCGCTGCCGCCGCCATTCTGACGCATGTCGATGATGAGGCCATTGACAGCGTAACGGTTCAAAGTGCGGATCATCCGTTCCCACAGCTGAACGGTCAACACGCTGTTGTCGGAAAAGCTGTCAATCTTTACGTAGCCGTAGTCGTTCTCGCCGTAATCGTCCGCCTCCAAAAGCTTGTAGTCCACGGGAATCTCGAACCCGGTCGTACCCCTGGCAAAGGAGGAAAAGCTGAAGCTGTCATATTCACTGATGACCTTCATCGTTTGCGTTACTTCCTCGCCTTCCGCGTCCTTCCAGGTCAGTTCGACTTCCGTCTCGATCGGGAAGCGGACCGCGTAGCGCATCTGCTGCAAACGCTTGAAGTGACTTGTGCTGAAAGGTGCGGAGTGAGCGACCGCGTTGCTGATGACGTCTGCGATGGGGACCCCGTCGATAGCGACGATCTCTGTTCCCAGTTCTATGCCGGCAGCCTCAGCTGGGCTGCCTTCTGTGACATAATTGACGATTACCGGGCCTTCCTCCGTTTCTCGGATCGCAATGCCCAGACCTCCGGCAATATCCTGCTGGAAATCTTCGCGAATGAAGGGGCCGCTCACATGGCCGTCGGGGATTGACCAGCTAAAGTCGCGCAGCGCCCGCTGGTAGTCTCGAGAATCTTCATCGGCCTCTGCTGCCTCAAAGCGCGGCAGGAACTCCGTCCTCTTCGCCTCCCAGTCTATTCCCTTATACTCCGTAAACGCATACTCTTTCTTCAGCAAATCGATAAGCGAGTTGAAGGCTTCGGTATAGGACTGCTCGGAGTAGTCGACGAGCGCAATACCCTCCGGTTCGATCAGATCGACGACCGGGTTACGTGAGCGGTCGAAGCTGAATGGCTCGGCGTCCATAGTTACGATCGTATACCCTGCAGGCAGGATCACGATCGGGTCGTCTTCCGTAAAGAGAAGCCCGTCCTCGCCGAAGCCGGAAGGAAATCCCTGCTCGCCATCGGGGGCATAGACAAGGAATATACCACCAACGATCTCCCGTTCCGTTTCAATCTCGTCGCTGATGCGAGTCGAAGCGTAGGCCGTCGACCAGCCCCCGCCGTAGAGATCCCTCTCCTCCAGGAAAGGGTCGCCAAAAGTATTGTCCCAGTATGCGATGGCGAAGACCTGTACGCCCTGGTCTTCTGATTCATCATTGTCGACGTCGCGGTAGCTACCCTGCGGTTCGATAGGGAGGGCAAGCGAATACTCAAACGGCGAGGTGAAAAAGTCCGAAGTTATCTGGCCGATAGTCTGGGATTCGACCGGCATAAGAAAGTGCTCGTTGCGGTCGACGAATCCAGCCTGGTCCTCAAGTATCACCAGCGGTTGCGCCACGCCGATTGTAAAGTAAGGCGCGGTGTAGTTGACGCTTCCCGAAATTCTGACGGCCCCGCCTTCGTCGTTTACAATCGGTGCCGCCGGGGGCGATTCGCTGCTTTCCTGAGCGAGAGAATCGGAAGCGAAAAACGATCCCAGAATCAGCGCTGCAGTAAGTAGTACACAGATACCTCCAATCAAACGCGCATTCATTTCTTTCTCCTTATAATATTTTCTTTGTCCCGACAAGAGGGCTCGCCGTCTCGCGCGATGCAAAAATAACCGATTCAAGTCAACCGGTCCCTCTCAAAATCAATCATATCATCCAGGATTTTCGGCAACAAGTGGGTAGGCTTCCATCCGATTTCGTCGGCGATTTTTGAGATATCCGGTACGCGCCTGCGCAAATCCTCGAATCCGGCAGCATAGGCTTGGCCGTACGGAAGATAGTGGATCGGCGAAGCTGAATCGGCGCGGTCCACGATCTGTTCGGCCAGTTCGCGTATAGTCACCTCTTGATTGCTGCCGATGTTGTAGATCTGTCCACTGGCTGTTTTACGGCCCAGCAGTCCAACGAGTGCCTGCACCGCGTCGGCTACGTGACAGAAGCAGCGAGTCTGATTGCCGTCACCGTAAACTGTCACAGGCTGACCCCGCAGCGCCTGCCTGACAAGCCTTGGTAGGACCATACCGAAACGGCCGGTTTGCCTCGGCCCAACGACGTTGAAGAAACGCAAAACTGTAAGCGGTAGTCCGAACTCCTGGTGGGCGGCGAGAGCGAGGAATTCATCGAGCAGCTTGGTCGCGGCGTAGACCCATCGGGTGGTGTTGGGTGGACCGAGGATCAGGTCGTCGCCTTCGGAGAATGGCAGTGATCTGCTCTTGCCGTAGACTTCGCTCGTACTGGCTATCAGAGTATGGCAGCCGAAACGCCTGGCAGCCGACAGCAGGGCGTGTGTACCGAGGACGTTGGTTTCTATCGTCCGGGTAGGGTGCTCCAGGATCAGTTGCACACCCACCGCGGCCGCCAGATGAACAATTACGTCAGCGTGTCCGGCAAGTTTGTCCAGCGCCGCAGCATCGTCAAGGGCGGCTTGGACAAATGAGAAGCGAGAATGACCCAGAATATTCTGGATGTTTTCGGCCGCACCTGTGCTGAGATTGTCAAGAACGGAGACTGAATCGCCGCGCTGCAGCAAGGCGTCCGCGAGGTGGCTGCCGATAAAGCCGGCGCCGCCGGTAATCAGAACGTTCATAGGCGTCTCTGGACTGTACGAAAGTCCCTATGTTTGCGCCGGTGACCGCAAAACCCGCTCAAGGGTGTCCAGTCCCCGATCAGAGGCCATGCTAGTGCCGAAAGTGCCGCGTGCCGGTCAAGGCCATCACCAGCCCAAGACGGTTACAACTCGCAATCACTTCCTCATCACGGATTGAGCCTCCGGGCTGTACGACAGCGGCAATACCGTGGGCAGCCGCGGCTTCGACGCCGTCGGCAAAAGGAAAGAAGGCGTCCGACGCCATGACCGCGCCGCGTGCTCTTTCTCCTGCCTTGTGACCGGCAAGCATGACCGAGTCGACGCGACTCATCTGGCCCGCGCCCACGCCGACGGTCGCTCGATTCTTGACATATACGATGGCGTTGCTTTTGACGTGGCGGCAGACGCGCCAGGCGAACGCGAGATCGGCCAGCTGTGATGCATCGGGCTGCATTTCGGTGACGATGCGCCAGTTGGACGGATCAAAGTCTTGCTGGCTGCTGTCCGGTTCCTGTACCAGGGCACCACCGTAGACGGAACGGACATTGAGCGGGTGGGGGACGGTACCGTTGGCGCGCAGTATGCGCAGGTTCTTCTTGCGTCGTAGCAGGGCGAGAGCCTCTTCCTCATAGGCGGGCGCGGCTACGATCTCAACGAATAGTTTTGCCATCCGACCGGCGGTTGCTCTGTCGAGCGTTCGATTGACCGAGATGATACTGCCAAAGGCACTCACTGGGTCGGAGGCAAGGGCTTCGTCATAGGCATTTGCCAGGGAATCGGCCGAGGCGAGACCGCAAGGGTTGCTGTGCTTGATTATTGCCACCGTCGGCGCATCGAACTCCTGGGCTGCCTGCCAGCTGCCGTCCAGGTCGAGCCAGTTGTTGTAGCTCATCTCCTGGCCGTGGAGCTGCTCAAACGCGGGACAGGCGTTGCTGTGCCGGTAGAAAGCGCCCTGTTGATGTGGGTTTTCGCCGTATCGCATCACCTGCACACGTTCAAGATTCAGTTGAAGCGACGCAGGCATATCTTCTTTGCTATCGTCGTGCGAAGCCGCATCCAGTTCCTGCTGGACAAGAAATTCGGAGATGGCTGTATCGTAGTGGGCGGTATGGCGAAAGGCCTTCAGCGCCAGTGCCTGCCTCGTGTCAGCGTCCGGGCCGCCGTCTGCAATTGCCCGCCCCACTTTTTCATAGTCGGACGGATCGCAAATGACCGTGACCGATTCAAAGTTCTTGGCCGCGGCGCGCAGAAGGGCCACGCCCCCAATGTCGATCTGTTCCACAGCTTCAGCTAAGGAAACGCCCTCCTCGGCTACGGTTTGTTGAAAAGGATAAAGGTTGACGACGACCAAATCAATTGGGAGGAGGCCCTGCTGTTCCAACTCAGCGAGATGTTCCTGCGTGCGCCGGGCAAGAATGCCGCCGTGTATTGCCGGATGCAGAGTCTTGACACGACCGTCGAGAAGCTCCGGGAAACCGGTAAGGGCCTCGGTGAGCGTGACGGGCAGCCCGGCGCCGGCAAGCTGGGCGGCTGTGCCGCCGCTGGCGACCAGCTCGACGCCGACCTCGTGAAGTCTCTGGGCAAAGGAGGTGAGGCCGGTCTTGTCGGAAACGGAGATCAGCGCGCGCTGGTTTGACATGGAGACGCTCCTGAATGCATGCAAAGGTTCTGACAAACAAAAGAGGCAGTCGGATGAAACCCAACTGCCCCAGCCCAGGCGATCGACTGTGCACAAAGGAAACTGTTTCCGCTCCTCTCCCCTGTGGTGTCTCTCCACCCATCTGAAAGGCCGGGCAAACTGCCAGGTTACCGGCAATCGGGCCCTCCGGTTCGCCAGTCGAGGAGCTCCTCTAAATGCGATCCACATAGTATCACAGGCGCAGGACTCGGGCCAAAGACCGCAAACCCTGAGGGTGCCTCTCATAACGGGGCGAACTTCCCCATGCCTCCAGAATCAGCAGAGCCGCACCCATCTCGCGTTCACCTCTGAGTCAGAGGAAACGGCAGTTCTCTCTCCTCACTCCTCTTCACTCTCTCCTCGTTCTTATGGGCGGTCGGCCGCTAGCGGCCTCCCTTGTGCGGGGGCTCCGCCCCCGCAACGCCCCCTGTCCTACAACATGCCTCGTCGACCGTGTGCCGGTATCCGCGACAGGTGCCCAATCGAGCGAGATTCTTCACACCAGGTCCCTCCAGTCCCATCAAATCCCCGTAGCTGCCGGCCTTGTGCCTGCCCTCGCACACCCTCCAACTGACGGACCCCGCGATAAGTCCCAGCCTGGCGGTTGCCCTCCTTCTCTCTAGGAGTCGCTAAACGATCCCAGCCACCGCTGGCATGGATTCCCCACCCGACTGTTCCCACCCAAATTCTGCGATGCACACAACCCTGACTACGAAAACCTTGAGGTCAACAAGCTGTAGTTTCTGCGCTGCATTGGCGCCAAGCCTGCAGCAGTCATCGTTCAATCCAAAGTGTGACGAAAAAATGCCCTGATCCAACTGCTGTCTGCTATACTGTGCAGGAATCTGCGAACGAAAAATTTGCACTGCGACAAGGAGAGAACGAATGCGTGATGCCACAGCCCCGTGCGGAGATATCGCCGTTTCCGGCCTGGCCGTTATGGGACAGAATCTGGTGCTTAACCTCGAGCGAAACGGCTTCAATGTCGTTGTTCACAATCGCACCACATCCAAAATGACCGACTTCGCGGCTGAGCATGCTGGCAAGAATCTGATCCCCGCGGTAACGCTGGAAGAGATGGTGGCGAATCTCGTGCGCCCGCGGCGTGTTCTGTTGATGGTGCAGGCTGGGCGGCCCGTTGACGCCGTGCTGGATGCCCTTGTACCTCTGCTGGATGAGGGTGATATCGTCATGGACGGCGGCAACAGCTACTTCCCGGACACAGAGCGGCGCAGTCAAGACTTGACGGCCAAGGGACTGGTCTATATGGGTGTCGGCGTCAGCGGTGGAGAGGAAGGCGCGCTTTGGGGCCCTTCGATAATGCCTGGCGGCGCCGCAGAAGGATGGGAAGCCGTCGGACCCATGTTGCGGGCAATCTCCGCTAAAGCAGAAGAGGACAGCGAGCCATGCGTAAGCTACATAGGTCGCGGCGGCGCCGGCCACTACGTGAAAATGGTTCACAATGGCATCGAATATGGGGACATGCAGCTCATAGCAGAGGCTTACGACATTCTGCACCAGGTTCTGGGGCTGAGCCCAAGTGAACTGGCGCAGGTTTTCTCTGAGTGGAACGAAGGTGAGCTGGACAGCTTCCTGATCGAAATAACGAGCAAGATTTTCCGTAGGCTGGACGAAGAGAGTGGCTGCGCGCTGGTGGACATGGTGCTTGACAAAGCGCAACAGAAGGGCACAGGAAAATGGACAAGTCAGAACGCCATGGACGTAGGCGCACCGATTCCAACCATCAACAGTGCCGTAACCGGCCGCATCATCTCCTCGCTGAAGGAGGAGCGTGTCGCCGCATCCGCGCAACTGCCGGGGCCTGAAACGCAATCCTATGAAGGCGGCCGCCAGGAGTTGATCGACGCCACCCGCGACGCCTTGTACGCAAGCAAGATTAGCGCCTATGCGCAGGGGATGGCGCTGTTGCGGCAGGCAAGCGAGGAATACGACTACGGGCTGAATCTGGGGGAGATTGCCGCGATCTGGCGGGCCGGCTGTATTATTCGGGCCCGCTTCCTTAACCGCATAACCGACGCCTACAACCGCAATCCCGCGTTAACGAACCTTCTGCTGGACGAAGAGTTCCGGGCGGCGGTCACGCAGAGGCTGCCGGCTTGGCGCAAGGTCATCCAGCTGGCAGTGGCTAGGGGCATCCCCACACCGGCATTCAGTGCCAGCCTGGCCTACTATGACAGCTATCGCAGTTCGCGACTGCCGGCCAATCTGATCCAGGCACAGCGCGATTTCTTTGGCGCGCACACTTACGAGCGCACCGACAGAGAAGGCATCTTTCACAGTGAGTGGGAGTGAGACCACTGTTGGTTAACCGCTGGCACGCGGCGATACCCTTCATTCTTATACTGGGTACAGTGTGGATCTGGATAAGCCGCCCGTCCATCGTCCAATCGAATTTCGATACCCCGCGACCGGCGCTGTACCACCCGGCCCCCGATTTCACGCTCCCCCGATTCAGTTTGACCGGGGCAGCCGGAGATCTGTTTACCCTGTCAGAGGAGAAGGGGAGGCCAATCGTCTTGAATTTCTGGGCGACCTGGTGCGGTCCGTGCCGTCGAGAGTTCCCGGCTTTGCAGGCTGCGGCCGCGCGCCACGGGGGTTGCACGTCGGCGGGCGCATCAGATGAAGAGGGCCAGCGCGGTCAAAGCGGCCCCGCCCCGAATTCGGACTGTGTACTGTTCATTGGGGTAAACCAGGGAGAAAACGAAGACACTGTCGCTCGCTTTCTGAATGAAGTAGGCGGCCAGTCAGCAGTTAGCGAGAGTTCGCCGGCCGAGCAGTTCGATGGCACTTCAGAGATCGAGATAATTCTGGACCGCTCTCTGGAAGTAGGGCAGCGCTACAACGTACAAGGGCTGCCCCTCACCTACTTTATCGACGCTGAAGGGAGAATCCTCGGGGTATGGTCGGGCGAAATGAACAGTGTCATACTGGCAGAGCAAATCGCTGAAATTTCGCCGTAATGACAGAGCGCGAGAGGCTGGCTGAGGTCTTGCGCCATCTGAAACTCGATAGCGCAACCCTGCTGGGGAGAGGCATGACCTCCTCCCTGTACGATATCGGCGGCGGGCGCGTCCTGAAAATCCACAACGGCCCGCAGGCTCATGGATATCTTCTGCGGTTGCAGCGCTTTTCGGAACGGCTTCAGAGTTTCTCCTTTCCATTCGCTGTACCCCTCATCTATGAATACGGTGCTGCCGGGGAGACACACTATCATGTCGAAAGGCGGCTCCCGGGCCGGGACTTTGCCAAGGTCTTTCCCCGCCTGACCTCCGCCGAGCGGCGCAGTGCAATTGCATCGTTCCTGGATGGCCTTCCCCCGTTGCACGCCGTCCATATGCCCCAACTGCCTTATGGCGAGCCGCTAAACGTACAGAAAGAGATTACATCGGAAACCTGGCCAGGCTATCTGCAGGCGCGTATCGAGGCGACACTGGCTCTCTCCTATGCCGATCTGCAGGGAGATCTGGCCAATGTGGATCGGGCCGTGGAAGAGTTCTACCGCGAACTCAGCAGTTTGCCCCCGCGGCCGCCAAAATATCTGGTCCACGGCGACTACTTCCCCGGCAATGTTCTATGTGACGAACGAGGATTTCTGACGGCCGTCGTAGATTTCAGCCCGCTAACTCTTATAGGCGACCCGCTGGTGGACCTGGCCGGCGCCTACTACTTCTGCCGCATCTACGACTTCGTCACCGAATCGGACTACGAATTCTTGCGCAGCCGGATAACTGAGCGATACGGCACCCATTGCTGGCAGCGAATCGACCTCTATTACACTTTCTATAGCTTTCGTTTCAGCGACTGTAAGATCACCGACAACCACACCTACCGCTGGTGTCTACACCGTTTGCGAACGCTGTAGGTCGACCTCTGCCGTCGTCTGCGCACATTCGACGGAATTCCTAACTATGGCTAGGCCGTCGTCGTTTTTTCTGCTCCGGCCAATGACGCGCTCGCGTTCGGCGGTCCGAAGAAATGTAGTAGAAACACCCACACGATGAGCAGATCGGGCAGTGCGTAGGACACATCGATCAGACCGTGTCCTAACGCGGCCGTGACCGCGCCCAGCGCGCCGACTGCGACTGCATCAAAGTTCACCGCCCTCCAGAGGGAGCGGATCCCCAGTGCCAGCCAGCCCGTAGCCATTGCGAGGCCCGGCAAACCAAGTCGTGTCCACCAGTCGAGAACGACGTTGTGGGGGTGATTAAGGCTGGGATCGCGCCAGGCGACTGGCAGAATGTAGCCGCTGCGGTAACTGTACAGAAAGTTGTCCGGACCGACACCTAGCCACAGATGGTCCAAGGCCATCTGCACGCTGCTGCGCCACAGACTGAGGCGTATGCCGGCCGTACCCTCTGGCCGGAAGTCCAGGAGGCTGCGGAATCTTTCGGTGCCCGCAAACGGAATCAACCCCAGTACCATAGCCGCTGCGACCGCGGCCAGGCCCCAGCCCCATCGCGCCGGCAGCCGCCCGCCAGGTGCGGCAAGCCTCCGCCCTGCTACGGCCAGAGCCAGTAACATCGCCGGCAATCCCAGAAAGATCGCCCCTTTGCTGAAAGTCAACAGCAGCGCTAACAGTTGAGGCAAGGTCAAAAGAAGCGCGCCGCGCGCCCAGAGGGGGGCCCTTCTCCAGGACCCCAATAGAGGGATCCTCTCTCGCCACGGCTCACTTTCACCGTTTCCTCGCCCTTTTGCCGCCCACCCCCCGAAAATAGCAAGACCCAGACCCATCGCCGTAGTCCGCTCCAGGTACAAGCCGAGGTTATTCGGGGATCCGTAAAAGGCCCGTATCCGGTTGACGCCCTCAGCCTGGATGATGTTCTGCTCAGTGACGTACTGCCAAAGGCCCGCACAAGCGACAAAGGCCCCACCGGCCAGCCAGCAGAGCGCAAGGAAGGTCCGGGAGTCGCTGGAATCACCGGTTTTGGGAAAAATCAAGTGTAACAGTAGGGCGAAGAGGCCGGCGCTGAGGAAGAGTGTGCGCCATTCGCGAAAAGCGACGCTTTCTTGCTCGGCAGCAAATGCGGCTACGAGCGCAAAGGAGATGAGCATGAAAAAGATGCGGTGGCGGCTGTCTAAGGCACTGGGCCTGTATTCTGAATTCAGCTGTCGACTTCGCAGCAGGAAGAGCCTCATCAGCGTGAGGCCCAAGCCGCCGTAGACGCCGATCTCAACCAGGTTCAGTGCACGTCCAGGCAGAATTGGCAAAGGGTGGAGGTAAAATGGCAGCCCGAATAGGAGCGCGCCGGTCCAAAGCACGGGTCGCTGCAATCCTGCAATGCCCAGCATGACCAGACCTGCGTCGGTGAGCAGCCAGTTCTGGGCTGCTGTCCCAGCTCCTATCGAGACGGTGCCGGCAATGGCCAGTCCGAGAGCGTAGTTCCAGGGCAAAAAGGAGACGATCCAGGAGACGCGGCGAATCCAACCCTGGACGTTCCAAGGACTCCCTTTGTCGTCATGCGTGAGTCGGGTTAGAGAAGAGCCTCTCCCCAATCGACGTCTAGCCGCCAAAACATTGCTGAAGATAGGGCCGGCACAGGCGAAAGCAAGCCAGGCTCCAATCAATGCCAGCAGGACCGCAGGCCACTGCGGCCGGGGAACGTCTGGCATCGTGTCCACTCCGACAGCCCGCAAGACGGTCTGGCCCCAACCGCGCCACACTTCGACCGTGACCTGGTGAGGTCCATCGGAGGTAGCGTGGTGAACGATTATCCACTCTTCAGCCGGGCCGGTTTCAGTCTGCTTTTCTGGGGCAAATAGGGGGCGATAGCCGCCGGGCTGGCCCAGGCTGTCGAGGTTCATTGGGAGAGAAGGCAAACGGTTAGCCGGACGACCATCTACCGTCACAAAGATGTAGCCCCAAAAGTCGCCCAGGGCCAATTTCAGTGCCAGCTCACGGCCGCTGTACTCGAAAGCCATACGCCCCGAAGGCTGCATCCACGGCTGGGCTGGCTCTGTTGTGTCCGCTCCATTCTCAGAGATCTGCCAGCCCGGTTCAAATTCAAATACTGGACTGTCCATCGAAGCGACAGATCCGCCGTCGAGCCGGTCCACAGCAGCAGCGGCGGCGATAGGGCTTTCGACCACATCTCTGGTGGTAACCAGCCACCCCGCGGCCGCGAACATAAAGAGCAGTGCCAAGATCAAGAGTTTACCTGGAGACGCAAAAAGTCGAGTTAGCATGATAGAGACGATCCTATCACACGCCAGACAATCGGTTGAACCGGAAGCAAGGAGGTCGATTCTAAACTGAATGAAACTCTTTCGGGCGCAGCGTCGTCATATAAGTCGCACGCGGATCGCCAGCGGTGGCGCGGATGACTTGCGTTCTTAGGGGGACTGAAAAATGAAGGCGAAATTCTCAGCAAATGCGGCGATTGGCCTGGTCGCAACGATGACTCTGATCCTGATTGCGGTTTTCATAGTGAGTACAGCTTCACCCACGCCTGCAGCGATGGCTGGCCAGGAAATGCTCACCATCCCAAGTTCGCATTCGGTTACGGTGGTAGGAGAAGGGACCGTCAGCATCGAACCAGACATTGCTACGGCTACGATTGGTGTAGAGGTTGTTCGGCCAACAGTGAGAGAAGCCAGCGCTGCAGCCCAGTCAATTATGGAAGAGGTCCAGGCTGCCCTGCTGTCGCAGAATATAGACGAGATGGATATTCAGACCAGACACTTCAGCATCTTTGCCGAGCGCTTTGGGCCGGGCGGAATGCTGGATGAGGATGAGGTTCGCTATCGTGTAAGCAATACTGTCTTCATCACTGTCCAGGATCTGGAGAGTATCGGCGACGTGCTGGACGCAGCGATTGACGCCGGTGCCAACAACATCTATGGAGTCGACTTCAGTTTGGCCGACCTGGGCGCGGTTGAGTCAGAGGCTCGGGCGAAAGCGGTCGCAGACGCCTTTGGCAAGGCAGAAGAGTTGGCAGAGCTTATCGGTGTAGACGTCGGGGAAGTAATGGGAATCAGCGAAATCATCGGCCAGGGAGGCGGTTTCTTTGGTGGGAACTTTTCGCGGATGGCAGCAGCTGAAATGGGTGGTGGCTCCGGCCCGATTAGCCCCGGTGAACTGAATCTCACAATGCAGTTGCAGATCACATACGAACTCCGCTAGGACGGAAGGCGAGAATCAGCCGCCTGGCTGCTGAACGAATACACATGCGGGCCCGGAGCCACACTGCATCCTTTCCGATGCATACAGTGCCCCCGGGCCCACATCCCTCTTTCTCCACAACACGAGCTGGGGCAACCTGGCGTTAGGGCTTCCCGGGACAGTGCTCTGATCTCCTGTTATGAACTGCCCGGTAACGGTATCGTGTTCACACCTCGTTCGTACTCTCTTGGCACGGCCTCTTTTTTTGACAGGCATGGTAGCGCTGAATATAATGAAGAATCTGTGGGTATCCGGCCCGACGGTTGTATGCAAAGGAGACGGACATGGCTGAAGAGAAGTCAGACGATAACCCTTTGGAAGAAGCGGCGGCCAATCTGAGTGCAGATCTGGACGGCGAACGAGTAGACCTTAAGGATGCCAGCGTGGGCGACGTTCGAGGTGGTCACGTTGCCATGAGGGACTCTGCGGCCCGCTCGGTCCGCGCGCAGGCACTAAACATGTCCGATTCGGCGGCTGGATTCGTGCTTACAAATTCACTGGACATGCGCGAAGCCGCGATTGGTCTTGCTGCCAGCGAGCAGACCACCGTTCAGAGTGGAAACATAGGCTTTCTGGCAGCCGGCAGATTGAAGGCGGAAGAGTTGTGCACCTGGCTGGTCGTAGCGGGAAAAGTAGAAGGCAACGTGAAGACTACGTTTTCGCCGCTTACCGCCCTTGCTCTGGGAGCGGGGTTCGGCCTGGCCGTGATGCTTTTTCGGAGTATCTTCACTCGCAATCGCGGCCGGCAGTCGAAAGGTGCGGGTAGCACGGAAAGCTGACTTGAGCACGTGGCACTCGGTAACCGAACACACCTGAACAGAATAGATAAATCGGTGCAAATAGAGGAAAAGAGAGTCCCAAAAAGATGTCAGTACTTACTCTGAACGCCAATCCCCGTAGCCTCACAGGCCGCAAGGTGCGTCGGCTTCGCCCCGAGGGAATCGTCCCGGTCGTAATCTACGGCGGCGGTGACCCGCCGCGAAATGCCCAAGTGGAAGACGCCGAATTTGAGCGGGTGTTGCGCGACGGGGGAAACTCCCAGCTCGTCAAGGTCGAGTTGGAAGGCGACGACTACAATGTTCTTGTCAGGGAGGTCCAACGCCACCCCGTTCGTCACAACCTGCTGCATGCCGACTTCTATACTGTCAACATGACCGAGACACAACAGGTTAGCGTGCCTCTGATTGCTGTAGGCGCCGCAATCGTCAGCGCCGACCTGGTGATGGTTCAGTCGATGGATAGCGTGGAGATCGAAGCGTTGCCTGCTGACATCCCCGCACACATCGAAGTCGATGTATCTCGTCTGGAAACGCCTGAAAGTCCTCCGATTACAGTCGCAGACCTGCCAAGTATTGCCGGTGTAACTTACATATCCGATGCGGACGAGCCGATCTGCAGCCTGATTCTCTCCCGCGCAGCCGTCAGCGAGGAAGAGTTGGAGGAGGAAGAAGAGCTGCTGGACACCGACGTCGAGCCGGAAGTCATCGGTCGAGGACGGGAAGAAGAGGAAGAAGGCGAAGAATAGGTTCTTCCACAAAAGCTATCGAAAGCGCCGACTGCACAGTCGGCGCTTTTTCGCGTATTTGTCTGGCAGGGGGGGTAGCTGTCCGAGAACCAGGAGACTACGTTATCCTACTGGAATTGAAAGCGTTCGCATTCAATGCAGTCACTAAACTAGCCAACTCACTGTCCCTCTTCAGTTTCCTGCTCGACTTCCAGTTCGATCGTGGACGGGACAGCCAGCAGAGGGCGCGTCAGGAAGGGCATAGGATCTACGGCCACGCCGTAAATGCGTAGCTCCCAGTGGAGATGTTCGCCCGTACTTCGTCCCGTCGTGCCGACAAGCCCGATCGGATCCCCGGCTCGCACCTTTTCTCCAGGGACGACGAGCGCCTCCTGCAAGTGCCAGTACCCCGTAAACAGCCCGGCACCATGGTCGAGAATGACGCTGATGCCGCGCACGGTCAACGGTTCGGCAATGGTTACAATACCGTCCGCCGGCGCAAGGACAGGGCTGCCTCCAGGTGCGGCAAAGTCCTGCCCTGTATGAATGGAAAAGTACTGCCCTGAATTATAGTTGCGGCTGACACCGTATGGACTCGTCGTGGGAAAATCTGACTGTAGTGGCAGAAGGAACGGGTTGCGCCATTGAATCGGCGTTACAGTACGCGACCAGATTGGGGAAAGATGGTCCAATTCCTCCTGCGAAATCTCCTGTTCGACCAAAGCGTCTTTGTCCGCCGGCAACCTGATATCCTGAACGGGGAAGATGTGCCCCTGAACGAACACCGGGAAGGAACGCGAAACGGTGACACCGTTCGTGGCCTCGTAACTTAGGCTGAGGGAGTAAACTCCCGGCTCAAGTGAAGCCGAAATTGGAACGTGACCGCCCCAAACAGTGACTTCGCCTCCAGTCTCGTCCTTCCTGCCAATTGCAAGAGGCCGTATTCCCAACGGCGCACCGTTCCACGACGCCTCAAGTGAGAGAGGTCTGTCGACTTCAGCCTCAAGCCACCCCGTCTGCCCTTGGACAATCGTAGATGGGACGCCGACTATCTTTACTGAGCCAAAGGGCGTCGCTAGGGGAACGGTATCTCGCAAGAGCCGAACTGGCTGGCCTGGGAATAGGCGAGCGGTTGGTGTAGTGCTGTTGAGAATTGCCAGCCGAAGATCCGACAGGCCTTCCCGTTCTGCAATCGACTGTATCGTATCTCCTGGCCTTGCAATAACAGTCCGACGGGCGGCGCCCTCCGGAAGCAGGAGTACTTGCCCGACTTTCAGTGCATTTATGTCGGTGAGCTGGTTTGTGGCTGCCAGAATCTCCAGCGGGATATCAAGTTCGGATGCGATCGACGCCAAAGTATCGCCCCGCTGGACCACATATGTGTCGCCTGAAGTCTGCGCAGCGGCTCGGCCCTGCTGCAAAATGGCCAGGAGGGCCAGAAACAGCAGACAGGTCAGCAGCAGGCGGGAAGTGACTCTCCTTCGCTGCGACGAACCATAAGTGTCCAACTTTTCTGTCATAGAAAAATGTAACTGCTCCTCCCTGCGCGTGACCTCATTCACTCGACATGCTGTACACGCGTACTCACGCGTAAAGAGTCTGGGGAGCGTTGCCGGTGCCGCGCCGAAAAGCTTGCGTTCTCGCGTCCTGGTGGACTCTGTCTCTCGGACGTTCTCAGGACTCCTATTCCGAACCGGGCTCATACACCTCGGGCTTGAGAACGCCAATGTAAGGGAGGTTGCGGTATTTCTGATTGAAATCCAACCCGTAGCCGATGACAAACTCATTTGGTACAGAGAAACCGGTCCAGAAAAGTTCGATGTCTACTTCCCGTCTTGTTGGTTTGTCCAGCAGTGTAACGACCTCAAGGCTGGCAGGATTACGGGCACGGAAGAGCCGGGTAAGATAGGCGAGGGTATGTCCGCTGTCAATTATATCCTCGACCAAAAGAGCATGGCGGCCTTCTATCGGTTCATTCAAGTCCTTCAGTATTCGAACTACCCCTGTGCTCATCGTAGAGGCGCCGTAGCTGCTTGTAGCAAGAAAGTCCAATTCGTGCGGGATCGAGATGGCTCGCATGAGGTCGGCCACGAAGACGACACTGCCCTTGAGGACAGCGATTAGCAAGAGATCTTTGTCCGCATAGCGCTCATCGATCTGGCGGCCCAAATCGCGAACTCGGTCCTGGATCTCTTCTGCAGAGATCAGTACTCGTTCTACGTCCTGGCACAGAGGACTCTGCACCCAAGGTTCGGCATTCTCCTCTTGCACTGCTGCTACCTCTGGTGGGCGTTCTGCCATCTGCCACTTCTCCTGTTTAGAAGCCTAAGTGTTTGACGGAAGACTGCGGGGCATCCGGCGCAGAATCCGGAAACCAACCATGCCCCCGAGATGGGTCAGGATCGTATCATTCGCTGAAGTGCCTACCAAATCCTCCTTCGCTCGGCTGGCATTCGCGCACCACTGTGAGCAACTCGCTGAGTATCATTGCCGTCGCCCCCCAGATGGTCTGTTCCTGAATGGCGTAGAAAGGCACAAGCGCAGATCGATCGGCAAGCTGCCACTGCTCCCTCCGCTGATTGGTTGTGTCGAGCAGATCTGCCAACGGCACTTCTAGCAGCAGGGCTACTTCGCCGGGGTCGGGTCGAAAGTTCGGATCGGCGTTCAATCGTCCTACAGTCGGGTAGACTTCGTAATTACTCGGTCGAATGTAGAGTTCGGTGAGCGTGCCGAGAACCTGTACGTCGTTCGGCGCGATTCCCAGTTCCTCGTGGGCCTCGCGCAAAGCAGTCTCGGTCAGATTCCTATCTCCTTCCTCGATTCCACCCCCAGGAAATGCGACCTGACCGCTGTGCGTGCCGTCATAGGTGGGGCGTAGGATCAGGGGAACATGCAGCCTGCCCTTGAGGCTGTAGAGCAGGACGAGAACGCCGCTCTGAAGGGCCGGCTCATCAGGTCTGTCATCAGGATGCCAGCCCGGGCGCGGCAGCGGCGCCATCAACGCCTGGGCCTGGCGGCCAGGCAGTGCCGCGGCCAGATTCCTCTGCAAACTGTTAAAGAAACCGTCCACTGAAGCGGTCACAATTGTCCAGTTCCTCGTCGCCGGCAGGCTTCTCTATTCCTGGTCGGAACGACGGGATTGAAACACGATCTGTCCCTTTTCGTCCACTTCCCAACCATACTCGTCAAGATAGATGTCACGATCGGGCAGCCTCAGGCGACGGGCCAGGCGGTCGAAAGCAAACGGGACTGTGCCCTTCGCATCCGTCAATACGCCCGTCGCAACATCTCGATCGCGCCGGCTGAAGCGCATCACGGTCTCCTCTTGGCGAGTCACCCACAATACGAGCGGACGCACACTCATCGGGTGGTGGGCTCCCAGAAAAGATGAAGGACTCGCCGGCTGCCGGGCGTTATGCGTACGTTGTGAGCGATCTGATGTCCTCCTACCCAAACGACTCGCTCACCATCCAGCAGAATGGGCCAGCCGGAACGCAGGAAACGTGGGATTTTGCGATCGGTGAAATAGTCGGCCAGCGCCTTGCCATGCCCGCCTAACCCCAAGGGCTCAAAGCGCTGGCCCTGACGGGGCGTACTGAGTCTGAGCTTCTCAACTGAGTCGGCGTCGATGTAAGCCTCCCAGCTGGAAAGTTCGCGGTCGCCTGGCGCCGACCGCGTCCCTGGGGAAGTGGTCGACGTTTTTGCCCATACCTGTCCCAGGTCCTGTCTGTTCACCTCTTCGCAACGTAGAGTCCAACGGTCAACAACGATCTCTCCGGCCGCAGACAGCTCTCTGGTTGGATGATTCGCCCGCCAGGAATCATCAAGATAAGGGTGCTCAGGAAGAAATGGCGCAGCGTCAAGATGGTGCAGGCTGAACAGGTCTTGTGTTCGGGTCAGCATTACATCGGCAAACCAGTTGTAAGGGCCGCCGGACCGGATTTCATCGCAGAGTGCCCGTCGCAGGCGTTCGACGGCGTCGAAGCCGAGTTCAGTCATTGAGCAGCCCAGCTCGCGAGCGGACACTCTCAAAGTCCCTCGCTGCTCGGCCGGACTCAAGCCTCGAAAGGCAAGCAGGTCGAAGACCTGCCGGCTGGTAACGTTAAGCACTGTCTCCTCTGGATTCGGGGCCAATGCGACTGGCGAGGCTGGCGTTTCCTCAATCTTGCTGCCGTGTCTCGTCGCGTCCAGTGCCTCCTGTGAGTGACGCTCCATCCTTTGCACCTCACCTCTCATCACCGCGGCAGTTCTGCACAGACAAGCGATGATCCTTGGATTGAGTTCCTCCAGTCGTGGCACTATTTCGTGTCGGACTCGATTTCGTACCAAGGTCAGGTCCCTATTGGACGGGTCTTCACGCCAGGGAACGTCGTGTTCTTTGAGATACTCCATGATCTCTGACCGGGAGACTTCCAGCAGTGGCCGGACGATTCGAACGCCGGGTACCGGCTCGCCTTGAAGAAGAAGAGGCCTGACCGCTCGCATCCCTGCCAGCCCGTGCACGCCGCTGCCTCGAATCAGATTCATAAGCACAGTCTCAGCCTGATCGTTGGCTGTGTGGGCCACCGCCACATCCACCGGGCGGCCTTCGACCTGATGTCTAACGGCCACTTGAGCCAGAAACCGATAGCGAAAACCGCGGGCGGTCGCCTCCAGATTCCCCTTTTGGGTCAACGCCCCGAGCGGCAACCTGGTCGTCTCGAAGGGCAAATTCCAGCTTCTGGCCATCTCGCCAACAAACGCAGCCTCATCCGCGGACTCCGGCCGGATATTGTGGTCGAGATGGGCAACAACCGGATCAAGGTTCCATACGGTCCGTAAGCGCGTGAGCAAGTGCAGCAGGGCCGTACTGTCTGCACCTCCGCTGACAGCGACGACTACCTTGGCAGTGTGTCCTTCACGCTGGGTCGACGAAGGAAAGAGGCTTTCCCTCGCACGCACCTGTCCGACCACATCGAACATCCGCTGGTCGTTGTCCGACAGAGTGGCCCGATCAGGTTGGGTCTCGCCGATTTCAGAGTTATTATCGTTGTCCTGAGACCCCGCAAATGTCCGAGTTTCAACCAGGAGTTCAACCCCCTCCCTCGACAGGCACCCGCACAATTTCCTATGCGATTGGCACCTGTGAAGTCTAAGGCTCGGCGCCTGAGGCAACTACCACATTCACCGCTATAGCATAGCGGAGGCCGGCTATCTTTCGCAAAACGGATCGACGAAAACGATGCCATAAGTATGTCAATTGTATTTTGTGTCAATTATGCCTATGGTATACTTGTATCGTTAAAGGTACTTCACCTGCACAGTGGGCTGCCGGGCCGCCCTCTGTAGATCCGACCCTGCAAGATATGGAGATGTCCCCGGAGTGGCAAATCCGTTAGACTGGCTGTTGGGGCTCTTTTCACTCGATATTGGCATAGACCTGGGCACGGCAAATACCTTGGTTCACGTGAAAGGCCGAGGGGTTATCATAGACGAACCGTCGGTGGTCGCTATCGATAAATCGTCGAAACGCCGCAATTCGGTCAAAGCAATCGGGCAGGAGGCCAAGGAGATGGTCGGTCGTACACCATCTCACATCGTGGCCGTCCGCCCTCTGCAGGATGGCGTTATCTCAGATTTTAAGATGACGGAAGAGATGATCCATGCCTTCATCGGCAAGGTTCACGGTAACCGCGCCTTCGGTACGGCCCGCCCTCGCGTTGTGATCGGCATCCCTTCCGGCGTGACCGAAGTGGAGAAGCGTGCAGTTCGAGATGCAACTGTAAGCGCGGGCGCGAGGGAAGCGGGTCTGGTCGAAGAGCCGATGGCGGCCGCCATCGGCGCAGGACTGCCGGTTACCGAATCCGTGGGCTCCATGATCGTCGACATCGGCGGTGGGACCACCGAAGTGGCGGTGATCTCGATGGGTGGGATCGTCGTATCACGCTCGATCAGGGTCGCCGGTGACGAGATGAACGAGGACATAGTCAACTACAGCCGCCAAAAGTACAATCTCTTGATTGGCGAACGCATGGCGGAGAGAGTCAAGATCGAAATCGGCTCCGCGTATCCGCTGGAACATGAGCGGACCATGATCATCCGAGGACGCAATCTGATCACGGGTCTGCCAGAGGCGATCGAAATCAGTTCAGTTGAAATCAGGGAGGCTCTCACCGGATCCGTAGAAGTCATCGTCGACGCGGTCAAAGATACTCTGGATGACACGCCCCCTGAGCTCGTGGCAGATCTGATGGAGCATGGGATCGTGCTCGCAGGAGGCGGCGCTCTATTGCAGGGGCTGGCCCAGCGCATTCAGGACGAAAACCGCATGCACGTCTACGTTGCCGACAACCCGCTCTCATCGGTCGTGCTCGGGACAGGCATGATCCTGGAGAAACCCGAACACTACGCCGAAACTCTGACAACCATGCAGCGCAAGAGCACGATTCGATAGTTCGCGGCTCGCGTAGACAAGTCCAGGGTGCCCCTTTTTGAACTTACATCGAAAAGCCTATGCGTAACAGCGATCAGCGCGGCTGGGGCAGTGTAAACTTTGGGCTCAAACTAATCATCCTCACTCTGACGGCCATCCTGCTCCTGGCTTTGCAACAGACCGGCCGCCTGGGGACGGTGGAAGGACTGGTCACCATGGTAACCGCGCCGGGCCAGTCCGGCTTGTCGACCTTGACAAACCGCCTCACCAACTCCCTGACAAACCTGCGAAACTATCGCTCTCTCCAGCGGCGGTTAACCGAATTAGAACGTATCGTCGAAAGCCTGAGCGTTGAAAACCTGCGTTTGCAGGAAGTGGAGCGCGAAAATCAACGCTTACGCGAACTCCTGGAATTTGCCGAAACCAGACCCAGCTTCGAACTGCAAGGCGGGCAGATCATCGCCCGAGCCATCGGACAGAACGCCACCAATTTTCTGAATGTGGCAATGATCGATCTCGGGAGCCGGCACGGCATCAGAGTTGGAATGCCGGTGGTGAATGAGCAGGGCCTCGTAGGCCGAATCAGCGATGTCACTTCAACGACCTCCAAGGTGTTGCTCGTCACCGATTCATCCAGCACTGTCAACGCCATCTTGCAGGCGAGCCGCTTGACCGGTGTCATCAGCGGTACGCCCGGCTCACATCCTGTGATCGGTTTCCTCCCCCAGGGCACGGAAATCGGTGTTGGGGAGGTGGTCCTTACCTCAGGTATGGGCGGCAATTTCCCCAAGGGTATCCATATCGGACAGGTAGTCGAGGTGCGGCAGCGAGACGTAAATGTCTTTCAGGAGGCTGTTGTAAGGCCGACTGTGAATTTCGGCCAGCTTGAGGAGGTGATGGTCGTCACCAACTTCGATCCCTCTGAGTTTGTACCGCTGCTGGATTCTTTGCCTGATTCGCCGGGAGAGACGAGTGACGAGTGACGAGTGACATGCATAGTCTGGGGCCAAGGGGAATCTCCCAGGAAAGAAGGGCCAGGGGCTCAATCTTCGGGTCCGCAAGGGCACAGCTGGACGGTTTTGGGCAGGTTCACGCAAGGAGGGCCTTTCCCACTTCATTCTCCTCATCCAATCTGGGTACTTCCTGGCTGATCGTTCCCATTCTAGGCGCAACAGCAGTCTTCCAGGTCGTCGTCGTTCCCAAGTTGGCGGTACGGGGGGTCTACCCCGACCTGATACTGCTACTTGTGATTGCCAGGTCACTCGTAGCCGGCGGGCGCGGTGCAGTTTCTTGGGGATTCGTTGGCGGGCTGTGGATGGATGTCCTCAGCGGGGGAGCAATCGGCGCCTCCAGTTTGGCCTTGATGGCAACCTCACTGTTGACTGGAGTCGGCCACAACGCGATTTTCCGGCGCAATTCCTTCGTGCCTTTCATCTCTGCGTTGTCCGGTACACTTGTCTTTTCACTGTTATACCTGACCATACTGGTTGGTGTCGGCTACAGGTTCCCGCCGGTTCCTTTGGTTTTCAACCTGATCGTCCCTGCTACCCTGTACAATTGCGCCGTGATGTTCTTGGCGACGCCAATCTTGAATCGTTTGCCAGAACAAGCAAACTATCCTTAGATTCCCGATTTCGGCTGCCGCAAGGCAGGCGACGACTCATAACCGGGAAAACGCTTCTCATGGACGAACGCGCAGTTCGCACTGCGACGACAACATCCATAGTAGTCCGCCTGACGCTGGCTGCTACCTTTCTCGTATTCTGTTTCCGTCTGTATTCGCTGCAGATTGTCAGCGGCGAATCTTACCAGGAGCAGGCGGCTGTCAACAGACTTAGAGAGATCGATACCTACGCGCCGCGCGGCGTCATCTACGACCGGAATGGCGAAATCCTGGCACGCAATAGGCCCAGCTTTGTTATCGCTGTCACACCGGCCGACCTGCCCGCGGACGACCTCAACACGGACATCGATGAACAGCGTATCGCGCTGGAAAGGCTGCTTGCCGTTCTGGAGGCAAATACAGACCCCGAAATGGCGATACGCATCGCCGAAGTAATGTTTCTGCACCTGGGCCGGGAAGACTTCAGAAATACAGTCGAGTCCGCCGGGTTCAGCCTGTCATTCCGTCTCATTGACGTGGAAGTCATAGAACTGGACGATGAGGGACGCGAAGTCGTCAAGGTAGAACCGACCCTGATTCCGGATTTCTCCGAGCCGCTCCCTATCGGCGGGCTATTGGCGCTCTTGGAGCGAGCCGTAGCCCACGGCACACAAGGAAGTTCATACAAGCCGATCTCCGTACTGGAACTTGTGGATCGCGAACGAGCATTTCAGGTAGCTGAGGAGACCTATCAACTGCGCGGCGTCCACGTACTGCAAAAACCGGTACGGGAATATCCCTACCGGGAACTGGCGGGCCACGTGCTGGGCTTCCTGGGACCAATCCCCAAGCTGGCTGCTGAAAACTACAAGGAAAGAGGCTACGAAGACCCGAACGAGCCGGTGGGTCTGAATGGTCTGGAGTATGAGTACCAGGACTCCCTGCGCGGTCTCCCGGGCAAAAGACTTGTCGAAGTGGATATTCTGGGTCGGGAAAGTCGAACTGTCAACATAGTTCGTGAACCTGAACCCGGTCTGAATCTAAGCCTGAGCCTGGATATCCGTCTGCAGGAAGTGATGCACAACGCCCTCGCCCGTCAACTCGAAGAAACTGGGGCCCCGCACGGCGTAGCACTGGCCATGGACCCCCGCAATGGCGCGATGCTCGGCCTGGTCAGCCTGCCCAGTTTCGACAACAATATTTTCTCAGAAGGACTCGGAGCGGAATATAAGGCCTTGGAAGTGGAGGATGACACGCGGCGTCCCCTTTACAATTACGCCATCGGCGGACTTTACCCGCCCGGTTCAACTTTCAAACTGGTCTCAGCCACAGCCGCACTCGCTGAGAATGTCATCACCCCTTACACTACGCTTGTGGATAGAGGACCGATCTACCTTCCCAACTTCTTCTTCCCTGACGATCCAACCCAAGCCCAGGAGTTCGTGAGCTGGAACCATAAACTCAATATTCTGCACGGTTCAATGACCATTGTCGAAGGCCTCGGCCTTTCCAATGACATATTCTTCTATTATTTGGGCGGGGGATACCCGGACTTCATGGTGGGACTGGGGAGCGAACGCCTCGCCAAGTGGATGCGGCTGTTCGGCTACGGTGAAACTACAGGCGTGGACCTGCCCGGAGAGGTCCGGCCCATCGTACCTGACGAACAGTGGAAGAGGCTTGAGTTAGCCGAATCGTGGACGACCGGTGACAGTTACAATATGGCCATCGGCCAAGGTTATGTCTTGGGTACGCCAATGCAGGTTCTGGTCAGCACAGCCGCGGTTGCCAACGGCGGCTATCTGGTCAAACCGCAGTTCGTGCAGGAAATGGTAGATGCTCAAAACCAGTTACAGTGGCAATACGAACCGGTTATTAAGGAGCGCGTGCCAGTAGACCCAGGCCTGCTTGCCTTCGTACAGAAAGGGATGTGGCATGCGGTTAATGGAAACTATGGGACCTCGCCCAATAGTCGCGTCGATGGCATTACTGTCGCCGGCAAGACGGGCACGGCAGAGTTCTGTGCCTATGATCCGGAAATCCAGGACTGCACCGATCGCGACCACGAAGGAAACCTTCCATTTCACGCCTGGTACACCGCTTATGCTCCTTACGAGGACCCCGAGATCGTAGTCACAGTCTTTGTCTATTCGGGAGGAGAAGGATCGGCAGTAGCTATCCCTGTTGCGCAAGAGACTTTACACGCCTGGTTTCACGATCTGCGTCCATAGCTCATCCGTCGATCTTGAAACTGCCGCTGCCGCCCGAGTCATCTGGTTCAGGTACTTGGTTTCGGCTAGCTTGTTCCCAAAATTGCCAGCGCCGGTGTTTCAGCTAATGTCTATAAGGAACGAATGAGTACTCGCAGCTTTTCCACGACGAGGGGCCGGCAGTCCTCCAGGCCGGACGTCCGCATAAAAGGCAGAGGCGGCTATACGGTCGTTGAAGTGGCAGACGACGAGGGGGCGTGGCCGGAAGTTGTGGACTACCTTGCCAGGCATATCTCGCAGGCTGATGGCTTTTTCCGAGACGAGCGCATGTCACTTGCGATTGGTGACAGAGTGATCACTGCAGACAATCTGCAGGCGGTCAACGAAGTGCTGGAAGAACAAAACATTGTCCTGGTATCTTTGCACACAGGCAATCGCGACTCCTTTCAGGTCGCAAATCAACTTGGTCTTGATGTCGTCTGGGAAGGAGAGACTCCGCCGCCGGCAGTCAGACTGGATCGCAGGCTGGAGCGAAACGGAGAGCGATTCCTTTCCCAAGCTGCCCGCAGGGCCTACCCGGCCTCGCTCCGTGACGATGGCGGCCTGCCAACTGCCGGCGGTCTCAACATATCGCCGCTCGCGTCGCTGGCTCAGGAGTCGGCCGGCGCGGAGAGGGACGGCGAACAGGCTGCGGTCACACCTTGGGCAGACGAACCCAGCGTAGAAGCTGCACCCCCACCCTACATTTACCGGGGCAATTTGCGCTCCGGCCAGTCAATCCGTCACGCCGGCACAGTCGTCATATTGGGCGACGTCAACCCAGGCGCACAAGTGATCAGCGGCGGAGACGTACTGGTATGGGGACGCCTGCGTGGAACCGTGCACGCAGGCGCCATGGGCGACGTCCGTGCCATCGTGGCAGCACTGGATTTTGAACCGGTTCAAATGCGGATCGCACAGCATATTGCCATGTCGCCCAAGGGTGCGTCGAACAATCCCGGCTACTGGTTCTGGAAGCGAGAAAGCAGCGGCAAGCCCGAAGTGGCCAGAGTCATTGAGAATCAGATCATCGTGGACCCCTGGGATGCAAACAGATGAAGAAATGAGGGGCGAATCTTCGCCCGCGGCCCGTGCAATCCAGGACCATCTCAACTCTGGAGCGGACGGGGGCCTCGTCCTGACTCTGACCTCCGGCAAAGGAGGAGTGGGAAAGACAACAACCACTGCCAATCTGGGTACCGCTTTGGCGATGGCAGGTCAGCGGGTGATAGTTGTTGATGCTGACATCGGATTGAGAAACCTGGACATCGTCATGGGTTTGGAAAGCCGGGTCGTCTACAATCTGGTTGATGTAATCGAGGGCCGCTGCTCCCTGCATGAGTCCCTTGTGCGCGACAAACGCGCAAAAGAACTTTACCTCTTACCCAGCTCCCAGACTCGGGACAAGACTGCGGTCGCGCCGGACCAAATGATGACACTTTGCGAGGAGTTGCGAGCAATTGCTGACTTTGTCCTGGTCGACTCCCCCGCTGGAATCGAACTGGGCTTTCAGAACGCGATCGCCGCAGCCTCAGAAGTGGTCGTCGTTACAACGCCGGAAGTCAGCGCGCTGCGGGATGCCGACAAGGTCATCTTTCTGCTGGAGCGTGACCTGAACACACAAGCGCGGCTTATCATCAATCGTTACAATCCCCGCCTGGTGCGGCGGAAGGAGATGATCTCCAAGGACGACATTCTGAGTATATTGAGCATCGATCTGTTGGGCATCGTGCCCGATGACGATCAGATCACCGTCTCCGCGAACAAGGGATGGCCCGTTGCCCTGGAACGAAAGAAATACGTTAGCCGCGCCTATCACAATATCGCTCAGCGATTGTTGGGGTACAACGTCCCGCTAATGCATTTCCAGGAAGTCAACTGGCCCGAACGCCTCCGTCGCCTCATCGGGCTGTAGCTGACGAAGATCCGGATAACCGATGATCAGACACTTCGACAGACCACTCTTCTTTGCCGTCTTGCTGCTGTGCGGCATTGGTATTGCCATGACCTACAGTGCCACGAGCACGAACGTAGCTCTGACCGACTATTGGCAAAGGCAACTCTTCTTCACAATACTGGGTGCAATCGCGCTGGTAACTGCAGCGCTCTTTGACTACCGGCATCTGGAACTGCTGGCCCAACCGAGCTATTTCCTGCTCATGGTCTCGTTGGTGGCAGTCTATTTCGTCGGCGAAGTCAAGAACGGGGCCCAACGCTGGCTGAACCTGGGTATCGATGTACAGCCAACCGAGGCCGGCAAATTCCTGCTTATCGTTTTTTTCGCCTGGTACCTCAGCCGCTTTCAGGACCGTATTCGCAGACTCCCTTATCTGTTAGGAGCCGTTATTCTTCTGCTCTTTCCACTCGTATTGGTATACGTCCAACCTGATCTGGGAATGACCGTTACACTGGCGTTCATCAGCGGCACGTTGATCCTAATCAACGGCGTCCGATTGACGCACATTTTCCTGGGCGTGGCGGCAACGGCGGCTGCTTGGCCGATCTTGAGGGGGACCTTACAGGACTACATGCTGAGACGGATCGAGGTCTTCCTCGATCCAGGCTCCAACGTTGACGCGGCCTTTAGTGTACGACAGGCACTGATCAGCATCGGCAACGGCGGCTGGCTGGGCTTGGGTTGGGCCGAGGGTACGCAGAATCGTCTGCACTTCTTACGCGTTCGGCATACAGACTTTATATTCAGCGTCATCGCCGAAGAACTGGGGTTTATCGGCACCGTACTGGTTCTCATGTTGCTGTTCTTCGTCATTTGGCGCTTAGTTCGCATCGCTGATTTGGCACAGGATCAGTTCGGCCGTCTCATCACGTTTGGCGTTGCCTCACTGATTTTTTTTCAGACGTTTATAAACGTGGGGATGAATTTGGCCATCCTGCCCGTAACCGGCATGACACTACCGTTTCTGAGTTACGGTGGCAGTAGCCTGGTTTCGATGATGGTGGCTGTGGGATTGGCGCAAAGCGTTGTCATGCGCCATCGCAAGATGGACTTCGCGTAGCCGGAGATCTTGAAGCCAGCAGGCGGAAGTTGATGTGGCAGCTTCAGTTTACTGCCCCAACCCTCTCAAAAGGTCTGCCCACAACCCCGGTTGCAGGCCGATTACCACAACTGCGACCGCAGAGACGGTGACGACAAAGAGTGAGGATCGTGAAACAGGAATATCGAGCGGGTCTTTCTCGTCTCCGACCTCTTCTGGTTGCTGGAAATACATCGCCACCACAACCCGCAGATAGTAGTAGGCGCTGATTGCACTATTGAGTACGCCGAACACCACCAGCCAGGCCCACCCCTCCTCCACCGCAGCCCTGAAAACCAGAAATTTACCGAAGAATCCGGCCAGCGGCGGGATCCCACTCAGGCTGAGCATGAAAATGGCCATCGCTGCGGCCAGGGCAGGGAACCTCTCGGCAACGCCAGCCAATCTGCCCTGCTCCACATCATTGTCGTTCCCGGTATGTTTTTCGAGGGCGATGATCACTGCGAACGCGCCGATATTCATGAATGCATAGGCAAAAAGATAGAACGCGGCCGCCGCGGAAGCGGAAACTGTCCCCGCCACGAGCGCGATGAGAATGTTGCCGGCGTGAGCGATGCCTGAGTAGGCCAGCATCCGCTTTACGCTGCTCTGGCGCAAAGCCGTCAGGTTCCCTACCGTCATGGTGATGACAGCCAGAATCGCCAGGGGCATGGCCCACTGGTCATGATAGGAAGGGAGCGCAGTCATCATCACCCGGAAGAACCCCGCGAAGGCCGCGGCCTTTGTTCCCACGCTCATAAATGCTGTCACCGGGGTCGGCGCGCCCTGGTATACGTCAGGTGTCCACATGTGAAAAGGGACAAGGCTCACCTTGAAGCCAAAACCGACCAGCAGGAGGGCAACGCCGGGCCAAACAAGTGAGGGGTTGCCGCCGCCTGTCGCCAAGGTTTCATGGATCCGGGCGTAATGTGCGCTGCCGCCGGCGCCGTATAGTAGAGCGGAGCCGTAAACAAAAAATGTGCTGGCGAATGCGCCTAAGAGAAAGTACTTCATGGCAGCTTCAATGCTGCGTGGACTCTCCCTGTAGAATCCGCTCAGTATGTAGAGGGCCAGCGAAAAGATTTCCAGGGCAATGAAAAGGACGATCAAGTTCGTGGCGGTACCCATCAACATCATGCCGATGATCGCCAGCAGGTGCAGGGAGTAAAAGGCTCCCCCTTGACGCTCAATTGCGGGGAACCGGTTGCGGCTCAGAAATACGCCCAAGACGCCGGCAATCAGGACGACTAACCGCACGCTCACCGCAAAACCGTCAGATACGGCCCCGTCCAGATATTCGACCGGGGCCCTGCTCCAGATCATCACGGAAGCACCGATGCCCAACAAGAGGATGACGACAGACATATTGGCCAGCAACTGTGAGCCATTCTGCCCGCGTCGGGTGATGTCGACCATCATCAGGACCAAAACGCCTACGGCCAGAACGAGTTCTGGCAGTAGTACTACGGCATTGTCGAAAAGAAGAGCGGTGTCCATAGCAGTTAGTGGATAGAGGACCAGGAACGTTTGCCGGAAGTCAGCGAGGGCAGGTAGCTGCTGTCCACCAGCCGCCCGTCACCAACTACCGGTGTCTGGACAACCTCCAGCGCCGCCACAGAGGGATTGATCTTGTCCAGGAAGAAATTCGGCGCCAGTCCGATCGCGAAGAAGAGCAGTACAATTGGCAGCAACTGACCGATCTCGGCCCAATTTAAGTCCGGCAGCCTCTCTTTGAAATTGGCGGGGTTCGTCAACGCACCCTGTGACACCTGCCTGAACGCGTGCAGCAGATACCAGGCAGCCAGAATGACTCCTGCAGTGCCGAGGACGGCAAAAATCGGTGAGCTCCTGTATGTGCCCAGCAGGATAGCGAATTCGCCGACAAAGCCGTTCAGACCTGGAAGGCCTGCGCTGCTCATCGCCACGACCAGAAAAAAGAAGGAAAAGACCGGGACACTGGCCCAGAGGCCGCCGTAATCTTTCAGCAGCCGCGTATGACGCCGCTCGTAGAGCATCCCTACCAGCAGAAAGAGCGCGCCGGTGCTGAGTCCATGATTGACCATCTGCAGGACCGCGCCGCTGATCCCCTGCTCATTCAGGGCGAAAATCCCCAAAACAATGAAACCCATGTGGGCCACCGACGAGTAAGCCACCAGCGATTTCAGATCCCGCTGAGCCAGCGCCACCAGTGCCCCGTAAAGAATACCGACTATAGCCAGAATGGACATGAGCGATGCGTAGTCGGCGACGGCCACAGGGAAAAGAGGCAAGGCGAAACGCAGAAATCCGTATGTGCCCAGCTTCAGGAGCACACCGGCCAGAATGACTGACCCGGCCGTGGGCGCCTCAACGTGCGCATCCGGCAGCCACGTGTGAAACGGAAACAGCGGGACCTTGATGGCGAAGGCAAGAGCAAAAGCCAGAAAGGCCAGTTGCTGCAATCCCGGAGGCAGACCCGCCTCCTGCAACGCGAGCAAGTCAAAAGTGCCGCTTTCGAAATAGAGCGCCAGAATTGCCACCAGCATCAGCGCTGATCCTGCCAGCGTGTACAGGAAAAACTTGATTGAAGCGTATATCCGATTCTCACTGCCCCATTTGCCGATCAGAAAGGCCATGGGAATCAGGCTGAACTCCCAGAAAACGTAGAACAGCACAAGATCCAGAGCAAGAAAAACACCAAGCACTGCCGTCTCCATCAGCAACATCAGCGCCAGGTAACCGCCGAGATTCTCCTTAACATGTTGGTTGCTGAAGGCGACTGCGATCGGCATCAGCAAGGTCGTCAACAGGACCAGCCACAGACTGATCCCGTCAACGCCCAAGTGATAGTAGATGTTCAGGTCCGGCATCCAGGCATAGCGTTCAACGAACTGCATGTCCGGTATCTCCTGCCAACCGGGCAGCAGCAACAGGCTCACCACGAAGGTGGCTATCGTGGCGCCGAATGCCAGCCACTTCTTGAGGCTATCGCTCGGCGCCAGCAGAACGACAATGGCGCCGACTACGGGCAAGAATGTTAGGGTCGAAAGCATAGAGACACCGGTGATTATTCGTCAACTGACGGTGGTCGGAATGGGGCCTGAAGCGCGTTGCGCTTTTAGCCCCCAATCACGAACCACAAGAGCAGGGCCACGACACCGCAGAATAGACTCAACGCATATGTTGGTACCAGGCCGTTGTGGACCTTGCGCAGGGCGCCGCCTAGATACAGGTTTGCCTGGCCAACAAGATTTACCGCGCCGTCAACTACGCCTTGGTCCACCACTTGGGTGAACCAGTTGGAGAGACCAAGCAGAGGTCCGACGATCCATGCGGCGTATATTTCATCCACGTACCATCTGTTGCGGGCGATAGGTTCCATCGGCCTGACAAGCCCTGTTATTCCCGCCGCCAACTTGCCGGCAACGGAATCAGTACTCTTCAAATAACGCCCGTAGGCCAGTCCGACGCCAGCCAGCGCCACAACCGCACTGACCGCCAGGAGTACCAGTTCCATGGGAACGCTTGGATGGAAAGCAGGCTTGCCTACGGCCGCTTCCAGATAATGTTCCATCGTAAGCACCAAAGGCAGGTTCAGAGCTCCGCCGACCACCGCCAGGATTGCAAGCACCCAGAGGGGTCTTGTCATCACTGCCGGGCTCTCGTGCGCGTGTTCGTGTACATGTTGATCCCGCGCTTCGCCACAGAAGGCCATGAAAACGGCTCGAAAGCTGTAAAACGCCGTGAGAAGGGCTGTGAAAAGGCCCACCAGATAGAGAAGGATGTTGTGATTGGCGACATGTAGCAGGATTCCATCTTTTGAGAAGAATCCGGACAGCGGTGGAAAGCCTGCCAGAGCCAGTGCGCCGATCACGAATAGAAGGTACGTCGTTGGCATCTTGGCGCGCAGATTACCCATCTTTCGAATGTCCAGCTCGCCGTCGGGAAGGCCGTGCATGACGTTTCCTGCTGCAAGAAAGAGAAGTGCCTTGAAGAATGCGTGCGTTACAAGGTGAAAAATGGCAAATGCATAAGCCCCGACACCAACACCCAGCATCATGTAACCCAACTGCGATATCGTCGAGTAGGCCAGGATCTTCTTTAGGTCGACCTGCGTCAACGCAATTGTCGCCGCCAGCAGCGCCGTCAGGCCCCCCACCCAGGCCGCGAGGCTGCCTGCCATTGGAGCCAACTCCCAAAGGAAGTGCGTGCGCGCCACCATGTAGATGCCTGCCGTCACCATCGTAGCAGCATGGATGAGCGCGGAAACAGGCGTCGGCCCGGCCATTGCGTCAGGCAGCCAGACGAACAAGGGCAGTTGGGCGCTCTTGCCGGTCGCGGCCAGCAGAAGGAGTAGGCAGATCGCAGTCGCTGTTCCCGTCGCCAGCGCGCCTGACCCTTGAGAAACTTCCTCGAAAACAACTGACCCAACGCCGGTCCAGATGAGGAATACAGCCAGCATCATGCCGAAGTCACCGATCCGGTTGACCAGAAAGGCCTTCTTGCCGGCATCTGCGTAATGGCCGTAGGACTCGTCATGCCGGTCGAAGTAAAACCCAATGAGCAGATACGACGCCAGCCCCACGCCTTCCCAGCCAACAAACATCCCCACGAAGTTGTTGCTGAGTATCAGCACCAGCATCGCCAGGATGAAAAAATTCAGATAGACGAAGAACCTCTGGTAGTTCCGCTCGCCGTGCATGTAGCCGCCGGCATAAATGTGGATCAGCGCTCCCACCCCGGTTACGATAAGGGCCATCGTAACGCTGAGCGGGTCGATGAGCAGTGCCGCCGGCGCACGGAAGCTTCCAATGGTAATCCAATCCCACAGATGGACGGTTACCGTGCGGTGATGTTCATCCAGGCCCGACAGACCAAAGAAGAGCCTCAGGCTGACGACGAAGGAAAGGAGAACCGCACCAGAGGCGACCACTTGGATGCCCCGCTCCTTGAGTCTGTCCCCAATAAACAGGTTGATCAGCGCGCCTAGGGCTGGAAAGACCAGAATAAGCCAGGCTAAGTCCAACATAGATTCCTCATCACAACTCTCTGTCGATCACTTTCGGCTCTTGTCTGCCACCGTACGCCGGTGGAACTGCCAATGACTGGAACGGGTACTTCACCATTTCAGCAGATTGATTTCATCGATATTGATGCTCTTCCGATGGCGGACATTCGCGATCAAGATCGCCAGTCCGACCGCTACTTCGGCAGCGGCAACCGCCATAATCATGAAGACAAAAATCTGTCCTTCGAGATCGCCCCACTGTCGGGCGAGGGCGATCAGAGTCAGGTTCACGCTGTTGAGCATCATTTCGATGCACATGAATATGATGAGCGCGTTCCGGCGCAGCAGAACACCGGTCGCGCCAACGGTAAAAATTAGGGCAGCCAGGACCAGGTAGTAGCTAGTCTCTAACATCATTCGTTCGCCTTGACCGACGGGATGCCTTCGCCCGCGCCCTCTTGCTGGCGTCCCAGCACAAGCGCGCCGATCAGCGCGACAAGCAAAAGAAGAGCGATCAGTTCAAATGGAAGTACATACTTTGTAAACAGGGCGATGCCGACGGCCTCTGGCGTTCCCCCTTGCAGGAGCGCCGCGGTCTCTTCCGACGGGCCTGCCATGCGCGCAAGGACACTGTAGGAGACTGTAAGGAGCAGGATGGTCCCCAGGGCAATGCCTACGGTTCGGCTCCACGCCCGCTGGGCGGCGCTGAAGTCGTTCGTATCGCCTCCGATGAGCATAATTACAAACAGTATCAGGATGACGATTCCCCCTGCATACACGATCACCTGCGCCGCCGCCAGAAACTGCGCGTCAAGCGTGATGTAGAGAACTGCTAGGGTGGCGAAGTTGGTGAGCAGAAACAGCGCGCTGTGCACGGGCTGGCGGCTTGTTACCACTCCCAGAGCTGCCGCCAGGCTGACAGCGCCAACTAGCAGGAAAAAGAGAAGCGACCAACTCATGGAAAGTTACTCCGGTCGAATGATGACCTTTGGCATGCCGGGATTGAGCAGTTCCTCTTTGGTCAGCACGAAATCCTTGCGCTCGTAGTTGGCCATGGCAAAGTCGTGACCCAAAACGATGGCTTCGGTAGGGCAGGCTTCTTCGCAGTCACCGCAAAAGACGCAACGCAACAGATTCAGTTCATAGACCTTTGCATGACGCTCGCCCGGCGAGAGCGGCGCTTCCGGGTCGTTCTCCGCCGCTTCCACGTAGATCGCTTCAGTGGGACAGGCGGCTTCGCACAGACAGCAGCCAATACACCGCTCCAGCCCGTTGGCATAGCGCCGCAGTTCGTGACGACCGCGGAAGCGGGGGTAGATCGGTATATCCTCGTGAGGAAACTCCACCGTCACGGGCTTGTGGCCCAGGTGCTTGAGGGTCACACCCATCGCCTTGCCGATCTCGGCAGCGCCTTTCAAGAAATCACCCAACTCCATTGAAACCCTCTTTCCCTTGCGCTTCTTACTTCAGGAATACTGCCAGGACTGCCGAAACGCTCACATAGGCCAGGCTGAGTGGCAACATGAACTGCCAGCAGAACTTCATCAGCTGGTCATAGCGGGGCCGGCCGATGCTGGCCCGTACCCAGATGAAAAGGAAGAGCAGAACTACGACCTTGATCAACAGATATATCGGCCCCAGCCAGATGTACTGCTCCGCGAATGGGCCTTTCCAGCCGCCGAAGAATAGGGTCGCCATAATTGCGCTGGTGGAAATCATATTGACGTACTCGGCGATGAAAAACAGCGCGAACTTCATGCCGCCGTACTCGGTCTGGAATCCGGCCACCAGTTCGTTTTCCGTCTCCGGCAAGTCAAAGGGGCTGCGGTTGGTTTCGGCAAGGATGCAGATGAAGAAGAACGGAAATGCCAGCCAGAGCCAGATCCACTCCCACCAGGGACGGAAACCCTCGACCAGGTCGACAAGACTGAAGCTGCCGGCCAAAATGAGAATGCTGACCAGAAACAGCCCCAGCGGCAGCTCGTAAGAGACCATCTGCGCAGACGAGCGCAGCGCTCCCAGCAACGAATAGTTGTTGTTGCTGCTCCAACCCGCCAGGATTATGCCGTAGCTCTCGATTCCCGCGACCGCCAGGATCCAGAGGAAACCAATATTCACGTCGGCGATGGCAGGTGTCCCTTTGGCGATCGGGATGACGGCCCAGATGATCAGAGCCGGCACAAGTGCCAGGGCCGGAGCCAGCAGATAGACCGGCTTGTCGACGTGATTGGGGATGATCTCTTCCTTGAAAAAGGCCTTTACGGCGTCGGCGGCTGGTTGCAGAAGCCCGAACTTGCCTGCCCGGTTTGGACCATATCGCACCTGGAAGCGCGCCAGCAGTTTGCGCTCAAACCAGGTAAGGTATGCGAAACCGGTCAGCAGTACAAATATGAGTATCAGTGCGCGGATGGCCGGAAAGACCAGTAGCTGTAGCCAGTCCATTTAATGCCTTTCCACTTTGACCCGCTGGGTAAAGCTGCCGTTGATCAGCGCGCCCACCGGCGCGCCGGGCAAACTCTCCGGAATCCAGGCGCAGCCCGTCTGCACTTGCACGTCGATTGCCAGCGTCAGATCCAGTTCCCCTTGCTCGCTCCGCACGGTGACCACACTGCCCGGTTCAAGGCCGGACTCTGCCGCGTCTGCCGGGTTCAAGGTGACGGTGGGCCCATGTGCCATGCCGTGCATCTGATCTGTCAGGCTGAAAAGAGTGCCCCCGTCGTAGAGGACGGTGCCGGTAACCAGGCTGAGAGGATAATCCCCATCGCCGACGGAGGATTCGGACGTTCCCTCTGAAGCCCGCCCGGCCGTTTCCTCAACCTCCGGCGCGGAACCGGCGTCCCACTGGCGGCCTTGATCGCCCAGCGCCTCCCACGTCAGCTCGGCATACCCTGGTACAGCTCGAGCGATCTCTGCTGTCACACTGTGAGCGTCGGAAAACGGCCAGTTCGCCCCCATCTGCTTGGCCAGATGCGTGAAAATCATCCAGTCCGGCGCCGCACGGGACTTCGGATCGGTGACGGCCTTGGGCGCCCTCTGCACACGACGCTCCAGATTGGTGTACGTCCCATCGCTCTCCGCCCAACCCTGGGCAGGCAGCACCACGTCAGCCTTCTGTGCAGTCTCTGTGAGCAAAAGATCGGTTACAACGAGAAGCTCCAGCTCTTCCAGACTGGCTGCCCAGTCCGGCGATTCGGCTGCCGGGTTGGCGCCATTCACGAAGAGCGCCTTCATCTCCTGGCTGTCCAGCATCTGCTTGTATGTGTAGCCAGGTGAAGTGGAAAGGTCGCAGCCCCATAGCGCCTCAAGCCGCGATCTGGCGTCGACGTCATCCAGTGGGAATTGGCCGGGCAACCTATCAGGTAATACACCCGTATCACGGCAGCCCTGGGCATTTCCGTCCAGTCCGACATAGCTCAACCGCGCTCCCTCACCGGCTGTCCGGGCGAGCCGTGCCAGGCCGTCACGGACACCAGGTCCGCTCTCTCCCCTCACTGCCATTGGTCCGTAGACGATCAGCGTCCTTTCGCTCTCCTTCAACAGTTTGGCCGCAGCATATACTGGGGACTCTTCTTCAGACGGGTCGGAGTCCTGCACTGCCCGCACTAGGCCATCTACCAGCGTAGACTCACCGCCCGGCAGGTAGGCCAGATACGGTCCGTCGTACCGGGTCAACTCAATCTTGCGAGGGTGGGCGATGATCAGCTTAACTCCCCCTCGTAGGACCGCTCTTTTCACGTGGAGGTCCAGGACAGGCAACTCTTCGCTGGGATCCAGACCGAAGAGCAGTACCGTATCGACCTGCGGGTCGGGCCCGTACTGCGGTTTCATCAGCTCTGACAGAGCCGGCAGACCGGTAGGCAGGGCCGCCACGTCACCGCCATCGCGGTGGTCGATGTTGTTTGTCCCGATCACCGCGCGCATGAATCGCTGCAGCGCGTAGTTGCTCTCGTTGCTGATCTTGCCGCTGCCTATTGCACCGATGCTGTCGGGGCCGTATTTCTCCCTTATGCCGGCAAGCCGCTCCGCGACGTAGGCCAGCGCCTCGCTCCACTGTACGCGCGTCAGCCTGCCGTTTTTGCGTAAATGCGGTGTGGCCAGCCGGTTCTCGTCGTTGACCCAGGCGTGGGCAAAACGGCCCTTGTCGCATATCCACTGGTCATTGACCTGCATATTCTCGCGGCCGACGATGCGGCGCAGCTGGTGCGTGCGGCTGTCCAACCGCACATTGCATCCTACCGAACAGTGCAGGCAGATGCTGGGCGTCCGCTCAATCTCCCAGGGGCGGTAGGCAAAACGGGAGACACGGTTTGTCAGTGCCCCGACAGGGCAAAGGTCAATGATGTTGCCACTGGTCTTGGCGTCGACGGGACGGCCGTCCTGGATGTCAACGATCGTGTCGTTGCCCCGCTCGAACAGACCCAGTTGCGGCTTGTCCTCCCACTCCTCCAGGTAGCGGATGCAGCGCCAGCAGAGTACGCAGCGCTCCTGGTCAAGTACGATTGTGTCCGAAATGTCGTAATGTTTTTTAGCGAGCCGCTTCGGCTCGATTAGCTGGCTGATCCCCGGACCGAAGCGCATTGTTTGGTCCTGCAGCGGGCACTCGCCGCCTTTATCGCAGATTGGACAATCTAGTGGATGATTGAGCAGAATGAAGGCAAGATTCGCTTCCTGAACCGTACGAACCTGCTCGGTATCTGTACGCACAACCATCCCGTCGCCCACCGGCATCGTGCATGACGCCATCATCGCAGTGCCGCGAGGACCGTCCACCTCAACGAGGCACATGCGGCAGCAGCCGACCGGGTCAAGCTTGGGATGCGAACAGAAGACCGGAATCTCGACGCCCGCCATGCGCGCGGCGTCAACCAGAAGCGTCCTGGCAGGAACCGACACTTCCTCTTCGTTGATAGTGATCGTTACTTTATCAGTCATTGATGATTAGGTCTCCGATACAGAGGAGAAACTTTCCAAGTTCGTCAGAGTCAGGCTTCGTCGGCGGCTGGCGACAACAAATCGTCTACCGCGACATGGAAATCAGGGAATGCAAGTGGCGCCACTTTCATGCCTTGACTTAGAGTTAGTTTCGTCTGGTAAAGTGCCTCGCCCGAGGAAGAGCTGCGCGGATCGCGATAAACCTCCAGAACATCATCGACGAGATTCCAAATCCAGTACTCAGGTATCCCTGCTTGGGCATATAGAGCTCCCTTCTTGGAGCGATCCATGCTCAAGCTCGATTCAGCCACCTCCACCAACAAGAAAACTTCAGACGGACTGGGGTGACGATTCGCGAATTCAGCACCCATGTCCTTCAAAAGAATCAGATCCGGCTCTGGTTCAGACTCTGAATCTATAATTGAAATCGGAGCCTGAACTCGAAGTCTGATTCCCCCACGCGTGAGAAGGGACGAAAAGACAAGCAAGAGGAGGTCGACCGCATTTGCGTGCGGCGGATAAATCGGACTCAATGACACCAAGATTCCTTCGAGCAATTCGACCCGTTCGTCCTCATCGAAGAAGCCCGTCTCTATCAGCGAATGATATTCATCCAGCGTGAACCGCCGCAGAGACACACCTTCCACTGGCGAAATAGGCAGAACTGCTTCCCGTGATCTGCTTCGCTTTCTCTCGACCTGTGAGCTGGGATCAGGCGAGACACGTGGCGCAACCGTAACCATCTGAATTCCTCAGTCGTTCCCCGGAACCAAATCATCGTGCAGCACGATATTCCCTCCGGTCGGCGCAAACGTGCTGTCGCGCAGGCCGCTTTTCTCGTGCGTATTCGGGCGGTAGTCTGGGCGAATCGGCAATACAGGGCCAATGTCGTCTGGATTGGTATTCTCGATTTGCGACCAAAACTCGGGTCGGAACTTGAGCAGGTTGCTCTGCAGGCCCCATACTGACGCCTCGCCAAAGGGACAGAAGCTCTTGCCGGCGATGTTGTCGGCGATGAACTCCATCAGCTCCAGGTCTCTGCCCAGGCCCTGCCCTTCCTCGATGCGCAGCAGGATCTTTTCCAGCCAGGCAGTCCCCTCGCGGCAAGGTGTGCACTTGCCACAACTCTCTTCGCGATAGAAGCTGAGCGTGCGCCGCGCAACCTCGACCATTGAAGTGCGGTCATCGATAGCAATCACGCCGGCCGACCCCAGCAGCGAACCGGCCTCAGTGATGCTCTCGAAGTCCAGCGGCGTATCGAATTGATCAGGTGTTAGCAGCTTCATCGAAAGCCCGCCGGGAACGATCGCCTTGATCGGATGGTTCTCGTCCTGCGGCCCGCCCCCATACTTATCAACCAGTTCGCTCAGTGGCGTTGCGTGTGGAAGTTCGTAGAGCCCCGGCCGCTTGACGTTGCCGCTCAGGCAAAAGATACGCATCCCAGGGCTGCGTTCGGTTCCGTACTCCTTGTACCAGTCGACGCCGTGGCGCATAACGTGCGTCACATTGCAGATCGACTCAACGTTGTTCACGATCGTCGGCTTGGCATACAGGCCTTCCACGGCGGGGAAGGGCGGCTTCAATCGCGGCTGCCCGCGAAAGCCCTCAAGGCTCGTTAGCTGGGCAGTCTCCTCACCGCACTCGTAGGCGCCCGCGCCGCGGTGCATCACGATATCTAGACTATTGCCGCTGCCGAAGATGTTTTCGCCCAGGTAGCCCTTGGCTCTGGCCTCGGCCAGGGCATCCTGCATGCGAGTATAGGCAAAGTAGTATTCACCCCGAATGTAGATAAATGCCTTTTCTGATTCGATTGCATGGCAACTCAGAATGATCCCTTCGATGAGCTGATGGGGATCATATTCCATCACGATGCGGTCTTTGAATGTGCCCGGCTCCGATTCATCGGCGTTCACGACCATATAGCGGGGTTGCACGCCCTGCGGCAAAAAACCCCATTTGACTCCAGTGGGAAAGCCGGCGCCGCCGCGACCGCGTATACCGCTTGCCTTGATCTGCTCCACCATATCGGCCGGCTCAATCCCACTCAACACACGTCGGGCCGTGGCATAGCCGCCGTCAGCCTCGTAAGTCTCGATCCTGTGGCTGTCCGGTTCGTTGAGCCGGTCCATCAGGTAGCGGGGCTCCATCCCACCTGTGCGGTAAGGGCCGTCGGACGCGCCTTCACCGTTGGGGTCGGCCTCCGGAGTCCAGCGTTCCAGCGAGTGAAAGCCGTTGCCGGACTTCAGCAGTTCGAGCGCCTTCTCCACATCCTCAGACGAGTCGAGATTCTCAAAATAGCGGATCTGACCCGTCTTCTGGTCGGTAACGATCGCCATCGGGGCGGTGCCGCAAGAGCCGAGACACTCCATGTGATCGAGGGCAAACCTTCCATCCTCGGTCTTCTCCCCGTGATGAATGCCAAGCGCGCTCTCAAAATTGTGCAGGCACTGATTCCCACCCCGCAGCATACAAGGGACGTTTGTGCAGACTTCGATGTGATACTCGCCCTTGGGCTCTTCGTGCAGCATGTTGTAGAAACCGACGACTGCGCCAACCTCCGCCGGTGCGATGCCTAGGATTTCCGCCAACTTGTCCTGCGCATTTACCGGGCAGTATCCGTATTCCCTCTGGATCACGTAGAGCGCCGGCAGAATCCCCGAACGCTGCCGGCCCGCGGGATAGCGAGCCAGTATTTCGTCGATCTCCTGCCGCATCTGTTCCGTTATCATTGAATTCCCCGGTTGCCGGTGAGCAGGTTGCGGTGGCCGGCGTTGAACGTTCCAACCGCCGCAGTACTATCGGTCTACCTCACCCAGTACAATGTCGATCGAACCGATGTTGGTCACGACGTCGGAGAGCATCTCGCCGCGACTGATATGGTCGATAGCATAAAGGTTGTTGAAGCTTGGGCCGTGAACGTGCAGGCGATACGGCTTGGCCGAACCGTCGCTGTACACAAAGAATCCCAGCTCGCCCTTGCTGTTTTCGATGCCGTGATAGAAAAACCCCGGCGCCACATGGAAGCCTTCGGTCATCAGCTTGAAGTGGTGAATCAACGCCTCCATGCTCACGTCCAATTCGGCGCGCGGCGGTAGAGCCACCTTACGATTGTTCGACCTGTAGAGGCCGCTCGGGAGGTTGTCCACCGCCTGTTCCAGGATGCGTACGCTCTGTCGCATCTCCTCCAGTCGGATTTTGAAGCGCGCGTAACAGTCGCCGCTGTCACTGGTTGGGACCTCGAACTCGTATGCCTCATAGCCGCTGTAAGGTCGATCGCGGCGCAGGTCCCAGTCGACGCCGCTGCCGCGCAGCATCGGCCCGGTCAGACCCATGCCCAAAGCATCTTCGGCGCTGATGTGACCGATTCCGATCAGGCGTTCCTGCCACAGCGGCGCCTCTGTTACCATCGCCTCGTATTCGCTGATCTTCTGCGGCATCACTCGCAGGAAATCCTTCAACTCAGCCACAAAAGCGTCCGGCAAGTCCTGCCAGACGCCGCCGATACGAATAAAGCTGACCGTAAGCCTGGCGCCGCAGACCATTTCGAACAGATCCAGGATCCGTTCCCGTTCGCGCGTCGCATACATCAGAAGGCTCATACCGGTCCCCGAGACGTCCAGGACGTGCGTCGCCAGCCAGAACAGGTGAGAGGCGATTCGCTGCAACTCTGCCATGATCACACGGATCACCTGCGCCCGTTCGGGTATCTCCAGTCCCAGCATATGCTCGATTGTCAAACAGTAACCCAGATTGTTCGACATTGAGGACAGGTAGTCCATGCGGTCGGTGTAATAGACGAAATCCTTGTAGCGCTTGTTTTCCCCCGTCTTTTCGAATCCAGAATGGAGAAATCCCAGGTCTGGGTCGATACTCACGATGCGCTCGCCGTCCATCTCCACGACCAGGCGCAGTACCCCGTGTGTGCTTGGATGGTGCGGCCCCATATTGATGACCATGTTCTGGCGGCTCATCCCCGGCGGCAAGTCAGGTACCGTGCTTTCCGCCGGCAGGATCTGAGAGCCAAGCGTGTCGAACTCCGGGTCGTCCCATGTGAACGTAAAGGGTACCTCTTCTCCGCCGAGGGGGGCCTGTTTCTGCAGCGGGTGGTTGGGCCAGTTCTTGGGCATAAGGATCCGTCGCAGGTCCGGATGGCCCGTGAAGTGGATTCCCATCAGGTCGTACACTTCCCGCTCCGGCCACTCGGCACCCTGGTACACTCCGGTCAAGCTGTCAATCTGTGCCGAATCGCCGCCGCCCGCTTCCGTTTCGCAGTCGGCAATTACGGTCAGGTGCTGGTTGCGCGAGTAGGAGCGAAACTGGTAGACCGATTGAAAACGGGCGCCGCCATCCAGAGGCAGATGGGACCGGTCCACACTGGAAACGTCTATCAGCGTCTCGTATGAGAGTTCGGGATCATCACGCAAAACTGTGGCCAGCGCCTTGAGTCGCCCCGGGTCAACGTAGACGACCTGATTGCCGTAGTGCAGGCCGGCCGCAACGATGTCCTCCCCAAACTGTTCGCAGATGCGCCTCGTATCGTCGGTTTCTCCCTCTGGCATGGGCGCCAGTGCGGGGATCCCCGGTGGATTTAGGGTTCGTTGGGTCTCGTATGCGCGAACAACCGGTGCTACATCAAGAGGCATCGCTCAACTCGCTCTCATTTCTGCAGTTCGGCTCCGATGGACACAGTTCTGTGTCCATCGGCAGGATTACCTGTGTAAGTGGTAGCGCCTTCCAACGGAATGAATCGCCAAGGTCAAACACTCAGAGGCGCGATCTCGTCAACGGCCAGCGGTTCTTCGACACTGCGCCACGCCCCAACCGATTCACTGCGCTGTTTTGCTCGCAGCAGATCCATTGCGTAGAGCAGGGACTCAGGTCGAGGCGGGCAGCCCGGAACATAGACGTCAACGGGGATGATTTTGTCCACCCCCTGGATGATGGCGTAATTGTTGAAAGGCCCGCCTGCGCTGGCGCAGATGCCCATGGCGATTACCCATTTGGGTGCCAGCATCTGGTCGTAAATGCGCTTTATCACCGGCGCCATCTTGTTGCTGACGCGACCGGAGACGATCATGAGATCGGCCTGCCGCGGACTGGCCCGGAAGAGCTCCGACCCGTATCGGGCAATGTCGTGGCGGGCTGTACCTGTAGCAATCATTTCCATCGCGCAACAGGCTAGCCCGAAGAGCAGCGGCCACGTGCTATTGGCTCTACCCCAATTGATTACGCTGTCCAGCGACGTCGTCAAAATGCCTTCGGGAACCTTTTCTTCTAGACCCATGTCCGTTCCTTTACATCTACATCTCTGCAGCCCAGCCGGAGGCGGCATTTTCTGAACGCGGCAACTGGTTTTCGGCTCTCTGGCCCTTCCAGCCTTCGCCTGTACCAGTAAGATGTCATTATCCTGAGAAAAGCTGTGCGCGACGGCCAGATCCCTCAGTCTCTAGTCCCAGTCGAGAGCGCCCTTCTTCCATTCATAGAGGAAACCTACAACAAGTACAATGAAAAAGGGAATCATCGCCAACAGGGCAAACAGGCGAAGATCTCTCAAGACGGCCGCCCACGGGTAGAGGAAGATTACTTCGATGTCGAAGATCAGAAAGAGCATGGCAACCAGATAGTACTTAACCGGGAATCGTCGACGGGCGTCGGCGAAGGGGATAATCCCCGATTCGTAGGGCTCCAACTTCTGATTGTTGCGCTCTCGAGGACCGAGCAGTGAGGGCAGACCTATGGCGATTGCGCCGAATCCGGCCGCCAGCAGGATCAGTATGAGAAGTGGCAGATAGTCGCTTGCCATCTCGTATTCCTTTTCAGCGAAACTGAAAGGCTTGGGGACCTGTTCGTGCATTTTTCCACGAACGACCTAATTCTAGCACGAACTGAAAATGACTGTCAAAGCCTGTCGGTGTCAATTGTGTACAAAGAGCAAGCGGGCAGGCCGCGTCGAATGATCATCCTCCCCACCTCGCCTGTTCCCGTGGAGTGCCTCGTAGATGCAGTAACCTGGAGCATGTTCAACGCGTTTAAGCAGGGCACAGACTTTCGCTATCAGAAATCGCTATGCTATACTTTCGCGGGAGTTTGTTAAATTCCACACAAACGGATTCTCGGCAATGCTCAGTCAATATTTCTTCATTCTTATTATGTCCGGCTTGGCGATTGTGCTTCCACTTGCCGCCATCGTTATGGGCCATTTCCTTGGTCCCCGCCGGCCTGACGAGATCAAGAACGACATCTACGAGAGTGGCGTCGAAACCATTGGTGAGACGTGGGTCCAGTTCCGAGCACAGTACTACCTGATAGGCCTGGTATTCGTCGTGTTCGACGTTGAAGCGCTGTTCCTCTTTCCAATTGCAGTGGCATACCAACAATTGGAAATGTTTGCCGTGCTCGCAACCATTTTCTTCATTCTGCTGCTCGTGATCGGACTCATGTACGACTGGCGCAAAGGCGCTTTGGAGTGGCAATAGGCCTGGTTCTCGTGCTGCCCATGTCGAATCAGTGGGCTGCACTGAAAGGCCTCGGTTTCTCAGCTACCTGTTTGGAGGAACAACTATGCAGGTAACCCAATGGAGCGAAGCACTATCCAGTTGGCTCATGGGACTGGGACTTCCCGGCTGGGCGGCCATCTTCCTCGTGTACGCTGTCGGGTCCTTTATCCTGATCAACTATGGCATGTTGTCAGTGCTCCTGTTGATCTGGATCACGCGCAAAGCCATTAGCCGTATTCAGGACCGAATCGGCCCCAATCGCGTTGGTAAGTACGGCCTCCTCCAGACCGTGGCTGACGCGGCCAAGTTGCTCTCCAAAGAGGATATCACGCCCTACGAAGCAGATAAGATCGCCTACAACCTGTCTCCTGTACTGGCGGTATTCGGTGTGCTGATGCTGCTGGCGGTCGTACCCTTTGCGCCGGGCCTGACCGGCGTGGACCTGAACATCGCCGCCCTTTACGTAGTGGCGCTCGGCTCAATTGGCATTATGGCGGCGCTGATGGCCGGCTGGGGCAGCAATAACAAGTACGCCTTGCTCGCCGGCTTTCGCGTGGTGGCCCAACTCCTGAGCTACGAAATCCCCCTGGTGCTGGCAATCCTGACGGTGGTCCTGCTTACCGGTTCCATGCGCTTCGGTCAGATCGTGGAACTTCAGTCACTCAATATCGGCGGCTTTAACCTCGGCTTGGGCTGGCTTGGAATTGTCATGCCGGGTGCGCTAATCGTCTTCTTTGTGAGCTCGCTTGCCGAGGCTGAACTCACGCCTTTTGATTTGTTGGAAGCGGAATCTGAACTGATCGCCGGATTCCACATCGAGTATTCGGGCATGAAGTTCGCCATGTTCTTCCTGGCCCAGTTTCTCAACGCCTGGATACTGGCTGCTGTCGCCGTCACCCTGTTTCTGGGAGGCTGGCAAGGCCCCGGCGTCGGCTTGCCGGTCATCGGCCCGTTATTGGGTCTCGGCTACTTTATGATCAAGGTGTACGGCATTTACGTCCTGCAGCAGTGGATTCGCGGGACTTTTCCTCGCATCCGCATTGATCAGATGATGTATTTCGCCTGGAAGGTCCTGGTGCCGCTGATGATCGGGCTGATTGTCGCCCAGGCCATCATCCAGAAGCTGCCGACCCCGGTTGCCATTCAATATGTGCTGATCTTCATCGCAAACGTCGGCGTAATGGCTGTCGTAGCCTACGTCCTGCAGAAATATTTCCGTGAAGAACAGATGCGAACGAAGCGCTCTTTCGAACCCTCTTCACTGATAGGTTCAATGCAGGTCTCCGAAAAAGGCACGATGTATTAGGTTCTTGCTTACCAGTTTCAGACAGATTGGGGCTGCGGCACAGTTCGGGGCACAGGCCGATATAGTGTCACGCCCCACAATCAAAGGCAGGAATTCCCATGCAGTTACCGCTGGGCATCGAGGTACCGATTCCAACATTTGAACAATTCGTGTTCATTCAGGTAGCTCTGCTGACGGCCGTAGCCGGTCTGGCCGTAGTGATGAGCCGCAACCTCTTTCACAGCGCTCTGGCCCTGACGCTGACCTTTTTCGGCGTCGCCGGCGTCTACGTCTTTCTGGAGGCCGAGTTTCTGGCTGTCAGCCAGGTACTTGTGTACGTCGGCGCGATCGCCATGCTCATCGCGTTCGCCATTATGCTCACGCGCAGTATGATGTACGGGCGTACCTCGCCGCTCAACAATCAATGGGGAAAGTCTTCCCTCTTTGCCTTTCTCTTTTTCATTGGGCTGCTCGCCTTTGCTCGAGCAACACCCTGGCCGGCCCCGGGCGAGGAGGTCATCGCCGACGAAGCGCTGATCGGCGCACTGGGTAGAGAGTTTGTAACCACCTACGTAATTGCTTTTGAAGTTCTGGGGCTGCTGCTGCTTCTGGCTCTGGTCGGCGCTGTCATGTTGGCACGCGACCGCTAGGGCTCTGTTGTACGAAGTCGGCTGCCGCAAAGACCGATCGCCGATTTCTCGTCACCGCTTCTGTTTGGGGTCTATCTATGGTTCCGCTCAGCTGGTATCTGATGCTCGCCGCCTTCCTGTTTTCGTGCGGCCTGTACGGCGCGCTTGCGCGGCGCAACGCCATCGCCATGCTCATGGGCATTGAGCTGATGCTCAACGCTGCCAACATAAATCTGGTGGCATTTTGGCGTCACGGATTCGGTCCCATGGAGGACCTGACCGGTCAGGCCTTTGCCGTGCTGATCATTGGCCTGGCTGCAGCCGAGGCCGCTGTGGGCTTGGCGCTGATCATCGCCGTCTATCGCGAGCGGCGCACAATTGATGTCGACGAACTCGACATTCTTTCGGGCTGAGTCGTCCTGAACAGGTAGGATGACGCCGCTGCCGGCGTCATGTGCGGAGAAACCGGGAAAAGGTGGCCAAAAGGCAGCTTACGGGAACACTTGACGAACAGTGCAGTTTTCTCTACCAGCTCGCGCAGGAGAAAATGGGGGACGGCAACTATACAGGCGCCGTCTATGCACTTAAAGAGATCGTCAGACACAAGCCTGACTATCGCGATGCAGCACAGCTCCTGGAGAAAGCCCGCCGGCACAAGAAGGCGCAGTCATTTCGACTGATCATCTCTCTTGCCGGAGCAGCCCTGTTTGTTGGCATTGGCTCGACAGCAGGAGTACCCAACGATCTGTGGCTGTTCGTCCTGGCATTTGCCGGCCTGCTTGTCGGGTATGTGTTCGCCAACCTGATTCGACGTCAGGCAACGTCTTAGTCCTGGCAGAGTTTTACTGAACTGACTACGGAAGACTGTCCGGTTTCCATTTATTCTTGAGGCTCTTTTATGGAAGGACTATTCAGCGTCACCTGGGTTGTGCCGATTCCCCCCTTCCTGGCATTCCTGGCGATCCTGCTGTTTCTGAATAAGAACAAAAGGGGCAGCGCACTGACCGCGATTGGCTCCGCTCTCCTCAGTTGTGTTTTGGGTTGGGGAATCGCTTTTGCTTCTTTCTTCAGTGACCATTTCGGCGATCACCCGGTTGACGAGGCGATTTACACGATTCCCACGGGCGCTACTGAATTTGTCATCGGCTACGCTGTGGACCCGTCCAATGCCTTGATGCTTTTCATGGTGCCATTTCTGGTGTTGATGATATTCATCTACTCCAGTGGCTACATGAGTTTCCCACACCACCTTAAGGCAGAGCAGTACCCGACTGCCTACGCGCAGGGCAAAGATCCCCGTTACAGCCGCTTCATGGCCTACATCTGTCTGTTCGCAACAGGCATGCTCGGTCTGGTCGTCGCCAACAATCTGCTCCAGTTCTTTGTGTTCTGGGAAGTGATGGGACTGTGCAGCTACCTCTTGATCGGCTTCTGGTACGAGAAGGCGTCGGCAAGAGCGGCCGCGGTTAAAGCGTTCATCACCACCCGCATCGGCGATGCCCTCCTCATGATCGGCCTGATCCTGCTGTACGTCCGCAGCGAGCCGAGCAGCCTGCGCTTCAGCGAGTTGTTCACCGAGACAAACCTGGATCAGCTCGCACATTCGCTGGTCAACATTCCCCTCTTCGGCGAAGTCCACTGGATTTCCCTGATCGGCGTGCTCATCTTCTGCGGCGCAATTGGCAAAAGTGCCCAGTTCCCGCTGCATATCTGGCTGCCGGATGCCATGGAAGGGCCCACACCTGTCAGCGCCATGATCCATGCGGCGACGATGGTGTCAGCCGGTGTCTTCCTTCTGGTCCGGATGTTCCCGATCTACAATTTTTCTCCCGAAGTCTCCGCTAGCACGCTGCAGTTCGTCGCCTTCATCGGCGCGTTTACTGCTCTGTTCGCGGCCACAATTGCCGTGGCCCAGTGGGACATCAAACGCGTGCTGGCCTACTCCACGATCTCTCAGTTGGGGTATATGGTTGCCGCAATCGGCATGGGTGCATATGTGGCCGCGCTCTTCCACCTGTTGACCCACGCCTTCTTCAAGGCTCTCCTGTTCCTCGGTTCCGGCAGCGTGATTCACGGCGTGGAACACGGCTACCACCACGCCCATGAGCACGCCCACGACGACCACGGCGAGAGCCACACCGAACATATCGTCCGCCGCGCCGATGGCGTTCTCGATACCGAAGACGCGCAGGATATGCGCAACATGGGGGGCCTCCTGACCAGAATGCCCCGTACTGGGTGGACCTTCATCATTGGTGGTCTGGCCCTCTCTGGCTTCCCCCTGGTCACTGCAGGCTTCTGGTCGAAGGATGAAATTCTTGCCTTTGCCTGGGATGGCAGCCACCAGTGGGTATTCTGGACGCTGGCCCTGGCAGCTTTCCTGACCGCTTTCTATACAATGCGCCAGATCGGGCTGACATTCCTGGGCCGGGCGCGCACTGAAGGAGCCTCGCACGCACCGGAGAGCGTCGCCAGCATGACGACGCCACTGATACTGATCAGTTTCTTCGCCATCGTCGGCGGATGGGTGGGCATTCCCGATGCATTCCCTGTATTGGGCGGCATCGTTCCCAACTGGATCGGGCACTTCCTCGAACCTTACATGAAGTACATGCACCTGTACCCACATCATCCGGACTTCAATTTCGTGCCGCTGGCAGTCTCGATAGTGGTCGCGCTTGGCGGCCTCGGAGCAGGCTATCTGGTCTACGGACAGGGGCTTAGGGAAGGTCAGATCGATCCCGTCGCACGTATCCTCGGCCCGATATGGTGGATGTGGCACCGCAAATACTGGATAGACGAATTGTACAACGGCACGATCGTGCTTTTCACCATGTGGCTGAGCCGGTTCCTGGCCCTGTTCGATCGCGATTGGATTATCGACTGGTTCGTTAACGGCGTAGGCCGCATCGCCATCCGCATCGGCGACCTCTCTGCTGCCTTCGACAGGTTCGTCGTTGACGGCTTCGTAGATGGCGTCGGCTGGATCTCAGATCAGGCCGGCCACATTGCTCGCCTTCTGCAGGACGGCCGCGTGCAGACCTATCTGCTTTTCGGCATGTTGATTCTGGCCGTGTGGCTGTTCTTGAACGTGCTGCCCATGATTCTCACCCTGGTATAAGGACCGTCGCCGCTTCGGGGCCATCCATTCGAACGGCAGCCGAACCGATGGTCCTGTTATGCCTAAACCTAAACTCTGTTTGGAGACGGCTTCATGGATTCACTTGATTCAATTGTCCTGACAATACTGCTCTTTTGGCCGCTGGTGGCAGCACTCTTGGTCATACTCCTTGGCCGCAGCGACAGCTTGATCAAGAAGGGCTCGATCTGGGCCAGTCTGCTCCCCCTTGGCCTCAGCATCTATCTGCTGTTTCAGTACGACTCCGGAACGGGAGGTATGCAGTTTGAGCAGGTCGCCAAGTGGATTCCGCAGCTCAACGCCGGTTACCATCTCGGCGTCGACGGGCTGAGCGTTCCTCTGATCTTCCTGACCACTTTACTCAGCACCCTGAGCCTTTACTATAGCGCCGGCGTAATCAACGAGCGTGTCAAGGAGTACTTCTTCCTGATGCACTTGCTGGAATTCAGCATGATCGGCGTCTTTTTGGCCTTGGACTACGTGCTCTTCTACGTCTTTTGGGAGATCAGCCTGGTTCCCATGTACTTCCTTATCGGAATCTGGGGCGGCGAGAACCGCGGCTACGCGGCAACCAAGTTCTTCATCTATACATTGGTGGGCTCTGTGGCGATGCTGCTGGCGATTCTGGGGGTCTACTTCGCAACAGGGACCTTCGACATCGTCGAAGCGGCGGCTGCCCAGCCCTTCGCCGGCAACCTGACTCTCGCCAGCTTGGCGTTCTGGGGCTTCTTCTTTGGATTCGCGTTCAAAGTGCCCAGCTTCCCCTTCCACACCTGGCTACCTGATGCCCATACTGAGGCTCCGACCGCCGGATCGGTCATTCTGGCCGGTGTCCTGCTGAAGTTGGGCGCCTACGGTATGCTGCGCATCATGTTGCCCAGCTTCCCGGAAGCGTCAGTCTACTGGGCCACCTGGATTGTGGGGCTCGGCGCAATCGCCATCGTCTACGGTGCTTTCGTATGTGTGGCTCAGACTGACCTGAAGCGCTTGATCGCATACAGTTCCGTCAGTCACATGGGCTACGTGATGCTGGGGATCGGAGCCGCGGCCGCGGTAATGACCCCCGACGCTCTGGCCGGCGCCGTCAACCGCTTCGGCCTCAGCGCCCAGGCCATTCAGGACAGCGCTGCGATGGCTCTCAACGGTGCCGCACTTCAGATGTTCAACCACGGCATCATCACCGGCGCGCTGTTCTTCCTCGTCGGCATCATCTACGAACGGGCCCATTCACGCGACCTGTCGAGATTTGGCGGGCTCGCCACCAAAACGCCCCACTTTTATGGCCTGATGTTGACGGCTGCATTCGCCAGTCTGGGGCTTCCCGGTCTGGCCGGTTTCTGGGCGGAGCTATTCACCTTCCGCGGGGCATTCGCCATCATGCCCTATTGGGCCGCCTTTGGCACGATCGGCATCGTCATCACGGCCGTCTACATTCTCTATCGCATCATCCAGAACGTCTTCCTGGGCGAGTATGACCCGAGCAAACTCTCACACTGGACAACGGTACAAGGCGAACATGCCGACGGCCCTACCGACATGGTCGGGTTTGAGAAGGTGACGATGTGGCCGTTGATTGTGGCAATGTTCCTGATCGGAATCTACCCAACGCCTCTGGTGAGCTACTTCAATCAGTCAGCGCGGGAACTGCTCGCTTTTGTGCAGAATCTCGTCTGATCAATGCAGCAACCGGCTGCTTGCTCCCCGTTCATGCTGGACCTGGGCGGTGGCAAGCAACCGGCAACCGAAACTGTTACATGGAGATTAGTCCGTGGGCGACTTAGGATATATCGCACCCGAAATCATACTTCTCATAGGCGGCCTGTTTATCTTCTGCCTGGACCTGGCCTACGATCCCGGTGTGGGAAAGAAATCAGGGCTGAGCTACATGGCGTTGTCGGCCCTCTTCCTCACGGCCGCCCTGGTCGCCGCCGTATTGCAACTGAACATCTCCGACCCGGAAGCCGGGCCGAAGGTGGCCTACTCGATGATGACGATCGACAACTTCGGCAGCTTCATCAAGGTCACCATTTTTTCCGGTATGATCCTGACCACGATCGCCGGCGGTCGCTACATGAACCGCCGCTCCGGTAATCAGGGAGAATTTTGGACCTTCTTCCTGATGGTCAGTCTGGCCATGAGTATTGCCGTCAGCGCCAACAATCTGGTCCTGGTCTATCTCGCCATCGAATTCCTTTCGATAACGAGCTATATGCTGGCCGGATTTTTGAGGGAGAACCGGCGCAGCAACGAGGCCGGTCTCAAGTACTTCCTATACGGGTCAATCGCTTCGGCGGTAATGCTGTACGGCATAAGCCTGCTTTACGGCGCGACAGGTTCACTCTACCTTCACGACATTGGCGCCGAATTCTCCGCGATTATCGGTGAAGCCACGGAGGTAAGCGGGCTGGCATTTGCCGCTCTGCCGGCAATGCTTCTGATTCTGGCGGGACTGGGGTTCAAGGCAAGCCTGGCGCCCTTTTACCAGTGGGCCCCCGACACCTACGACGGCTCGCCCACACCGGTCGCCACCTATCTATCCACCGCCTCCAAGGCCGCGGCCTTCGCGGTTCTGGCCCGCTTCTTTATCGTGGCCATGGCCTCGTTCGAAGTCAACTGGGTGCCTGTCCTGGCTGCTTTCAGTATCATCACCATGACGATGGGCAATCTGGCCGCGCTGCGACAGAACAGCGTCAAACGCATGATCGCGTATAGTTCCGTTGCCCAGGCCGGTTATATCCTGATGGGGTTGGTTGCCGTAACTTCCTCGTCGCCCAGTGCCATGGACGGGCTCAACGGCGTTCTGCTCTATCTGTTCGCCTATCTGTTTACCAACGTCGGCGCTTTTCTTGTCGTCATGGCGCTCGAAGAAACGGTCGACAGTACCCATATCAGCGCCTACAGGGGTCTGATCAAGCGGGCGCCCTGGCTGGCCGTCATGTTTACGATCTTCCTGCTCAGCCTGACCGGAATACCACTTACAGGGGGTTTCTTCGGAAAGTTCTACGTCTTCGGTGCCGCCATCCAGCGTCAGTACTTCTGGCTGGCCGGAATTGGTATGATCAATGCCGGTATCGCCGCCTTCTACTATTTGCGTGTGGTTAGGGAGATGTTCTTTACCAGCGAAGGCGAGGGCGATATCCTGGATGTGCCGATGGCGTTGCAGACCAGCCTCCTGATCTGCACGATCGCCACGCTCTGGATCGGCGTCTATCCCAGCGCGGTAATTGACTGGGTTAGCAACGCCTCAGTCCAGTTGCTTTCTGTCGTCCCGTAGTTATTCAGGGAGTAGGAGCATTCTCCCTGAGCAGCCCCTCGACCTTCAGGTCATTCCACAATTCTGCCGGAATTGGCCTCTGGAGCAAGTCGTAGTTCCCCTGTACATGAGCGACTTCGACCGCGCCTGGGATGATGGCCGACACGATCGGGTTGGCCAGCAGGAATTGCAACGCGGCGCACGGTAGTGGCGTCTGGTGTCGCTTGCAAATCAGCTCGATCCGTTCCGTTCGTTCCATCATCTCCTGCGAGGCCGGTGCGTAGAAGTACATGGCGCCCGGCACTGCGCCGGTGGCCAGAATCCCCGATGCGAACACCGCTCCGATAATGACGCTGATTCCCCTCTGCTCGCACAGGGGGAACTCCTCCTCCAGCATCTCCTGCGTCAGCAGGTTATATCCATAGGCTACCAGAAAAAAGTCCAGGTCCACCAGGTCGAGGAAGCGTGGGATCATCCCTAACTCATTGATGCCCGCGCCTACACCCTTGACCAACCCGTGACTGCGCAACTCCTCGAGCGCCCGCCATCCGCTCGTAAACAGCTGATTGAGATAGGCGTTTACGCGGGCCTCGGTCTCGTAGAAGTAGAAGTCCAGGTCATGAATTACTAGCAGGTCCACATTGGGTAGGCTGAGCCGCTGCAGGCTGTCCTCGTAGGAACGCATGATGCCATCATAGCTGTAATCAACCGTGAATTCGAACGGCAGCGCCCCAATGAAGGGACCTGGGTCGAATGTTGCCGGGTCTCGCACCGGCCGGAATACACGCCCAACTTTAGTGGAGAGAACGAACTCATCACGCGGTTTCTGTCGCAAGAAGTGGCCGACTCGGTGTTCGCTCTTGCCGTTTCCGTAGAATGGGGACGTATCGAATAAACGTACGCCAACATCCCAGGCGGCCTGTAAAACGCCCTGGGCCGCGTCTTCGTCAAGCATGTCGAACAGATCGCCCAACGGCGCCGTTCCCAACCCAAACTCGGTGACCATTATCCCGGTACTGCCAATTTCCCTCTGCGGAATGTTGTTCATCGATCGCCCTCCTCGCGAAAAGTCGGCCCGAATCAGCGGTACATTCGAAACAAAGGCCCACCCATTTCAGGCAGCATTTCAAATTCTGTCTTGGTTTGAAACCAGCACTGCCTGTATGTTACTATGAAACTATCTCCTGATACCATTCCGCCCCGAAGGATGGAAATCTGGGCCGCTTTCGCTCACAATAAATGTACTCTTTGCCGCCGAGGCCGCTCAGCCACGGAGATATCAAATTATGACCACCTCGGAAAGTACACCTCGTAGACGCCTAAAGGATACAAGCAAGACAGCCGTGCTGGTCGCGACCATCCGCGCTGTGCATTTGCGCTGGCACGACCCACCTCACATTTTCGAAGACACCTACGCGTTGCAGATGCTGACGCCATTCTGGCATGCGGTCGCAAAGTTCAGGCCGCTCAAGTGGCTTGTCGGAGACGTGCTATTGGGCGTCTACCGTCCCGTTTACCCGGCAGTCGTACTACGTTCCCGTTATACTGAGGACCAGCTGGTCGAAGCAGTCGAGTCAGGCACCGAACAGTATGTGATACTCGGCGCGGGGCACGATACTTTCGCACTGCGGCGCAAGGATCTGGCGGACAAAGTGCGCGTCTTTGAAGTGGATACACCGAATACTCAGGACGTAAAGCGACAGAGCATTCTGAAGGCCAACGGGAGCATTCCCGCGAATCTCACCCTTGTACCGGTAAACTTTGAGGTCGACCGGTTGGATGAAGAACTCGAAAAAGCAGGCTTCGACTCCCAACAACCGGCGTTCTACTCCTGGCTCGGTGTAACGTACTACCTGACGCCTGAGGCAATTCGCGATACCCTGGACCGGATTGCACAACTGTCTGCACCGGGGAGCCGTATCGTCTTCGACTTTAAAATCGCCAAACACATGATGACCCGGGAATGGAGAACGCTGTGCGAAAAGATGGAAGGATTCGTGGCGCGCCGGGGTGAGCCCATGCTGACCGACTTTACGCCGCAGTCGCTGAGCGACATGATGGCCCGGCATGGCTACACTGAGGTGGAGATGATGCCTCCCGAGGAGCAGCAGAAACGTTACCTGGCTGATCGCACCGACATCGAGCCTACAGCCTTCTTCCACTTTGCCCAGTTTTCGCTGGAGCCGCCGTCTGAAGAGGATGCGGAGTAACGACTATGGCACGCCCGCCCACGCACCAAGCTGACGAGTGGCTGCTCGACAATGCGCAGATGCGGCAATTCATCAGTGCGGTGAACACTACGCGGGCCCGCGAGTCGGACCCACGCAAGATCGTAGCTGCAGTCCGTCCGCAGTTCATCGATCTGCTGGCCGACCAGGTGTGGCTGCCCCAGAAGTTCCAGCAGCCATCCGCTGACAGCGGTATGGGAGGCGGCATCGGCATGTGGCTGCTCTATCGGGCTGGCGATGGCGGCTTGGCATTTTCAGCTCTGGTCGTGCCGCCGGGCGCCCAGACTCCCGTACACGACCATCTGGCCTGGGGACTTGTGGGTCTCTACAAGGGCGAGCAGGAAGAAGAGGTCTTTACCCGCCAGGACGACGGCAGCACTGAATCGCACGCTAAGTTGACCCTCTCGGTGCGCCAAATGCTGCGGCCGGGCGACCTATACGAACTGTTGCCGGAAAACGACATCCATCGAGTGCGCACAACCAGCCCGGAAACGTCGGTGTCACTACATCTGTTGGGCAATGACAACGGCTGCATCTGGCGCCACCGTTTCGACCCGGAAACTGACTCCGCCCAACCATTCCGCTCAGGATGGCTTAATGTGGAGTGCCGTGAAAACGAAACCGGCTGACAGCGAGTCGCTCTGAAAAGCCTCCTTTTTTCGCACTTCCCATAAGTGAACTGGAGCACGTCCGTCTCATTCGCGCCGCGCGCGAAACACTTCGGCGGCAGACGCAGTTTACATACGTCAGGAAGACCTCACTTTCCAGCTCGTACAGGAGATTACCAATGGCCAACCGAGTCAATCGGGCGATCGAACTGTTGGAACAGGGCCAGCCCATCTACTACAGCGGTGGGCATACAGGTCACGTGCTCACTCGCGAACAGGGCCGAACTGATGCCGCCATCTGGTCCGACTACATTAACGTGGGCATGGAGCACGGCTCCTTCAATATGGGAGGCCTGGAAAGTTACATGCAAGGACTTGTGGAAGGCGGACCGACCGCCAGCGGGCACCGCACGCCTACTGTGATCGTCGAGGCCCCGGTCGAAGGCATGGCGGCCGACATCGTGCGCTACAACGCCTGGCAATTCCGTCAGATTCTGGCGCGAGGCGTCCACGGAATCCTGCTCTGTCAGGCGGAGACACCCGAAGCAGTCGCCGCATTTGTCGAGGCCTGCCGTTACCCGATCAACCGTATCGGCGTAGGAGCAGATTTGCAGGCGGGCAGGCGCGGCGTCGGTTCGGAGCCGACTGCGTCCGCAATCTGGGGTGTCGACTACGCAGACTATCTCGATAAAGCTGACCCCTGGCCCCTCAACCCAGAAGGCGAGCTGCTCCTGGGCCTTAAAGTCGAGTCGGCAGCCGCCCTGCCGCACATTGAGGAAATCCTGGCCGTCCCTGGAATCGGATTCGCGGAGATGGGGCCTGGCGACCTGAGTATCTCTCTGGGCTATCGCCGGCGCCCGCCGACTTTCCCTCCCGAAATGCAGGAGGCGAGCGATCGCGTGCAGGCGGCATGTGAGGCCAACGGCGTCGCCTTCCTCCAGCCGGCCAGCGCTGAGAATGTCGTCCAAAGAATCGATGCCGGCGTGCGTGTGATCGGCGGCCACAACCCGGAGACGGCCCGAATTGGCCGCGCCCACACCAAGCGGCAGATGCCTGTCTGACACACTACCTTGGAATACGAAAGATTGCTGCCCGTACTTCATCCTCAAGTGTCAAGGAACTGGAATGGAGAATCCATGCTAAAGCAATACGAGACGACTTTACGCACCGGTGTTGTATTCCTGCTGCTTACGCTTGCTCTGAGCGCCTGCGTCCCTGCCGCGTCTCCTCCGTCGGCGGGCGATACCGGAGCGCAATCTCAAGCCGCCGAATCAAGCGCGCCAACTGGCATGAAGAACGTAGTTTACGACAGTCTTCCTGATATGGATGGCGCGGAGATAGTTGCGGTGACGGGCAACGACTACATACCGCTCAACTTCATCGACCCGGCCAGCGGCGAAGCCGTCGGCTGGGAATATGACGCGGTCAACGAGATCTGCCGCCGCCTCAACTGTGTTGTCAACTGGCAGGTCACCTCGTGGGAAGCGATGATCCAGGCGGTAGCCGAAGGCCAGTTCGATGTCGGAATGGACGGTATAACGATCACGGCCGAACGCGCCGAAGTGGTGGACTTCTCGGACGCCTACATGACCAGCCAGCAATTCATGCTTGTCCGCGCCGACGAGGAACGATTCGACACTGCGGAAGCGTTTGCAGCGGATGGGTCGCTGTTGATCGGCGCGCAGGCGGGCACGACCGGCTTCTACACAGCCGTGTACGACATACTGGACGGCGATGAGTCGAATCCACGCATCCAGCTTCTGGACAACTTCGGGGCATCAGTGCAAGCACTGATCGCCGGCGACGTGGATATGGTGCTGGTCGATGCTGCCTCCGGTCGCGGCTATATCGGCGCCAACCCGGAAAAGCTCAAGATCGTGGGCGGGGCACTGGCGACCGAGGAGTTCGGCTTAATATTCACGCCTGGCAGCACTTGGACCGCGCCTTTCAATGCAGCCATTCAGACGATGAAGGCCGACGGCTATCTGGACTATCTGAATACCCGCTGGTTCTTCCTCACAGATCCCAACGCCGCCGACATTTATGACAGTCTGCCGGATCTGGATGGTGCAGAAGTAGTAGCTGTGACGGGCAACGACTACATACCGCTCAACTTCATCGACCCGGCCAGCGGTGAAGCCGTCGGCTGGGAATATGACGCGGTCAACGAGATCTGCCGCCGCCTTAACTGCGTGGTTAACTGGCAGGTTACTTCGTGGGAAGCGATGATCCAGGCGGTAGCCGAAGGCCTGTTCGATGTAGGCATGGATGGAATCACGATCACGGCCGAACGGGCCGAGGTGGTTGACTTCTCAGACGCCTACATGACCAGCCAGCAGTTCATGCTTGTCCGCGCCGAAGAGGAGCGATTCGACACGGCTGAAGCGTTTGCAGCGGATGGGTCGCTGTTGATCGGCGCGCAGGCGGGCACGACCGGCTTCTACACAGCCGTGTACGACATACTGGACGGCGATGAGTCGAATCCACGCATCCAGCTTCTGGACAACTTCGGGGCATCGGTGCAGGCACTGATCGCCGGCGACGTGGATATGGTGCTGGTCGATGCTGCCTCCGGTCGCGGCTATATCGGCGCCAACCCGGAAAAGCTCAAGATCGTGGGCGGGGCACTGGCGACCGAGGAGTTCGGCTTAATATTCACGCCTGGTAGCACTTGGACCGCGCCTTTCAATGCAGCCATTCAGACGATGAAGGCTGACGGTTACGACGAGTACCTGAACGTCAAGTGGTTCTTCATGTACGATCCAAATTGATGCTAGTTCGAGCGCAAGGAGATCCGCTGACGACAGCCCCCGCTCCTTGCGCTCGTAGTCAGACATTACCTTGCACTCGTGACAGCAGTTGACGTTACGCAAGGCCATCCCCGGCGCTCGCTTGCCGATTACTTCGCTCGCCTGCCCTATTGGCTCCTGGTGGCACTGCTACTCGGTGTGCTACTCCTCTGGAGCCTGTTAGCCGACGCAGATTACAATCTGATTTTCAACGCCGTATCTAAGGGTGTAGGCGTGACGCTCTACGTCTGCCTGACCTCCTTTGGTCTGTCGCTGTTTGTCGGCCTGGCCTTCGGCCTGGCGCGCGTCTCCCGCCAACGTCTGGTGTATGAAACGGCTTCCTTCTACGTGGAGATCATCCGCGGCGTGCCGATGCTGGTGATTCTCTTCTATATTGCATTTGTGGGCGCACCGGGGCTGGTAGACCTGTTCAATTGGGCGGGTGGTGAACTGCAGGGGCTGGGATTCGGCTTCTTGGGAAAGCCGCTGGCCGAATTCAGCATTCGCCAACTCTCCTTCACCAGCCGCGCGATCCTGGCCCTGGTAATCGGCTATAGCGCGTTCATAGCTGAGATCTTTCGGGCTGGCATCGAAAGCGTGGAACGGGGACAGATGGAGGCGGCGCTCAGCCTTGGCATGACCCGGGGCCAGGCCATGCGTCATGTGATATTGCCCCAGGCCGTCCGGCGCGTACTGCCGCCGCTGGGCAACGACTTCATCGCCATGCTAAAAGACTCGGCGCTTGTGTCCGTTCTGGGTGTTCAGGACATTACCCAGCTGGGCAGGCTTTATGCGACCAGCACGTTCCGCTTTTTCGAAACGTACAACGTCGTCGCCTTTCTCTACCTGGTGATGACGATAGGGCTTTCTCTGTTCGTACGTTACTGGGAGAGGCGCAACCAGCTCAATGAAGGATAAAGGCGGACGGCACTCGCCGCCCGCCTTCAGATACACTCTTGGCAGGAACTGATCCTTTGTAAGTAAGACCGGGACGCCCTCGCCGATAGGATCCCTGAATGCCGCTATCGAGAAAACTTCCTAGCGGTCCTGATCTGTCTGGTGCTCGGAGATATCGATCTCGCCCTCATAAACGAGCGCGTCGTCGCCCTGTTCACCCGTGCTGATTCGAATGATGTTTTCCACGGGACAGATGAAGATGGCGCCGTCTCCTTGTGTGCCGGTGGCCGCCGTCCTCTGAATGGTCGCCACTACCTGATCAACCTCGTCTTCGCTTACAACGAGATTCATCTGGATCCGCGGCAAGGTGTCGACCACGTAAGTGCTGTGCCTTCCGGCAAGTTTGATCCCGCTCTGACGGCCGTGCCCCTGGACTTCGACAGTATCGATAGCGGGGACACCAATCTCAATCAGAGCCAGCCTGACACTGTCCAGCTTCTCATGTCGGATGTACGCCTCGATCTTTTTAAACACCGCTATTTCTCCTGTGTGTCAAGAGAAACTCTCACGTCCGCAAGGCAGGCGAGAGTCCCTTCAATCCTCTATTCTGTACTTCCTCTCCAGAAAGAAAGCAAAGAAATCGCTTAGATCAGGGGGCGGCGATAGCATTCCTTGAATGTCGATGTCTCCTTCATAGACCAACACGTCGGCGCCTTGCTCTCCCGTGCTGACCCTTACGATGTTGTCCACCGGACAGATGTATATGGCCCCATCGCCTTGCGTCCCAGTAGCGGCTTTCTTTCTGATTGCCTCTACGATCTGGGCAACGTCGTCCTCACTAACGACTACAGTCAAACGAAGACGTGGTAACGTATCGACAGAGTAGCTGCTGTGTCGACCGGCCAACCTTATGCCGGGCTGCCTGCCATGTCCCTGCACTTCCACCGTGTCGATGGCGGGAACGCCGATCTCCACCAGGGCTGACCTGACCTCAGTCAGCTTTTCGAGTCGAATGTAAGCCTCAACCTTCTTGAGCATCGCTCATCTCCTCTCCATCGAAAGAGGAGTATGCCACTTTTCCAGAATTGGGTCGTGCCATTACCCGCACGACCCTGTGGCAAGAAGGAGTCTAGGACTCTTCCCTTTCGCTACCCTCGTCACTTTCGCTAGCTTCGACAGTCTCGCTGCCTTCGCTTTCTTCATAGCCTTCCGAACCTTCAAAATCTTCAATCCTTGCGCCTTCACTACCTTGCCTCGCTAGTCACGCATAGGCGCGCTCGCCATGCTCGCTGATGTCCAGCCCAATCTCTTCTTCCTGCTCAGTGACCGCCAAGCCCCAGACTGCGTCCAGGATCTTGGTGAGTATGAACGTAATAATGTACGAGTATATGATCGTCACAATTACGGTCATCAACTGGATGCCGAACTGCGTAGGGTTGCCGTAGAAGAGGCCGTCTGTTCCGCCGACGGCTGCAGTCGCAAACAGGCCGGTTGCCAGCGCACCCCACGTGCCTGCCATCCCGTGACAGGCCCAAACGTCCAGACTCTCGTCCAACCCCTTCTTTTCGCGGAAGTCTATGCTGTAGTAGCTAACAGGCGCCGCAATTGCGCCGATCAAAAGCGCCGCCATCGGCGTGACGAAACCGGCCGCGGGCGTAATCGCGACCAGTCCCACAACAGCTCCTGTCACGATGCCCAGAACGCTGGGCTTGTTGTCTCGCCAGGACAAGAACATCCAGACTACCGCCGCCGCCGCCGCCGCCGTATTCGTGTTCACCAGCGCCTGCACAGCCAGACCGTCGGCTGCAAGGGCGCTCCCGCCGTTGAAACCAAACCAGCCGACCCACAGCAGGCCTGCCCCCAGGACGGTGAACGCGATGTTGTGCGGCTCGATCGCCACCTGTCCGAACCCCTTGCGCTTGCGGATTGCCATGGAAAACGCCAGCGCCGAGAAACCGGCCGTGATGTGGACGACCGTACCACCGGCAAAGTCCAGCGCGCCCCAGCGGGCAAAGATGCCGCCGCCCCAGGCCCAGTGGCACACCGGATCGTAGACGAGCGTCGCCCACAAGACCGCAAAGACCAGGTACACCTTGAAACGAATGCGTTCAACGAATGTCCCCGAGATCAGCGCGGGCGTGATTATGGCGAAGGTCATCTGAAATGCGGCAAACAGCAGATGGGGAATGGACAGACCTTCCAGTGCCTCCACACCCACATTGGAAAGACCAATGTAGTCGAGACCGCCTACCAGTCCAGCGACGCTTGTGCCAAAAGCCAGGGTGTAACCAATGACAACCCACTGAATGCTGATGAGGCCAATCGTTATAAAACTGAGGTTGAGTGTTGAGAGGATGTTCTTCCGGCGTACCATCCCACCGTAAAAGAAGCCCAACGCCGGCGTCATCATCAGCACCAGTGCGGTGGCGACGATGATCCAGGCAGTATCTCCAGAATTGATGCCTTCCATATGCGCGTCTCCTCCTGTTGCAGGCAATCCCTGCTGTCCGAACTGCTTTAGTGGGGTCAAATCGACTAAGAGGCCCCGTGCGGGAACCCCTTTGGCCAACAACTAATGATCGCCGAAACAGAGCCGGAAATCCTATAGTCATCCTGCACAATAGAACGCCAACCTCAGTTGTAAATGTTGCCCAACCTCCTTTTCAATCGCCCGGTCTGGTTCACCGTTTTCCTGAGCAATTTTCCGGCCTGGGATCGCCGCTTTTGTGAAGTTGGAAAATCAGGGGGCCTTTGACTACAATAACAGAAATCAAAACCTAGCGCAAGAGGTTGAGCTGGATCAGGGATCCGCGTTTTTGGTTCACTCTTCACGCGCAGTATGAGACGATTCTGTCCTGTTGTGGCATCCAAGGAGACACAGACCCATGAGTACAAAAAACGGTCAGCAGAGTGATGGTCAGGTGGAACGAGGAACATTTGCTGTCAAGGCCGGTCTGGCACAGATGCTTAAGGGCGGCGTCATTATGGACGTAGTGACGGCCGATCAGGCCCGCATCGCCGAAGAGGCAGGCGCCTGCGCTGTCATGGCCCTTGAACGCGTCCCCGCTGACATTCGCCAGGATGGCGGCGTTGCCCGTATGAGCGACCCGCGGCTCATCAAAGAGATCATGGCGGCCGTCACCATTCCGGTAATGGCGAAAGTTCGGATCGGACACTTTGTAGAAGCGCAGATTCTTGAGGCCCTGGGCGTCGACTACATTGACGAAAGCGAAGTCCTGACTCCTGCTGACGAGAGCCATCACATCAATAAGCACAGCTTTACGATTCCCTTTGTATGCGGCTGTCGCAACTTGGGAGAGGCACTCCGCCGCATTGCCGAAGGCGCGGCGATGATCCGTACAAAGGGCGAAGCGGGGACAGGCGACGTCGTTGAGGCAGTACGGCACGCCCGCAGCGTATACGGCGCGATTCGCCGCATCAGCAGGATGGATGCCGACGAACTGTTCACCTACGCTAAGGACATTCAGGCACCTTATGACCTTGTGAAGGAGACTGCCGAGTTGAATCGACTACCCGTCGTGAACTTCGCAGCCGGTGGCGTGGCCACTCCGGCAGACGCGGCACTGATGATGCAGTTGGGCGTGGACGGTGTCTTCGTCGGCTCCGGCATATTCAAGAGTGACGACCCTGCCAAGCGTGCGCATGCCATTGTTCAGGCGGTCACGCATTTCAACGATCCGCACATTCTCGCAGAAGTGAGCGAAAACCTGGGCGCGCCGATGGTCGGCATCAACGTAACCGAACTGTCCGAAGCCGAGAAGTTGGCAGAACGAGGATGGTAGCGGGCGCGATGCCCGTAGTCAGCAAGCCTGTTAGTGACGGTGGCAGGAGAGCCTATCTCTCCTGTCACCGTCTTCGATGCCTTCCTCCGCTGAGAGAACGTGAATCTTAGTGTGCAGCTCCTCCAGCGCTTTCTCTTAGCACCCGATCCCTTAGCGGACCTCCACCACTCTTTATCACAATCGTCGCAAGGACGTCCCTAATGAACCGATTGAGAATTGTGACATGAGCGAAGTTCGTCTAGGGGTCCTCGCGCTCCAGGGCGCCTTTCGCGAACACATCGCCATGCTGAAGCGCCTCAACGTCGAAGCCGCCGAGGTACGACTGGCACAAGAACTGGACGACCTGGACGGACTCATCATCCCAGGCGGCGAGAGCACAAGTATGGGACTTGTGGCCGAGCGCTGGGGTCTGGTCGAGCCGTTGCGCCGGTGGGTCCAGAGAGGAAAGCCCACTTGGGGCACCTGCGCTGGTATGATTCTTCTGGCTGAGAACGCGACCGGCCAGAAACTCGGCGGTCAGGCTCTGATCGGCGGTCTTGACGTAACCGTCAATCGCAACTACTTTGGTCGCCAGGTCGACAGCTTTGAGGCCGATCTCGAAGTGCCTGCACTGGGAGATTCACCGTTCCACGCAGTATTCATTCGCGCTCCCGCCATTACCGCAGTTGCCCAAGGTATTGAGACTCTGGCCACCGTTGCTTCGCTGGGTGAAGAGACCGAGTCGGTAATCGCTGCCGTACGTAAAGGACCGATCTTGGCAACAGCTTTCCACCCCGAACTCACTGACGACTTGCGCTGGCACCGCTATTTCGTGAAGGTCGTTACCGATTACAAGTCGTGCACCGGCTGACGGGGTGAAGAAGTAACGGACAGGGAAAACTGATAGCCGGCAAATCATGGTAGGCATCTTGGAGCCAAACTTTTCTCTCTCTGCTGGCGCCGCCGAATTTGAACCGCAAAAAGAAGCCCGTGCAAGACTGTTATGTCTCACACGGGCTCTTGAATCCGAATCCGATGCTCTATCTCAGGTGTTTGTGCACCTACTGGCTCTTCGGCTCTGCAGGTGGTTCATCCTCGTCAGGCTCCCCACCCTCCTCTGACGGGCCGTCTTCCTCTGACTGCCCATCCTCTTCAGGCTGAATCGCTTTGTCTGCCCCCTCCGACTCTTCTGACGCCGCTTCGGGTTCGACCGTTAACTCAGGATCCACTGGCGGCTCCGGCTCTACTTGTGGGTCGAACACCTCAGGCGGGACGACCTCGGCTGAGACATCCGTTTCTTCAACAGGTTCAGCTGCCCAGCCGGCATCGGCTTCCGCATCCGACATGGCTCCAACTTGGCTCATCCCCGCGCTCTCGCCGCTGACTCTCGCCAACTGACCGTACAGGTGACTTTGGAAGTAATAGACGATCAGCTGCGATAGTGGCACAGTCACAACCGCCCCGATTACACACAGAATCAGTCCCACAATGCTGCCGACCGTCGTGATGATCAAGCTGGCAATGACCGTGAGAATCGCGACAATCGCAACATTGCCTATATTTTCTCGGGTCCAATCCCAAATCTCGGACACCTGAAGGCCGTCGCTGATCGTTTCGTTCTTGGCAAAAGCGATAGTGAATCCAGGCTGAAAGACGAGGAAAGCCATGCCTACCAGAAACTGCAAACAAAGCGAACACAGTATGAATATCGCTCCTATGTCATCATCCACGTATCGGAAATTCTCCGAGACGACCACACCAATGATGAACATGGGAACGGATACCAAGAGAATCGGCAGCGCCCACACGACGTAGACACAAACTAGCTTCACCCCGCGGACCAGATCATCGCCCCATCTGTCCCACTCCGGCAGGACAGGGTGAACATCGTCGCGCACATTTTGCAGCAGACGCACCAGGTAGCCGAACAAAATGAAGTAGCCTAGAGCGCCGATCAGCGCTACGAGGAGCAGTGAACTGATCAGCAGCAACCCGGTGCCGATGGCCGTCTTCTCGACCCAGCGTTCGTCCTCTGAAAAGTAAGTCAACGCTCGTCCGATATCCATAGATGTTCTCCTTATGTCGAAGACCCGGCGACGCAAGGCAGCTCAGGGTCAGGCGATGCGGCTATATACATCTCTACGCCTGCTACTGGCTAAAGTTTCATCCCCTCGCCCGAGGGCATTCCCTGCCTCCTCCCGTACCCGCGAGTCCTTCTCCGCGGCAAGGAGTGATTCCAGAAGGGCCGCGGCCCGAACGTCGCTGTGGCGGCGCAGCAGTTCGCCCAATCCCCAGGCAGCATGTCCTCGCGCCAGCGCAGAATCGTCAGTTGCAGCTGCCTCCAATCCTTCAAAAGCCGCCGGATCTCCCCAATTTCCAAGGGCGATGCAAACATTGCGCAGCATCCCGGACCGCCTCGCCCGCTTCAGCGGAGACCGCCCCCAGCGCTCCGCGAAAGCGCGCGGTTCAAGCCAGTATGGCATGCGGCGATCGAACCCCTCCAGCAAAGGCGGCGCCGTCCGCTCCTGTCTGGCCTCCAGCCCTCTCAGCAGCGGCGTTCGCTCCGCAAGCCGTTGATTCCAGGGACATACCTCCTGGCAAATGTCGCAACCGAATATCCGGTTCCCGAACAGGCGCCGCAACGATCGCGGAATCGGCTGGCGCGATTCGATTGTCCAAAATGAAATACAGCGTTGGGGGTCCAGATGAAATGGACCAATAAAGGCATCGGTCGGGCAGGCATCCAGGCAGCGCGTGCAGTGGCCGCACGTGGCCAGCAGGAACTCACGGGCCTCTGCTTCCCTAATTTCGCGCTCGTTGCCCTGAAAATTCACTGGTGTCGGCCCGCTGCCCCGTTGCAACTGCCACGCCCCGTAGTCGCCCTTGGCCGACAAACCCGCTAGCGTTTCTTCCACACCTATGTCGTCGGAACGCACCGCGACCAGGTGTGGGTCAAAGGCCAGTTCCTCCGGTACCAGAAGTGTAGCCAGAAAGACCCAGCTGCCCCTCTCCGGGTGAATCGTACAGCAGTTCTTGCCTGTAAATCCGATTCCGGCCTTGTGCGCCCAGTCCCGCTCCAGCACAGGTCCCGTATCGACCAACCCCTTGCCCAAGGTCGAGCGGCCGGTACGGGCTCGCAACCAGCCGTCAAGCTCATATAGAAGCGGACGAATAATCTCGTGATAGTCATCCCCCCAGGCATAGCTGGCGATGATGCCGCGCGACGGGTCGCCACGCACCTCCGGCGCCAGCTCAAAGCGATGATAGTCAACGCCCAGCACGATCAAAGAGCGGAAGGGAGGGCCCTCCTCAGCCAGCAGGGCCGGGCTCCGCCTTTTCTCCAGATTTCGCTCCAGGTATGCCATTTCTCCGGCCCGGCCCAGTCCGAGCCAGCGGGAAAAGAACTCTGCATGCGCCGCCTCGCCCACTTTGACAATTCGACAGAAGTCGAAACCAAGCCGGCGCGCCTCCTTCTTGAACGAAGCAGTCAAATCGTAGTCAGACACGCGGAATTCCTTCGAGGAAATTCACGTTCAACCCCTGCACTCTACAGGCAATCGCACTGTTGCCTGGTCAAGTGCGAAGACTCAGTTTCGTGCCCCCGGGCCGGCCTCTATCAGTCTTGGCACTGGCGGTATGTGGCCGTTTGCCGGCCCTCCACCGGAAGCAGACGCATTCAACTTCACTCTTGGGGTTGGCGGAAAAGTCGCTCAGCAAGTCAGGCACATTATAATGGTAGCCAATCAGAGTATCAAGAGGTAGGCACACTTGCGTGCATCCCAATGTTGGGGCAAACTTTCGTGTACCTCTGGAGGCACCCAATCCATGGTCACTTCCCATTCCAGTTTCCGCCAGAATAGGCGCCGTCTCTGACTACTATCTGCTGACTACTAACTACTGCAGTTCTGGGCGGTCGGGCCTTCGGCCCTCCGTTGTGCGGGGGCTCCGCCCCCGCAACGCCCCCGGCCAACAACATGCCTCGTCGACCTGGTGTCGACATCAGTGACGGGTGCCCAAGCGAAAGTGTCTGGCCAGACCACGTCCCGCCAGTCCCATCAAATCCCCGTAGGTGCCGGCCTTGTGCCTGCCCTCGCATCCTCCCCAACTGACGGACTCCACCGTGCGGCCAAGCCTGACGCCTGCACTGCGACCCTCCCAAAGACGGTAAACACTTCCAGTCACCGCTGGCTTGGATTCCCCGCCAGACTGTTCCCACCCCACATCTGGGATGTACCCACACCCAGATGATGGACCGACACAAGTCGTGGTGCCCGGCCGCACTCTTCCACGAAAAGATGCCTCAAATGACCATCCTGAGGCGTGCCTAAAGAGGGCCATTTACCCCTTTCCTTCCACCGCTCCCGCGCCCTGCCCCATCCCCTTCACCTAATGCGACTTCGCATTCCCCAGACCCCAACGCGACCATACGCAGGGGTCTTACGTATAGCGAGTTGAAGGAGAAAGTTTGGGAGTCATCCGTTCCTATGCTAAACTGATTCAGTACCGGCTGAATCATGCGCCATGGTATTCCTGCGATGATTCGGCTCTCTTGACGCCGTTGGCGGCCCACCGGAGAATGGTTACATGGTGATTTCACTTCAGAGATTCTCTGGTTCAATAGGAAAGGAGTTCAGGAGTACCACATGAGTATTTCGACGGAAGAAAAAACAAAGATCATTGAGGAATACCGGACATTCGAACAAGACACAGGATCCCCGGAGGTGCAGGTCGCCCTCCTTACCACACGCATCAACGCCCTCACCGACCACCTGAAAGCGCACAAACATGATGAAGGGTCGCGTCGAGGCTTGTTGAAGCTGGTCGGTCAACGCCGCCGCCACTTGGCTTACCTGGCAAGAAAGGATGTGAACCGCTATCGTCAGCTTATTCAGAGGCTGGGACTACGCCGATAATCGGCACGGATAGGGCGAATTGTAGTTACATTCTCCTATCACTCATGGATGCACTTGCCGGACAGCTACTGAAGTTACAGCCTCTTAACCACATCACTGTAGGCTGTTCCCTGCTCCCGGCAGTTTAATATGTAGGTCGTGCTCGACGGCACGACAGAATGACAGAAAAATACGGCCACCAGCCGCTCGCATATGCATTTTGTGCTCAGTGCATTGTACTTGGCAGATTCTGCCACCGGGGTCCGGCATTGGAGAATGGACCGAAGCCATCGCTGAAAGAGCCCACTGCGCTCGTGATCGAACGCTTCGATCCGTTCTCCAGTTCCGCACCTCGAATCAATGCGCAGAGAAGTCGCTTGGATGATACACACCGAGTAGCGTCGTCTGCCATTCAGACTAGCGACTTCGTGTGCGGGTGGCGGCAACGTCGAACGCGTTGCCGGTTCTGGAAGCAGCACGAACCGGCGGCCCCACCTGCCCGCTCTGGCATTGTACAGAGCGGAGCAATACTCAATTCGAGGTGAACAAAGATGGAACAACTCAGATTATTCGAAGGCGCCCAAACCTACACGACGACTTTGGGCGACAAACCGCTAAGTATCGAGACGGGCATCCTTGCCCAGCAGGCAGGGGGCGCCGTCACAGTCAGATGTGGCGACACCGTTATCCTCGCCACCGCAACGATGGATAAAGGGGTGAGGCCGGGAATCGGCTTCTTTCCTTTGACCGTCGATTTTGAAGAAAAACTCTACGCCGCCGGACGTATCCCCGGTAACCTCTTCCGCCGTGAAGGTCGGCCTAGTGAACAGGCAATTCTCCTCTGTCGCTTGGTGGACCGGCCGCTGCGCCCGCTCTTCCCAAAGGGTATGCGCAACGAAGTACAGATCATCCTCACAGCGCTCAGTTCGGATAACGAGCAACTGATCGACCCGCTGGCCATCATCGCAGCTTCTGCCGCCCTCGCCATCAGCGATATCCCTTGGGATGGACCGGTTGGTGCAGCTTCCATCGGCTATGTTGACGGCGAGCTGGTCGTCAATCCGACCGTTGCCGATATGGAGTTGAGCACACTCGCTTTGCAGGTTTCCGGTACGGCAGACAACATCCTGATGGTGGAAGCCGGCGCCAGCGAGTTGCCCGAAGATATCATGCTCGATGGGCTGAAACTGGCCTACGAATCTATGCAGCCAGCGATTCAGACGATTCAGCAGATGCAGGCAGACGTCGGGAAAGAGAAACACACCGACTTCCCTGTCTTTACCGCAGCCGAACACACCGTCGAACAGGTGAACCAGCTGGCGCGCGAAAAGGTTGCGGCAGCCGTGGCTGGAACCACTGAACGTGGCGAACGCAAGTCCCGCCTCGCCGAGATCCACGACGAAACCATGGAGGCCCTGGCCGAGCCGATCAGCTCAGGAGACGTCGAGTCCGGGGATGTGAACGAAACACTGGAAAACCTCTACAAGGAAGCCGTACGCAGGCGCATCCTGGACGAAAGCGTACGCCCCGACGGCCGTGACCCCCAGACCATTCGCCCGATCCAGGTACAGGTAGGCAACATTCCCCGAGTCCACGGCAGCGGGCTGTTCATGCGCGGCGAAACGCACGTCCTGACTATCGCGACCCTCGGCACCCCTGGTGATGCCCAGCGCCTTTACACGCTGCAGCCGGAGGAAGAGAAACGCTATATCCATCACTACAACTTCCCTCCCTATTCGACCGGCGAAGCCTACCCAATGCGCGGGCCAAAACGCCGCGAAATCGGTCACGGCGCCCTGGCCGAACGGGCTCTGCAAGCGGTAATTCCGGAAGACTTCCCCTATACACTGCGCTTGGTCAGCGAGGCTGTCAGCAGCAACGGCTCGACCAGCATGGGATCGGTCTGCGGCAGCACGCTTGCGCTCATGGACGCCGGTGTCCCCATTGACGCCCCTGTATCAGGTATTGCGATGGGCCTGGTGCAAGACCAGGATTCCGGCAACTACGTAGTTCTCTCCGACATCCAGGGCGTGGAAGATCATCTTGGCGACATGGACTTCAAAGTCGCCGGTAGCAGTCATGGTATTACCGCCCTGCAGATGGATCTCAAGATCAAGGGTCTGGACTTTGAAATCCTCCGTATCGCCCTGGAGCAGGCCCGCCAGGGGCGCCTTCACATTATGGAAAAGATGTTGGACGTACTTCCTGAATCCCGTGAAGAGCTAAGCCCCTACGCGCCGCGCATCCTCACTGTGAGCGTCGACCCGGAGAAGATCGGAAAGATTATCGGTCCGGGCGGCAAGACAGTTCGCGCCTTACAGGAACGCTACGAAGTTAAGATCGATATCGACGATGACGGTTCGGTCTTTATTTCCGGACTGAACGGCCTTGCAGCCGAAGAGGCTCGCCGCGAAATCGAGTCACTGACCGAAGAGGTCGAAATAGGCAAGATCTACACGGGACAGGTGGTAAGAGTCGAAGCCTATGGCGCATTCGTCAACTTGCTGCCTGGTGTCGACGGGTTGGTGCATATCAGCCAGCTGGCAGACTATCGGGTCAACAACGTTGAGGAAATCGCCAACGTCGGCGATGAGCTCACGACCATGGTGATCGACATCGATCCTGCAGGCAAAATCAGGCTGAGCCGGCAGGCCGTATTGGAAGGCTGGAGTGCGGAGGAAGCTCGCGACCGCGACCGCGGCGGGCGCCGCGGCGGCGGCCGGGAACGCGAACGCGGTGGACGCGGAGGAAACCGCGAGCGCGACCGCAGCATGAGAAACGGGGGCCGCCCGCGCAGATAAGAGGTGGTGGCCCGCCAATGAGTCAGTTTGTAGGCTCATTCGTATCGATGAAGATGTCGACTCGAAACCAGGGGGAGCAACCTAGTCCTCAAGAGGTGTTGCCTGCCGATGACCGGCAGGCAGGCGCTCCCCCTGCAGAACGTCCTGGACAGCTCGGCCCTGCCCGGCTATTGGCGTCTGCTGGCTCCAACAACCCAACGGTCAGACAGCCCATACCCGAGTCGCAAAGCATGTCCACGGCCGCAGCCGTCCTTTCCGGACTGAAAGAAGCCCTGCAAATCGTTCTCCCTGCCATATTCCTGGCAGCGCTTATCCATCTCTTCCTTGCGCAAGCAACCATCGTGCGCGGCCAGAGTATGCAGCCCAGCCTCCGGCCTGAAGAACGGCTGATCATGGAGAAGTTGAGCTACTATTTTCATGCCCCGCGCCACAACGAAATAATCGTCCTCGATATGCCCGGGTCGCCGGCACTGATTATCAAGCGCGTGGTAGGCCTTCCCGGAGAGACGGTTGAGATAAAGCAGGGCCGTATCCTGGTCAACGGGCGTGAAATGGCTTACACGAAGGCCGTCCAGGCGGGCACGGCCGCGCTCCTTTCAGGCGAAGACAGTCAGCCTGATCCAGGTTCCGGAGAGCTTCTTTACGACTACGGACCCGTCACACTGGCAGAGGACCTGTTCTTCGTACTGGGCGACAATCGGAAAAACAGCAACGACAGCCGCACCTTTGGACCGGTCCATCGCGATTACGTCAAGGGCCGCATTTGGGTGCGTTACTGGCCTTTGACGAGATTCACGATTTACCGATAGTCTGAAACGTTGATTTTGAGACGCGACGCCGGCGGTGGAGAAGCTGGCGGCCCGCATAGTGTGCTGAACTGCAGCTCTTAGCGATATGAATACGAAAAGGTGGAGTACAACCACGAAGATAGTGGTATCGTCGCTTCTCGGCCTGCTGGCCGTGTTACTCCTCTACGCGTTCCGAGTGATGATCCAGCCGACGATCATCGCATTGCTGCTCACCTTCGTACTGTACCAGCCAGTGAGTTGGGTGCAGCAGCGAACCGGCTGGAGCCGTGCCACATCAATCGTTGCTGTCTATCTGCTGGTTATCCTCGTCCTGATAATTGGACCTATCATCTTCGTGCCCCGCGTGGTCACTTCAGTGGAATCGTTGCTCGTTCTCCTCGAGACCATGGTCACCGACATGCAGTCGGCTGCTCCGGGGCCCCTCCTTCCCATTTTCGGGTTCAACCTTGAAATCAACGATATTCTGCAACAGTTGGGCACTGTCATTCAAAACGTGCTGTCGCAGGCCGGCACCGGCGTCCTCGGCCTGGCCGCTACCTTTACAACCGGCGTCCTTACCACCATCTATGTGCTTGTACTGGGCTTCTGGTTGCTCAAAGACATAATTAAGCTGCAGCGCATGGTGATGAACGCTCTACCGACCGAGTACCGGGACGATGTACAGCGCATGACGCAGGAACTGGGCGAAATCTGGATGGCGTTTCTGCGCGGGCAGCTGGTACTGGGCCTTGTGGTCGGGTTCATGACCTGGATTATCATGTCCATTGTTGGCCTGCCCAATGCAGCGGCACTGGCGCTTCTCGCCGGCATTCTTGAGTTTCTGCCTACCGTGGGTCCTGGAATCAGCGGTGCGATCGGCACTCTTGTCGCGCTCCTGCAAGGTCCGACCTGGCTCTCAATTGGCAATATCCCCTTCGCCATCATCGTCCTCATCCTGTACGTCATCATCACGCAGGTCGAAAGCGTATATCTCATTCCACGCCTTGTCGGGCGCCGCGTGCGCCTCCATCCTGCCGTCACATTCACAGGCATCATCAGCGCCGCTCTTGTCTTCGGAGTCCTGGGCGTACTTCTGATCACTCCGACAATTGCCAGCGTTCGCGCCCTCTTGGGCTATGTCTTCCGCAAACTGCGTGATCTGGAGCCATTCGAATCTCTGCAGCGGCAAAATGAGATCCAGATTCCCGGACTTATCGGCGGCCACTGGATTGAGGGCATTGTATTTGATCTCGATGGCACCCTGACCCATCTCGACTGGTCCCTGGCAACCGAATTGGCCCGGCGGTTTGACCGGCTGGAGCGAATCTGGCCCGGCGACCGGCGTGAACAGTTTTTCCGTCGCTTTATGGCGTGGATGGAAGGGCCTTCACTCGCCGTCATTAGCCTCCTCACATGGCTCAGATTGCACGAAGACGCGCGCCGGCTTACGCATCGGATGCAACGTGTGCGCGGCTTCCCTCCCAGTGAAGCTCAGACATTGCGCGACGGCGTTCCCGAGTTGCTGATTGAGTTACGCCAGCAATACAAGGTGGCCCTGATCACGAACCGTTCGCGACGGGAGTTGGATTCTTTCTACCAGCACGCTGAACTGCCCGATGACCTGTTTGACGCCGTCGTCACCAGGGACGATCTGCGTAAGCCCTCCCCCAACAGCGAGGGACTGTTGAAGGTGCTCGAGATTCTGAATCTTCCCGCTGACGCATGTCTGGTTGTTGGCGATACCGAACTGCAACTGCGCGTTGGCGAAGCGGTCGGCGCAGTGCAGGTTGGTCTCCTGTGCGGCATGGGTGCGACGCAGAACTTCAGCAATGCCGACCTGATCCTGGAAACACCGACAGACCTGATCGGCTACCTGAATCGCCCGCAGGTAATGGCGAAAATGTGGTCGTAGAGCCGCGCACAGCCTTTTCGCAAACGCGCCGGAACCGGGCAGAAGCTGGCCTGCAAGACCAAGGCGAATACCCGATACTGAAAATTGCCTTGCACCAATAAAACGGCCGGCTCCGGCAATCGCTTCGCTTCTGCTCCTTCTCTGAACAGCAATTCCCCTTGACATCTGAATCGGACGCTGTCAGCGAATTCTTGGGTAATTCCATACCCGGCGTGGTCCCTTTGCGAATTGCGTCAATCCCCCTTCCGAACTTGGATCGCTTTACTCCACAATTACTTCCAGGTCGGGGCTATAGCATCCGAAAACCCGAAACCTGTGAATTTTCCGTCTGACTCCAACACTTCTCGCGCAAGTTGCGCTTTACGGAATGCACCAATAGGCGTGATTTCAACGATTTGCACTCTAGCTCTGTTTTCTGGCCCACTCTGAGCGATACATCTTGGTGCCATAGTTCGGAGGAAAAATGTTCACAAGGTTATCGAAAATTGTCCTGGTATGGGCCATTGCGCTGCATACCTCACTCGTAGTGTTCAACAACCTCTCTGACTATGATTCAAACTACTGGTTCGTCGTTCACGTCCTCAAAATGGACACGACTTTCCCTGACAACCAGGGAATGTGGCGGGCAATTGACCTGACTGCAGCACATCACTCGCTCTATTGGGTCATCATCCTCGTTGAAACAGCGGTCGCAGCGCTCTGTTGGTGGGGAGGACTGCGCCTTTTCCGCGCGAAAGACGACGCCAAAGATTTCAGTCAGGCCAAAGGCTTCGCAATAGCTGGACTGACATTGGGAATCGTTCTGTGGTTTACGGGGTTTAACTCAGTCGGCGGGGAATGGTTCCTGATGTGGCAGTCGGATGTGTGGAATGGTCTTCAGTCTGCCTTCCGTCTCGTCGTCGTCTTCGGTTTCACCTTGCTCTATCTCGCCTTTCCGGACGTAGACCAGGATGCCTGACCTAAGCCTAAGTGGGGCAACGTCGCACCTGAACCAGATGCTAAAGACGTTTGTTCACGACTCTTCCTCATTCCCAATCAGTTCGAATGGCAGTTGTCGCATCGCCCTTTTCAATCAGGTCGAGGACGGACCCCACTTCCGTCTCGACCCACATCAGTTGCCCGTCGCTCCAAATGTGGATACGTCCTTCTCGGTCATTGCGGAGAACTAGCCGCCCGTCCAGTATCTCCAGTACTTCAGAGTCCGGATGACCGTACCGGTTCTTAGCACCGACTTGGATCACCGCTACGCCGGGAGCGACTGCCTCGATAAAGCCTCTGCTGCTGCTGTGCTCGCTGCCATGATGTCCGACTTTGAGCACTTTTGCGGCAAGTGGCTGTCCTCCGCGCAGCAGCCGCTTCTCACTGGGCTGACCGGCATCGCCCGTCAGCAGAACTGTGAACTCGCCGTAGACCAGCTTCAGGATCAGCGACCTCTCGTTCTTGTCATTCTCCTCAAAGTCCTGCAGTTCCCTTTCAGGCGGCGGCCACAACGCCCACAGCGCGACGCCGTCACCGAGATCCAGCCAGCCTCCCTGTTGAAGCCCTTCCACAGGTACATCTGCTTCCCTGAGGGCCGCCAGCCAGCTCTCTGAATCTTCGTGGCCGCGCGTGTTTTCACTAATAATAGCGTTGCCGATCCTGAGACGTTCAGGAAGGTCGGTCTGGCCGCCCACATGATCCCAGTCGGGGTGAGTCACGATCGCGTAATCGATCTCCCGGTCCCAAAACGGCATGACCTCGCCCAGCTCCGCGAACAGCTGCTGGCTGTCATCGCCTCCATCGATCAGCAGCTGGCGTCCGCTCGGCGTCTGTATGAAAATGCCGTCTCCCTGTCCAATGTCAAGAAAGTGCACATGAAGCTGGCCGTCCGGCTGCGTCAAGGCGAACCACCACAACATCCCGGCAACCACCGCCATGGCGCCAAACATCCATGACGGGCTCGCGATGAAAGCGTCGCTCAACTTCCGCATTGACGGCGCCTCGTCGTGAGGCCGGGCGAAATATCGAACCATCCTACGCCACAGAAGCTTTGGGTAGCCTGAAATCGGTTCTCGCCAATACAGTCCGAGAATGGCGGCGTATGCGAGAGCCACGGCGCCGCCACCGAACCAGACTAACTCCACACTGGCGCCTCGAAAACTTGCGCTCCAATTCACGATGGCCGTAGTCCACCATAGACACACATATGGTATAAACAGCAACAACTGTGCCAGCTGCTCCAGGCCCGAGAGTCCAGCTACCAGAGCAAGACCGCCAAAGATCAGGATCCCGGGCTGTGCGGGTGCGATGAGGAGATTGGAGAGCAGACTGATCAAACTGAAACGACCAAAGTAGAACACAATCAGTGGGTATGTCGCTACGCTGGCCGCAACAGTCGCCAGCAGAGCATCGCGCAACAGCTCACCGACTGAATTGGGACTGAGAAAGATCGACGTGGAACCGCCCTGCAGTGCCCCCCACCGCCGCAGACCTCTTCCCAGCATGTTCCACAATGAACTGAAGCCTTCGGAAAGGGCAGGACCCAGCAAGATCAGGCCGACAGTGGCCGCACTGCTTAGCTGGAAACCCACGTCCCAGAGCATGAGGGGATTCCACAGTGTCATCATCCAGCACGCCGCGGCCAGGCTTACCAGTGCTGTGTTCTGACGACCAAGCACGGTTGCGATCACAAACAGCCCCCCCATCAAAGCCGCACGCATCACTGCCGCGTCGGCGCCTACAAGGAGCGTGTAAAGGGCAAGACCGCCCAGGGTCGGCCACAATGCGCCGCGTCGCCCAAACAGCCAGATGCCAAGACCCATCATCACACCCGTCACGATCGCCACATTGCTGCCACTGATCACGATCACATGGCTGGTGCCTGTGAGGTTGAACTTCTCGTACAGCTCTTCAGGTATTCCGGCTTCAATGCCAAGCAGCATTCCGCTGGCCAGCGCCGCGTACGGTTCCGGGAGCAGACGGTTCAAAAGCCTCTCCCCGCGAACGCGCATACCATAGACAAACTGAAGCAGGAACCCTCCGCGCGTCATCCCCGGCCGCGGTTCTACATGTGGCCGCAGCATCAGACTGTGAATCTGCTTGCGCGCCAGGTAGGCCCGGTAATCGAAGCCTTCGAAAACTGGCGGCTCCGTCAGCAGGCCTTTCACCCGTACGCTTTCACCGAAACGAAAACGGTATTCAGCAGTCGTCTGAAGCCGCAGCCGCCCCTTTACCTTCTTTCTCTGGCCTTCGACCTCCACGGACTCCACTTCGATGTCCAACCGCTGCCGTCCATCCCCTGGAGTTGGATAGCTCGCCACGTAGCCGTCTGCGGTTGTCAACCGCCTGATGCCTTCCCCACTGTCCAGGTTATAGTAGGCGAGGTCGGTTGGCGCGGAGCAAGGCTGAGGCGGGTGCGAACCAAGACGCAAGATCCCACAAACTCCGGCCAGCACGACCGCGCCGGTGAACCAGGCAGTGAAGGTCCCGCGCGGCGGATAAAAACCGGCCGAAGCAAGCCAGCGCATTGGCTCCGAAGAACGGGGGTTGAAGCTGGCGTCCATCCACAGACAGCCGCAGACAAGAGCCAAACAGGCGATCCAGAAGTGGTCGCCGATGGTGCAGCCAAACCATCCCTGCTTCCAGAGAATCTGTCCGGCGGCTACGCCCAGGAGATAGGCTAAAGCAAGATATGGCAGTCTCATTCGGTCCGGCTTTTCCCCACGGCAGACTGGCACGGGGTGCTGACTTTCGAGGCCGTAAGTATCATACTCCACCCAGTGCCATTGAGCCGATCCGAAGTTGCGTGAAAGTCGATACGACCGTTTTTCGTCTCGTCTCATCTTATGGTATAACTGAACCGATGTAGGCTCCTTGTGATTTTTCGAATTCCTCGTAACCCAAAGCGGACTTCGATAAACTTTCCGCGCACAAAGATTCCAATACCCGAACCCATTGAGGAGGTAGTTCTTTGCAAGCATTTGATTTTGTAGCACCAACTAGTGTGGACGAGGCTATCTCGGCCCTGGCTGCCGGTGGCGGAAGGGCCCGACCGCTGAGCGGGGGTACGGACCTGATTGCTCAGCTTCAGGAAGGGCGCCTTGCACTGGACACTGTCGTCGACTTGAAGCGAATTCCGGAGTTGATGGCGATCTCCATCAGCGGCGATGGCCTGACCCTGGGAGCATCGGTTGCCTGCCATTCGATCAACGCCAATCAGGCCATTCGAGACGCCTATCCGGCACTGATCGATTCGACTCACCTGATCGGTGGCACCCAGATTCAAGGTCGCGCCAGCCTCGGCGGCAACCTCTGCAACTCCTCTCCAGCCGCAGATTCGATTCCCAATCTCATCGCCCACAACGTCACCTGTCATATTGCCGGCCCCAACGGCCGCCGCTCGGTCGCAGTCGAAGATTTCTGTACGGCTCCTGGCCGGAACGTTCTCGAAATCGGCGAGTTCCTGGTCTCGCTCGAATTCCCCACGCCGCCCGCTAACTTCGGCGCAGCCTATCTGCGCTTCATCCCGCGCAATGAAATGGATATTGCTGTCGTCGGCGCCGGCGCCTCTGTCGTCCTCAGCGATGACAAGAGCACCATCCAGTCTGCTCGCGTCGCACTGGGCGCCGTCGCGCCAACGCCGCTGTTCGTGCAGGAGGCAGGCGACGCGTTGGCCGGTCAACCGGTCTCCGAAGAGACACTGGCAAAGGCCGCCGACCTGGCCAAGGCCGCGGCAAGACCAATCAGCGACATGCGTGGAACGATTCCCCAGCGCAATCACCTGTCAGCTGTTCTGACACAACGCGCTCTGAGGATCGCTATCGACCGGGCACGAGGCACCAAAACTGTTGACGAATTGGGGAGACTGAACGGACATGGCTAAAAAGATCGCTGTAGAGACAACACTGAATGGTGAAGAGACTATTTTCCTTTGCGAGCCTCGTCAGACATTGCTGGAGGCGCTCAGAGACAATCTGGGGCTGATTGGCAGCAAGGAAGGCTGTGGCAATGGCAACTGCGGCGCCTGCAACGTGATCCTGGACGGCGTTCTCGTCAACTCATGTCTCGTGCTGGCGCCGGAGATCGAAGGCCGCTCCGTCGTGACAATCGAAGGTATCGCAGAAAATGGCGAGCTGCATCCTCTCCAGCAGAAGTTCCTCGAGCACGCCTCTCTGCAATGCGGCATCTGCACGCCGGGCTTTATCGTCTCTGCCAAAGCACTATTGGATGACAATGCCGACCCCAGTGAGCACGATGTCCGCCTCTGGCTGGCCGGCAATCTCTGCCGCTGCACAGGCTACGACAAGATCGTGCGAGCCGTTTTGGACGTGGCCGAAAACGACGCGTAGGGCCGAGGAGGAGATCAAATGGCCGGTACGAAACAGAATGGAACTGGTAATCTGTCCGCCAACGGTCAGAATGGCTATAAGGTCATCGGCACACGCCCTGTAAGGCCAGACGGTGTGGACAAAGTCACAGGCCGCGCCGTTTACGCTGCTGACGTGCAGATGACAGGACTGCTGCACGGCTTCGTCCTGCGCAGTCCGCACGCCCACGCAAACATTCGCTCCATCGACACCAGCAAAGCCGAAGCTTTGCCCGGCGTGCGCGCGGTCGTCACCGCCGCCGATCTGCCGGAGGCCCCAGACAGGGTAGAAGACCTGGGCGAAGGCGCCATCAACCTGAAATATCTGAGCGATAACATACTCGCCCATGAGAAAGTTCTATACCACGGCCATGCCGTGGCTGCAGTGGCCGCGATCAACCCCCATATCGCTGAGGAGGCCGCCGCGCTGATCGAAGTCGACTACGAACTGCTGCCCCCGGTGATGACCGTCGACGACGCGCTGGCAGAAGATGCACCGATTCTCCTGGAGACGCTGCGCACCGATTCCATGGGTGAAATCGGCACCGAGCAGACTAATCTGGCCTCCTTCTTCCGCCACCAGCGCGGCGACCTCGACGCCGGACTTGCTGGCGCACACCTGGTCGTCGACCGTACTTACCGCACCGAAACTGTCCACCAAGGGTACATCGAACCGCATGCCGCCACCGCCCTGCACAGCGCCGACGGCCAGATTACGATCTGGACCAGCACTCAGGGCTCCTTCGCAGTGCGCGGGCAGGTCTGCGAGATCCTGAAGGTCCCGGTCTCGCGACTAAAGGTTGTTCCCACCGAGATTGGCGGCGGTTTCGGCGGCAAGATCAACGTCTATGTCGAGCCGGTCGCCGTTCTCCTTTCGGAGAAGGCCGGCCATGAACCTGTCAAGGTCATAATGAGCCGGGCCGACGTTCTGGCCGCAACAGGGCCCACTTCAGGTTCCAATATCCGCGTAAAGATCGGTGTCGATACCGACGGTAAAATCACTGCTGCCCTCGCCGAACTCTATTACGAGGCCGGCGCCTACCCCGGCTCACCTGTCGGCGCCGCAGCAAACGTGAGCTTGGCCCCCTACGCCATCGACAATCTTCAGGTGGACGGCTACGACATTATCGTCAACCGGCCGCGCAGCGCAGCCTACCGGGCGCCCGGCGGAACAAACGTTGCCTTTGCGGTTGAGAGCGTCGTCGACGAACTGGCCGAGAAACTGGGCATGGACCCGGCTGAATTCCGCATCCTCAATGGGGCCAAAGAGAACGATCGCCGACCCGATGGCCTGCAGTACGCTCAGATTGGCCAGATTGAGACTGTGGAAGCCATCCGCGACTCGGACCACTACCAGTCGCCGCTCGAAGGCAAGTACCGAGGCCGCGGCATCGCTTCCGGCTATTGGAACAATTGGGGAGGCCAGTCCAGCGCGACCGCTGTCCTCAACCCCGATGGCACGGTCAACCTCAACGAGGCCTCCACCGACATCGGCGGTACTAGGGCCTCGATTGCCATGCAATTGGCTGAGGCGATGGATATCGAATATGAGCAGGTCAAGGCCCGCGTTGTGGATACTGACACCGTCTCCTACAACGATGTGACCGGCGGCAGCCGTACCACCTTCGCCACGGGTCTGGCCGCCTACAACCTTGGCCAGCAGCTCCTGAAGGATATGAAGAGCCGGCTCGCCGATCAGTGGGAAGTTGCCTCTGCAGACGTACGCTACGAAGACGGCACCTTCAGCGCTGGCAGTGAAAGCGTTCCCTTCGTCGAGGCCGCTGGTCTCGTGCAGAGAGAAGAGCCCCTCATGGCCAGTTCGACCGTTCATCCGCAAGACTTCGGCCCAGGCTTCTCCACGCAGTGCGTCGACATCGAGGTCGATCCCGATACGGGCAAGATCACGATTCTCCGCTACACAATTGCCCAGGACGTCGGTAAAGCGATACATCCTTCCTATGTCGAAGGACAGATGCAAGGAGGTGTCGCCCAAGGTATCGGCTGGGCCATCAATGAAGAGTATATCTACGACGACGAGGGCCACCTTCTCAACGCCAGTCTGCTCGACTACCGTATGCCAACGGCCCTCGACCTGCCGATGATCGAGACGATTATGGTCGAGGTCCCCCACCCCGCGCACCCCTATGGTGTTCGCGGCGTGGGCGAGGTCAATATCGTGCCTCCTGCCGGCGCGGTCGCCAATGCAGTCTACCAGGCCACCGGCGTGCGCATGGACAAGCTCCCTATCTCCCCGGCCAATCTCCTTGAGGCGATGTGGGCCAGGGAGGCAGAGGCAGCGGAACTGGTGCCAGGAGACGACTGAGCGTGGCCAAAGTCTGGATTCCGCCGCTGCTGCGCTCGCTCACCGACGGTCAGCAGATCGTCGAAGCCGAGGGCGCATCGGTACGTGAGTTGGTCGCAGCCCTGGAGGAACGTTTCCCGGGGATTGCCGATCGCATCATCGATGAAGGACGCATCCGGCCCGGCTGGACTGTTGCCGTTGACGGCGCCGTGCAAAATCGCGGCCTGCGCGCGGCCGTGGGACCGGACAGCGAAGTCCATTTCGTTCCCGCGATGACCGGCGGAAGTTCGGGCCGAATCTGACCTGCCCAAAGAGTGAGACGGTCTCCTGGGCATTTCAGAGACCGCCCCGCTCCTGCCAAGTGATTTCATAATAGGAGACCCGGTAGCGACCGACCTGGCTGCCGGGTCTTTCGATTGGACTCCGGGCCTGAGTCGGGCGCCAAACGCGTGGGTCCCGCTCAAAATCGAGATCTGGGGACCCGTCACCGCTACCGGAGCAACCCTGCCTTGAACTCACACACTTCATGACAAACGAGACTGAGCCGCCAAACAGCAAGAGGGACCAGATCAGCCTCGAGTGGTCACGCAAGCGTCTGACTGTCGAGCCCACCAACCCCCCTGCTACGCAACTGGAATGCTACCCGCCGCGCAGCACCGGCGTGGGCAGAGCAGGACTCCTCCTCCATGGCGATAACTTCGATTCGCTCTCCTGGCTGCTGGCCAATGGCTATCGCGGCCGCGTCCGTCTGGTCTACTTGGATCCACCATATAACTCGAACCGCACCTATACCAGCCGTATTCGTCTCCGCGGTAAAGGGCAGCCCACCCTGGGCGAAGTCGCCGCATACGACGATGTCTGGCAACCGGGCGCATACCTCCAGTTTCTGGCAGACCGCCTGCTCCTCCTGCGCGAGCTGTTACACGAGGACGGTACCCTCTGGTTGCACTGCGATCACCGCATGCAGGCACAGCTACTCCTCCTCCTGGCAGAGGTTTTCGGCTTTGAATCGCATCTCAATACTGTTTTTTGGCGTAGCCAGACGATGCGCGGGGCCAAAGTCCACGCCCGTTACTTTCCGCACAGTGCCCAGGCCATTCACATCTTCTGCAGCACGCCCAAAGGGCGTCCCACTTGGAATGCCCCCAAACGCGAGCTCGTCCTCACCGAGGAGGCCGCCGCCGCGCAGTATATGCGCGACGAACTCGGCTTCTTCCGCACATCCGACCCCGGTACATACAGCTTCGAGCGCCTGAAGGCTCTCTATGAAGAAGGGCGCCTCTACGCCCCGTTCGGCGGCGAGATCGTCGTCGATGAAAACGCGCAAAGAGTATTTGCGTCCAAGGGCGGAAACATTGGCGTCAAATACTACCTGAAGAAACGCGGGCGCAACCGCTACCTTCTCACGAGGCCGGTGGACAATCTCTGGGACGACATCGCCGGGCTCGGCACCGTTCCCGGGGAGGATGAGAACTACCCTACCCAGAAGACCGAGAAGCTGCTGCAACGAGTCCTTGAGACCGCCTCTCATCCCGGAGATCTGATTCTCGACCCTTTTGCCGGCTCCGGCACAACCTTGGCCGTCGCCCGCAAACTGGGCCGTGAGTGGATAGGTTGTGACAGTTCTTGGCTTGCCGTGCGTTCGGCAGCTTGCCGCCTGAGCCGGAACATCCATTCAGCAACTTCGGCCCCGTCAGTCGGTGTTGACTGCGCTAAACCCGGGCGAGGAGGCAAGGACGATGCCCCCCTTCACAAAGGCGGGTATCGCCTACTACGTGTCGGCGCTGGGGAATCCACGAAGGACGGCCCTCACCAATCTGGAACGACCGCGAGACCCAGCGCCAGGATCCGCTGCGAGCAAGCAGGCGGCCGGCTGACAGTTCGAATCGATGCGTTTCACAGCCCGCAGGTGGCCCGACTGACCGACGGGGCAAGGGTCTCGTTGCCCCGCGACTGGCGTGCGCAGGTGCGGGCAGTGCTAATCGATCCGGACTATTCCGGCGAATCACTTCAGGCAGCCCTGGTGGACGCACCCTTGGGCAAGAGCGGTCTTGTCGCAGGCATCTATACTTGTGACCAAGCCGTCAATTCCGGATTCCAGGAAAATGAACCCCCGCTGCAGAGAACTGTCGCCGTACTCATTGTCGACGTAGCTGGCCGCGAGCACCTCTTCCTGAACTCCGCAGGTGAAAATGGTCCCCTCCATTCAAACTGAAGACCAGGCAGAACTTTCTGCCCGAACTTCGGCTGCACAATAGCGTCCTGTCGGCACCACTGTGAAGGCCTCCGCGCGAATGATCACGCGCAAAAATGGTATACTTAGCAAACTATGGCCATTCAGCTGCTTTCCCAGGACGTAGCCGCCAAGATCGCCGCCGGTGAAGTGGTGGAACGCCCGGCAAATGTCGCCAAAGAGCTGATCGAGAACAGCCTCGATGCCGGCGCGACCGAGGTGCAAGTCGAGATCAGGGAAGGCGGACAGCGCCTTCTGCAGGTGACTGACGACGGGCACGGCATCTCCGCAGATGAGCTTCAGTTAGCTGTACAGCGGCACGCAACCAGCAAGCTGGACACCGCCGCCGACCTTGACTGTATCACCTCTTTCGGCTTCCGCGGTGAAGCCCTCTACAGTATTGCAGCGGTCAGCCAAATGACGCTCAGGAGTCGCCGCGCAGATGCCGAGTCCGGCCAGGAGTTGCGTATTGAAGGCGGAAAGGTCACCCGCAATCAACCCGCCGGGCTGCCCGTCGGCACAGTCGTCACAGTCGAGAATATCTTTTTCAACACGCCTGCACGGCGCAAATTCCTGCGGCGTCCGGCAACGGAGGCCGGCAACATTGCAGCCATCGTCCAGCGCTACGCCCTGGCCTATCCCGCCTGCCGCTTCAAGCTCGTCACCGAAGGCAAGCTCTCCTTTTTCACCGAGGGCGCCGGCCGCGTCGACGAAGTGCTTGCCACAATTTACGGGCGGAACAATGCACAACAGATGATAGGCATAGGCCGTCTGCGCGAAGAAGGGGCAGCTCGCGAGCCGGGTGCTGCTCCCACCGAACAGGCAGGCGCCTTCTCGCGGGCGGAACAGCGGCCCGAAGAGGACGAAATCGATTTCATGTCAGAAGCCGCAGGCATTCCTGCTCCGGCGATTCAGCCGGCCGCCGGCCATTTGCATTCTGGCCAGGCGGCATCCACGTCATCTGCCCACTTCGAAGGCGTGAACGTCAGCGGCTACGTCAGTTCCCTGTCCCTCACACGCCCCACACGCGCCCAGATCAACCTCTTCATCAACAGGCGCTACGTCGAAGATCGAAGCCTCACCCATGCCGTTGTTCAGGCCTACCACACCTTGCTTCCGGTTGGCCGTTTCCCGCTAGCAGTGCTATTTGTCGAACTGCCTCCTTCCCAGGTCGACGTAAACGTACATCCGCGCAAGACGGAGGTGCGTTTCGTCAACGCCAACAGGCTCTTCAGCACTGTCCAGCGTACCGTCCGCCGGGCGGTTATCGACAGCATTGGCGTACCGTCCGTGGAACTGGGCGACGTGGGCGGACGACCCGCAGAATCAGGCTCCGATTGGCCCGGCCAAGACCCCGGACAACAAGATCCTGACCACCTGCGTCACACCTGCTGGTCTGCCCGTCGCCACGCGATTCTCAACGCCGGCGTCAATATACAGCCTGCAATGCCTTTCGAGCTTCCTGCCGCTGACCAGCCTGGCGTGTACCCACAATTAGGTGCGCCCGGCACGCCACCTGAAGATTCACCGCCTTCGGCTGCCCGTGAACCGGATTCGGCCCACCGTCACGACGAGGAGGCGCTGCCTCCGCTTCGTGTAGTTGGCCAAGCCGGGGCAACGTATGTTGTCGCCGAAGGGCCGGAGGGGCTGTATCTCATCGATCAGCACGCCGCCCACGAGAGGATTCTGTACGAAAAATATATGGCCCAACGCCAAAGCGGCGGTACAGAAGGTGGCGTTGCCCGCCAGGGCCTGTTGACTCCGATCTCGGTCCATGTGGGCGATGCCCGCGCCGGTCTGGTGGCCCAACATTTGAACGCATTGAACGCAATCGGGTTTGGTGTCGAACATTTCGGCGGCGATACATTCCTTGTACGCGCCGTACCCGGAGTCCTGTCGAACCAGGATTCCGAACGCGCTCTCGATGAGATTGTGCAGGGCCTGGCGGAGAGCAGGGACCTCGTGGGGGAGGAGTTGGAGGCGCGCCTGGTCAAAATGGTGTGCAAGCGAGCGTCAATCAAGGCGGGCCAGATTCTGAGCGACATCGAGATGAAGGAACTGGTGCGGCAGTTGGAAAAGTGCCGGGCCCCGCGCACATGTCCTCACGGACGACCCACAATGCTGAAACTGAGCGCCGGCGAACTGGAGCGGGCCTTCAAACGGACGTAGCGCTAACAATCCTCTCTACTTCGCGAAGACACCTGTCACGCTGTTCCATCTAAACACACAAAAAACCTGCTCGTTTTGTGTTGTGGACTCTTTGGTGTGCTATACTGAAAGGTGGCGCTCCAAAATTCCGCAACCATTTTGCGGGTTCCAACTGTATCCCCGTGCAGTTGGATGTCGGACGTCCTTTGTTGAAATCGGATGTACCACGTGCTTCAATTCGCCGGCCTGGACGTACTGACTGTTGCGATTGGCTTCGCTTGCTTCGCTTTGGGGGCGTGGCTGGGAACCCTTTTCCCGGACATCGACAGATTCAGGTTTTTCCGCCTTCGCCACAGGTCAATCGTCACCCACAGCTTCCTGATGCCCGCCCTGTTATGGGCCGGCTTGGCCCTCACATCAAGTGAATGGGCCGAATGGCTGGTCACCGGATTCGCGGCCGGCGTAGCCCTGCATTTGGCTTTTGACCTCTTTCCTGGAAAGTGGCGCGGCTTCGCCCTCGTAGACGTGCCAAAACTGGGGCGCTGCACAAGATCGCTCTCCACCATTCTGTTGTTCTCCAATCTCTTCTTGTGCGTGATCCTTTCCGTGTCCATCTTTCCTGAACATGGTCTTGCCGGTGTGCTCGCATACAGCGCCACACTCGCAGCCCTCTACTCTTACGGGATTTGGGCGAAAAAGGAACATTTCGCCGCCGGCCACCTGATGACCATACTTACTCTGGGCGGCGACGCCCTTTAGGCTCCTGCTATCAAGATATAATGAGAGGCAAGGTACGATGACATTGACCGTTTCCACAGAACCATTGGAAAGCCGCCAACTCGCAATGACAATCGAGGTTGCCGAAGAGCGCATCGATCAAGAGATGCGTAAGGCAGCCCGCAAAATCGCCCAACAGGTGCGCATTCCCGGCTTTCGCAAGGGCCGCGTGCCCTTCCATATCTTGCTTCAATTCGTGGGTCGAGAGGCGATCGTCAACGAGTTTGTCGACGAACTGGGCCAGGAGGTCTACAAGGAGGCACTCGAGCAGGAGGGGCTGGAGCCTTTCTTCGTAGGAAGTCTTGACAATGTTGACATGGAGCAGGCCGTTCGCTTCCACCTCACCATCCCTCTCCCGCCTGAGGTAAGTCTGGGTGACTATCGTGGCATGCGCGTTGAAGAAGAGGATGTCGAGGCCGACGAAGTACAGGTACAGGAACGCGTCCAGGCCATTCTCGAACAAAACGCCGACTACGTTGAGGCCGACCGCCCCAGCCAGTACGGCGATTTGATGACAATCGATCTGAAGGGCGTCGCCCTGGATGACGACGGCAACGAAACCGAAACTGTCGTCTTCAACGAAGAAGACTGGGATGTAACCCCAGACCAGGAAAACCCGATGGAACCGGCCGGACTGGATGAGGAATTGGTGGGACTGACACCTGGCGAAGAAAAAAGTTTCGAGATCGCATGGCCGGAAGACAGTCCCAGCATGCACGCCGGCAGCACCGTCCGTTTTTCGGTACAAGTCCACAAGACGCAGGCTTTCGAAACACCGGCTGAACTGACAGATGAGATCGCACAGAATTTCGGCCCCGACTTTGAGACCGCCGCAGACCTGCTCGACGACCTTCGTGAAAACGCCCTGCAGGAGGCCGCACAACAGGCGGAAAACGAACATGTCCAGAAAGTTCTGCAGGAACTGGTCGACATCAGCGACCTCGCCTATCCACCTGTAGCCGTGGACCTCGAAATCGACCGCCTGGTGCGCAATTTCGATATGCGAATCCGCCAGATGGGATTGCAGGGAATGGAGCAGTACCTGGAGATGTCAGGCCAGACGATTGAAGACTATCGCGAATCGCTGCGCGAGGATGCCGAAAAGTCACTGCAGATCGAGTTGGCCTTGGCCGAGCTCTCAACGTGCGAAAAGCTGGCCGTCAGCGAAGAAGAGTTTGAAACACACATCGGCGAAGTGGCCGCCCCTCTGCCGGAGGACGCTGATGAGGAAGCGGTGAAGTCACGCAATGACATGCTCGAAATGATGCGGGCCGAACATAGCCGCCCACTCATCGAAAGCGAAATCCTCCGAGAAAAATCGGTCAACTTGCTCCTGGCGATCGCCCGCGGCGAAGAAATCCCCGAACCCGAAGAGGACGAGAGCGATTCCGAGGAGGATGAGCAGTCCACTGCCGAAGCCTCCACGCAAACAGCTGCAGCAGCCGAGTCCGAGCAGGGCGAAGAGGCGGATGAAGCTGAGGCAGCAACGGAAGAGTCCGCAGACGCCTGAGAACGACGCAAACGAAAGTCTAATGCAGAATAGAGCGGACCCTACATTTCTCGTCGTTTTCAACGATTACAATGCGCACTGTTCCAATCAGTCGGTCGGCCCCGCCGCCGGCTGAACCAGGGTCCGTATACGTCGATATCATCAGCCGAAAAGAGGAGTTTCCGATGTTCAATCCTTTTGAAGAAAAGTTCTCGGCCCAGGGGTCGCAGCCACACAATCAAACGCAATCGAACGACTGGTCCAGCCTTCCCGGCAGCCAGTTTGGGACGGGCAGCCTTTCCCCGTCGAACATCGTTCCGATGGTAATCGAGAGTACTGGCCGCGGTGAGCGGGCCTATGACATCTACAGCCTCCTGCTGAAGGAGCGCATCATCTTTCTCGGTATGCCCCTTTCCGATCAGGTTGCCAATCTGATCGTCGCCCAGCTTCTCTATCTGAATTCCGAAGACCCGAATCAGCCGATCCAGATGTTTATTCACAGCCCGGGCGGCCTCATTTACGCCGGCCTGGCCATCTATGACACCATGAAGATGATTCAGACCCCGATTCATACCTTCGCTGTCGGCGTTACCGCCAGCATGGGCACTGTACTGCTCTGCTCCGGCACTAAGGGCAAACGCTACGCTCTGCCCCACGCCACCATCCACATGCACCCCGCCGGCGGCGGCGCACAGGGCTACACCGAGGATGTGCGCATCGCCTTGAGAGAGCAGGAACGCCTTCAGACCCAGCTATTCCATATCGTGGGTCAACAGACCGGTCACGACTGGCAGGAGATCGAAGAGATCTTCCAGCGCGACCGCTGGATGAACGCGATCGAAGCCCGCGACTTCGGCATCGTCGATGAGGTCCTCGGCGACAGCAGCGACATCGTCTCCGTCGTGGACGGTCGGGTAAACGTACCGAACGAAAACGGCACCGAGCCTGCTACCGAAGCGGCAGAAGACAAAAAGGACAAATAGCACAGACTGGAGGATGAGGCAGCCGTATCTACAATTAGACTGGCTGCTCTCTCCGGGAAGCCGGAGGTCTCAAGTTTCGAATCCTGAGACCCCGGCTGTGCCCTGACTGAGGACAGGAAAAGTATCCTGTAACGCGATGAACGTATGCTCCTTTTGCGGCAACGAGGAATCAGAAGCCCAGCGTCTGATCGCCGGTGACGATGATGTCCACATCTGTGACGAGTGTGTCCGCCTCAGTGCCGAAATCCTCGAAGAAGAAGGTGTAGGCGAAAGCGGAGTCTCAAGCAAGTCCGCTCAACTTGCTGCCAGGCGGGTGCCTAGTCCGCGCGAAATCGTCCAAAGCCTGAATCAATACGTAATCGGTCAGAATCGCGCCAAGAAGGTGCTGTCAGTCGCCGTTTACAACCACTATAAGCGGATATTCGGCAGCAGCCGCTCGGTCGGTCGAAGCTGGCGCGAGAGCCAGCCCGTGCACGAGCAGGACAACAGGGATCCCCCTCCCAGCCACGAAGCGGAATCCCCCCCCAAACACGACGTTCAGGACAGCCAGGAGGAGCAGGTCGAGCTTGCCAAAAGCAATGTACTCCTGATCGGCCCCACCGGCAGCGGCAAGACCCTGATGGCGCAGATACTTGCAAGGCTTCTCGACGTTCCATTCACCATCGCCGACGCCACCAGCCTGACCGAAGCCGGATACGTAGGCGAAGACGTCGAAAGCCTTCTCGTCGGTCTGCTGCAGGCTGCCGACTGGGATGCCGACAGGGCCGCAAGCGGCATCGTCTACATCGACGAGATCGACAAGATCGCTCGCAAGGCAGGCGACAATCCCAGCATCACCCGTGACGTGAGCGGCGAGGGCGTTCAGCAGGCCCTGCTCAAGATTGTCGAGGGCACGACAGTCAACGTGCCGCCCACGACGGGGCGTAAACATCCCCACCAGGAGTTTATCCCCCTCGACACCCGCAATATCCTCTTTATTCTGGGTGGCGCATTCGTTGGGCTGGCCGAAATGGTGCGCAGAAGAATGCGCCGCCGCGCCGGCCTGGGATTCGTGGACGACGAATCGGAGTTGGATCCGATTGGCCGGCCAACGGAAGAGGACCGAATCGACGAATCGCCGCTACCCGAAGGGCTGACCGAGCGTCAACGTGAACTGAAGATCCGCCGCCTCGAAAAAGAAGGGCGGGATGAGAGCCGCTTGCTGCAACAAGCAATGCCTGACGACCTGCTTCAATACGGCCTGATCCCGGAATTTGTCGGACGCGTTCCTGTTGTAGTCAGTCTGGATGCGCTCGACCGGGAAGTCCTGGTCGAGATTCTCACGCGTCCAAAGAACAGCATCGTCCGTCAGTTCCAGCAGCTCTTCGCGATGGACGAGGTGGAGTTGGAGTTTGAACCGGAATCACTCATGGCGGCCGCAACGCAGGCATATATGCGCCGCACCGGGGCCAGAGGGTTGCGTTCGATTGTCGAGGAAGCCCTGCTGGATGTAATGTACGAGATTCCCGGCCGCGAAGAGGTCGCCCGCTGTGTAGTAAGCCGCGAGGTCTTTGAAGACGGCGCGCTGCCCCGGCTTTACGGCGCCCAGGGTCAACAGGTTCTCTTCCCCAACGATCAAGAGCTCGACGCAGCCGCCTGATCACAACCCACTATCTTCGGCAAGCAGCGACGCCTGAATCGGGAACAGGCCTCCTGAGAAGGCGTCCGCTCAAGAACATGGAGTCTCCCCTACGATCGATTGATAGAGGAACTCCTGCGCTCACTTGTCCGACGGGGTCCCCTAGGCAAATTCCCGCAACGCGGCGATTATCTTGCGGTCGGGGACTGGGAAGGGAAGCTTTTCAATTTCGTCCAGCGTGGTCCAGCACCAGTCGGCCGCGCCAACCGCTTGCGGCTTTCCCGCAGTGATTCGCGCGTGGAACGCATCTAGCGTCATGCGGAAATGGGTAAACGCGTGCTCCACCGTCGCTACCCTTTCACCAACCTTCACCTCCACGCCCAGATTCTGGTCGACGGCGCGCCTCACACTCGCCTGAGAGTCCTCCTCCTCAGGCTCTCTTGCCCCGTTGGGAAAGGACCAGAGGCCGCCGAGAAGGCCCTTCTCAGGTCTCTGGCTGATCAGCACTCTTGACTGGCCGGGCACATCTTCCCAGATTATCGCGGCGACGAACTCAACATGGGGGACTTTCTGGCTCGGCGCCCGAACCGGCCTCAGCTCCTGAACGCCTCGCTCATGAGCCAGACAATAGGACTGCACCGGACAGCTGTCGCAAAGGGGACTGCGGCGCCTGCACACGAGGGCGCCCAATTCCATCAACCCTTCGTTCATGGCGCCGGGCGCAGACGCGGCCTCAACCATCTTTCGCGAAAGTCTCCACAGCCTGTTCTCAGTGGAACGGAGATCGATCCTCGCGTCTATATCCCACAAACGGCTGATGACCCGTTTTGCGTTGCCGTCGAGAAGTGGTTCATGCTGCCCGAAGGCCAGGCTGAGTATCGCACCCGCCGTGTATTCGCCGATACCCGGCAGCGTAATCAGTTCGGCCCGAGTCTGCGGCAACCGACCGTCGAACTTCAAGACAACGATCTGCGCAGCTTTGTGCAGATTCCTTGCCCGGCTGTAGTAACCCAACCCCTCCCACAGCTTCAGGACCTCCTGTCGGTCTGCACCGGCAAGTGAAACCAGAGTTGGAAACCGCTCCATCCACCGGCTGAAATAGGCAGCAACAACGGACAGCCGCGTCTGCTGAGCCATGACCTCGCTGACCCAGACTGTGTACGGATCACGCGCCCCGGCCGGCTCCTCGCGCCAGGGCAGATCCCGCAGCTGCTGCCCTTGCCAGGCAGTCAGACGTTCTGCAATCTGTTGGTGCATATGTGCCCGGATCTGTGGCTCGTTTTTCGATCAGCAAAACTGATCTACTGACTAAGAGGGATACGCTCCGCTGAGGGCGTTCACCAGCAGGCGAACCGCGCCCAGAGCGTCGTTGTAGTCGGCCACTTGCGAGGGGGTGTGGACGTAGCGGCAAGGAATGGAAACTGTGCCCGCGGGGACGCCGGCGCGGCTGACCTGCACCGCGGAGGCGTCGGTTGAGCCATACTCCAACACCTCCAATTGGTAAGGTATGTCGTGGGCCTGCGCCGTGTCTTCTAGCCAGCCCCGTACCTTGGGATGGGAAATCATGCGCCGGTCCATGACCTTGATTGCTACGCCTTTCCCAAGCGCCACCTCCATCGGAGTCGCCTGGGGAAAGTCACCGGTGGCCGTAACATCGATAGCAAGAATGACCTCTGGCTCCAAGCCGTAGCCGGCGGTGGTGGCCCCGCGTGCACCCACCTCTTCCTGTACCGTAAAGACGGCTAGGATTTCGTGCGGAGAGCTTTCGAGCTCGCGCAGCGTCTCGATCAGCACCGCGCACCCGATCCGGTCATCGAGATTCGCAGCGAATAGTCTGTCCCCCACCGCACCGAAGCTACTCCGAAAGACCGCCGTATCGCCAACCTGAACGCGCGCTCCTTCCCTGGACTCGGCGCCTACATCCAGAAATAACTTCTGCAGCGTAGGCCGTTCGCGCGCGAGTGGGGAGCCCTCCATACCGAACGCGCCTTGGACGCCATTGGCAAAATGGACGCGGCTTCCAATAAGGGAGTTGATTAGAACTCCCCCCAAAGTGGTAAAGCGGCAGAAGCCCTGCGCGTCAACATGCGTCACCATCACGCCGATCTCGTCTATATGCGCAGCCAGCATGATCCGCCTGCCGCCTTCGCCGCTGACGGTCGGACGCTTCACCGCGATCAGGTTGCCGAGCCTGTCCGTCCGCACTTCATCGACCAGCCCGTCCAGATGGCTGCTGATCGCCTCGCGGATCCGCTCCTCCTGCCCGCTCGGGCCGAAGACACTACACAACTCCTCGATCAAAGCTCTCATGCTTCACTCCGCTCGGGCCCCAACGGCCGGGCCAGGGGTCCTGATAACGCCTTGCTCATCAGCTCAATCGCACTTTTCACGTCTGCCGGGTCCATCAGCGCCGCGGGGGTATGAATGTAGCGGCACGGCACCGCTACCGCCACTGCGGGCACGCCCTCGCGTGCCAGGTGAATGGTTCCCACGTCCGTTCCCCCGACTCCGGGCTGCTTGATCTGCCAGGGAATGTTGTGGGCGGTCGCCGTCTCCGTCAGGATTCGGACAAGCCGCCGGTCGGCATGCGCGCTGCGGTCCATCACCGATATCGAAGGACCCTTTCCCAGCTCGGTCGTCGGGCTGAGGTCATCCTGTTTGGGAAGATCGTCGGCCACCGTGCCTTCAAGCGCTACCGCGACATCCGGCTCGACCGCGTAGGCGGCCACCCCGGCGCCGCGCAGTCCAATCTCTTCCTGGACCGTGAAGGCTCCGACAAGCTCACACGGGAAATCGCCTTTCATCAGCTCGGCCAGAATGAAGCAACCTACCCGGTCGTCAAATGACTTACCCTTCAGGAGCCGTCCGTACTCCTCATATTCGCTCTCGAAGGTAATCATGTCGCCCGGCGCGATACCCCCTGCGCCGCCGGTATCGATCAGGAGGTCGGAAATCGGCACGACGCGCTTTCCCGAACGGGCAGCATGCGGCGCACGCATGATGACACCGGGCACCGACTGCGCCCCGATTGTTACTCGTTTTCCCGGCAGAATTCGCGGATCGAGGCCGCCCACGCTGCGAAACTTCACCGTACCGTCCGCATTGGTCCGCATGACCATCCCGCCCACCTCGTCCATATGCGCGGCGAGCATCACACGTTGTGTCCCCGCGGCGTCCGATCTCCCCTTGCGGACAATCAGGTTGCCGATCGAGTCGACCGTCAATTCCTCCACGTGCGCGGCCAGCTCCTCCCGCAAAATGGCCCGAACCTCGCTCTCATGTCCCGCAACCCCGCGGGCCCTGGACAGTTTCTCGAGCAGTTCATTCATGGCAGAAATCTTTGTGTGCGGCAAAACACGCCTGAATCGAATGCTTCCCGCAGCTACGACTCGCTGTCAAGCGCTAGGGCGGACAGGTCATCTGGCAGTTCACAGATCGTCTCGGCCAGCAGACGCGCGCTCCGGTCGATGTCCTTGAGGACGACCGTCTCCGCCGGTGTGTGCATGTTGCGAATCGGAACCGAAATCAGCGCGGTCGGGATGCCTGACTGCGAGACCTGCATCGCCCAGGCGTCGGTGCCGGAGTTTCCCGGCAGTACCTCATTCGTATAGGGAATTTCGTCTCGTTCAGCCGCGTTAACGAGAAACTCTCTTAAAACGGGATGCATGTTCGGCCCCAGCCCGATGGCCGGTCCGCTTCCCATTGGCAGGGCCTCATCGGGTGATGCCCCCGGCTGCTCCGCGTACGTTACGTCGAGTGCGATCCCCACGTCGGGCGCCACATGAAACGTCGCCGTCTTGGCCCCGCGCAACCCAATCTCCTCCTGCACCGTGACCACGGCCGCGACATCCCAACCGTGGCTGCGGCCCTGCAGAATGCGCAACGCCTGCAGCAGAACGACGACCGACACGCGATTGTCGAAGGCTTTGCCGGTAGCGTGTCCGTTACCCAGACTATCGGCGCTGCGGCGGATCGAAATGAAATCGCCTACCGATACGTGCTCTGCCAGCCTGTCGGCGGCCAGTCCCACGTCGATGAAAAGATCCGCTTGGGCAAAGGGTTTCTCCCGCTCCTCCATGGAGAGAACGTGGGGCGGCCTGCTGGCGATCAGTCCCGGCAAATCGGAGCGGCCGTGAACGGTAACTTCCTGGGCCGGCAATGCCCCCAGGTCTACGCCGCCAACCGGCGCGAAACGCAGAAAGCCCTTCTCCAGCCGCGTGACGATCAGCCCGATCTCATCCATGTGCGCGGCCAGCATCACCCGCTTCCCGGACGAGTTGTGACCGCGCCTGAGACCAGTCAGGTTACCCAGCGTGTCGGTATGCAGTTCATCAACGAGAGGGGCCAGATGGTCGCAGACACGGGCGCGAATCCGGTCTTCTTGTCCGCTGACGCCGGGGATCTCGCTCAACTCCTTCAGCAGCGAGAAGGTGTCAGTTTCAGGTGCCTTGTTTTCGCTGTTCACTATCCGCCGGGGACCGCAAGCTGCGCGCACTGGCCAAAGAGAGGAAGCACAAAAATCAACCCGACCACAATCCAGACCCAGACAGGCATGCCGAGTATCATCAGGCGGCGCTTCGGCTTGTTCTCTACAGGTCGCGGCAATACAGCCTGGCAGCGCCAGCAGACTTCCTTGTCATCGGGATTCCAGGTTCCGCATTCGGTGCAGTCGGACATACGGCTACCACGTGTCAATCTGGTCGAGAATGGCCTGCTTCATGCTAACACAGTTAAGAGGCGTGGGCAAACGGTTGCCCAAAATGTGTGCATCCCAAATAGGACATAATGATCGTATTCTTACTGTGGCAAGAAAGCCGCGTTCGATTCCAGTTTCAATCTCTCGCAACTGAGGCGCCGCCACTGAACACTGCAGTTCTGGGCGGTCGGCCGCAAGCGGCCTCCCTTGGGCGGGGGCTCCGCCCCCGCAACGCCCCCCCTCCTACAACATGCCTCGCCGACCTGGTGTCGATATTCGTAACAGGTGCCCAGTCGAAAGAGTGTCGCCAAGCAGCGTCCCCTCAGTCCCATGAATTCCCCGTAGGTGCTGGCCTTGTGCCTGCCCTCGCCCCCCCAGTCAACGGCCCCGAATATAAAATAGACCCATCACCTGCCCTGCGTCTCTCCCAAATCCGGTAAACAGATCCAGTCACCGCCGGCACGTATTCCCAGCCAGACCGTTCCCAGCCCAATACCAAGAATCATGCAAAATACGCAGTCTGCCCGAACTCTTCCCGAACTTCGACTGAGGCAGGCTGACTAGGGCTCGTTGACCTTTGGCTGAACAGCGATCTGCGTGAGCAAAGTGCGGCTGATCCCCCTTTCACGCAAGGGAAATTGTAGTAGCCCTACGTGTTCTTCGCGGCCCTTCGTGGCCCTTCGTGGATAAAAGGTGTTCTTCGCGCCGCTTCGCGTGCCTTCGCGGATCGATCGGTCTTTCTTCTCACGAGATTCACGCCTACATCCGCACTTGAATCGCGCTGCCGCTCTCATAACGTCGCAGCCCACGGTAAAAAACAAAGACGGCCAGAACGAGGAAAACCGCGCCGCCGGCGCAGATCTGGGCTAGCTGCAACAGATCAAACCTGCGCACAAACTCTGCCGGCAGTGCCCCGATGAAGGCCGCCGGAACCAGCGTAAACAGGAACAGCTTGGCTGTGCCGTCAAAGAGAGTAATCGGGTAGAGAGAGAAAGTGACAATCGCATTGAACGCGTGCCTCGTCAGCAGGCTTGTATTGCCAATCCAGAACGTAAGACTCTGTACCAGGACAAGAAAGGAGATGAGTACAACTATAGACGCCAGGCAGCCCAGCGTGAAGCGCAGTAACATCAGGCCCCCAAACGAACCGGAGAAGTAGATTGCGGCGCCAAAGCTGAACAGACCGTATGTGAAGTCCCCCGCTGATGACGCGTTGCTCCTGCTGGCCAGAGCATGCAGGAGAACGGGACGCGGCAGCGACAGATAGTAGTCCATCTGACCGTTGGCGATCAACGACGACAGTCGGACCGAATTCCCGAACAGGTATGTACCGGCTCCGAAACCGGTCGCGACGACGCCGAACAGGAACAGCATGTCAACCAGGTCCCAACCATTAATCTCTTCGAAGCGCGCAAAGAATATGATCCAGAAGACGAAATAGATGGCGTTGTTGAGCATCATTCCAATCACCTGCGTCAGGAATGAGACACGGTACTCCATCGCGCTCAAAAGATTCGTCTTCCACAACGCCACAACAAATGAGAGCTGACGTCCCATGGCTCAACCCCCGTTTATGACCAGCCGCGCCACCACCCGGCGGTAGATCACCCAAACTATTCCGCCGACAACGGCCAGCCATATGCACTGCTGCAGGAAGACGTGCCCCAGCCGCGCCAGGCTCGGTTCGACGAACAGACGGGCCGGCCCGTATATGATCCAGGCGAACGGCAAATTGAGCGAGATCGTCTGCAGCCAGGCCGGGAAGAAATCAAGCGGAATCAGCACCCCGCCCAACAGCAGCAGGAACTTCTGGTAGATCCAGCGGAAGGCATTTGTTTCCTCGACAACAAACGCACTCAGGCCGATCAGCGCCGAAAAGCAGAAGTCCAGCAGCCAGGAAAGGACCACAGCCGCCCCTGCGAATATCCATCCCGCAATCCCCGGCGGCGGGCCTACCATCAGCCAGACAACTGCGCTACCAATCAGGAGGTTGCCGCCAAAGGCCAGAAGGCTGTCGCCCAGCCCGGAGGCGAAGTGATAGAGGATGAAATTGAACGGCTTGTTCAGCAAATAGGCGACGCTGCCATCCTTCACCTGCTCCGAGAATGTCTCTGACAGGTCATGCTTGCTCAACATGACCGCCTCCGCCATCATCAGGTACCACATAGTGTCCGCCAACGTCAGCCCGGCGATAGAGCTCGCGCCCACCGCGCCGTACGTAACCCGCCACAGGTTCATGAAGATCCACATGAAGAGGACGATCAGCAGGCTTCGCCCCAGCAAGTCGATCGGGTAGGCAAGGCTGTTCAGCAACTGCGTGCGAAAGACGGCCCAGTATTTTCCGGCCACGGCCGCTGACGAATGTTCACGTACGCGACCTTCGCCGGTCAGAGCGCCTGCCTCCTTGCTACGCACTTCTAAACCTCCGTACGCGCGTAAATGGCGCTGATCACTTCTTCGAGTGACGGCTCTGAAACCGTTACGTCAGCCAGGCTGCCCGCCGCCGCCAGGCCGCTGATCACCGGCTCCACCGGCGTGACCCGCGTGTCAAAGCGCATTTTGGCCCCGTATCGCCCCACCTTGACCATCTCCACGCCCGGCAAGCTGAAGTCCGGCGCCAGCTGCTCGTTGTAGCGCACGTCGACAGTCTTGACCGTCAGATAGCGCCGCTTCAGGGCCGATACCTTGTCTCTATACACAATCTCACCGTGATTGACGATGATAACGCGCCTGCACAGCGTCTCGATGTCGCCGGCATCGTGACTCGTAAGCAGCACCCCTACGCCCTCCATATCGTTCATGCGCTGGATCGTCATGCGCAGCCGCTGCTTGGCCACCACGTCGAGACCGATCGACGGCTCGTCCAGCAGAAGAACGCGCGGCCGGTGCAGCAGCGAGGCCGCAACTTCACACCGCATGCGCTGGCCCAGCGACAGCTTCCGCACCGGCGTCTCCAGCAGCTCCTCTATCTCGAATGCCTCCGCCAGGAAGGAAATACGCCGCTTCAGAGAGCTGTCGTCGATTTCGTAGATCTTGCCGAACAGGTAAAACGTATCCACCGCCGGCAGGTGATACCACAGCTGAGGACGTTGACCGAAGACCGAGCCGATCTGAAAGGCAAGGGCCTGGCGATCCTGCCAGGGCACATGGCCCAGTACGGCCGCCTCGCCGCTGCTTGGATGCAGAATGCCCGTCAGAATCTTGATGGTGGTCGACTTGCCCGCACCATTGGGGCCGATGAAACCCAGCAGCTCACCATCCTCCATCTCGAACGAAAGCCCGCGCACCGCCTCGATCGACTGGTATGTCGGCCGCCACAGCGCGCGCAGACTCCCCCGCAGACCGGCAGATTTGCGCTTCATTTGAAAGGTCTTACGCAGATCGCGTACTGATATAGCGGGCATATTTCCGTGTCCGACCCGAATGACGACTGGACGACTTCAGTCCAAGCATACAGCTGGAAATGTCATCAAAGTTCCGACTTCGACCCCTCCTGTGGCCATTATTAGCGCGGATCGCCATCATCACCAAGATGAAGACGGTATGAACTGAATGCGGACCCCGTGCGGTTTCCCTAAACGGCTCTGAATTTGCTAAAATCGGCAGCAGTCCGTACGTCCGGAGGCATGGGATTAACTCCTGTCCTCATAACCGCGTTATTGTCTGTCCGAACCAAGCGAGGCGTCCGATGAAAAGTCTTTCAACTTTCGAGATTCGAAAACTGTTTCTCGAGTACTTCGAGGAATTGAATCACCAGGTCGTCGACAGCAGTAGCCTCGTGCCTGCAGACGATCCGACGCTGCTTTTCGTCAATGCCGGTATGGTGCAGTTCAAGGACGTCCTCTTGGGCCTGGAAAAGCGGGGCTACAACCGCGCCACCACCTCCCAGAAATGCCTTCGCGTAAGCGGGAAGCACAACGATCTGGAAAACGTCGGCCCCAGCCCGCGGCATCACACTTTCTTTGAGATGCTGGGCAACTTCTCCTTTGGCGACTACTTCAAGCGTGATGCAATTCGATTTGCCTGGCATCTACTCGTCAATGAGTTGGGCCTCTCCCTCGACCGCCTCTGGTTCTCAGTCTATGTCGAAGACGACGAGGCCGAAGAACTCTGGAGAACTGTCGGCGCGCCGCCTGAACGCATACTGCGTTTCGGCAAAAAGGACAACTGGTGGGAGATGGGCGATGTCGGCCCCTGCGGGCCCTGCTCCGAGATCCACTACTACTGGGGCGACCTTGAAGACCAGGTCGCGGACGGCGTCAACGTGGATGACGAATACCTGGAGATCTGGAATCTGGTCTTCATGCAATATGAACAACGCGAGCCCGGCGGCGAACTCATCCCTCTCCCCAAGCCCAGCGTGGACACCGGCGCCGGCCTGGAACGACTGGCCTCAATTCTGCAGGGCAAGGACAACAACTACGATACCGACGCCTTCACGCCCATCATGGATCGCATCCAGGAACTCCTCGGTCACTCTGACGACCAGCGTCAGGAGCATCTGGTCGGCTACCGTGTCATCGCCGACCACGGCCGTTCCATCACTTTCCTGATCAGCGATGGTGTGATGCCGGGCAATGAGGGCCGCGACTACGTCGTCCGCATGATCCTGCGCCGCGCCGCCCGCTTCGGCAAGCTGATTGGATTCGAGGAGCCTTTCCTGGCCGAGATCTGCCGCATTGTCATCGCCGAGTTCGGCGAGCACTACAGCGTGTTGCAGGCTAACGAGGACTTCATCGTGCAGACCGTAACTGCCGAGGAGGAACGATTTCAGCGTGCACTGACCACCGGATTGTCTCTCCTCGAAGGCCTCATGGATCGTTTGCGCGCCGGTGAAACCCGTATCATACCTGGCGAGGACGCCTTCCGCCTCTGGGACACCTACGGCTTCCCCCTGGACATTACACGCGACGTGGCCCAGGAAAACGACTTCGAAGTCGACGAGGCCGGTTACCAGACTGCCCTCGAACAACAGCGCCGGCAATCAGGCAGCGACCAGCACTGCGCGACCGCCGATGTTTCCGTCTACGTGACCCTGCTGGAGGAACTGCGAGCCCGCGACCTTCTCGGCGCCGACGGCGTGCGCCAGCTGATCTACGAAGACGCCGAGGATGCCGAGACCACCGTCATCGGCCTGGTAAAGGACGGCCAGTCAGTCGACCAGGCGCACGCCGGCGACGAGGTCGAGCTCATCCTCCCCGAGACGCCCTTCTACGTCGAGAGTGGTGGCCAGGTCAGCGACACAGGCGAAATCGAATACTTCCCCGAAGAGTTGCAAAGACCGGTCTGGTCGGTACACGTCCATTCCATGCGGCGCCCGATTCCCGGCCTCACTATCCATGTGGGCGAGGTCGCGAGCGGCACGGTAAAGGTCGATGATCCCGCCTACGCTCTCATCGACACCGAACGCCGCTGGGACATCATGCGAAACCACACCGCCACCCATCTGCTTCACTCCGAGCTGCGCGGCCACCTGGGGGAGCATGTGCGCCAGAGAGGCTCCCTGGTGGCGCCCGACCGGCTGCGATTCGACTTTTCCCACCCGCAAGCCGTCAGTGCAGACCAGCTGCGTGCCATCGAGCAAGCCGCCAATCAGGCCGTACTTGCCAACTACCTCATCAAAGACCGCTGGACCGCCTTTGACCGTGCCGTGGCCGAAGGCGCGCTGGCCTTCTTTGAGGAGAAATACGACGACACGGTACGCGTTATTTCGATTGGCGACGGCAGCGAAGCCGTCTCACAGGAGCTATGCGGCGGCACCCACGTGGGAACTACAGGCGAGATTGGTCCGTTTCTCATTACAAGTGAAGGTAGCAGCGCCGCCGGCGTGCGCCGCATCGAAGCGCTGACAGGACGCGCCGCCCAGGCCGTCTTGGCCGATCGACTGTCCGCGCTCGACACGGTCGCGGCCGGGCTGCGCGTACAACCGGAACAGACCGTGGAGGCAGTGCACCGGCTGCAAGAACAGAACCGCCAGCTTGAACGTGAACTGGAGCAGACACGCGCCAAGCTCAGCCGCCAGCAGAGCGAGACCCTGTTAGGCCATGCAGTGCGCCTGAACGGCCTCGCCGTCCTCGCCGAGCAGGTGGAAGCGAACGACGTCGATGCCCTGCGCCAGATGACCGACTGGTTCCGCGACAGGCTGGGCAGCAGCGTCGTCGTCCTCGGTTCAGTCATAAACGAAAAACCGATGCTGGTGGCCGCGGCCACCGACGACGCCATCGAAAAGGGCATCCACGCCGGTAACCTGGTTCGTGACGCGGCCAGAATCGTTGGCGGCGGCGGCGGTGGGCGCCCCAACATGGCCCAGGCCGGCGGGCGTCACGCCGACAAACTGCCCGAAGCCCTGGGTCAGGTGGCCGGCTGGGTCGAGGCCAGCCTTGGCTAAGAGGCGCACAGACTGTGCCCGCCGCAACTGCAATCCTGACTCCAGGGTCGTGACATTCCGATGGCAGAGATTCTGACCGTAGAACATGACATCCGAGTCGAAGCCCTGCGCCAGCAGTTGGCGCGCTTGGGACGTGGGCAGGTGGCAGTAGTCCTGCCTACAGGCTGCACGCACTTGGAAAGCCTGCCGCGGCTTCGCTTGCTGCAACATCAGTCCCAGCTTCAGGGCCAGGCGCTGGCGCTGGTGACGCGCGATAAGACCATCCGCCAGAACGCCAAACGGTTGGGCATACCAGTGTTTGGCAGCGAAGCCGCCGCTCGCTGGCGCCGTTGGGGCACAGCCGCCGCCGCGCCCCGCAACGATTCCAACCCCACCAGGACATGGCTCCCGGAGCCCCCGCACTGGCGCAGGGGAAACGGGTCGATCGATCCCAAACTGCGGGCGCGACCAAGCTTTGATCGGGTTCGTAGCCGCCGTATCCGTGCCACCAGGCGTTATCAGGGTGGCACTCCTCTCTGGCTGCAGTTAATCGGATACCTGTTTGTCGGCCTCTTTCTGGTTACGTTTCTGAGCGGATTCGTCTACTACGTACTGCCCGCGGCCACGGTCACGCTTGTGCCCGGTCAACGCGCCCTTGAAACGACTGTAATTCTGACCGCCGACCCGCAGCTGGAAGCCTCCGACCTCGAACAGGGACTGCTGTCGGCCCGCCTGATCGAGACGACTGTTGAAGCAACTGGGACCGTAGCCACCACTGGCAGTGGCTGGTCTGAGGTGGATCTGGCTACGGGAAAAGTGGTCTTTACCAACCAGACGAACCGCACGGTGCGAATCCCGGCCGGCACGATCGTCTCCACCAGCACCGGCGACGACGTTGACTTCCGAATCCTTGAGGATCTCGAGATCCCCGGCCCCCTTGGTACGCAAGCCGAAGTTGAAATAGAGGCAACCGAGCCGGGGTTCCTCGGCAATGTCTCCAGCAACCTGATTACCACCGTCGCCGGCGGGCTGCGCACCCGCGTCCGTGTAACCAATCCGGAGGCGACCTCCGGCGGGGCCAATACCCGCGTACGCCTGGTCACGCAGGCCGACAGGGACAGACTGCTTAGTCAGGTCTACAGCGGGATACGGGAAGTGGCCCATGAGAGGCTGTCGGTGGAACTGGGACCCGATGAATGGATGCCCGAAGACACCATCCTCACCTGGATTACCGCCCAGTTTTTCGATCAGTTTAACGATGAACCTGCCGACGAGCTCAACCTCACGCTCCGCGTGCTGATCCAGGGAAGCGTGATCAACCGGTCAGAATCCGAAGAGGCCGCCATGGTGGCGTTACGCGCCGAAGTTCCGGAACGCGGCCAGCTCGTCGCGGAATCGATCAGATTCACGGTCGAACCCAACACGGTCGTTACCGGGCGCACGCTCCGCTACTCAATGACCGCCAGCGGAAACTACGTCATTCCTATCGAGGTAAGGGCCGTCAGCCGCGCCGTAACCGGGCTGAACACCGAGGAGGCTGCCCGTAGACTGCAGGAGGACTGGTTGCTGGCCAGGGAGCCGGAGTTCTACCAGGACCCCGCCTGGTTCGGCACGCTCCCCCAGATCGCCAGTCGCATCCAGGTTCGGGTCGAACTAAGCGAAGCTGCGCGCAGCGGGCAATAGCCCGTTGGAGCAGATGACCCCCCATTCCCACCCCGTAACTTCAGAACCATCTGGCAAGATTATTGCCCTGGACGTAGGCGACGCCCGCATCGGAATTGCCACCTGCGACCCACTGCGTCTCACCGTCCGCCCACTCACAACCGTGCACCGTCGCAACCGCCGCATCGACTTCGACGCCCTCGCCAAGATCTACGCCGACGAGGAGGCCGTGCTGGTCGTCTGCGGGCTGCCCTACAACATGGACGGTACCGAAGGTCCGCAAGCGCGCAGGATCCGCAACTGGGCGGCGCGCTTCACCCGCGCCCTGCGTAACATCCGCGCCGAGGACGTACCTTTGGTCTTCTGGGATGAGCGTCTCAGCAGCTTTGCCGCCGACGAGTGGATCGCCGAAAAAGGGCCGCACCCCGCCGGGCAGGACGCGATCGCCGCCGCGGTGATTTTACGCAGCTATCTGGATGTTCAGAGGACCTGTCGATAGCCAATCCCACGTGTCACGCGGAGTTTCTCGAATTGTTGTGGCTTTGCGCAAATGGGAATCTGAGGAAGCTCCTAGCGAGACTCGGCCTCTTCAGCAAAGTACGTTCAAATTCGGGAGAAGTACATGACAATAAGCACGGACCACATCAGGCGCTGCATACAAACACTCAGGACCGCATGTGACGGGCTTGAGCGGCACGAGGCCGGCGATGTGATGTACGAAATCTACCGTGCGGCTTGCGTAAAGGAGTTTGAACTCGTACTGGAGCAGAGCGGGAGGCTGCTCAAGAAAAAGCTTCGGCCCTACTTTGCCAGTAACCGGCAAGCGGATCAGCTCACTTTCAATGATATTTTTCGCCATGCCGCCAAGCACTGCCTGATCAGCGGCGACTCATGTGAACGCTGGCTGGAATATCGCGCAGTGCGCAATGTAACCGCGCACGAATGTCGCGAGCAGTTCACAGCAAGAACGCTGGAAATTCTGCCGCAATTTGTTGCTGACGCAGAGGAACTGGTCTATACAATCGAGGCGGGCCGGGATGACTGACCGCCTCCGCCTGAAACTAAGGCATCGCCGCATGCTCGAGGACATCCTGCATGCCCACGTGCCGGAAGTCGAGGTATGGGCCTATGGCAGCCGCATCAGCGGTCGCAGTCACGACGGCAGCGATCTGGACCTGGTCTTGCGCAGCCCGGAACTGAAAGAAATCCCGCTAAGAAAGCTCGTTGACTTGGAAGAAGCTCTGCGCGAGTCATCTCTTCCCTTTCTCATCGAAGCCCGGGACTGGGCGCGCTTGCCCGACAGCTTTCATCGCGAAATCGCTCGCGACTATGTTGTACTGGTAGGTCCGCCTTGACGGCCATACCTCAACGCAGGTTACGGATAGATACCCCTGTACTCTAGCGCATCCACGATTCGCTGTATGGCGATCGTGTAAGCTGCCGTCCTCAGGTCCTGGCCGGTCTGTAGAGTGATCGCCAGAACGTCGTCCAGGTTGTCCAGCAATTTTCTTTTCATCTGATGCCGGATCTCACTCTCGTCCCAGGAAAAGGCCTGCAGGTCCTGCACCCATTCAAAGTAACTGACCACCACGCCCCCGGCATTGCACAGAATATCCGGAATGATAAGGACCCCCTTGTCTTCCAGAATGCGGTCGGCTTCTGGCGTAGTCGGCCCATTGGCTCCCTCTGCGATGACTCGGGCGTTGATCCTGTCTGCGTTCTCTCTGGTAATCTGACCCTCCAGCGCCGCCGGAATCAGCACGTCTACATTCAGCTCCAGCAGCTCTTCGCCTGTCAGCGCGTCCGCACGCGGATAGCCGCCGACCGTCCCCGTCTCTTCAGCGTAATGTTTAAGATGGCGCGGGTCCAGGCCGCGCTCGTCATATACTGCCCCGTTCACATCGCTGACGGCAACCACCTTCGCGCCCCGTTCGTGCATTGCCCGTGCAGCCCAGCTACCGACATTGCCGAACCCCTGAATCGCAACCGTTGCATCTTCCAGGTGAAGCCCCATGCGCCGGCGCAGCATGGCCCGGGTTACGTATGTGATGCCTAAACCCGTCGCGTACTCTCTCCCGGCGGATCCCCCCACAGCCAGCGGCTTCCCGGTCGTCACTGCCGGCACCGAATAACCCCGATTCATCGAATAGGTGTCCATGACCCAGGCCATCACCTTCGCATCGGTTCCCACGTCCGGCGCCGGAATGTCCATCTCCGGACCAATAAAGAGACTGATCTCCGACGTGTAGCGCCGTGTCATCGCCTGCAGTTCCCTCTCCGACAGCTCCTTGGGGTTCACGACCACACCGCCCTTGGCTCCCCCGTAAGGCAGATTCATCAACGCGCATTTCCACGTCATCCACATGGCCAGTGCCCGCGATTCGTCCAGGGTCACGTCGGGATGGTAGCGGATACCCCCTTTTGTAGGCCCCAACGCAGTATTGTGATGCACCCGGAATCCGGTGAAATTTCGCATCGAGCCATCATCCATCACCACCGGAAAGTGCACGATCAATTCGCGGCGCGGCATACTCAGGTGTTCGCGCAGATCGTCGTCAAGATCCATGACGCTGGCGACGCGATTCAATTGTTCCTGGGCCACGGAGAATGCACTGGCGCGCTGAACAGCGTACGGCTGCTTTGACTCAGATTCCTTTTCTGTCGACTGGGAGCCCGAGGGCGGATTCTGCTTGGAGGAACCGCCTGATGGCGGAGACTGTGGATCGGTACTGGCAGGTGAAGGGTTCGAACCATTTGGCTCTTGTACAAGGGAGCGGGAACTGGCCTGACCTTCTGAGTTGCTCGCTTCCCGCTCCGCAGAATTCGAAACGTACCGTTTTTTCGTCATCGAAAAACCCCTCTTTTGTTGTAAGCTCAGACGCAACTGTCTGAGTCGTGTATCGCTCCTGAATACAGGACTTCCCGCACAAGGCCCGCACGCTGGACTTCGCGAACCTGTTCTACTTCATCAGCCCTCCCAAAAACGTTGCCGTGCGCCTCGTCGCCTCTGCCGGCGTCATATCCCCGCCAAAGGCCTGGTGCATGGTGACGTAGCCGTCATAGCCTATCGTTCGCAAGCCGTCAAAAATAGCGGGAAAGTCGATGCCGCCGGGTGCGTCCAGGGGACGCAGCGTTGACATCACCGTGCCCCGCGTCCACGTATCCATCGCTTGGACGCCGTCCGGCTCGGGCGTGTGGTTTTGCAGGTAAACGTTGAACAACCAGGGCTGGAACGCGCGCAGCGTGGACTCACCGTACGTTTGGCCGCACAGGGCCAGATTGGCGGGCTCGTAGATAATGCCGAAATTGGGCCTGTCAACCTCTCTGAGCACCGCCACCGAACCCTCCACCGTCTCAAACAAGCTTCGCGTGTGGCTCTGATGCGCCAGTCGGATGCCCCGCTCGCCGGCCTCGTCGGCTGCCCGGCGCGCATGAACGATGTCCTCCTCCTTCTTCATGCAGATCCGGATCAGATCCGCCCCCAGCGCCTCGGCCAGATCGAGTGAAGGTGTAATGCGCCGCAGGCTGTTCGGACCCTCTTCACTGTTTTCCGGGACAGGGAAATCGGCAGTCACCATTGAGATGGTCAGGCCGTGTTCGTTTACCGTGCCCTTGACGCGTGCAGCCGCGCCCGCGGGGCTGTGGACGCCGACAACCGACGCACGCATACACAGGGCTTCGTATCCAGCGTCGGCCGCGATGCGCGCCAACGCCTCCAGTGGAATGGCGCTCTCGCGTTTGTTGCTGAAGCTCTCCGCGACCCGCACCGAAAGTGAAAGTTTCATAGCTTCGAGTATACCGGATCCCCGATTAATTGATAAGAATGCTTCTGTGTTATCCTGTCTCCACTAAAGGCCATAAGCCATTGACGAAGGGCCGCCGCAGGCAACCAGCCACAAGCTCCAAACTATGCGTGTATTTCTCGACCAACTGGGTTGCCGGCTCAACTTCAGCGAAAATAGCACACTCGCTAGCCGCCTCAACGCCGCCGGGCACCAAATCGTCGTTCGCCCCGAAGACGCCCACGTGATCGTGCTCAACACCTGTGCCGTCACGGCCCAGGCCGCACGCAAAAGCCGCCAGACTGCCCGCCACCTCAACAAGCGCAACCCTGACGCCCGTATCGCCATGACCGGCTGCTACGCCACGCTTGCTCCCCAGGAGAGCGCCGCTCTTCCCGGCGTCGAACTGGTAGCCGACAATCGTTCGAAGGAGATGCTGCACACCCTCCTCGAGCCCTGGAGCGCCGAGTTCTCCGATCCCCAGGATCTGGTCCGCATCCAGCCGCACGGTACCCCATTCTCGCCCGCGTCCCCTGAAGAGGAGAGCGGGCGCACGCGCGCCTTCGTCAAGGTCCAGGACGGCTGCCAGAATCGTTGTACCTTCTGTATCGTCACTGCCTTGCGCGGTGACAGCCGCAGCCGCACCACCGCCGACGTGGTAAAGGAAGTGCAGGCCCTCGTGGAGAACGGCTTCCGCGAAGCGGTCCTCACAGGTGTCCACCTCGGAGCTTACGGCAGGGACCTGCCGGGAAGCCAGCGGACCGATCTCAAAGAGTTGACCGCAGCCATCCTCACCCATACCGACATCGCCCGCCTGCGCCTCAGCAGCCTGGAGCCTTGGGAGTTGGCCGGCGGCTTCTTTGACCTCTGGCAGCGCTGGCCCGGCCGGCTCTGCCCCCACTTGCACCTGCCACTCCAGGCCGGTACCGACGCCCAGCTGCGCCGCATGGCCCGCCGCTGCACCGTTGCCAGCTTCCGTAAACTGGTGTCCGGCGCCCGCGCAGCCATCCCCGATCTGATCATCACCACCGATCTCATCGTCGGTTTTCCCGGCGAAACGGGGGCCGACTTTGAGGAAGGTCTGCGCTTCGTCGAAGAGATGCGCTTCGCCCACGCCCACATTTTCCCCTTCAGCCCCCGCGCCGGCACGGCCGCAGCCACCTTCGACGGACAGGTTCCAAAGACGGTCAAACAAGAACGTTCGCGACGCATGCACCAGGCAGTTGCCTGCACAGCCGAAATGGAAAGGAGAAGGTTTGTCGGCTCGGTTCGCCCGGTTTTGTGGGAGGGCAGCGGACAGCAGTTGACCGACCGGCCTGACACCCTTCTCTGGAGCGGCTTGACCGATAACTACCTGCGCGTCTCGGCCCAGGCCCTCGCGGCTCTTGACCTCACCAACCGGATCACCCCCGCACGCCTGGAAGAACTTCACGGCGAAACCATGTACGGCGAACCTCTGCTCCCTGAGGTTCGCACTGCAGGCATTTAGAGACCCCGTCCAACAAGAATCCATTGGCCGCGTCGGCCTCCAAGGAGCATCTGATGCCCACAGAATCGTCAGCCGGCCCCAATCAGTCCTCGGAGCACGCAGTGAAGCCGGGCAACCGCCGCGAGCAGGTCGGCTGGTACTTCTATGATTGGGCCAACTCGGCTTTTTCCACAACTGTCGGCTCCGTCTTCCTTGGTCCCTATGTTTCCAATCTGGCCGAACTTGCGGCAGGGCCCGACGGCATGGTCCGCCTCCTCGGAGTTCCAATTGCCCCTTATTCATTCTTGTCCTACTGCATCTCGATTTCTGTAATCTTGCAGGTGTTGTTCCTGCCAATTCTGGGGGCCATCGCCGACTATTCGAGCCTGCGCAAGAAGCTGATGCAGATCTTCGCCTTTGCCGGCTCCTGGGCCACCATGTTCATGTTTTTTGTAACCGACCAGACTTGGTGGCTGGGAGGCATTCTCTTCATCTTCGCCAATCTCTGCTTCGGCGCGGCCATCGTCTTCTACAACGCCTTTCTTCCGGACATCGCCGAACCGGAGGACCGCGACCGCGTTTCGTCGGTAGGCTGGGCGCTCGGTTATCTGGGAGGCGGCCTTCTCCTGACGCTCAATCTTGCCTTCTTCCTCATGCGCGACACCATCGGCATCGACTCCAGCCTGGCCGTTCGCATCAACCTGTTCTCCGGCGGGCTGTGGTGGTTCGGCTGGTCTTTTGTCACCTGGAGGCTGTTGCGTTCGCGCGACACCGCCAGAGACCTCCCGCCCGGTGAGACCTATCTGTCGACAGGTCTCAAACAGCTATGGGAGACCTTCCAGGAGACTGCAAAGTATCCCCATACAATCCGCTTCCTGATCGCTTACCTGCTGTACAACGATGGCATCCAAACGGTGTTTGCGGTAGCAGCGGTATTTGCCGCAGCCCCGCTCCTGCAGGGCGGGCTGGAGATTGAGCAGGACGTCCTCACCATGGTTATTCTCATGATTCAGTTTGTGGCCTTTGCCGGCGCACTCCTCTTCGGCAGGTTGGCGGTTCGCGTCGGCGCCAAGAAGGCCCTGATCATCGGTCTCATCGTCTGGACGGTCGTTGTGATCTACGCCTACCTGGGACTGCGAGGGGAGAGCCGTATCCTGGAGTTCTGGATTCTGGGAGCGTTCATAGCCCTGGTGATGGGCGGTACGCAAGCGGTCAGCCGCGGCCTCTTCGCCAACATGATTCCGCATGGAAAAGAGGCTGAATTCTTCTCCATTTACGAAGTCAGCGAACGCGGGACCTCCTGGCTGGGTCCGCTTGCATTCGGACTGGTCAACCAGTTCACAGGGAGCTTGCGCCCTGCGATAGTCTCGATCATTCTGTTCTTCGTGGTGGGGCTTGCACTGCTTTTGAGGGTGGATGTTCGTCGGGCTATCGCCGAATCGGGCAACAGGCCGCCGGCCGTTGTCTGAACCGATCTGAAGTTAGCGCAATCTACAGATCCCACTCATAGACGTTCCCCGTCCGGGCATCGATAACTATCGTCTGGCCGTCAACCAGTTCGTCCCAGTTTCCGGTTGCCTGCAGGACCGCCGGAATCCCCAACTCAACTGCAGCCAGCGCAGCGATGCTGTCTGGCGCCGACTCCGCCGTGATCAACCCCCCAGCATGGTAGACCAGCTCCATACTGACCTGGTTCAACTCCTCGGCCACCAGAATGTCCTGCGTCGTCATCATTCGGTGCTGCAATTCCTGGTCACTCAGGTCTTGCCCCGGCTTGAGCCGCACCACGCGACCGCTCATGCGTCGGTTGCCCACGCCCTGCCCGTGCATCAGCACCCTGGCGATGCGTCGAACTGTCATCAGGTTGGTTTCACCCGGAACGCCCCCAACCACACCGCCCGTCACGACCGTTACATCCCCTTGCTGGACAAAGCCGGCGCGCAAGGCGATACGCACCGCGTCCTCCAGCATCTCGTCAATCGTGTTCATGCGCTGGCCCATCAAGGGGAATACGCCCCAGTAGAGGGCCAGCTGCCGGTAAACGAGATGGCTTGGCGTCACCGCGATGATCGGAACTGACGGCCGGAAGCGGGCCAGTTTCTTGGCCGTTGCGCCCCGGGCCGTGGGCGCAATGATGGCCGCGGCCCCCACATTCTGCGCTGTGTCCACCGTGGCCTGGCTGACCGCTTCCGCGACCGAAGGCGTGTCGCTGTCCCCTGAATCGGACTCCCCGTCGGCACCGGCCTTCAACGTGCCAAAGAAGCCGTCCACAGCCTGTCTCGACGGCCGGTAGTGCGGCTGCGTGACGCTTCCCACCCGCTCCGCCTCCTTCGAAATACTCACCATCGTCTGAACGGACTGGACCGGATAGTTGCCGGCGGCCGTCTCGCCCGAAAGCATGATGGCGTCGCTGCCATCCAGCACGGCGTTTGCAACGTCGCTGGCTTCGGCACGCGTCGGACGCGGATTGCGAATCATCGATTCCAGCATCTGCGTCGCCGTGATAACAGGTTTGTCTGTGCCGACACAACGGGCGATGATCATCTTCTGGATCATCGGTACGGCTTCCGGGCTGGTCTCAATGCCCAAATCCCCACGTGCCACCATCAGGCCGTCCGATGCCTGAATGATCTCCTCAATGTTGTCGACCGCTTCCGGCTTTTCTATCTTGGAGATGATCGGCGTCGCCCGTCCCAGGGGCGCACGGCTCTGCACCACCTTTCGCAGCGCGTGGACATCCGCTGCTGTGCGCACAAAACTGAGGGCGATCCAGTCGGCCTGATGTTCCAGTGCGAAGTCCACGTCGACACGATCTTTCTCCGTCATGGAGGGAACGGTCAGCTTGGTTTGTGGGAGGTTCATTCCCTTGCGGTCCTGCAAAATGCCTCCGACGATCACCCGCGTTCGTACCGTCGTTTCGGTCGCGTCGAGCACCTCCAACTCAAGCAAGCCGTCATCCAGCAATATCCGTTCCTGTGTTTCGCCCGCTGTCTGCAGCGTGGTATCGCGTCTGCCCTCCTCGATGCTGGCCGGGACCTCCTTGTTCTGGATCGGCACGCGCCCCGGTTCGCCGATGATCTCGTCGGTTGTGAGAATCAACTCTTCACCGGCCGCCAACGGGACGCCTCCAGGCTGCATTTCGCCCACACGAAGTTTCGGACCTTGCAGATCGACCAGAATCGCTACCGGCCGGTTGCGTTCCTGGGCAATTTCGCGAATAGTGTGGATATTGCGGGCGTGGAAATCGTGGTCCCCGTGACTCATGTTGATACGGGCTACATTCATGCCCGCGTCAATCATTTGCGCCAGAACTTCGGGATCGGTACTGGTCGGCCCAATTGTACAGACTATCTTGACCCGCAACATTCGCGAACTCCAGTGGCTGGCAGCCCGTGGCTGATGAACCGCACACCCGGGCGACTTTTCGCAGCTGCCTCCGGCCGCAACGCCCCCTCGAAAGCCGGCGACAGCGCGGCAGCATCCCTATGCCCTACTGATAACTGATTATGTCGCTCGTGCGCACGACCTGAATCCACGTACGGCCCGGCTTCAGTGTGATCGGCTGCTCGCCGGCGCCCAGCCAGCGCGGCGGGCTCTGGTCGTTGGCGCGCCAGGTCCCTTCGTAGACCTTCCCGTCCCGAAAGACACGCAGATCTCCGAACCCGTATAGATTGATCTTCACGCTGAGCGTACCCAGGCTGTCCTCAACGATGTTGGTCAGCTCGTGTTCGGCAAAGACGACAATCACATTGTCGCTGCTGATCTGCTGCCTGGTCGCTTGGTCCATATGCACGGCGCCGCTTTGGTATCGCAGATACCGACCGCTTGACGCGTCGTAACGCCATTCCACGCCGTTGTTCTCCGGGTAAGGAATCCGAATCGTCGCTGCCTCTCCCGACCAAAACGCCTTTGGCGTCTCGCTAAAGGAGAAGCTTGCACTCTCTACCGGCCGCGGATTGCTTTTCTGTCCTTCCAGCCAGGGACTGAACACCTCCAGGCAGTAGGGCAGCAGTGGCGACACATCGCAGGTCTTCGCCATGTCGATCATCCACCGTCGCACTCTGTCGACGCTCGTCCGCAAGCGCGTACGATAGTTGTTGCCTACGCTGTAAAAGTAGGTAACGCTCTCCGGATCCTCCGAATCGGCGTCAAGATACGGGAACCCGACCTCGTTTTTCAGGAGATAGCGGATGCCGTCACTGCCGCCGGAGCAGGCCAGAATTCCATCGAACATGTAGGTGGTATGGATATTGGGCCACCGGGCGCTGCGAACCGGCCCGATCTCCCTGGCAGGGATGCTCTGAAACATGCTCGTGAGACGGGTCAGATGGAATCCGTCCACGATGTACTCGTAGGTAACGTCCGCCTCGTTCAGGCCATAGTGGGCCGCACGGCTGTCTACGTCATTGTTAAGACAGACCAGAATTGGTGTCTCCTGCAGCAACGAGGGATCGGCTAACGGCAGTCCGGTATAACGGGCGACGGCGCCCGGCACCGGTGTAGCGGTTGCCTGCCCGCTCTCCGCACTCGCATTCGTGCCTTCAGTGGCAACTGTCGGCGGCGGGGTTGCGGTTTCGGCAGCCTGCTTGACTTCGGTTGCCTCCGCCGTCTTTGTGGGTGTCGGCGTCGCTGCCCCTGCGTCACCGGCGCAGGCGGAAAAAAATAGCAGGAACGCCAGTAGAGGTACGACAGCGATTGGCTTCATTCCTGTTCCCAGGGGGGCATGTGGGTGGGCGGAGTCGGGCCTCATGGCCGGGGCTGTTTCGCCAAGACGTTGGCCGCGTCGACTCTTCGTAGCAAGAAAAGAGGTGAGTTTCAAAAGCTTCCTTCTGTTCTGGGCAATGAGTTGGGGGGTCGGCAATTGGTACAATGGATGGCGGCTGCTTCAACTGCCGATAGTATACTACACACGCACAGATCCACTAGTTTGCGACCAACGCGTTCTGGACGATCAGGCAGCTTCGACGGCTGATCATCCGCCCCTTTTCCCGCTGTGCAGGCTCCGGTCAGAGCAGAGTCGCCAGCAAAGATAAGGGCGATTGGGACTCTACGCCCGTGAAATGCTTGATCTGCTGCCGGCAGGAGAATCCGGGGCTGACGAGAACCTCGTTCTCCCCTAGTTTGCGTGCCGCCGGCAACAAACGGCGTTCTCCAATCGCTTTCGAGACGTCGTAGTGCTCATATCCGAACAACCCCGCCAGTCCGCAGCAGCCGCTGTCCAGGACGGTCACCTCGCAACCGGGTATGGCCGCGAGAAGCCGTTGGAGCGGCTGCATGCCCACGAGTGCCTTCTGGTGGCAATGTCCGTGAACGATGACCTTGGCAGGGCCGGGCTTCGTCGGCTTTATGCGCGGCCCGGCCCACGCCTCAACCAGCTGGCAGGCCGCGGCCACCTTTCTGGCGTCCTCCTGTGCTGCGCCGCGCAGCAACCTGGGATGGTCGTCCTGTACAGCCGAGTAGCAGCTGGGTTCACAGAACAGTATCGGAATGCCGGCCTCGGCCAGCGGCAAAAGCGCAGAGGTTGTCGCCGCGGCCTGACGCGCAGCCCCGTCCAGAAAGCCCTTTGAAATCAGCGGCCGGCCGCAGCAGACTTGGGGCGCGACCGTCACCTCAGCCCCGCAGCTCTGCAGCACGGCCCTTGCATCTACCAGCTGTTCCGGGTGGTAGTAATTGTTGAACGTGTCCGCGAACAGGGCTACAATCTCCTCGCCAGACGAGTTTGCTGTCTTGTCACCGCGCCAATTTTGGGCGAACGGTCGTCTGCTGAACGCGGGCAAAGGGCGCCGGCGATCCAGGCCGAATACCGCCTCGTTCACGCGACGAACGGGACCTGACCCGGCCAGCCAGTTTGAAAGCGGCGCCAGTCGACTCCCCCAGCGCGCAATGCGATCGGCCCTCGCAAGCACCCGGTCCTTGACCGCCGCCCCGTGGCGCGCGTGATACTGATGCAGGAACTCGCTCTTCAGACGGGCCATGTCCACGCCTGTGGGACACTCCCGTTTGCACGCTTTGCACTCCAGGCACAGATCGAGGACCGGCAGCAGCTCCTCGTCGCCGAAGCCGGTCGCACCCAGGCCGCCGGAAAGAGCCAGCCGCAGGGCATTGGCCCGGCCGCGAGTGCTGTCGGTCTCGTTGCGCGTAGCCATATAAGAGGGGCACATCGTCCCCGTTAGCGTCTTGCGGCAGGCGCCCACGCCTGTGCACTGTTCCGTTGCCCGCAACAGCCCGCCAAAGTCGGAGAAGTCGAACCTGGTGGCGTGCGCCCGCCTGTCGTCAACTCTCCCCAAACCACCGCCTTCTGCGTCAGACCGGACAGCGTCTGGAAATTCCTGCTTCGACGTGTCGGCCTGTCCGACAGCGGGTTCAAAGCGAAGGTTGGATGTAAGAGCCGGCGCGTGGACGATTTTGCCGGGATTGAGCAGGTTGGTCGGGTCAAAAACGGCCTTCACCTCACAGAAAGCGTTATAGAGCACAGGCCCGTACATCTTCTCCTGAAACGGCGCCCGCACCAGTCCGTCGCCGTGTTCGCCCGAAAGCGCGCCGCCGTATTCCAGCACCAGGTCAGCCACTTCTCCGGCGATGGCCTCGAAACGCTGCACGCCCTGCGCGCTCTTCAGGTTGATGACCGGACGAATGTGCAACAAGCCGACCGAAGCGTGCGCATAGAAACCGGCCTGCGTCTCGTATTTCGCCAGAATCCTCTGAAAGTTTTCGATATAGTCGTGCAGTCGCTCCGGCGGCACCGCCGTATCTTCGACGAACGAGATCGCCTTGGCGTCCCCGGTCTCTGACATCGTAAGCCCCAGCGCGGCGCGACGCAGTTCCCAGATTCTTGCCTGCTCCTCCGCCCCGAGCGCACGGTAGAGATAGTTGCCCAGCCCTCGCCCCTCCAGGTCTGTCTGCAGGTTCTCGATCTTCCCGGCCAGCTCCTCGTCAGACTGCCCGAAGAACTCCACCAGGAGCACCGCGCCGGGGTCGCCATGAATGAACCCCCTCAGAGGGGCATATTCAATTCGCCCATCTGTCTTTTCCAGCATGAAGCGGTCGAGCAACTCGACAGCGGACGGGCCGTGTTCCAGGATCACCGGCGTGGCCCTCATCGCCTCCAGCAAGTCGTCGAACTGTACGCTGCACAGGACGCGGCGCGGAGGCAATGGCACCAGTCGCATCGTGGCCGCCACCGTCAATCCCAGCGTACCTTCGGATCCGACCAGCATGCGCGCCAGATTGAACGTCCCTCGGGAGCTCCCATCCTCGTCTCCTGGAATGAACTCGTCCAAGTTGTAGCCGCCGACTCTGCGCAGTATACGGGGATACCTCTCCCGGATCTCCCCTGCCAGTCCGCTGCCCAGCCGCTGCACCGTTCTGTAGGCAGCGCCCTCCAAATCCTGCTGCACCAGCTTGGAACGCAGCGCTTCCTCCGACAGTGGCCCGAGACTGGCGCTGCTGCCGTCGGAGAAGATAACGTCGACCGAGTCTACGTAGTCGATCGTCTTCCCGTAAATGATCGAACGCGTACCGGCCGAGTTGTTGGCGATCATCCCGCCGATCGTGGCCCGGTTTGAGGTAGAAAGGTCCAGGGGAAGGTGCAGTCCGTGAGGCTTGAGCAGCGCGTTCAGTTCATCGAGGACGATCCCGGGCTCGACCGTGACCGTCGCTGCCGCGGTATCCAGGCCCAGAACCCGGTTCATATAACGGGAAAAGTCAAGCGAAATGCCTGCCCCTATCGCCTGTCCCGCTTGAGATGTCCCGCCCCCGCGCGCCGTGATCGATACGCCATGCTCCCGGCAGACCCGGACCACCTCCACAACATCGTTTCGGCTCCGGGGCGTCACCACGCCCAAAGGGATGATCTGGTAGACGCTGGCGTCCGTCGCGTGCATCGCCCGGCTGGCCCCGTCAAACTGGACATCGCCGGTTAACGCTGCGCGCAAACTGCGAGCAAGTCTCTGGACGTCAACCTGGCTCGCAGCGGGCCTATCTTGTCGGGGCATTGTAAGAGGGATGATCCGTTATGGGTCCTTCGCAAGGAAAGCAAGCGCCTCTTTGACGCCGCCGCCGACGTGAGGAACGTCACAGGCTGCCAGTCCCATCTCCACACCGCACAGTGTCCCCGCCAGCGTCAGATCGTTCATGTCACCAAGATGACCGATGCGAAAGACTTTACCTTTCAGCTGACCAAGGCCCGTGCCCAGCGACATATCGAAGCGTTCCAGGATGACCTGCCGCAGAACGTCGGCGTTGTAGCCCGCCGGCATCACCACCGCCGTGAGCGAATGCGAATAGGCTCTGGGGTCCCGGCAATAGACATCCAACCCCCAACCGCGCACCGCCCGCCGCGTCGCCTCCGCCTGGCGCGCATGACGCGCGAAAACCTGCGTCAGCCCTTCCTCAAGCAGCATCGACAGTGCCTCGTCCAGCGCGTAAAATAGATTCGTGGCCGGCGTATACGGGTAAAAGCCGTCCTGGTTGAACTCCAGAATCCGCCCCCAGTCCCAATAGGAGCGTGGCAATCCTGCAGTTTTCACTGCTTCCAGCGCCTTGGGGCTGGGCGCGTTGAAACCGAGACCCGGAGGAATCATCAGCCCTTTCTGCGAGCCGGCCACCGTCACGTCCACGCCCCATTCGTCATGCCGGTAATCCATCGCGGCCAGTGAGGACACCACGTCCACCATGAGAAGCGCGTCATGACCCGTGCGATCAAGCGCTGCCCGCGCCCCCGCTATGTCATTCACGACGCCTGTAGATGTCTCGTTGTGGACGAGCGCGAGGGCGCGAATCTCTCGCCCCTGATCCTCGGCAAGGCGTCTCTCAAGTGCCGCAAGATCGATCGGGCAACTCCAGTCGCCCTGCAACTCCTCTACTGTCAGACCCACCCCTGCGGCCACCTTCTGCCATCCGGACGCGAACTGGCCGTTCGAGCCAAACAGAACGCGGTCACCCGGAGACAGCGTATTCACCAGCGCCGCCTCCCACCCTCCGTTGCCGGATGAAGGATACACGACCACGGGCCCGCTCGTCTGAAAGACCTTCTGCAATCGTTCCAGAACGCGAAACGTCAACCTTGCCCAATCGGGCCCGCGGTGGTCGATCGTAGGGCGCGAAAGCGCGCGCTGGACGCGCCCGGGCAAGTTTGTTGGGCCGGGTATCTGCAAGAAGTGGCGGCCGGCACGGGTTTGGGCCATGTTGGATTTCCTTGTGAACGGCGGCGTCAAGCTAACTCTTCCTGCAGCCGCTGCAGTACGATTTCGGTCTCGCCTTCTCGCAATGTGTGGACGGCAATGTGCAGACTGCCAGGGTCTGTACGGCAGAAGATCGCCGGCGAGCCGTTTTGCAGCGCCTCCGAAACCTCAGCCGCCGTTCGTCCTTTCTCCCCTTCGTCCCAGTTGACGCTCAAACGCATCCACGGGCCTTCTCCGTCCTCCTCCCACATATTGTCCGCGTTGACGCCGGGAACGCCGGCCAGTCCGGCGGAGATCTGGGCGATGCGATCGGACTGGTCCTGCAGCCTTTGCTCGTGATCGGCGTCCAGCCAGCGGCGCAGCGCTATCGTCGTTCCAATTACCTCTTGGCGGTCCACCTTGTAGCCGCGGCCTATGCTGTTGTTGCCGGTCTCGAAGCCGGTAAAACCGTTGAGCCGCGCCATGCTGACAAAATCGCCATCCCCGCAAAGGATGCCGGTCGAGTTGCCCGAACCCAGATATTTGCCGCCGAAGCAGACAAGGTCCGCCCCGCTCGTAGCCACCCGCCTCATGCGCTCCAGCGGGTAGATCTCCGCCGCCGCGTCAACCAGTATCGGCAGGCCTGCTTCATGCGCAATTTCAATCGCCTTCGGTAAAGATACCGTATTGGGGAAACGCTCACCCGCCGCAAAGTAGAGAATGCCCGCCGTCTGCGGACCGATGGCGGCGCGCAACTGCTCCGCCGTGCAGCTGTCGTCGTCGCCTACCTCCACCAGCTTGCCGCCCGGCACCGTGACGCTGCGGTCATAGCGGTAACGGGTCGGCTTTTGAATCAGGAACTCGTCTTTCATGCCCGTCGTATCGGGCAGCTGCTGGATGCGCTCCGGATCGCTGCCGGCCAGAATCGCCGCCGCACCCTGCACCAGCGCAGCATAGCACCCGGAAGTTATCAATCCGCCTCCCGTCCCCAGCATGCCCGCGATAGCCTTGCCCGCACCGTCGAACACGTCGTCCATCAACGTGTACGCCGTATTGGCAGACTCCATCGCCTCGCGCACCTCCGGCGAAAGGACCGAACCGCCGAGGATCGTCATGTGACCGCCGGCGTTGATGATCGGCCGGATTCCCAGGGTCTCATAGATATCGGAACTGGACATTGTTCAGCGCTCCTTAATTCAGTTGAAGAAATCCTTGTCTTCCGGCGCCAGATACTTGCTGGCAGCGGCCTTGTTAAACGTGACACCGAGACCGGGCCGGTCCCAGACGGTGATGTAACTGTCTTCCACAATCGGATCGGGCAGGCCGTCAACAATATCATACCACCAATCCGGCCGCGCCACCGGGTACTCAAAGGCGATGTAGTTGCGCGGCAGCGTCGCCGCAACCTGTACCAGCGCGGCCAGCCCGATCAATCCGTCCCCCGTCCCATGTGGAGCCATCAGAATACCGTGCAGGTCAGCGTATTCCGCCACCCACTTCAGCTCGGCAATGCCGCCGATGTCGGCAGGGTCCGGCCCGACGATGTTTACCGCCTGCATCTCAAAGAGCGGTTTGAAGTGCTGGCGTAGGTAGATCTGTTCCCCAGTATGGATCGGCGTCGAGGTGCTGCGAGTCAACTCCCTGTACAATTCCGCCAGTACATAGGGAGTGTAGTCTCCGGTGATCGTATCCTCCAGCCACATGAGATGCATCCCCTCCACCGCCTTGGCCAGCCGGATCACGTCCGGAACCGTCCAACCGGGGCCGCAGTCGAGAGCCAGGCCCACCCGGTCGCCCAGCACCTCCTTCATCGCCTCAATGCACGCCACCACATGGTTAAAACCTCTCTCAGTCAGCAGCCCGCGCTCCGTCTGGTGACTCACCCCCAGGCGCTCGCCGTAGGAAAAGTCGTCCAGTTCGTCCGGCATGCTGCTGTGGAAGCCGATGCCCTGTTTGATTATGGCGAAGTTTTCGCGCGCTTCCGCCATGCGCGCCATATTTTCAGCGTAGTGCCCGGGCTCCTGCCCGGCCAGGGGGAATCGCAGCGCGCCATTGTAAACCAGCACCTTGTCGCGCACCTTCCCGCCTAGCAGTTTGTAGACCGGCAGATTCGCGGCCTTCCCCGCAACATCCCACAGCGCCATCTCGATCGCGCTGACCGCGCTCCCCCACGGCTTGAAGCTCCCCAGCCGCCGTATGCGCAGCATCACCCGCTCAACGTCGGTCGGATCCTGCCCCACTATATAGTCGCGATAGAACAGAACATGGGGCTTGAGATAAGGCTTGTATTGTTCGGCCTGGCCGTAGCCCTCAATGCCGGCATCGGTCGTGATTCGAACAACGGGACTCCCACCAAGAATCGCACATTTGAGATCGGTGATCTGCATAGAGATACTCCGTCTAAAAGAGAGTTAAGTCTGTTACGAATGGTCGCCCATGATTTTCGACAATCCGCAACAGCCGTGACCGCTAAAACCAGTAGGAATTGTACTGCGCTTTACCGATGAATGCCAGCAATCGAAGCGCGCGGCGAACAACCCAAGGTGGAATGAGTCTCAATTTCTGTTGTGCAACCCGATAACTCGGGATGACTGCATCTCTTCGGACAAGCCCTTCGTGATTCTGCTTCACCCGATCTGGACCTACAGTAAACCGCCTGAAGTGGCGCGAACGGTGATGGGCAGTCGCAGGGTTATCTGACGTACAGCAGTCGCTGACTGTCGCTGCGGACGATAGCCGTCGGTGATCAACCGGCTAATGACACTCTCTGTCGGTACTTGCCTCCCTTTTCAGCCAATGATGCCAGAATCTCGCCGAAACTTGGTGCGTTTGCTCTGAAAAACCCTACTTGACGAACCGACAATTCGACATTAAAATAAGATATAGTTCTCCATTGACGATGGGAGTACAGTGACGTAAGGATGTGAAATCCAGATTTCACATCCCTAGGTCTATATTCGACTATCTGTTGAGTTCATCCGGGGCAATGACGATGACAGGCATGTCGAAGCTGATGGACAAGGTGGCGAGCCGCGTCCACGTCAATCGCGCTTTCACGCTCTCCCTCGAAGACATTCGGCATAGTCGCTCTCAGTGGCTCGACCAGCTCGCCTTTCCAGACGAGACAGTGACGTGCATCTATCTGGATCCGGTACCTCTTCCCCTCAATCTCCTCAGTCAGATTCGCCCTCACGCAAGCGACACAGTATACCGCAAACGGTTGCAAGGAGAATGCGTTTTTCCACTTATCCAGGAAAACGCATCGTTGTTAGTCAACGACCGGCCCGCGGCTAACTGCCTTGAAGCCGCTCCCAGGATCCCTTACCGCGTCGGAGTCGAAAAAGGTATATGCCGAGAAGACCTGCTGTACGCTCAAGACCCACTTGGTTCTCTCTGTCCCGCAACAGGCCTCAATGTTTCGTGTCAGGTAGACCCGGTGCGCCTTGCAGCATCGACTGCGTAACACGAGTTCCTACACATGACTAGGAGGAGAAACCGATGACTAACCGAAGGATCTCACGTCGAACGTTCGTGAAAGCGGTCGGGGTCGCCACAGGCGGGCTGATGCTGGCGTCATGTGCGCCCGCGGCTCCCCCAGCCCCTGCAGCAGCCCCTGCCCCTGATGAGCCGGCCGAAGGCGGTACCCTCACCGTCGCGGTACGCAGCCCGATTGGTGGCCTCGATCCAGCGAAGATCGTTGGCTATCCATCTGGCCCGGCCATCCTGTATCTCATCTCCAACAAGCTTGTACGTGTGGGCACCGATCTCAAACTGTACCCAGACTTGGCGGAGTCCTGGGAATCTTCAGATGATGGGCGTGAATGGACCTTCAAACTGCGGGACGATGTCACCTTCCATGATGGAACACCGTTCACCTCGGAAGCTGTGAGAGCGCATTTCGAGCATGCACGAAATCCGGAGGTCGCTGCTACATCTTCAACGCGCTTCGATCAGATAACATCCATCGAAACGCCCGATGACTACACGGTGATCCTGCGAACGGACGAACCCTTCGGGCCGTTCTTGAACTACATGACTGCCTTCATGAGGGTCACAATGAGTCCGGCATCCTACGAAAAGTACGACGCCAAAGAGGTGGGATTGCATCCGATCGGCGCCGGCCCCTATAAGGTCGTCGAATTCAAGCCGAACGTAAGCCTCACTCTGGAGCGCAACGAAGATTATCATGGCGGTCGCCCGGCACTGGACAGGATTATCGTCATCCCTGTTCCGGAGGCGAGCGCCCGTGCCAATCTTCTGCGTACGGGTGAAGTGGACGTGGCTGAAGATATCCCCGTTGAAGAGATGGCAGACCTGGAAGCCGATCCCAACATCAGGGTGATAAGACAAAAGTCCCTCAACCACGTCGGAGCCAGCTTTAACTTCGACCATCCTCCCTTCGATGACATTCGAGTACGGCATGCCTTCAACTACGCCATTGACAAGGTCACCTTGGTTGACACCGTCTTTGGAGGCGCGGCGACCATCATGGATTCCCCTCTGGCCCCGGGAATGATTGGGTACAAGAGCATCGGGACATATAGCTATGACCCGGAGAAGGCAAAAGCCCTGCTTAAAGAAGCCGGCTGGGAAGACACCGATGGGGACGGCATCGTCGACAAGGACGGAGAGCCATTCAGGACCACCTATGCCTACTATGAAGAGTTCCTCAGATCTGCTGAAGTGGCACAGGTGTTGCAGAGCGACCTGAAAAAGGTAGGTGTAGACCTTGAGCTGAGAGCCGTCGAGCTCGCATCTTATGGGGCGTCCATATTACCGGAGCGCGGAGAAAACCCATTCGGTATGTGGTTGTGGAAATTCAACCCATCAGCCGGCAGTTCCACCCGTTACCTCACTTTTGACTTCCGCTCTAATCCGGAACCAACAGGGTTACCCTACGAGGGCAACGCTGGTTGGTACAGCAACCCTGAACTGGACGCACTCTTTGCAGAAGCTTGGCTCGAAGTAGACCAGGAAAAGCGCGCGGAAAAACTTGGAGAAATCCAGGAAGTGATTTGGCACGATGCGCCATGGCTCTGGCTCTATATGTCGGACCTCCTGGTCGGTGTGCGAGAGAACGTACACGGAGTAGATGTCTACCCGATGTCCTTCCTCCACCTCAGTGAAGCTTGGAAAGAGGAATGAGCGTCCCGATAACACATTAGCAGATTCAAGATACGCAGGGAAGATACGGCTCCCCAGCCTATCTTCCCTGTACAAGTAGGTGCAAATGGACAAGTACATATTACGCCGGTCGATAATAGTTTTCCCTACTGCTTTGGCTGTCGTGACACTTGTCTTTCTGATCCTCCACTTTGCCCCGGGTGACCCGGCTCGAATAGGACTGGGCCAGGTCGCATCGTCCGAGGATATTGAGCGTGCCCGGGCCCAGTTGGGCCTTGACGATCCCCTCCTTATCCAGTATGTGCGTTTCCTGACCCGAATGGTGACGGGAGACTTGGGGACCTCCTTCATTACGCATGAACCGGTAGTGGGCTTGATCCTGTCCAGGCTCCCTGTCACCCTGCAACTGACCTTTATGGCCATGTTGCTTAGCACCATTGTCGGAGTCTCAGCCGGCGTCATCTCCGCAGTTCGACGCAACACTGCTTACGACTATCTGACTCTGACCGCTGCCGTCATCGGTTACTGCACACCCAACTTCTGGCTGGCTCTATTGCTTATCATTATCTTCTCTGTCAATCTCCGTTGGCTGCCCTCAATTGGCAAACAAGCCCTCGATCTGAAATACGTGATTTTGCCGACGTTGTCCTTGTCAGCGCCACTGATCGCCATCATTGCCCGGTTGACACGCGCCGGCATGCTGGAGGTGATCAATTCGGATTACGTCCGCACGGCACGCGCCAAAGGTCTGGCGGAACGGGCCGTGATCTCCCGTCATGCGCTTCGCAATGCGTTGATACCTGTCGTGACAGTGCTCGGCCTGCAGCTTGGCAGCTTGCTCGGCGGAACTGTCGTGGTCGAAACCATCTTCAGTTGGCCAGGCATCGGTTGGTTACTCTTCAGTGGAATTAGCCAGCGTGACTACCCGGTTGTACAGGGAGTCGTATTGTTCTATTCCGTAGTCTTTATGTTTGTTACGCTGGCTGTCGATATCGGCTACTCCTATCTCGACCCGCGCGTGCGCTATGAATAATACTCCTGAACCTCAACTTGCGGGCCTCGAAATCAATAAATCCGAGTCTGGGTCCAGACTCGAAGCGAGGCTGGCAGAATACTATGCAATTTTTCGAGGCAACAAACTGACCTCCCTCGGTGCATCCATCACCCTGATATTCTTCGTTTTGGCCGTCTTAGGGCCTGCTATCGCACCTTTCGATCCGGACCTTGTGGAACTGCGTGATCGGCTGCAGGGTCCCTCACTTCAACATATCCTGGGTACGGACGAAATGGGACGCGATGTTGCCAGTCGCCTGCTGCATGGAGCCCGCATATCCACCGGTGTGGCTCTGTTGAGCGTTGGATTGGCCGTCCTCTTTGGCGTGGCCCTGGGAGCAACCGCAGGGTACTTTGGCGGTACGTGGGACATGATCGCCATGAGGTTGGTCGATATACTGCTGGCCTTTCCAAGCCTCATCCTGGCCATCGCGCTTATCAGTGTCCTTGAGCCTGGCGTAACCAGTCTTATCATTGCGGTGAGCGTCACCCGCCTGCCCACTCTCGCGCGCCTCGCGCGTGGGAGTATTCTGGCAACCAAAGAATTCGACTATGTACTCGCCGCCCGCTGTGTAGGCGTCTCGGATCGGCTGATTTTGCTCAAGCATCTCCTGCCCAACGCGATGAGCCCGCTTGTGGTTCAAGCCACTCTGTCTACCGGTGGCGCAATTATTCATGCTGCCACCCTTGGGTTCTTGGGTCTCGGCGTGCAAGCCCCCACACCGGAATGGGGTGCAATGCTCAGCCGCGGTCGCACCTACACCACGATCGCACCTCACGTCGTCATCTTTCCTGGATTGGCCATCGCCCTGTTTGTCTTTGGGCTCAATACCTTTGGTGATGGTCTGCGAGACTCCTTGGATCCCATGTTGCGTCGACTTGCACGTTGACCGGCCTGGGAAGCGAAGCTGGGAATCCGGAGAGCAGGAACATGGGAGTATACGAGAAACTGGGCGTCAAAACTATGATAAACGCAGTCGGCAACGGTACCGCCGTCGGCGGCTCCATCATGCGCCCAGAGGTGCTTGCCGCGATGGAGGATGCCAGTCGCTCATTCGTAAGGCTGCCTGAACTGCTGCAAAAAGCAGGGCGTCGAGTCGCGGAACTGGTCGGCGTTGAAGCGGCCTATATCACTGCCGGGGCAGCAGCCGGCGTGACGGTCGCCGTCGCTGCCTGCATGACCGGTAAAGACGATGCGAAGGTTCACCAGCTCCCAAATACGGAGGGTATGAAAGATGAAGTGATTATCCAGGTCATGCAGCGCAACTACTATGAGTTGATGATTCGGCTTGCTGGTGCAAGGCTTATCGAAGTAGGTCTGGCCAACCGGACGTACCCCTGGCACATCGAGTCAGCCATCAATGAACAGACGGCGGCAATCGTTCATTTCGTGGCCTATTCTCCTCCGCTGGACTTGCCAGTCGAAAATGTAATTGAAATCGCCCACAAGCACAGTGTGCCTGTAATCGTGGATGCTGCTGCCGAATTCCCACCATTCTCCAATCTCAGACGGTATGCCGATATGGGGGCCGACTTGACAATTTTCAGTGGGGGCAAAGGACTCCGTGGCCCGCAGTCATCCGGCCTCATATTGGGGCGAGAAGACCTCATCGAAGCATGTACAATGCACTCAAGTCCCAATCACGGGGTAGGGCGCCCCCCAAAGGTAGGAAAAGAAGAAATCGTTGGCTTGGTCACAGCCTTGGAGTTGTTCGCAAGCGAAGAATTCTCACAGGCGGAACTAAACAGCTATGAAGAACGAACCGCCTACATTGTAGAAGCCCTGTCCCACACTCCTGGAATCTTGGCATACCGTGAAACCGCCCCGCCATCTTCGTTCTCGGAACTGAGTGGGGCAGCGCCGGAAGGCGTGCCTCTTGCGCATGTGGAATGGGAGGAGGCCATAATACCCAAGTCCAAAGAGGAAGTTCGCCAGGAACTGGCGGAAGGCAGCCCCGGCATCATGGCAGCGTTCTCACCGAAGGGCATTTCACTTGCCCCGCACACCATGCAACCGGGTGAAGAACGCATCGTCGCCGAACGAGTGGCTCAGTTACTTAGCACGCAAGAGTAAGTTGCGTGTCCATTCGGCGATGGTTGGAAATCGGCCGCAAGCCCAAGGTGCATAGTCATAAATTGCGAGAAAGGGGAGTTACATGACACAACCACAGGTAGAACTCTTAGCCACTTGGGGAATCCCTGAAGGAGGGAGCGGCGACAATGCCTTCCGCCGGCCCGAAGCGCTGGCAACCGACAGCGCGGGGAACCTTCTTGTGGCCGACACGGGAAACCATCGCATACTGAAGTTGGACACCAACGGAAACTTGATCTGGAAGATCGGGGGGATCGACGACGCAGGGGAACCCTGGGCCGGCACGGCCATGGCAGAATTCAACAGCCCGCAGGCCATCTGTACTGACAACGAGAACAATGTTTACGTCTGCGACACGCTCAACTGCCGCGTCCAGAAATTTGACGGGGATGGCAATCAGTTGCTGATCTTTGGCACTCAGGGGCTGGGCTACGGGCAGTTCGGTGGAGAGGGCCCACTGGGCATCGCTATCGATGAGAATGGCTATATGCTGGTGTGCGACACCCATACCAGTATTGGAGGCAACCACCGGGTTCAGAAATTGGATCAAAATGGACACTTTGTCGCCCAGTTTGGCAGCTACGGGACAGGGCTGGGGCAGTTTGGCGGTGCGATGCCCGTCCGGGAATATGGACTCGACTTTGGGCCCGGTATCGGGCCAGGCCCGATTGGACCCACAGGCATCGCGGTCAATCAGAATGCGCAACACATAAGTGACAAGAACAATTGGGGTGCAGACATCTACGTCGGAGACTGTGACAACGACCGCCTCCAGGTCTTTAAGGGAATAGGACTCTGTGACGGAAGTTTCGGCGACGGGGTTGTGTTCCGGCCTCGCCAACTGTCCATGGATGGCAGCGGTCGCCTCTATGTCAGTGGCGTGCACAAACACGAACCACCGATGGAGACTTACGATCTGACCGACCCCCTGAAATGGCGCGTCGTCGAGGAATCCCGGTGGGTGTTGGTATTCGATGTCGGCTCTAAACAGTTGATTGGAAGAATCGGCACGAAGGAAGCGCATGACCGGATGACCCATAACTATGGAGCCGGGCTACACTGCCACGGCTACGGCCTGGCTGTATGCAAAGCCGACGACAGCATCGTATATGTCCAGGGCGATAACCTGGTTTTCAAGTACCAAGTGACTTGGTGAAAGGGACGCCTGAACCATGAACGAACCAAGAAAAGAGCTGTTGGCTGTCTGGGGTCCCTATGAAACAGGCTGGGGAGACGTAGAATTTGATAACCCGGAGGGGCTGGCTTCAGACAGCTTGGGAAACATCTACGTCGCTGATGAGGCAAATCATCGCGTGCAGAAAATAGACCCGGACGGCAACCTGATTCACAAGATTGGCGGTGTGCGCACCGGGGATCCTCTCGGGGAGCGTCCCAGGCCCGGGACCGCGCCAGGGGAGTTTCAGATGCATCGACCTGTGCATGTCGATCCTGAAGACAATCTCTTTGTTGGCGACAGTCAGAACTGCCGCGTTCAGAAATTCGACGCCCAGGGAAACTTCCTGATGCTCTTTGGCAGCATGGGCAATGGGCCGGGACAGTTTGGCGGCCTTTCAGGACCCAACGGTGTCGCCGTGGATGAAGAAGGTTTTATCTATGTCACGGATACGCACACTCTCCTCGGCGGAAACAACCGCGTGCAGAAGTTTGACGCTCGCGGCCATTTTATCAAGGCTTGGGGGGAACATGGCACAGGACCAGGCCAATTCGCGGGCGGAATACCCCTGCGCGGGCGTTATGGTCACGATCACATGGGAAGCACTATCCCTGAAGGTCCCTACGGCATTGCCATCGGCAACAACAGCGGGCATCTCTACATAGCCGATTCTGACAATGGTCGGATTCAGATCTTCGATCGAGAAGGGACCTTCATTCGATCGATCGGTAAAGGTATCATCTGGTCCCCAAAGGGAATCTGTCTGGACAGCCAGGAAAACGTTTACGTCGCCGATTACCACATGGTCCCGGGCCTGGCTGGCTTAACCGTTCCACCCGTCTTGCCGGAGCATCGCATGCTCTGGGTGCTGGACAAAAATGGTGCCCTGCTGCTCAAGATCACTAATGAAGATGCCGGCGGACTCTATGTACACGGCGGGGGCAGGCACCATGCTGTCGCCGTGAGCAAGGCCGATGAGAGCCTGCTCTACTTTCAGGCAGGCCACCACATTCTTAAGTGGCGTTTACACTGGTAACGGGTAAGGCCGACGTACCGAGAAAATCAGGGAGATGCGAACGATGGGAGTCTACGAAAAACTGGGCGTGAAGACCAAGATCAACGCTGTCGGCAACGGTACCGCCATCGGGGGTTCGATTATGGCCCCCGAAGTGATTTCCGCAATGCAGGAGGCCGGTCAGAACTTCATCAACTTGAACGAACTGCTGGCCAAGGCAGGTCAGTATATCGCAGACTTGGTCGGCGTTGAGGCCTGCTATATTACTTCCGGTGCTGCGGGCGGCGTGCTCATATCGATTGCAGCCTGTATGACGGGCAAAGATTGGGCCAAGGTTCACCAGCTCCCCAATACCCGTGGGATGAAAAACGAAGTTGTTATGCAAGTGATGCAAAGGAACTACTATGAACTGATGGTTAGGGAGGCCGGTGCGACGCTCATCGAGATCGGGCTGGCCAATACGACCAACTCCTGGCACTTGGAAGCCGCTCTCAACGAGCAGACAGCGGCCATCATTCACTTTGTTGCCTATAGCCCACCCCATGACCTGCCACTCCAGGATGTGATTGACATCGCGCATAAGCAAGACGTTCCGGTGGTCGTGGATGCTGCAGCAGAATTTCCTTCCTTTTCCATTCTGAGAGAGTACGTTGATATGGGAGCGGACCTGGTCATTTTCAGCGGCGGCAAGGGGATCCGAGGACCGCAATCGTCAGGCCTGATTTTGGGACGAAAGGATCTGATCGAGGCCTGTGCGATGAATGGGAGTCCCTACCACGGTGTTGGCAGGCCGTGCAAGGTCGGAAAAGAAGAGATCATCGGACTGGTGACGGCGTTAGAACTCTTCTCGGATCCGGAGTATGAACGTAAAGAGTTGGAAGGCTGGCACCTGCGCACAAACTACGTCGTGGAAACGTTGTCCGATCTATCGCATGTGACCGTACAAGCTGGATTCCCCAGGGACTTTGCCGGTGTGGAAGTAAAACCTAGGATTGTGCCCGTGACTGTGGTGACATGGGACGATCAGGCCATCCCCGTGACGAAGGAACAAGTGGCCTCTGAGCTGCTGGAAGGTGACCCGGGGATTTACGTTGCAACGTCACGAGATGGCATTGTAATCGCCCCTCACACGTTACTCCCTGGCGAAGAACGCATTGTGGCCGAACGAGTCGGCGCAGTCTTGGCGAGGTAGAGTTTGGACAGAAGAGGTTCGAACCTATCTCTCTCTTGGATGCTCTAATCGTTTGGAGTTGACAGGTATAAACAACATCAAGACCAAAGCACCGCGCTGAAAGCTGCCACAATCCTCAGAGCTGCCTTGAGGTATTGTGGTGGTTGGATGCAGTACGCCCTGACGCCCCGGCAGCACAACTACAGCCCGTCCCCTCATCACATGCTCCGCCCGTTGCTGACCATAGGGGCGAACTCTCGTATGCCTCTTGCACCAACTAGACCATGGCCAGTCCGCGATCAACACCGATGCAGGGAAACCGCCCACTCTAACCCCTGGCCCCCAGCCCCTGTCCCCTGTAGTTGGGCGGTCGGGCCAATTAGGCCCACCCCCCGGGGGGGGGGGGGGGCCCCCCCCCCCCCCCCCCCCCACACCCCCAGA